>CP001643.1:3012493-3614992 GCA_000023405.1 Brachybacterium faecium DSM 4810
GAAGATCGCCTTCGCGATCTTCTTCGCCGGCTACCTCGTCTCCCGTCGCGACACCCTCGCGCTCGCGGGCCCGAAGGTGCTGGGCATCCACCTGCCGCGCTGGTCCGACTTCGGGCCCATCCTGGTGGCGTGGGGCTTCGCGATGGCGGTGCTCGTGTTCCAGACGGACCTGGGCACCTCGCTGATGTTCTTCGGCCTGTTCGTGGCGATGCTCTACGTGGCCACCGACCGGCTCAGCTGGCTCGTGATCGGGGCGGTGATGTTCCTGCCGCCGGCGATCTTCGCCGCCACCCAGATGGGGCATGTGCGCACCCGCATCACCTGCTGGCTCGACCCGCTCTCGAGCGCGAACTACGGCTCGTGCGAGCAGATCAGCCAGGGCCTGTTCGGCCTCGCCAACGGCGGCCTCACCGGGGCCGGGCTCGGCGAGGGCCGGCCCGACGTGGTCCCCCACGCCGAATCGGACTTCATCTTCGCCTCCCTCGCCGAGGAGCTCGGCATGGTCGGCGCCTTCGCGCTGCTGCTGATCTACCTGCTGCTGGTGCAGCGGGCGCTGCGCGCCGCCGTCGGCATCTCCGACGGCTTCGGCACCCTGCTGGCCGGCGGGCTCGGCTTCGCGATGGCGCTGCAGGTGTTCGTGGTCGTCGGCGGCGTCACCCGGGTGATCCCGCTGACCGGCCTGACCCTCCCCTTCCTCGCCGCGGGCGGCAGCTCGCTGGTGTGCAACTGGCTCATCGCCGGGATCCTGGTGCGCCTCTCGGACGCGGCCCGTCGGCCCGCCGCCCGCCAGGTGCCGGGCACCGCTCCCGCGGCCGCGCCGCGCCCCGGCCAGGAGGTGAGCGCATGAACCGTCCGCTGCGCCATGTGTGGCTCGTGATCGGCGTGCTCTTCGTGCTGCTGTTCACCTCGACCACCTACTTCCAGGTCGTCGCCCAGGGGCGCCTGAACGCCCACGGGCAGAACGACCGCACCCTGTACAACGAGTACGGCCGCCACCGCGGCCCGATCGTGGTGGACGGCCACGCGATCGCCTCCTCCCAGGAATCCGGCGACACCTACGGCTACCTGCGCACCTACGATCCCGGCGCGATGTACGCCCCGGTGACCGGGTACTACTCGGTGGTGTACGGCTTCACCGGCATCGAGCGCACCCTGAACGACACCCTCTCGGGGGAGGCCGACGCGCTGTTCTACCACCGCATCTCGGACATCCTCTCGGGCCGGCAGGGGCGCGGCGCGACGGTCGAGCTCACCCTCGACTCGGCGGCGCAGGAGGCGGCGTGGAAGGCGCTCGAGGGCCGGCGCGGCGCCGCGGTCGCCCTGGACCCGGAGACCGGAGCGGTGCTCGCGATGGTCTCCGCCCCCAGCTTCGACCCCAACCGCCTCGCCTCCCACGACGGTCCCGCCGTGGCCGAGTCCTGGACCGCGCTGAACGACGATCCGGACCGCCCGCTGACCAACCGCGCGATCGGCGGGGACCTCTACCCGCCCGGCTCCGCGTTCAAGCTCGTCGTCGCCTCCGCGGCGCTCGAATCCGGGCAGTACACCGCCGACTCGGAGATCCCCGGGCCCGGCACCTGGCAGCTGCCGAACTCCTCCGCGGTGATGAACAACCACGCCTCGGGAGGCACCGAGCCCTGCGGGCCGGATGACACCTCCACGCTCGCCGACGCGCTGCGGCAGTCCTGCAACACCTCCTTCGCGCAGCTCGGGGTGGACCTCGGCGAGGAGCAGCTGCGCGAGACCGCGGAGGGCTTCGGCTTCGGCGAGCGCCTCGAGGTGCCGCTGTCGGTGACGCCCTCGACGATCGGCGAGGACCTCGACGACGCGCAGCTGGCCACCACCTCGATCGGGCAGTACGAGACGCGGGTGACGCCGCTGCAGATGGCGATGGTGGCCGGGACGTTCGCGAACGACGGGGTGACCATGGAGCCGCAGCTGGTGCAGGCGGTGCGCACGAACGACCTCTCCACCGTCGCCGAGCTCACCCCGAAGGAGCTGGGCCAGCCGCTGAGCGCCGCGAACGCCGCGCAGATGCGGCAGATGATGGTGGGCGTGGTCGAGGACGGCACCGGCACCGCCGCGGCGATCGACGGTGCCGAGGTGGGCGGCAAGACCGGCACCGCCCAGTGGGGCGAGGACCGTGCGCCCCACTCCTGGTACGTGGGCTACGGGCAGCAGGAGGACCGGAAGATCGCTGTGGCGGTCGTGGTCGAGGAGGGCGGATACGGCTCGCGCACTGCGGCGCCGATCGCCAAGGACGTGATGGAGGCGGTGATCCGGCCATGAGGACCGAACCGGGGCTCGTGCTCGAAGGACGCTATGAACTGACGTCTCTGATCGCCACCGGCGGGATGGGCCAGGTCTGGAAGGGGCATGACCAGGAGCTCGACCGCGAGGTCGCGGTCAAGGTGCTGCGCGAGGAGTACGCCGGGGACGACGGCTTCCTCAAGCGGTTCCGCGCCGAGGCCCGCCACACCGCCGCCCTCTCGCACGACGGCATCGCGGCGCTGTACGACTACGGCGAGCTCGACGGCCGCGCCTACATCGTGATGGAGCTGTGCCCGGGCCGGCCGCTCTCGGACATCATCGAGGAGAACTCCCGCGGGCTGCCCGAGAAGCGGGTGGTCTCGCTGCTCATCGAGCTCGCGCGGGCGCTGGACGCCGCCCACTCCAAGGGTGTGGTGCACCGCGATGTGAAGCCCGAGAACGTGCTGGTCGACGAGAAGAACGACTGGGCCATGAAGATCACCGACTTCGGGATCGCGCGCAGCAAGGACCAGGCCCGGCTGACGAAGACGGGCCTGGTGATGGGCACCGCCCAGTACCTCTCCCCCGAGCAGGCGATGGGCAAGCAGGCCACCTCCCTCTCGGACATCTACGCGCTGGGCATCGTGGGCTACGAGATGCTCAACGGCCGGCGTCCCTTCACCGGCTCGAGCCAGGTGGAGATCGCGATGGCGCAGGTCAAGCAGCAGCCGCCGGAGCTGTCGGAGGAGATCAACGCCGACCTGCGCCGCCTGGTGATGATGATGCTGGCCAAGGCGCCCGCGAACCGTCCCCGCTCCGCGGCGGCCGTCTCGCGGATCCTCGAGGCGATCCAGCGCGGTGTCGAGCCGCGCTTCACCACCGGCGCGATCCCCATGACGCGGGTCGAGGATCACGACTGGACCGGCGAGAACCGCATCCGCCCCGGCGGCACGGGCGGGGCGGGCACCGGCACCGCCGGCGGCCCCGGCGGGAGCGGCGCGACCGGCTCCGGCGGGAGCGACACGGGAGAGCACGGTCGTCGGACGGGGACCTCCCCCACCGGGACCCGCACCGCCGCGATGCCGCTGCCGCTGTCCGGGCGCGGGCGCGGGATCCGGCACCGCTCGGGCGCCTCGGGCCCCTCGGCCCTCTCGGCCGCCTCCGCCGGCTCGGCGCCGCGGCGCAGCTCCCGCTCGGGGCGCTCGGCGAGCTCGGCCGGCTCGGCCCTCTCGGCCGCCTCCGCGCTCTCGGCGAGCTCCGCCCGCTCGGCGGCCTCCCCCGCCCCGGCGCCCGGTGCCGGCAGCGGCTCCTCCCCCTCTGCCCGGGGCGACCGGCGCCTGCGGGACGCACGGCCCCGCGGGGTCGGCGCCTTCGACGACGTGGACACCCCGAACTCCTCGCGCACCGTGCGCGGCACCTCCACCACCGGCCGGCAGTTCGCGGGCATGTCGCTGCCGGGCCTGGTGCTGGTGATCTTCGTGGTCCTGGCGATCCTCGTCGCGATCGCGGGCGGGCTGGGCTGGATCCCGCTGGGCGCGGCGGGACTGGATGGGACGGAGGTCTCCCGCCTCGCGGCAGGAGGCGCGCAGTCGGCAACTACGATGGACGCAGCGGTCGTGGTCGACCACGGTACGAGGACGGGTGTGGAGTGAGCGAAGACAAGGTGGTCCTGGGCGGACGCTACCGCCTGGGCAGGATCCTCGGCACCGGGGGCATGGCCGAGGTGTTCCTCGCCGAGGACACCCGCCTGCACCGCACGGTCGCCGTGAAGGTGCTGCGCTCCGACCTGGCCCGTGACGCGAACTTCCAGGAGCGCTTCCGGCGGGAGGCGCACAGCGCCGCCTCGCTGAACCATCCCTCGATCGTGGCCGTGTACGACACCGGCGAGGAGCAGCAGGCCACCATCACCGGGGCCGACGTCACCATCCCCTACATCGTGATGGAGTACGTGCAGGGCCGCACCCTGCGCGAGCTCATCGACCCCGAGCACCCGATGGACGCCCAGCAGGCCGGCGAGATCATGGCCGCGCTGCTCAGCGCCCTGGAGTACTCGCACCGGGCCGGGATCGTGCACCGCGACATCAAGCCCGGCAACATCATGATCAACGAGGCCGGCGCGGTGAAGGTGATGGACTTCGGCATCGCCCGCGCGATCGCCGACGCGACCAGCGCGATGACCGCGACCCAGGCCGTGATGGGCACCGCCCAGTACCTCTCCCCCGAGCAGGCCCGCGGCCAGCTGGTCGACGCCCGCTCCGACATCTACTCCGCCGCGTGCGTGATGTACGAGATGCTCACCGGGCGCCCGCCGTTCACCGGGGACACGCCCGTCTCGATCGCGTACCAGCACGTGCGCGAGGAGCCGCACCCGCCCTCGGCCTACAACCCCGCGATCTCCCCCGCGCTGGACGCGATCATCCTCACCGGGCTCACGAAGGACCGCGAGCAGCGCTACCCGAGCGCCGTCGCCTTCTCCCGCGACATCGCCGCCGTGGTCGCGGGCCGTCCCCCGACCCTCGTGCAGGGCTCCGGCGCCGCGGGCGAGGACCCCGAGGCCACGACCGTGCTCGGCCCCGTGGACGACCCCACCGAGGCGCTGCCCGCCATGGCCGCCGGGACCGCGGGCGCCGCGGGCCTCGGCGCGGCGGGCGTCGGCGCGGCCGCGGGGCTGCGCAGCCAGAACTGGAGCGGCAGCTCGGCGGCGACGCCGAACACCGGCCCGCTCGCCCTCCACGGGCCCGAGGAGATCGAGCCCGAGGAGGAGCACCGCAAGCCCTGGTGGCTGATCATCCTGGTGATCGTCGCCGTGCTCGCCCTGGTCGGCGCCGCGCTCGCGGTGTTCAAGCCCTGGGACCAGAGCCCCGAGACCGTCCCCGTCCCGGCGGTCGCCGGCGAGAGCGAGGACGACGCCCGCTCGATCCTGCGCGACGCCGGGCTCGATCCCGAGTTCGTGCAGGAGGAGTCCCAGGAGGTCGACGCGGGCATCGTCATCGGCTCGAACCCCGACGAGGGCGAGGAGGTCGAGGTCGGCTCGAGCGTCGAGGTGACGGTCTCCCTGGGGCCGGCCGCCGTCGAGGTGCCGGACCTCGTGGACACGCCCCGAGAGGACGCCGAGAAGCTGCTCGAGGATGCCGGCCTCGTCCCCCGCTACGTGGACAGCGAGGACAAGAAGAACACCGAGCGCGGGCTCATCACCCGCTCGGACCCGGCCGCCGGCAGCCCCGCGAAGAAGGGCGACGAGGTCGAGATCTGGGACGCCACCGGCAGCTACACCGTGCCCGACGTGGTGCTCACCGATCTCGACAGCGCGACCGCGACCCTCGAGGACATCGGCTTCGAGGTGAAGAGCACCGAGCGCCCGGACGGCGATCACGATCCCGGCACGGTGCTCGAGCAGACGCCGCCGGCCGGCAGCTCCGAGTCGATCGGCTCCACGATCCGCCTCGTGGTCGCCGCCCCGGAGGGCCCCGTCGCCGTCCCGAACGTCACCGGGCAGTCGCTCTCCGACGCCCAGAAGGCGCTCGAGGAGGCCGGCTTCGGCCACACCCCCACCCGCGAGCACTCGGACTCCGTCGAGGAGGGCCGCGTGATCCGCACCGAGCCGGCCGCGAACGAGAAGATCGAGCGCGGCACCACGGTGACGATCGTGGTCTCCTCCGGCCCGGAGCCCACGCAGGAACCCACCGAGACCCCCACGGAGGACCCCTCGGAGTCGCCCACCGAGTCCCCCTCGGAGAGTCCGAGCGAGTCGCCCTCCGAGTCGCCCTCCGAGTCGCCCAGCGACGACCCCGGGGACGGAGAGGACGATTCGGGCGGCGGTGCAGGCAACGGCGAAGGGAACGGCGATGGCGGAGACTGACCGCACGGACCGGCACACGGCCCCGGGGGCGCCGACGGCGCGGATCCTGGTGATCGACAACTACGACAGCTTCGTCTTCACCATCGTCGGCTACCTGCAGCAGATGGGTGCCGAGACGGTCGTGGTGCGCAACGACGAGGTCCCGCAGGACGCCGACGGCGCCGTGGACCTCGCCGGCGTCGACGGGGTGCTGGTCTCCCCCGGCCCCGGCAATCCGACCACCGCCGGGCGCTCGCTCGAGGTGATCGGCGCGTGCGCGGCCCGCGAGGTGCCGATGCTCGGGGTGTGCCTCGGCCATCAGGCGCTCGGCCAGTACTTCGGCGCCACCGTCGCGCATTCCCCGCAGCTCATGCACGGGCGCACCAGCGAGCTCACGCACGAGGGCGCGAGCGTGTTCGCCTGCGCCCCCTCCCCGATGACCGCCACCCGCTACCACTCGCTGACCGTGGTGCCGGAGACGATCCCGCCGGAGCTCGAGGTCACCGCCCGCACCGCCGACGGCATGGTGATGGGCCTCGCGCACCGCGAGCTGCCGCTGCACGGGGTCCAGTTCCACCCCGAGTCGGTGCTCACCGAGAACGGGCACCTCATGCTCGCCCGCTTCCTCGAGCTGTGCGACGGCCGCGACGCCGTGCAGCGCTCGGCGGGGCTGAAGCCCCTCATGACCGCCGGCTGAGTCAGCTCCTGAGGAGCGCGGCTGTGGGGGATGCAGCGGCGGGGTGCGCTGCTGCAGGATGCGCGCCGACGAGGCCGTCGTTGAAGGGCATGTGGGGCGCGATCGCCGGGAACACCCAGCCGAACAGCGCCACGACGATCGCGGCGAGCAGCACCACCGTGATCAGGATCCGCACCCACAGCGGGCCGGGCAGGTGCCGGAACAACCAGCCGTACATCAGTCCTCCTCCTCACCGGTGGCGAGCGCCTCGGGGATCCCGTCGGCCCGGTCCGTCCAGTACGCGAACTCGGCGTGGACGATGTAGCGCTCGCGCGCGGAGTACATCGGATGGCAGGCGGTCAGGGTGAGCATCTGCGCGGTGGGCTCGACCTCGGGCCGGCCGGGCGTCGGCGCGATCACCTCGACGTCCGCCGGCTGCACGACCAGCGACTCGCTCACCTCGTACACGTAGAACGCGTCGGAGGTCTCCACCACGATCGCGTCCCCCGTCTCGAGCCGGGCGATGTCCTCGAAGACGCGGCCGTAGGTGTTGCGGTGCCCGGCGACCGAGAAGTTCCCGACCTCGCCCGGCAGCGCCGTCTCCGGGTAGTGGCCGGCGCCCTTGACGTTGAGCACCTTCTCGAGGCTCACGCCCTCGGCGAGCGGGAACTGGGGCCGGTCGAAGGCCGGCACGTGCATCTTGCCCCAGACCATCGTGTCCTGCGGGGTCTCGGGGATCGGCGGCGGGCCCTCCTGGCGGGGTGCGATCTCCTCCGCGTCGAGCTCGCCCCACTCCTGCTCGAGGCCGTCGATGATGCCGGCCTGCTCGCGGTCGGCGATGACGTCCGTCCACCACAGCTGCCAGACGAGGAAGAGCAGCAGCAGGGCGCCGAGGGTCAGCAGCAGCTCCCCGAGGATCCCGAGGACCCCTCCGCCGCGGCGGTCTCGGCGGCGGTGGGTGGGGGTCATGCGGCGGCCTCCGCGGTGAGGGTGAGCGAGCCTTCGAAGGCGGGCAGCGTGGTGGTCTCGAGCGTCTCGATCTTCTCGCCGAGCCCGACGTGCCCCACCCAGGTGCGGTACGCCTCCACGCCGGGGGCGTCCTCGAGCGCCTCGGTCATCTCGTCGATCGGTCCGATGACGGTCACCACGAACGGCGGGGAGTAGACCCGGCCCTCGAGCAGCAGGGTGTTGCCGGCGCAGCGGAAGGCGCTGCCGTTGATGACCCGCTGGTCCTGCAGCATCATCGCCTCCGCCCCGCCGGCCCACAGCGCGTTGATGTACGCCTCGAGGTCCTGCTGGTGGACGACGAGGTCGTTCGGCTCGGTGCCCGGGATGGACAGGGCGCTGCTGGGGGCGTCGGTGAGGGTGATCCGCAGCGCGGGGCCGCTGACCTCGCTGAGGCCGACGGCATCGGCGACGTGCTCCGCGCCCTCGGCGGTCGGGGCGCCGGCCTCCGCGCCGCGCAGCCCCTCCACCTCGGCGCGCATGGTCGCGTTCTCCTCGGTGAGCCGTTCGATGTCGCGCCCGCGCTCCTGCAGCACGCCCACCACATCGCTGCTCTCGTCGCGGATGGAGCCGCCGCCGGAGAGCCGGGCGGTGGTGGCGAACAGGACCCCGCACAGCACCATCACCAGCGCCACGCCGATGCGCGTGCGCCCGCGCGCGGTGCGCCCTGCGGTGTGCGCAGTGCGTGCAGTGCGGTGGCGCTCGCCCCCTGCCTCCATGGCGGCTCCTCACTTCGCACGCTCGGTCTACGAGCATTACCCTAGGCCAAGGCCTGCACCCGCGGGCCCGCGCGGCACGCCCGCGCGACCGGCCGCGTCGAGGGAGCACCGTTTCATGGCCAGGAGCAGGAAGAAGTCGTCCCGGCAGGCGACGTCGAACGCGAAGGCCACCGCTTCGGCGAAGGATCCGGTCACCCCCGCGGGCGGCGAGATCTCCGAGAAGGCGAAGGACTCCACCCGCTCCACCTCGGTGAAGAAGGCCGCGGCCGCGGAGAGCACCCGCACCACCGGGCGCCGGGTCGCCGCGGCGACGCAGAACCCGCCGTGGCTCGCGCCCACCGCCGTCGTGCTCCTCATCGTGGGGCTGCTCTACCTCGTCACGTACTACATCTCCGCCGGTCAGCTGCCGCTGCCCATCGGCGATTGGAACCTCGCGGTCGGCTTCGGGGTGCTCATGGTGGGCGGCGGCATGCTCATGTTCTGGAAGTAGGCCCCGCCGGGGTGTTCTGGAGAGGGGCCCCGCCGGGGTCCCGTCCCCGGTCGCGGCCGCGGTGATGGGGAGTTCTCCCCACCGCGCTCCCGTGGACGCGCCGGTAGGCTGAGGGAGATGTCCGCCACGCGCGTGATGTCCACTTTTCCCGCCGACCACCTCCTGGGGGCCTCATGAACAGCATCTCGATACGGCGCCGGCTCGCCGCCGTCCTCCTCCTGCCCTTCCTCCTGGTGCTGGCCGGCTGCGGGAAGCTCCACGCCGATTTCGACATCCAGGACGTCGACACCATCAACGTCTCCTACGACGTCGCCTTCGACGAGCAGTTCATGGCGGGGCAGTACAGCTCCGCGGACTCCATGTGCTCCGACATGCAGGACGAGATGGGCGTGATGGGCGAGATGGCGCCCGACGTCGACCCCTACGAGAAGGACGGCCAGCTCGGCTGCGTCGTCACGGGCGTGATGACCAGCGACAACTTCGGCACCGGCTTCGACCTCACCGAGGAGGACGGCGAATACCACCTGGCCATCGAGGGCGACGAGGGGATGTCCGCAGACCTCGGCTCCCCGATGGGCGACCTCGACTTCGACTTCCGGATGACCTTCACCTTCCCCGGCACGATCATCGAGGCCAGCGGCGGCGAGGTCGACGGCAACTCCGTGACCTTCACCGACGTCAACGAGGTGACGCAGGGCGTGGACATCCGCGCCGACGCCAGCAGCTTCCCGTGGGTGATCGTGGTCGTGGCCGTGCTCATCATCGGGTTCCTGTTCCTCGTGGTGCTCGCGGCGGTCGTGTTCTTCGTGCTCCGCGCCCGCCGGAACAAGAGCACCCCGGCGGCGGTGCCCGGCGCCTACAGCGCCGCCTCCGCCCAGGGTGCCCCGCAGGGCCAGCCGGGCCAGCCGGGCCAGCAGTGGGGCGGTCAGGCCTCCCCGCCGCCCGCGCCGCAGCAGGGTCAGCAGTGGGGCCAGCCGCAGCAGGGCGCCCCGCAGGATCCGAACGCCCCGCAGTGGAACCAGCCCGGCCAGGGCGGCCAGCCGTGGGACCACCCCGGGCAGGGCGGCCAGAACGGGCAGGGCGGCCAGCAGCCGCCGCAGAGCCCGGGCTGGTGACCCTCCGTCGGTGAGCCATCCAGGGGCCATGTGAGCAGGGTCATGGCCCCTGGATTGGCACCGAGGGGATCATCCCGCTAAAGTTGATCAGGTCAGCATGGCTGGCAAGCGCCCGTAGCTTAACGGATAGAGCATCTGACTACGGATCAGAAGGTTGGGGGTTCGAATCCCTCCGGGCGCACTTCACGGAACGGCTCTGACCCGCAGGACATCCTGTCGGTCAGGGCCGTTTCCGCATCTCTGGCCCCGAATGCGCAGCGGGCGAGGACGAACTTCTTGCCGCCAGCGTCGGCTGAGCGGCCATGCACCGTCCAGTCCACGCCCACAGCAAGAAGTTCGTCCTGTGCCGGCGCACGAGAGGCTCGGCGAGACCGGCAGAGAGCCGACCGGGCCCAGGACCGACCGGGCCCATGACCGACCGGGCCCCGGAGAGGCCCGGCCGGCCCGGGGCCGGTCACCAGGCCTCGACGGCCTCGCGGACGGAGCTCCAGCCCTGCAGGATGTCCCGCGCCTCGGGATCAGCCTCCGCGGCGATCGCGTCGGCGCGGGCCTCCTCGAGCAGCGCATCGATCTCGACCCGCTCGCCGCAGTCGACCGAGGCCACCGCGGCCTCGACCATCGCGAAGGAGAGGATGTTGTCGTGCACCTCGCACATCGGCCGTCGGCCCTCGCGCACGGAGGTCACGAACTCGATGATCGAGGCATCGATCTGATCCGGCTCCGAGGTGGACAGCGCCTCCTCGAGCGCGGTGTTCAACGCCCGGGTCTCCTCCTGGTCCTCGGTGCCCAGCACCGGTGCGCCGGTGCCGTCCCAGGTGGCGGTGCCGTGCTGCGCCCCGATCCGCCACTCGCTGTTCCAGTAGGTGGGCAGACCACGCGCGTTCCAGGTGCCGTTGTAGACGAACAGCGCCCCGTCGGACATCTCGAAGGTCGCCGTCACCGTCGCATCGTGCGTGTAGACGCTCCACTCGGGCTGCGCCCCGCGCGCGGTGACCGCGACCGGATCCGTGTCCATGATGTAGCGGGCCGTGTCGAAGGCGTGGATGCCCATGTCCCGCAGCAGCGGGTGCAGCTGGGTGCGGCGATAGCCCTCCATCTCCGTGTACAGGGAGAAGAAGGCGCTGGTCAGCACCGTGGGCCCGTGCGCGGCGACGAACCTGCGCAGTTCCCGCACCTGGGGGAAGAAGCGCCGCGACTGCGAGATCATGAACGGCACGCCGGTCAGCTCGGCGTGCGCCATCAGGCTCAGCGCCTCGGGGAGCGTCTCGGTGACCGGCTTCTCGCCGAGCACCGGGACCCCCGCGTGCAGCGCCTTCACCGTCACCGGGTGATGGGCGACGGGCACGGTGGGGTTGATGAGGATGTCCGCGCCCACCTCGAGCGCGAGGTCCACGCCGTCGGTGCCGGTCGCGACCGCGGAGGGATCCTCCACGCCGGACTGCGCGATCGACTCCGCGGGCATCCCCTCGACGAGGTCGGCGACGCCCACCAGCTCGGTCATGGGGCTCGAGGCGATCACCCTGGACCACCAGCGGCCCATCCCGCCGGCACCCACCACGACCGCGCGCAGCGGCGTCTGCCCCGTCGCCGCCTCGAGCGCGGCGTTCGGGTCCGCGATCACGGACGCTGCGGACCGGGCGTCGGGCCGGGTCTCGGGGCGCAGGGTCTCAGATGACACGCGTGACCGCCTGCCCCTGTGCGTCGACGGCGCCGTCGCGGAACCAGTCGCGCTGGGCGTTGGCGATCTTCACCGGCGCGGCCTCCCGCTCCTCGGGGCGGGCCCACACCACGGCGTTGGCCAGCACGCGCTGGATCTCGCTCTGGCGGTAGACCGGGTACTCCTGGTCGCCGGGGCTGAAGTAGAAGACCTTACCCTTGCCGCGGCGGAAGGCGGCGCCGGAGCGGAACACCTCTCCCCCGGCGAAGGAGGAGACGAACACCAGCTCGTCGGGGGCGGGGATGTCGAACATCTCGCCGTACATCTCCTGCTCCGGCACGACGATCGGGTGGGGCACGCCGCGGGCGATGGGGTGGGAGCCGTTGACGGTCCACACCCGCTCCTCCTCGCCGTCGTTGCGCCACAGCAGGTTGCAGGTGGTGCCCATGAGGGCCTTGAACGGCTTGGAGTAGTGGGCCGAGTGCAGCGGGATCAGGCCCATGCCCTCGTGGACCCGGCGCACCACGCGCTCGGAGACCTCGTCCGGCACGTCGCCGTGGGCCATGTGCCCCCACCAGGTGAGCACGTCCGTCTCGGCGAGGGCCTCCTCGGAGAGGGACTCCTCGATGTCGTCGAGGAGGGCGATCCGCACCTCCGCGTCGATCCCGTCGGCGGCGAGCGTGGCGCGCAGACCGTCGGCGATGACGGTGTGCATGCCCTCGGGATAGACCTCCTGGACCTTCGGGTCGACCTTCTCGTGCCGGTTCTCGCCGAAGACGGCGATGCGCAGTGTCATGGTGTCCTTCGTCCTGTCTGATGGTTCGCGGGGCGCCCTGCGCACAGGGCGTCGGACCATCGTAGGGCGCGGGCCCCGCCGCAACCGTGACCCGGATGTGATCCGTTTCTCACCGGGGCGGGTTATGGTCGTGGTCAGGCTCCTTCAATGGCGAGGGAGCCTGTTCCACGTTCAGAGCCGGCGCACCTGCACGCCGCGCCCGTCGGCCCCGAGCGCCTCCGCGAGCGCGGCGGCGGTGCGCTCATGGGATCGCGTCGCCCGCGCCCGGCCGAGGCTCCCGCCGAGCGCCCGCCCGGCGCCGGCGCCCCAGCGATAGCGCACCTCGACCCCGCCGGGCACCTCGTGCAGCTCGAGCGGCGCCGTGAGATGGAAGCGCCGTCCGGCGAGGGCGCCCAGCAGCACGGTGCGCCGCCTGCTCCCCGTCTCCGCGACCAGCAGGGCGGGGCCGCGCTCGTGCACCTGCCAGCCGCGCTCGACGAAGAAGCGGCCGACGAGGGCGCGCACGGCGGGCAGCGCGCCGCCCACGGTGAGCACGACCCCCGCGGCGGGCGCAGGGCTCATGCCCGCGCGGCCCGCTCGGCCCCCGCCGCCCCGTCGGCGCTCCTGCCGCGGCCGAGGCGGCGCAGCTCCGCATTGCCCAGATGCGGGATGTCGCGATGGTCGTGGGGGTCGCGGCCGGCGCCGAGCGCGAGCGCGATCTGCAGCACGTCGCCGTGGGCGACCAGCACCACCGGCGCGGTGCGCGCGAGCTCATCGGCCTCGTGCAGCACCTCGAGCACCCGGGCGGCGACGGCCGCGACCTGCTCGACGCCGTCCTCGTGGGTGCCGTGGGCGCGGTCCACCGCCCAGATCCCGTCGTAGGCGGTCGCGGGGCCCTCGTCGTGCCGCCCGAAGCAGCGCTCGCGCAGGCGCGTCTCGAGCCGCGGCGGGGCCGCGCCGATCACCGCCGCGAACTCCTCCGCGGTCTGCAGGGCGCGGGCGAAGTCGCTCGTGAGCACGACCGTCTCCGGGCCCAGGCCCTGCGCGGCGGCGTCGCGGGCCGTCGCGCGCGCCTGCTTCCGGCCGCGCGCGGTGAGGCCCACCTCGGTGAGCGCGCGCGGGCCGGGGACGGAGACGATCAGCCCCTCGACGTTGGCGGTGGATTCGCCGTGGCGGAGCACCCGGAGGTCGTGCACGGTGGGTCCTCTCAGGGCGTGGTGACCTTGCCGGGGTTCAGGTTGCGGCCCGGGTCGTTGTCGGCGAACAGGCCGTTGAGCATGCGCACGCCCACCTCGCCGATGTCCTCGGTGATCCACGGCTGGTGCTCGGTGCCCACCGCGTGGTGGTGAGAGACCGTCGAGCCGAGGTCCACGAAGGTCTGCTGCACGGCGTTCTTCGCGGCGTAGTACTGCTCGAGCGCCTGCTCGTCGGAGGAGTACGGGAAGGCGAAGGTGAAGTAGAGGCACGCCCCGCCGTGGTAGCTGTGCGACATGTGGCAGAACATGAAGCCCGGCAGGTCCTGCTCGGCCTGGACGGCGTAGAACGCGTCGTAGACCTTCGTGTGGACCTCGTTGATGTTCGACCAGGTCGCACCGGTGTCGCACACGTCCCCGAACACCTGGTAGTTCAGCAGGAAGTCGCGCAGGTAGGGGGTGTCGAACTTCTTCTGGTCGTAGATCGCGCCGGGGCCCGCGCCGAGCGTGATGCCGCCGGCGTTCTTCACGATCTTCTTCACGATCCCCTTCTGCTGCTCGACGGACTCCTTCGAGCCCTCGAAGCAGACGTAGGAGATCGACATCTCGTTCGTGGTGTCCCAGCCCTTGGAGCGCAGGTAGGCGAACAGGCCGTCCTGCACCTTCGCGGCCACCTTCCCCTTGGCGGAGGTGGGCTCCTTGACCATGGCGAGGCTGAACTCGGTCTCGGGCCCGTCGGAGAGGCGGGTGAAGGTGGGGGCCACGTCCGTGGAGCGGGCGATCGCGTGCATGCCGCGGATGCCGTGCTCCCAGTCCGGGTACATGTAGGCGATGACCTGCCGCACCGGGGTGATGCGGTGCACCTGGAGGGTCACCTCGGTGATGATGCCGAGGCGGCCCTCGCTGCCCAGGATCATCTCGTGCACGCTGGGCCCGGAATCCCGGCCCGGGATCGGCTTGGTGACGGCGACGCCGTCGGGGTGCACCATGCGCAGCCCGCGCACGATGTCCTCGATGTCGCCGTACTTGTCCGACTGCATGCCCGAGGAGCGGGTCGCCGCCCAGCCGCCGACGGTGGAGTAGGTGAAGGAGTCGGGGAAGTGGCCGACGGTCCAGCCCAGCGCGTTCAGCTGCTCCTCGAGATCCGGGCCGTACGCCCCGGCCTCCACCCGGGCCAGGCCCGCGGTGTCGTCGATCTCGATGACCTCGCGCAGCCGGCCGAGGTTCATGGTGAGGATCGGGCGCTGCTCGGAGACGTCCGGGGTGACGGAGCCGGAGATGCAGGAGCCGCCGCCGTAGGGGATCAGCACCAGGTCCTCCTCGAGCACGATCCGCAGGATCTGGGCGACCTCCTCCTCGGAGACCGGGTACACGATCGCGTCGACGAGCCGCTCGAAGTGGCCGTTGCGGGCCCGGAACAGGTCCGGCAGGGAGCGGCCGAAGGAGTGGACCACGCGGTACTCGTCGTCATCGGCCAGGTTCTCCTCGCCGACCACGTCGACCAGCAGGTCCCGCACCGCGCCGGGAAGGCGCGAGGGGGGCACCTCGAAGTCCGACAGCTGCGGCTCGACGGGCTGCTTCGAATCCAGGTCGACGCCCACCTTGTTCCGCGCCAGGGGGGCGAAGGCGGGCTTGTTGTCGTAGCGGAAGGTGACGTCGTCCAGTCCCCAGCCCCACCACTTGTGCCGCTTGACCTCGCGCGCGCTCAGCCGTTCGCTCATGCGGATTCCTCCTCGCCCCGGGCGCCCGCGCCCAGGACCTCGTCGTGATGCTCGTCGTACAGGTCCTTCACCTCGGCACGGATCCGGGCCGAGAACTCGACCGCGGATTCGTCCTCGTGGGAGATCATCGGATCGCCGAAGACGACCCGCACCGGCGGGCGCCCCGACACCGGCCAGTAGCGCCCCTTCGGCATCGCCTCGTACCCCCCGATGATGGCGGCCGGGACGACGGGCACGCCCACGCCGATCGCGAGCGCCGCCGCGCCGGGCTTGAACTCCGCCATGGTGCCGGTCGTCTGGCGGCCCCCCTCGGGGAACACCAGGATCGGCACCCCGGAGCGCAGGAGCTTGCGGGACGTGCCGGAATGCTTGCGGGAGCCTCCCCGGTCGATGGGGAAGGCGTTGAGCATGGTGCGGACGAAGATCCGCCGGTACCAGTGGTCGAACCAGTAGTCCGTCGCCGCGCCCGTGCACAGGAACCGCGCCTGGGTCCACGGCAGGCTCATCGCGAGCAGCGGGCCGTCCACATGGCTGGTGTGGTTCGCGACCAGCACGAAGGGGCCGCGGATGCTCTTCACCCGGCGATGCACCTGCACCTCGGGGGTGACCGCGGAGTTCACCACGGCGCGGAACACCACGCGCTGCAGCACGAACCGCATCCCGGCCCGCCAGCGCGAGCGGTACTTCGCCAGCTCGCCCTCCGGCTTCTCCCAGCCCTCGCCGCGGGAGCGGGCCGAGAGCGAGCCCAGCAGGCGCTTGGAGCGGTCCCGGAGATCGTCGGCCGCTCGCGAGGTCGCATCCTGCATGCGCGCCCCGGCGGAGCGGGTGGGCGGGGCGGTCTCGGAGCGCTCGGCGCCGGCATCGCCGGGCGCGGTGCCGCCGGGCGCGGTGCCGTGAGGGGTGGTGCCGTCCTGCGGGCGCGGCGGCTCCTGCGGAGTGTCCTGCGAGGTCAAGCGATCACTTCTCCCGGTTGCGACGATGGCTGAGCAGGGCGCTCAGTCGTGCGACCAGGCCGCGCGGGGTGGTGCGCAGCACGGCCGCGATCAGCTTCCAGCGCTTCGAGGGGATGGAGACCGGCCTGCCGCGGGCGACGTCCCGCAGGCAGTCCTCGACCAGCCGATCGGCGTCGAGCCACAGCGGCCCGGGGATGGAGGAGCCCTTGATGCCGGCGCGCGAGTGGAACTCGGTGCGCACCCAGCCCGGCATGAGCGCGGTGACCTGCACCCCGGTGCCGGCCAGCTGCACGCCCAGGGACTCGGAGTAGTTGCCCACCCACGCCTTGATCGCGGAGTAGTTGTTCTGGGTGACCAGCGCGGAGACGGAGCCGACGTTGATGATCCAGCCGCGGCCTCGCTCGCGCATCCCCCGGCCGGCGGCGCCGCCGAGCTTGAGCACGGCGCGGATCATCACCTCGAAGCCGCGGTCGTGCTGGCTGAGATCCTCGTCCAGCAGCGGCGACTTCACGGAGAAGCCGGCGTTGTTGACGAGGACGTCGACGGGGTCGGCGGAGGTCTCGAGGCGGTCGGCGACGCGCTGCTGGGCGTCGCGGTCGGAGAGGTCGGCGACGAGCGTCTCGACCTCGACGCCGTACTGGCGACGCAGCTGCGCGGCGACCTCATCGAGGCGATCGGCGTCCCGCGCGACCAGCACGAGAGCCGTCCCACGGCCCGCGAACGCTCTGGCGAAGGCGGCCCCGATGCCTGCGGTGCCGCCGGTGATCAGGGCCCTATGCATGGCGGCTACGATACACTAGCGCCGCCCTGACCAGCGCGGAGAAGCTCCCTGGTGGGAGGCCCGCGGAGCACCGCCGGCGCGTCGTCGGCGTGCGCCTCCGCACCGCGCCCGGCACCCCGCCGTACCCGTCCACAGAGGATCCCATGACGCACAGCACCTCCCCCGCCGCTCAGCCCGCCGCCGGCGGCTCGACCAGCGGGGACCGTCGGATCCTGCTCACCGGCGTGACCGGCTTCCTGGGCCAGGCCGTGCTGCGTTCGCTGCTGGAGACCACCCAGGACGTGCACGTCACCGCCGTGGTGCGCCCCAAGGGCTCGCTCACCGGCCGGCGCCGGCTCGAGCAGCTGCTGCGCAAGCCCGTCTTCTCCTCCTGGGCCGAGCTGCTCGAGGCCGAGAGCGCCGGGGCCGACGGGCAGGCCGCCCTCGACGGCAAGGCCCGCCTCAAGGAGATCTTCGATACGCGGGTGAGCGTGCTCGAGGGCGATCTCACCGACATGCCCGCGATCACCGACCCGGTCGACGTGGTGATCCACTCCGCCTCCTCCGTCTCCTTCGACCCGCCGATCGACGAGGCGTTCCGCACCAACGTCGGCGGGGCCCGGAACCTCTACGAGGCGCTGCTCGCCTCGGGCCAGGACCCGCACGTCATCCACGTCTCCACCGCCTACGTCGGCGGCATCTCCAAGGGTCTGCGCCAGGAGGGCTCCCTCCAGGCCGACGTCGACTGGCGCGCCGAGTACGAGGCCGCGCTCGCGGCCCGCGCCCGCGTCGAGGCGGAGTCCCGCAAGCCCGAGACGCTGCGCTCCCAGATCCGCGCCGCGAAGCTCAAGGTGGGCCGCATGGGCCCCAAGACCGTCGCCTCCGCCTCCGAGGGCGCCCGCCGCGAGTGGGTCGACCAGCGCCTCATCGACTTCGGCCGCACCCGCGCCCAGTCCGTCGGCTGGACCGACATCTACACCTTCACCAAGGCGATGGCCGAGCAGGTCGCCGAGGAGCTGTGGGCCGCGAACGGCCACCGCGTCTCCTTCGTGCGCCCCTCGATCATCGAGTCGGCCATGACCAAGCCGTTCCCCGGCTGGATCGACGGCTACAAGGTCGCGGACCCGCTGATCATGGCGTACGCCCGCGGCGCCCTGCCCGAGTTCCCGGGTCTGGCCGATTCGATCCTCGACGTGATCCCCGTCGACCACGTGGTCAACGTGATCGTCGCGCTGGCCACCCAGGAGGTCTCCCGCCGCGGGGACGACGCCTACTACCAGGTGGTCTCCGGCGCCTCGAACCCGCTGCCCTTCCACGAGATGGTCACCGCGGTGCGCGAGTACTTCGTCCAGCACCCGCTCGAGGACGACAAGGGCCGGCCGATCCACGTGCCCGAGTGGTCCTTCCCCGCCGTGGAGCTGGTCGAGCAGCGCTTCCGCGCCAAGGAGCTCTCCGCGAAGCTCGGCTCCGCCGCCGTCGCCTACCTCCCCGCCACCAAGCGCACCCGGGAGTGGACCTCCGGCCTGCACAAGGCCACCTCGGGCATGACGATGCTGCGCAAGTACATCGAGCTGTACCGCCACTACACGAAGACCGAGATGGTCTTCGACGACGCGAACACCCGCGCGCTGCGCGAGGAGCTGCCGGCCGAGTTCCTCGCCACGCACGATTTCGACATCACCGGCATCGTGTGGCGCGACTACTTCCAGAAGCAGCACCTGCCGGCCGTCACCGACCTCACCCGCGCCTATTCGCGCGCGAAGTCCGCGCAGAAGCGCCGCGCGGCCCGGCCCGCGCCCGAGCTCAAGCACTCCGAGAACTCCCTGGCCGTGTTCGATCTCGACGGCACCGTGCTCGCCACGAACATCGTCCAGCAGTACTTCGCCGTGGTCCGGGCGACGAAGCCGCGCCGCACCTGGCCGGCCGAGATCGGCGGGCTGCTCGCCGCGGTGCCCGGCTACCTGCGGGCCGACCAGCGCGACCGCTCCGAGCTGATCCGCCTGGTCAACCGCCGCTACAAGGGCTACCGCAGCGCGGATCTGCGCGCGCTGATGCAGGGCGAGGCCGGGCGCCGGATCCGCGCCACCATCCGCCCGGAGGCGCTCGAGACGATCGAGCGTCACCGCGCCGCCGGGCACCGCACCGTGCTCGTCTCCGGCGCGCTGGACGTGCTGGTCGAGCCGGTCGCCGATCTCTTCGACGAGGTCATCGCCACCCACATGGACGAGGACGCCTCCGGGGTGATGACCGGCTACCTCGCCACTCCCCCGCTGGTCGACGAGGCCCGCGCGAACTGGCTGCGCAAGTACGCCGCCCAGCACGGCGCGGACCTGTCCACCTCCTACGGCTACGGCGACTCCCACGCGGACGCCGCCTGGCTCGAGCTCGTGGGCACCCCGGCCGCCGTCTCCCCGGACCTCGGCCTCTACGCCGTCGCGAAGAAGAAGCGCTGGCAGATCCTCGAGTGGTGACCGCCCGCCGCTGCATCCCCCGCCGCTGCATTCCGCGCCGCTGACGGCTGAGAACGAACTTCTTGTCGCCTGCGTCGACTCACCTCCCCTGAGAGGTCGAGTCCACGCCGGCAACAAGAAGTTCGTCATGTCCGGCGGGTTCCGTGCGGGGACTTCTGCCCGGGGAGTCCTGCCCCGGGCAGAGGTGCACGGGGAGTGCTGTCCGGGGAGTCCTGCCCATGGTGCAGCGCTCTGACCTGGGCTTACCGTCATGTCACCGATGAAGGAGGACATGATGTCTCGAACGATCATTGCTCGCGGGGCCGCCCTGGCCGCCGCGACCATGCTGGCCCTGACCGCCTGCGGCGGCACCGACGACGCCCCGGCCGAGGACCGCGAGGCAGGCGCCGTGGAGGCGGCTGACGACGCACCGGACGGAGCGGCCGACGACGGCGCAGTCGACGCCGACGAGGACGCGGGAGGCGACGCCGACGCGGACGCCGAGTCCGGCGAGGACGCGGGCTCCGGCGAGGACGGTGCCGAGGAGGACGCCGCCGACGACGCCGAGCAGGCCGCCGCCGAGTCCGACGAGGCGGGCGGCGGCGAGGGCACCGTCGTCGAGGTCGGCACCGAGTTCACCGACGAGGAGACCGGGGACGTCATCACCATCGTCTCCGCGGTGCGCGACAACCCCACCGAGTACTACATGGCCGGCGACAACCCCGACGGCGAGATGATCTATCTCGAGGTCGAGGTGGAGGCCGGCGACACCTACGGCGGCGTCATCAGCCAGCGGGACTTCGTGCTCGACGACGGCGGCACCGAGGTCAACTACGCCGCGAGCGCGGACGACGAGCTGACCGACGCGGGCTACGAGTACTTCGACGGCGCACCGCGGCGCGAGGGCGGCGGCACCGGGTACATCCCGATCTACGTCGAGACCACCGGGGACACCCTCGCAGGTGCCTACGTGCGGCCCGAGCTCGAGGTGCTCGGCGAGGACACGACCGTCCCGGAGTTCCGGGGCGAGTTCGAGATCCCCGCCGCCTGAGCCGCGTGAGGTGCCGGAGCCGCCTGAGCCGCCCGCGCTGCCTGAGCCGCCCGCGCTGCCTCAGCCGCCCGCGCTGCCTGAGCTGCCCCGGTTGCCGGTGCCACGACGAACTTCTTGTCGTCTGCGTGACCTCACGCCCCAGGAGGGGTCGGGCACACGTGGGCGACAAGAAGTTCGTGCTGTCGCCGTTCCTCCCCAGGGCGCAGCCGTCCCCATCCGGGCCCTCCCGCTGGAGCCTGGGGCGAGGCGGCTGCAGGCTACGGCGCATGCACCACGCCAGCACGCTCGTCCTCCCCGCCGGTGCTCCGCGCCCGCACCGCCCGCTGCGGGAGCGCCGCGGCACGCGCCGGCTCGGTGCGGAAGACCTCGGCCTCGGCAGCCGGGCGCAGCTGCTGCAGCTGGGCCTCACGGACGCGCGTCTGCGCAGGCATGCGCGCGAGGGGACGCTGCAGCGGATCGCCCCCGGCTGGTATGCGCGGCCCGACGCCGCCGCCCCCGCTGTGCGGGCACTGGCTGCAGGGTTCCGGCTCACCTGCCTCGACGCGGCCGAGATGCATGGCCTCTGGGTCCCGCACCGCCCCGCGCACGAGGAGGGCGACCTGCACGTGTACCGCTTCAACGCCGTCGCGGACGCTCCGCCGGGGATGCGGCTGCATGCCTCCCGCAGCCGCAGCTGGACGGAGCCCGATGCCGTCGCATCGCTGCCCCTCGCTCTCGAGCACGCGATGCAGTGCCTGGACGGAGAGAGCGCCGCGGTCCTGCTGGAGTCCGCGCTCGAACGACGGCTGCTGACCGTCCCCGAGGTGGAGGCCCTGCTGGCGCGGGCACCGATCGCGACGCGGTCACGCATCGGCGCGCTGTCCACCGCGAGCGATTCCGGCTCCGAGACCCGGGTGGTGCGGTGGCTGCGGCGCCGCGGCTTCCACGTGGAGCAGCAGGTCCATCTCGCGGGCGTGGGGTTCCTCGACGTGTACGTCGGCGGGCTCTTCCTCGAGATCGACGGGCGCGCGCACCACGAGCAGGAGGACGCCTTCCTCCGCGACCGCCGCCGTGACCTGCGCACCGTCCGGTACGGCCTGCAGATCCTGCGCCTCAGCGACGAACAGGTCTGGACCCGCTGGGAGGACACCCGGCGCGCGATCCTGGACGCCCTCGACGAGGTCGGCGCCTTCGGCCGGCGCAAGGTCGACCGCCTCCTCGACCGCCCCGTGCCGGCTCCGCCGCGTCCGACGCGCTGAGCCCGCCCCTCCCCCTCCTCGCACCAGCGCCGGCCCAGGTCCGGCCCAGGCACCCGCACCCGCACCCGCACCCGCACCCGCACCCGCACCCGCACCCGCACCCGGCGCAGAGTCCCGCACGCAGCAGACCCCGGACCCGGCGCAGAGTCCCGCACATGGCAGACCCTGGGCCCCGGAGAACGAACTTCTTGTCGTCTGCGTGGACTCAACTGCCCAGAGGGGGTGAGCCCACGCCAGCAACAAGAAGTTCGTCCTGGGCCGGGCGGTGGAAGGTGGGCGGGGGCGGGGGTCAGAGGACGGAGGCGAGGAAGCCCTTCAGGCGTTCGGAGGTGGGGTGGTCGATGACCTGCTCGGGAGTGCCGCGCTCGAGGATGCTCCCCTCGTCCATGAACACCACCTGGTCGGCGACCTCTCGGGCGAAGGCCATCTCGTGGGTGACCACGACCATGGTCATCCCGTCGGCCGCGAGGTCCTTGAGCACCGTGAGCACCTCGGAGACCAGCTCCGGGTCGAGGGCGCTGGTGGGCTCGTCGAAGAGCATCAGCTCCGGATCCATCGCCAGCGCCCGCGCGATCGCGACCCGCTGCTGCTGCCCGCCGGAGAGCTCCGAGGGGTAGTGGTCGGCGCGGTCGGCCAGGCCCACCCGCTCCAGCAGGGCGCGCGCCTTCTTCTCCGCCGCGGCCTTGGGCAGTCCGCGCACCTGCACCGGCGCCTCCATGACGTTGCCGAGCGCGGTGAGGTGCGGGAACAGGTGGAAGCGCTGGAAGACCATGCCGATGCGGGAGCGCTGCACGGCGATCTGTGCGGAGGAGAGCTTCTGCCAGCGGCCGTCGGGCAGCGGGTCCGGCTGGTAGCCCTGCACCTCGCCGTCGACGAGCACGCGCCCGGCGCTGGGCTCCTCGAGCTGGTTGATGCAGCGCAGCAGGGTGGACTTGCCCGAGCCGGAGGGGCCCACCAGCACCGCCACCTCGCCCGCGCGGACGGTGAGGTCGCAGCCCTTGAGCACGTGCAGCGGGCCGAAGGACTTGTGGACGCCCTCGAGCTGGATGACGGGACGGGGGACCGAGCCCGTGGAGTTCTCGCGGTTCTGCATCATCACTGCTCCACCTCCGGGAGCGGATCCTTCGGGGTGGTGCCGGCGCTGTTCACGGCGGCCTGACGGGAGCGTCCGCCGCGGCCGGTGGCGGGGGTGCGGACGTCGAAGCCGCGGCCGAAGTAGCGCTCGAGGTAGTACTGGCCCACCATCAGCACCGAGGTGATCGCGAGGTACCACAGCGCCGCCACGATGAGCAGCGGGATGGGGGTGAACAGCTTGTTCGCGATGCCGTTGGTGGCGAAGGTGAGGTCGAGGGTGAAGGGCACGGCGAGCACCAGCGAGGTGGTCTTCAGCATGCCGATGGTCTCGTTGCCCAGCGGCGGCACGATCACGCGCATGGCCTGCGGGACGATGATGCGGCGCAGGATCTTCCCGTTGCTCATGCCCAGGGCCTTGGAGGCCTCCGTCTGCCCGGTGTCCACGGAGTTCAGGCCGGAGCGGATGATCTCGGCGAGGTAGGCGCCCTCGTTCAGGCCCAGGCCGATCACGGCCGCCCAGAAGGCGGTGAGCAGGTCGCGGGTGGAGAAGCTCAGCAGCTCCGGGCCGAAGGGCACGCCGATCACGATCTTGGGGACGATCACGGTGAACAGGCCCCAGAACACGAGCTGGGTGTACACCGGGATCCCGCGGAACACGAAGATGTATGCCCAGCTCACCCCGCGCAGCACCGCGTTGTCGCTGCGGCGCATGATCGCGGCGGTGAGGGCCACGACGGTGCCCAGCACCATCGACAGCAGGGTCAGCAGCAGCGTCCAGCCGACGCCCTGGACCACCTTGATGTCGAAGAGGTAGGTGGCGACGGTGCCCCATTCGAGCACCGGGTTGCGCACCAGGAACACCACCAGGCCGAGCACCAGCAGGGCCACGACGACGGCGGAGACCCAGGTGCCGGGGCGCGGGGCGGCCTTGGCGCGGATCGGGGTGTAGCCCTGCGGCTCGGCAGGGGCGGGGGTCTGGGTGGTGGTCACGGCTGGGGATTCACTTCCGCGGTCGGGATCAGGCCTGCGTCGTTGCCCCATGCAGCGAGGATGCGCTCCATGTGGCCGGTGTCGATGAGGTGCTGCACGGCGGCGCGGAGCGCCTCGGCCAGCTCGGGCTGGTCCTTGGCGACGACGATGCCGTTCAGCGCCGATTCCTCGATGTCGCCGATCGCCTCGAGGGTCCCGCGGGAGCGGGCGATGGCGTAGGCGGTGACCGGGGAGTCGGCCATGAGGATGTCGCCCTTGCCTCCGGCGACGTTGGTCGCCGCATCGGAGTTCGAGGCGTAGGCGAGCATGTCATAGGCGGGCTCGTCCGCGTCGCGGCATTCCTGGGAGCGTGCGATGGACAGCTCCTCCTGGAAGGTGCCCACCTGGAGGGCCACCCGCTTGCCGCAGAGCTCGTCGGGGTGGATGTCGTAGGGGTTGCCGGCCTTGACGGCGTAGGAGATGCCCGCCTGGAAGTAGGACACCATGGTCACCGCCTCGAGCCGCTCCTCGTTGACGGTGAAGCTCGAGATGCCGACGTCGTAGGTGGAGCCGACGGCGGGGATGATCTGCGCGAACACCGCGGCCTCGGTGCGGGTGGACAGCCCCAGCACCGCACCGACCGCGGCGAGGATGTCCATGTCGTAGCCGATCGCCTCCCCGGAGGAGCCGACGAACTCGCCCGGCGCGTAGTTCAGCGCGGCGCCGTTGACGAGCTCGCCGCGCTCCCGGATCTCCTCGGGCACCAGGGCGGAGATCTCGGGGACCTCGTCGATGCCGGTCAGGTCCACCTCGGGCACGGCGTTGGACTCGGCGTCCAGGCGCTCGGAGGCGCGGGTGCAGGAGGCCAGCGCCGGGGTCAGCGCAGCGGTGGCCAGGGCCAGGGGCGCTGCGCGCAGCAGGGCGCGGCGGCGGGGGCGGTGCGAAGTCACCGATGAATAGTATTCACGGGCCTGTATGAAAACAAGTTGCTGTCGTGCGCTTCACCCAGCGGCGGAGGCGCTGGTCACGCCGCGCCCGCCGCACCCCGCGCCCCGGCCCGGCGGCGCCCGCCCCTCAGCCGCCCAGCGCCATCCCGCCGGTCGTCGTCGGCGCCTCCTCCTCGGCGCCGTGGCCCGCGAGCTCCTCCTCCGCGTCGATGTCCACCGCCGCACCCTCGAACTGCGAGCGGTACAGCCGGGCGTAGGCCCCGCCGAGCGCGAGCAGCTCGTCGTGATCGCCCTGCTCGACGATGTCGCCGTCCTCCATCACGAGGATCAGGTCCGCGTCGCGGATGGTGGACAGGCGGTGGGCGATCACGAAGCTCGTGCGCCCCTGCCGCAGCCGGTTCATCGCGTTCTGCACGAGCACCTCGGTGCGGGTGTCCACGCTTGAGGTGGCCTCGTCGAGGATCAGCAGGCTGGGCCGGGCCAGGAAGGCGCGCGCGATCGTGACCAGCTGCTTCTCCCCGGCCGAGAGGGAGGTCTCGTCGTCGTCCACGACCGTGTCGTAGCCCTCGGGCAGCTGGCGGGCGAAGTCGTCCACGTGGGTGGCGCGGGCGGCCTCGATCACCTCCTCGTCGGTCGCATCCAGCCGGCCGTAGCGGATGTTCTCCCGCAGCGAGCCCTTGAACAGCCAGGTGTCCTGCAGGACCATGCCGGTGCGCTCGCGCAGCTGGGCGCGGGTGAGGTCACGGATGTCGATGCCGTCGATCGTGATCCGGCCGCCGTCGACCTCGTAGAACCGCATCACGAGGTTGACCAGGGTGGTCTTGCCCGCCCCCGTCGGCCCCACGATCGCGACGGTGTGCCCCGGATCCGCGATCAGGGACAGGTCCCGGATCAGCTCCCGCTCGGGGGTGTAGGAGAAGCGCACGTGCTCGAACTCGACCCGGCCCTCGCGGATGCCCGCGGCGGCGGTGTCCTCGGTGGTCTCCGGCTCCTGCTCCTCGGCGTCCAGCAGCTCGAAGACCCGCTCGGCGCTGGCCACGCCGGACTGCAGCATGGTGGCCATCGAGGCGACCTGGGACAGCGGCTGGGTGAACTGGCGCGAGTACTGGATGAAGGCCTGCACATCGCCGAGGGTCAGCTGCCCGGAGACGATCCGCAGCCCGCCCACGATCGCCACCGCCACGTAGGACAGGTTCCCCACGAACATCATCAGCGGCATGATCAGCGAGGAGACGAACTGCGCGCCGAAGGTGGCGCGGAACAGGTTCTCGTTGCGCTCCTCGAAGCGGGCGGTGATCTCGTCCCGTCGGCCGAAGACGGTCACCAGCGCGTGCCCGGTGTACGCCTCCTCCACCTCGGAGTTCACCACGCCGGTGGCGTCCCACTGCTGGGCGAACAGCTTCTGCGCCCGCTTGCCGACCACGCCCGTGAGCACCAGCGCCACCGGGATCACGGCGAGCGCGATGAGGGAGAGCTGCCACGAGATGGTGAGCATCATCAGCAGCACGCCGCACACGGTGAGGATCGAGTTCACGAGCCCCGTGACGGTGTTCATCAGGGTGTTCTGGATGTTGTCGATGTCGTTGGTGACGCGGGAGAGGATCTCGCCGCGCTTCATCCGGTCGAAGTAGGCCAGCGGCAGCCGGTGCAGCTTCTCCTCCACATCGCGGCGCAGCCGGTAGACCATCCGCACGATGATCCGGTTCAGCGCCAGGCCCTGCAGCCACATCAGCAGCGCGGAGACGGCGAACAGGCCCACCGCGAGCGCGAGGGTCTGGTGCAGGGCCCCGAAGTCGATGCCCTCGCCCGGGGTGAGGGTCATGCCCGAGAGCATGTCCGCGAACTGCTCCTGGCCGTCCTCGCGCAGCTGCGCGACGACGTCCGCGGGATCGGCGCCGGCCGGGAGGTTCTTCGAGATCAGGCCGGTGAAGATGATGTCGGTGGCGCGGCCCAGGATGCGCGGGCCCACCACGCTGAACGCCACCGAGACCACCCCCACGGCGATCGCGGCGAGGAGGTAGTAGCGCTCCGGCCCCATCTCGCGCAGCATGCGCTTGGTGGAGGGCCAGAAGTTCTTCGCGCTCTGCCCGGGGCGCAGCCCGCGCTCGGCGTCCTTCTCCGCGGCGATCTCCGCAGCGGCGGCGGCCTCGTCCCCCGCCGGGGTCGCAGGGGTGTGGGAGCCGACGGCCGGGGCGGTCTCCTCGGGGCCGGGCGAGCTGTTCTTCGGCGCGGTCATCAGGCCACCTCCTCCTCGACGCCCTGCGAGCGGACGATCTCCTGGTACGTCTCCGAGCTCTCGAGCAGCTCGGCATGGGTGCCCTGCGCGATGATCCGGCCGTTGTCCAGCACGAGGATCAGATCCGCGGTCGTGATGGTCGCGATGCGCTGCGCGACGATGAGCATCAGCGCGTCACGGGTCTCGGGGACCAGCGCCGCGCGCAGCTTCGCGTCGGTGGTGAGGTCGAGGGCGCTGAAGGAATCGTCGAACAGGTACAGCGACGGCTCCGCGGCGAGGGCGCGGGCGATGCACAGCCGCTGCCGCTGCCCGCCGGAGACGTTGGTGCCGCCCTGCGCGATCGGCGACTCGAGCTGGGTGGGCATCGCGGCGACGAAGTCGCGGCCCTGCGCCACGGTGAGCGCATGCCACAGCTCCTGCTCGTCGGCCGCCGGGTTCCCGAACCGCAGGTTCGAGGCGACCGTGCCGGAGAACAGGTAGGGCCGCTGCGGGACCAGGCCCACCCGGTCCCAGAGCACACGGGCGTCGAGGTCGCGCACGTCGTGGCCGTTCAGCAGCACCCGCCCCTCGGAAGCATCCATGAGGCGGGGCACCAGGTTGACCAGGGTGGTCTTGCCGGCGCCGGTGCCGCCGATGATCGCGACCGTCTGCCCGGCCCGGGCGGAGAAGGAGATGTTCTCGAGCACCGGGCGCTCGGCGCCGGGATAGGTGAAGGAGACGTCCTCGAAGGTCAGCTCGATCGGGCCCTCCAGCTCCCGCACGCCGTCGGTGCGCTGGTGGACGGAGGTCTCGGTGCGCAGCACCTCGGTGATGCGGTCCGCGGAGACCATCGCGCGCGGGATCATCATCGTCATGAAGGTCGCCATCATCACCGCGATGAGGATCTGCATCAGGTAGGCGATGAACGCGGTGATCGAGCCGACCTCCATCTGGCCCGAGTCGATGCGCGGCGCCGCGACCAGCAGCACCAGCACGCTGGAGAGGTTGAGGATGAACATGATGATCGGGTTGATGAGGATCATCAGCAGCCCGATGCGGTAGTTCAGGGAGGTGAGCTGGTCGTTGACCACGCCGTAGCGGTCCCGCTCGCGGTCCTCGCGCACGAAGGCGCGCAGCACGCGGATGCCGGTGATCTGCTCGCGCAGCACCCCGTTGATCGCGTCGATCGTGCCCTGCATCTGCTTGAACAGCGGCGCGGCGCGGGCGATGAGGATCCCGACGGCCACCAGCATCACCGGCACCATCACCGCGATGAGCCAGGCCATCCCCGGCTCCACCCGCAGCGCCAGCACCACGCCGCCGATGCCCGTCACCGGGGCCTGGACCAGCATGTTCAGCGAGAAGAACACCAGCATCTGCACCTGCTGGACGTCGTTCGTGGAGCGGGTGATGAGCGAGGGGGTGCCGAACTCCGCCAGCTCGCGCGGGGAGAAGGAGCCCACCCGCGAGAACACCGAGGAGCGCAGGTCCTTGCCCACCCGCATCGCGGACCGGGCGGCGAAGAAGTTCGCCGAGACCAGCGCGATGATGTTGCCGAGGGAGATGAGCAGCATCAGCATGCCGAGGTCCCAGATCACCGGGATGTCGGCCTTGGCGACGCCGTCGTCGATGATGTCGGCGTTCAGGGTGGGCAGGTAGAGAGCGGCCAGCACGCCGACGATCTGGAACAGCACCACCAGGAGCACCCAGATCCAGTACGGCTTCAGGCCCTTCAGCACCAGGCGCAGCAGGGTCACGTGAATCCTTCCGAGAGGCCGCTCCGTCGAGGCTCATCCGGGCGACTCGGGAAGCATAGGCGCTCCGCCCGACATCCGGCATCCGCCCCACGGAGGATCCGCGCAGGGCGCAACCGTGCGCGGCGAGCGGTCACGGTGCGTGGCGAGCGGTCACGGTGCGCGGCGAGTGGTCGTCACCACGCCGCCCGGGTCCCGTGCGGGAGCGTCGTCTACCGTGGGCCGCGTGACTCGACCCGTTCAACGCCTCATCATCATCGCGCTCGCGCTCGTGCTGATGGTCCCGATCGGCGCGATGGGCCTGGGCCGGCTGCTGGGCCCGAGCCCCGAGGAGCAGGCCGCGGAGCAGACGGCCGAGAACCCCGATGACCGGCCGACGGCGGACCCTGCCGAGCAGCCGCCCCGCCCGGACCTCCCCCGCCCGGAGGAGCCCGCGGGGCTGACCGAGCAGAGCGCCGAGGGCGCCGAAGCGACCCTCACCTACCTGCTCGAGTCCTACGACTACATGATGAGCAGCGGCGACGTCTCCGTGTGGGAGAACTCCGTGGATCCGAACTGCCAGGTGTGCGTGCGCTTCCTGGACAACGCCGAGGTGCTCGCCGAGCAGGACGGCTACCTCGTGGACGGCGCCTTCGAGGTGCACTCCACCTCGTTCTCCGGCACGGGCGAGCCGCCCGCCACCGGCACCGTGGCCGCCGACTTCACGCAGGAGCCGTCGCTCCTCGTGGACGATCCGCACCTGCAGGCCCTCCCGCTGGGCGAGGAGTCCGGCCAGCTCATCGCCACGGTCGCCTGGGACGGCGAGCGCTGGCGCGTGACCGACATGAGCATCGCCCCCTCGGGCGCCTCCGACGCCGGCGGCGCGGCCGACGCGGGGGACCAGGAAGACGCAGGCGACACGGCGGGCTGAGAGCGACGGGCTGGGCCGGCGCTCCCACGCCCCGTAGCCGCCCCGCAACCGCCCCGCAACCGCGACCGTTGCGCAGTCGGCGTTCTGGGACCTCAGAGCGCCCACTGTGCAACGGTCGATGCACCGACCGGCGTCCTGGGCGGCCGACGACCCACGCCCCACGGCCCGACGCCCCGACCGACACCCCGTGCCCCACGCCCTTGACCTGCGCGTTGTGGACAACTCCCGTGGGCCTCGCGCACGGACGCATGCTGGCGTCATGGTCCGTCGGCCCGCAGCTCTCCCCTCGGCCCTCCCCTGGCCCGTGTTCTCCCGTGCCGAGGCGCTCCGCGCGGGGGTCCCCGACGATCGGCTGCGCCGGCCGGACCTCGAGCGGCTCCGGCGCGGGCTGTACGCCCGCCGTGACATCCGGCTCGACGAGCTCCACATCGCAGCAGCGCTCTGCCGCCAGAACCGTGACCTCGTGATCGTCGGGCTCTCCGCTGCACGGCTCCTGCGGGTCCCGATGCCCGCTCACCTCGAGCGTTGGGAGCGGGGCGTACCCGTGGAGGTCGCGACGTCCAGCGCCCGGGGGCGCTCCGACCCTGTGGTGCGCTGGCACGCGCTGTCCCTGGCCGCTGAGGACATCCAACCCACGAGCTATCGCCTCCCCCTCACCGGTGACGTCTCGCCGCTGCCGCTGACCACGCGAGCGCGCACGTTCCGGGACCTCGCCGCCCATCTCGAGCCGGGTGCTCTCGTCGCAGCGGGTGACCATCTCCTTCGGGTGCCTCGCCCCGGCCTCGAGGGTCGGGAGGCCCCGTGGTGCACTCCGGCCGAGCTGCGGGCGGTCGCCACCGGTCGGCACGCACGCGTGCTGCGCGACGCCTGCGCTCGCATGCGGGTGGGGTCCGATTCGCCGACGGAGACCGCGCTGCGCCTGGCCTTCCTCGACGCCGGGCTGCCCGAGCCGGAGATCAACGTCGCTCTGCGCGGCGCCGATGGGCTGCCCCGGCACGCCCCCGACTTCCAGTGGCCCCAGTTCGCCGTCTGTGCGGAGTACGAGGGGGCCGGGCACAACGATCCCGAACAGATCCAGCGGGACATCCGGCGCGCCCGGGTGGCGAGGGCCGCGGGGTTCCACGAGATCCGGCTCTACCGGGAGGACCTGCGCCAGCGGTGCGCGCCGGCCGTCCGGATCGTGCGTGAGGAGCTCATCGCACGGGGCTGGCGACCCTCCCAGTGAGACGGCGCCCCCACGGCCCCACGCCACACGCCCCACGCCACGGCGACCGTTGCACAGTCGGCGCTCCACCTCCCCCATACCGCCGACTGCGCAACGGTCGACGCGATGGGAGGGCAGGACATGAGCACGGATCACTGCGCGGTCCCGGCGACGGCCCGGTACACGAACAGGTCGGTGCGGTACGGGACGCCGACCGTGCCGCCGCGCGGATGGCCCAGGTGCTCGTGCAGGTACCAGTCGAGGTTCGCGAGCACCTTCGCGCGGCGCTCCTCGGGGGCGGTGATCACGTAGCTGCGGGTGCGGGCGAGGTCGATGACGTCGCCGGTGGGCATCGGGTCCTCCCACTGGTGCACGCTGCGCTCCGCCAGCTCGAGCTCGGGGCCGGTGCTGGGCCGGAAGTCCTCGCGGTGGATGTCGCCGGCGTGCATGATCCGGGAGAGGCGGTGCACCCACGGGATCGTCACGTCGAGCATGTTCCACACCAGGGCGAGCACTCCCCCGGGCGCCAGCAGCCGCGCCACCTCCGCCGAGGCGGCCTCGGCATCGAACCAGTGCCATGCCTGGGCGACGGTGACCAGATCGGCGGAGCCGGTGGGCAGTCCGGTCGCCTCGGCGGCGGCGAGGTGGGTGGTGAGCCCGGGCGCGGCCGACGGAGCGGGTGCACCGGCCGACGGGACGCGAGCACCGGCCGACGGGGCGGGCCCGGTGGGGTCTGCGCCGCCGCGGCGCCGCGCCGTCTCGAGCATGGCGGGGCTGGTGTCGACGGCGGTGACGTCCATCCCCCGTTCCACGAGCGCCCAAGACAGCTTGCCCGTGCCGGCTCCGAGGTCGATCGCGCGGAGCGTGCCCGCCCCCGCAGCCGCGTCGCCGCGAGAGGCCGTGACCTGCGCGAGCATCGCATCGAGCGCGCCGGAGGGGTAGCCCGGGCGCAGGCGGTCGTAGTCCTCGCCCTGCTCCTGGAAGGCGGCGGCGAGGGCCCGCTTCCGCTCGACGCTGCCGAAGCGGGGCTCATCCCGTGAGGAGATCGGCGGGATGGGCGGGTTCAGCTCAGCGGGCACGCCACGATCCTAAGGGCGCAGCGGGGCGCCCCCGCCCCGGGCGTCACCGCGGGTTGCATCCACTGGCGCTGTGCCAGCATGCTCCCCGCTGTGGAGCGGACGTCTGCTGGCTGGGCGCCAGTCGATGCAATAGCGCCACCGCCCCAGGCCGCACCGTCCCCAGGCCGCACCGCGCCCCGGGTCTGCTGCCCCGCGCCCGGGCGTCACCGCGTGCCGGGCGCCACCGCCCCCAGGCCTCACCGCGCCCCGGGCGTCACCGCTCGGCGCGATGCGCGACCCAGGAGCGGTGCAGGCCCGCGTAGATGCCGCCGTCGAGGTCGACGAGCTCGGCGTGCGTGCCCTGCTCGACGAGGTCGCCCTGGTCGAGCACCATGATGCGGTCCGCGTGCTCGGCGGTGGAGAGGCGGTGGGCGATGGTGATGGTGGTGCGGCCGCGGGCGAGGCCGTCGATCGCCTGCTGGAGGCGCACGTCCGCCGCGGGGTCGACGGCGCTGGTGGCCTCGTCGAGCACGATGATGTCCGGATCGGCGAGGTAGGCGCGGGCCAGCGCGACCAGCTGCCGCTCCCCCGCGCTGAGCGATTCGCCGCGCTGACCGACGGGGGTGTCCAGGCCTTCGGGCAGCTCGTCGGCCCAGGTGCCCAGTCCCAGCTCGTCCAGCGCCCGGCGCATCTCCTCGACGGTCGCGTCGGGCCTGCCGTAGAGCAGGTTCCCGCCCACCGTGGTGTCGAAGAGGAAGCCCTCCTGCGGCACCATGATCACGCGCGAGCGCAGCGAGGAGTAGGGGATGAGCTGCAGCGGGACGCCGCCGATGCGGATCTCGCCGGAGGCCGGGTCCATCATGCGGGTGAGCAGCTTCGCGAAGGTGGTCTTGCCGCTGCCGGTCTCGCCCACGATCGCGATGCGGGAGCGGGCGGGGATGTCCACGCTGATGCCGTGCAGCACCTCGGGCCCGGTGGGGTAGGTGAAGCGCAGATCCTCGATGCCGATGTCCAGCAGACCCTCCGGCAGCGCCCTCGCCCCGGGCACGGGCGCGGAGCGCTCCCCGGTGCGCGGGTCGATCGCGCCGCCGGGGTCGGCGACGTCGGCCGGGGTGTCGAGCACGCCGAGCACGCGCCGCCAGCCGGCCACCGCGTTCTGCGCCTGCATCAGCATCTCGATGCCCATCCGCACCGGCTGGCTGAACAGGGAGACGAGGAAGACGAAGGCGACCACGCCGCCGGCGGTGAGGTCGCCGCCGGGCAGGTCGATGCCGAGCATCCCGGTGCCCAGCACGATGCCCACCACGATCACCACGGCGGTGGCGAGGCCGTCGGCCGTCTCCGAGAGGAAGAAGGAGGCGGACTGCGGCTTGAGCACGGAGAACTGGGCGTCGCGCACGTCGCGCACCCGCGCCTCCTGGGTGCGCCGGGTGCGGGCCTCGATGCCGTAGGCGCGCACGGTCGCGGAGCCGACGAGCGCCTCGGAGACGCTGCCCAGCATGCGCCCCACCTCGGTGCGCACGTGCTGGAAGCGGGCCCGGATGCGGCGCTGGAGGGTGCCCATGACCAGCAGGATCGGCAGGTAGCAGAGCCACACCACGATCGCCAGCGGCCACGAGTAGAACACCATCACCGCGGTGGCGAGGAACAGCTGCATGGTCATCACCACGAGCATGATCCCGCCGAAGCTCATGAACTGGCTGACGGTGTCGACGTCGCTGGTCACGCGGGAGACGAGCGCACCGCGCTGCTCGGTGCCCTGGGTGAGCAGCGAGAGGTCGTGGATGTGCCGGAAGGCGCGCTTGCGCAGCGTGGCGAGCGAGGACTCGGCCAGGCGGAACAGGCGCCGGTTCATCACCACGTTGCACACGGCGGTGGCCAGCAGCACCGCGGCGGCCAGCCCCGCGGCGCCGGCGACGAAGGCGACGTCCGGCACCTCGGGCTGGATGATGCCGCGGTCGAGGATCGCCTGCACCGCGATGGGCACCACCACCTTGCCGGCGGTGGCGATCACGGCGAGCAGGATCGTGATCCACACGCCGCGCAGGGCGTTCGGGGTCAGGGCGAGGCCGCGGCGAACGGTCTCGAGGGAGGATTCGTCGGTGCGTTCCTCGACGCCGAGGCTCGAGGAGTCACGGGTGGGGGCGGCGGTCATCGGTCCTCCTCTCGCTCGTCGTCGGCCGTGGGAGCGGCAGGGTCCTCGGGGGCGTCGTGGGCGTCGTGGGCGCGGGTCCCCTCGCGGTCCCGGGGCGCGCCCTCGTCCATGCAGGTCTCGTCGTCCACGTGGGTGTCGTCCTCGTGGCGGTAGCGGCTGCTGCCGTGGCGCTGCCGGGCGTCGGCCACGGCGCGGGCCCGCTGCTCGGGGACGGCGACCGACGGGTCGGGCCCGTCGCTCGGCTGCGGCTTCGAGGCCTCGAGCAGGCTGTGGCTGATCGCGGCCTCGTCGTAGGCGTCGACGAGCCCGCGATAGCCGGCGCTGCGGCTGCGCAGCTCCTCATGGGTGCCGGCGTCCGAGACCCGGCCGTGGTCGAGGAAGACGACCTGGTCGGCGAGGGAGATGGTGGACTTGCGGTAGGCGATCAGCAGCAGCGTGGACTCGGTCATCTCGCGGCGGATGCCGTCGAGGATCGCCAGCTCGACGCTGGGGTCGCAGGCGCTGGTCGCGTCGTCGAGGATCAGCAGGCGGGGCCGACGGGCGAGCGCCCGGGCCAGGGCGATCCGCTGACGCTGCCCGCCGGAGAGCGAGCCGCCCCGCTCCCCCAGCTCGGTGTCGAGCCCCTGGGGCAGCGCGTCGACGAAGGCCTCGGCCTGCGCGACCCGCAGCGCCCAGCGCACCGTCGCCTCGTCGATGTCGTCGCCGAGGGTGACGTTCCAGCGCACCGTCTCGTCGAAGACGAAGGCCTGCTGCAGCACCAGGGCGACGTCCGCGCTGAGCGCGTCGGCCGTGAGGGAGCGCAGGTCCGCGCCGTCGAGCCGGATCGCGCCGGAGGTGGGGTGGACCAGGCCCGCGGTGAGCAGGGCGAGGGTGGACTTGCCGGAGCCGGTCGCGCCGACGACGGCGAGCACGCGGGTGCCGGCGTCCGGGTCGGCGCGCAGGCTCACCTCGTGCAGCGCGGTGGAGGTGCGCACGTGGTCGTCGACGTCCTGGCCGCGGCCCAGGATCACCTCGGCCGGGTCGTCGCGGTACTCGAAGGTGACGGACTCGAGCTCGAGCGCGCCGGGCCCCTCGGGCAGCGGGTCGGGGCCGTAGGTGCGCTCCTCGACGACGTCGAGGATCTGCTGGACGCGGCCGCCGCCGACGACGGTGCGGGAGAGGTCGCCGAGCACCCAGCCGAAGGAGCGGATCGGCAGGGACATCAGCGTGAACAGGTAGGCGACCTCGACCAGCTGGCCGGTGGTGAGGTGGCCGTCGCCGATCCGCCACGCGCCGAGCACCGCCACGGCGAGGATGCCGAGGTTGGGCAGCGCGTCGATCAGCGGGTCGAACCAGCCGCGCACGTAGCCGAAGCGGATGCCCGCCTCGCGCAGGTCGTCGGCGGCGCGGTCGAAGCGCTGCTCCTCGACGTCCTCGCGGCCCAGCGACTTGACCACGTTGGCGCCGTCGAAGGACTCGTGGGCGATCTCGGCGACCTCGGCGCGCAGCTGCTGGGAGCGTGTGGCGATGGGGGTGGCGAACCGCTGCAGCAGCACGTTGAGGATGATCAGCAGCACGATCAGCGCGAGCATGACCAGCAGGATCACCGGGTCGATGCGGGCCACCACGAAGGTCGCGTAGATCAGCATCGCGATGGTGGACAGCGCGAAGGGGAACGGCGCCATCGCGAAGAAGGTCGCCTCGACGTCGGAGTAGACCGAGCTGAGCAGGGTGCCGGTGGACTGGCGGCGGTGCCACAGCAGCGGCACCTTCGCGTACACGGCCACGAGGCGCTCGCGGTAGAGCCCGAAGAGCTCGAACTGCGCGGCGGCGGCGAAGACGCGGCGGGCCATGACGGTCACGGCGCGGGCCACGGCGATGCCGAGGATCGCCAGGCCGCCGGCGGCGATCAGCCCCAGCTCCGGGGAGCCGTCCCGGAAGGAGGGGACGACGACGTCCTCGGTGACGCGGCCGACGATCGCGGAGGTCGCGATCTGCAGCAGCCCGAAGGCGGTGGCGCCGACGAGCGCGAGCAGGAACCAGCGCTTCTGCTCCCAGGAGCCGATGAGCAGGCGCTTCAGCCCGGGGATCAGCACGGCGGGGTGCTGGGAGCCGCTCAGGGGCCGGACGGCCGAGGGGCGGGAGGGGTCGCGCTCCGGGCGGGCGGAGTCGGACCGGGCGGGACGGGAGGTGGTGGCGAGGGGGTTCATGCGGTGACGAAGTGGACGACGACGGCGAGGGCGAAGGTGATGGTGGAGAGCATGGCGAGGGAGAACTCGATGAGGATGCCCGTGCCGAGCGCCTTGATGGCGACGACGGCCGAGCTGACCCCGCGCCGCCAGTCCTGCAGGCGCAGGGACTCGGCGATGTACAGGCCCAGCAGGAACCCGATCGGCAGGCCGAGGAACGGGATGACGAAGAAGCCGACGATGCCGGAGGCGATCGCGACGTAGACCGGCCACATCGGCACCTCGGCCGCGTGGAGGCGGCGCCCGGTGAGCACGTAGCTGGTGCCCATCCCGATCGCGCCGAACACGAGCACGAGGCCGAAGGCGGTCCAGGCGGGCCAGCCGCCCACCACGATCGCCCAGACCAGCGTGGCCAGGACGAGGGTGATGGTGCCGGGCAGCACGGGCACGATGATGCCCGTCAGGCCCACGACGTAGGCGAGGCCGGCCAGGACCGTCACGATGATCTGGACGGTCAGGCTGTCGACCATGGGATGTCTCCTCCAGGAGGGGGAAGGGGGGGCTGGTCTCGCGGCGCCCGGCCCGCCGACGTGATCGTTCACGGTTGCGGGACACGGCGCCGATGTCGGCCCCGCTGCGGGCACCGTCCATCCTATCGGCGCGGGCGCGGGAAGGGGCGGTCCGGGCTCATCCCGGGCTCGGGCGGCATCGTTCAGCGGCTCGTCGTAGCGTTCCGGGTGTGAACGAGCTGCTGCGGCTGGCCCTGGTGGGCATCGCGGGCGGGCTCGGCGTGTTCGCCGTGCTCCTGCTGCCCGCGATGTGGCTGCAGCGACGCCGTTTCGGGGCGGTGCGCCCGCCGCGGCTGCTGGGGGTGGCCGCGATCAGCGTGTACACGATGACGCTCGCGGGGCTGACGATCGCCCCCGCCTACGACGTGGCGGTGACCTGCCGCTCCCGGGTGGGCGGGGTGGCGCGCCTGGATCCCTTCCACAGCGCCGCCGAGCTGCTGGCCCTGCAGCGCGGCGGGGCGGGCTGGTGGGAGATGGCCACCAGCTTCCCGGTGCTGCAGGTGCTCATGAACATGGCGCTGTTCGTGCCGCTGGGGATGATCCTGCGCGGGGTGTTCCGGCTGGATGCGACCGCGTCGGTGGCGACGGGGATGCTGCTCTCGGCGCTGATCGAGGTCACCCAGTACACGGGCGCGTTCGGGCTGTACCCGTGCGGGGTGCGGATCGCGGACATCGAGGACCTCGTCGCGAACACGCTCGGCGGGTGGGCGGGGGTGCTGTGCGCGCCGCTCGCGACCCGGCTCGGGGTGCCGCTGTTCGTGCACGAGCAGCCCCTGGACCGTGCCGCTGAGTCTCGTGATGCCCCTGAGCCTCGTGACGCCCCTGATGCCGCGGACGACGCCGACGACGCCGACGACGCTCCGTGAGGGACCGGCCGCGCCGGGCCGTCAGGGCAGGCGCACCACCTGGCCGGCCCATGAGAACCCGCCGCCGAAGCCGACCAGCAGCGCGGTCGCCCCGGACGGGATCCTCCCCGCCTCCCGCATCCGAGAGATGGCCAGCGGGATGGTCGCGGCGGAGGTGTTGCCGGAGGTGATGATGTCGTCGGCGACGATCGCGTCCTCGCGCAGCCCGAGGGAGGCGGCGAGCGGCTCGATCATCCGCAGGTTCGCCTGGTGGGGCACGAACACGTCGATGTCCTCCATGGTCAGGCCCGCGGCCTCGACGATCTGCCGGGAGATCGTCGGCGCCTCGCGCAGCGCCCAGCCGAGCACCTGCCGTCCCTGCTGGGAGAAGTACGGGCCCTCGCCGTCGATGGTGACGGCGTCGGCGAGGTCGGGGACGGTGCCCCACACCACCGGGGAGATGGTGGGCGTCTCGCTCGGCACCAGCACCATCGCGCCGGCGCCGTCGGCGGTGAGGATGCAGGTGGTGCGGTCGGTGTAGTCGGTGACGGCGGAGAGCTTCTCCGCACCGATCACGAGCGTCGCGGTGGAGGTGCCGGTGCGCAGCGACATGTCGGCCACGGCCAGCGCATGCTCGAAGCCGGAGCAGGCGGCGCCCACGTCGAAGGCGGCGGGGCCGGACAGGCCCAGCAGCTGCGCGACCCGCCCGGCGGCGCTCGGGGAGCGCTCGTGGTTGGAGCAGGTCGCGACGATCACCTGCGTGATCTCGGAGGGCTCGAGGCCGGCGTCGGCGAGGGCCGCACGGCCCGCGAGCGCGGCGAGATCGGCGACGTCCTGCTCCTCGGCGGCGATGCGGCGGGATTCGATGCCGGTGCGCTGGCGGATCCACTCGTCGCTGGTCTCGACCAGCTGCTCGAGGTCGTGGTTGGTCATGACCTTCTCGGGGCGGTGGTGCCCGGTCCCGATGATCCGGGAGCCCTGCGCGAGGGCGTGCGAGGCGAGCGGACGGGACGAGGCGGTCATGCGGTGCTCCTGACGTGGGGTGATCCCGCGATCCTAGGTCAGGCGGTGACGCTCAGGCTGGATCGGGAATAGGCGCCGCGCCGCACATGGATCTGCTCGGCGATCTGTGCCTTCATGTCGCCGACGTGGCTGACGATCCCGATCACGCGGCCGCTCTCGGCCAGGCGCCCGATCTCGCGGACCACGGTCTCGAGGGTCTCGGGGTCCAGGGAGCCGAAGCCCTCGTCGATGAAGAGGGTCTCCATCTGCACTCCCCCGGCCTCGCCCATGACGATGTCGGCCAGGCCGAGCGCGAGGGCGAGGGAGACGAAGAAGGTCTCGCCGCCGGAGAGGGTCTCGGGCACCCGCACCTGGTCGGTGCGACGGTCCAGCACGAGCAGGTCCAGGCCCGTCTTGCGGGCGCCGCGGGCGCCGGTGTCGCGCAGCAGCTCGAGGTCGGAGCCGGAGAACAGGGCGAGGCGGGCGTTCGCGGCCTCGATCACCGCATCCAGGCGCCACATGAGCACGTAGGTGGACAGTTGCACGCGGTCCCCGTCGGCCGAACGCCCGGTGGCGAGGTCGGCGACGCGCACCGTCACCCCGGCGCTCTCGCTGACCGCGCGCACCTGGGCCGAGGCGGTCTCGAGCGCGGTGCGGGCGGCGGCGCTGCGCTCGGCGACCCCCTCCGCGCGGGCGGCGATCCCGGCGGCCTCCCGCGCCGCGGTCTGCGCACTGGTGAGCGCCTCGGTGGTGGCGAGGACCGCCGCCTGGGCCTGCTCGCGCGCCTCGTCGGTGGCGGTCGTGTCCTCGATGCCGTCCTCGGCGAGCCCGTCGGCGAGGCGGGATTCGTCGACGGCGCGGGCCTGGAGGAGCTTCTGGACCCGGGTGCGCTCCTCGGCGGGCAGCACCGCGGCGCGGGCGGCGTCGGCGGTGACCAGGGCGCTGCTCGCGAGCGCCCGGTCCGCTTCGGCGGAGGCGTCGGCGGCGCGCTGCTCGGCGTCGGCGCGGCGGCGCAGCGCCTGGCACAGCGCGGTGGCGGCGCGGGCGCGGGCGCTGTGGGCGCGGCGACGGTCGGCGATCGAGCTGTCGTCCCCGCGGGCGGCGGCGACCTTGGCCCGGTCGGCCTCCAGGAGGCGTGCGGCCTCGTCGATCGCGGTGCGCTCGCGTTCGACGGCGAGGGCGGTCTCCTCCTTCGCGGCGGTGAGCTGCTGGGTGTGCTGATCGTGCGCGGTGATCTGCTCCTCGAGCGCCGCGACCTGCGTCTCGGCGGCGGCTGCGGCGTCGACGGCCTGCTTCGCCTGCGCGACGGCGGCGCGGGCGGAGTCCGGGGTGTGCTCGCCGGCCTCCTCCTGCAGCTGCTCGAGCTTCTGGCGGGCGAGGGCGTGGGCCTGTTCGGCGCGGGACTGGGCCTGCTCGGACCGCTGTCGCTGCGCTTCGGCGGCCTCGACCTGTTCGGGGCTGACGGCGTCCTCGGCCGGATCGGCGGGGTGCGGGTGCTCGAGGGCGCCGCACACGGGGCAGGCGGTCTCGTCCTCGAGGTCGGCGGCGAGCTCGGCGGCGATCCCGGCGAAGCGTCGGCGGCGCAGCGCGGCCTCGGTCTCGGCGTGCTCGCGGGCGGTGCGCAGCGCGGCCTCGGCGGCGGCGCGGGCCGTCTCGACGGTCTTCTCCTGGGCGGTGGCCGCGGTCCTCGCCCGCTCGACCTCCTGGGCGGCGCGGTGCGCGGCCCGGGCGTCGCCGAGACCGGCGGCGGTGGCGCGGGCGCCGTCCCGCTGCTCGACGAGCGCGGCGCGCTGCGCGGGCCTCTCGCCGAGCTCCGCGGTCGCGGCCTCGAGGTTCTTCTGCTGCGTGGCGAGGGTGTCGCGGCGCGCGGCGAGCGTCGTCTCCCGCTCGGGCAGGCCGGCCTCGAGATCGACCAGCTCGCTGAGCGCGCCGGCCCGACCGGTCGCCTCCTCCGCGGCGGCGGTCAGCGCCTCCTCGGGGGCATCCTCCTCGAGCAGGTCCACGAGCTGGGGGTGTTCGGCCCGGGTGGTGGTGGCGAGGGCGGTGAGCGTCTCGATCGCCTCGGCGGCGGCCGATGCGGCGCTGTCGCGGCGGCGCAGCAGCTCGACGACGGGCCGCGCGGTCTCGTCCTGCTGCAGCGCGGTGCGGGACCGCTCGACGGCGGGCCGCTCCCGCTCGAGCCGGGCGGCGAGGGCGTCGAGCTCGCGGCGCCGGTCGATGCGGGTGCGGGTGCGGGTCGCGGCGTCGGCGGCGGCGCGGGCCTCCTGCTCGGTCGTCCCTGCCGCGGTGGCGGCGGTGCGGGCGTCGTCGGCGCGGGCGGCGACGGCGGCGAGGTGCTCTCCGGCCAGGGCGGCCAGGGCGTCCAGGCGCAGGGCGGTGGCGTGCTCCTGCAGCGTGGTGACCTGCTCGCCCTCGAGCGCGGTGGCTTCGGTGAAGCGGGCGAGCGCGGTGCCGAGGGTCTGCTGGGCGGCGTCGACCTCGCGCTTGGCCTGCTTGCGCATCTCCTCGAGCTGCTTCTCGACGCGGGCGTAGGTCTCGGTGCCGAAGACGCGCTGCAGCACGGCCTGCCGCTCCCCCGTGCCGGCGCGCAGGAAGCGGGCGAACTCGTTCTGCGGCAGCAGGACGGTCTGGGTGAACTGGTCGCGGCTCAGGCCCACGGCGCGCTGGATCTCGCGGCCCACCTCGTCGATGCGGGTGGCGATCGCCTCGACGCCGCTGCCGCCGCCGGCGGTGTCGGCGATGACCTCGTCGATCAGCTGCGGGGAGCCGATCCTCCACAGCACCGCCTTCGCGTGCTCCTTGGTGGTGCCGGTGCCGCGCATCTTGGGGCGCTGGAACTCGGGCTGGCGCCGCACCCGGTAGAGCCCGGAGGCGGTCTCGAACACGAGGTCGACCACGCTCGCCTCGGTGGGCGGGGCGAACTGGGAGCGGATCCTGTCCGCGCTGGTGGCGGTGCCGGCGACCTGCCCGTACAGGGCGTAGACGATCGCGTCGAGGATCGTGGACTTGCCGGAGCCGGTGGGGCCCTCGAGCAGGAACATCCCACCCGCACCGAGGGCGGCGAAGTCGATGCTGACGGTGCCGGCGAAGGGGCCGATGCCGGTGAGGCGCAGGTGGTGCAGCTTCATGAGGCCTCCCGCTCCCGGCGGACGGCGCTGTAGGCGCGGTCCAGCACGTCGTGCTCCGCGGCGGTGGGGGCCGCGCCGGTGACGTGGGCGAGGAACTCGTCCATCACCTCCAGCGGGTTCTGCTCGCGCCGCACCACGGGGGTGCCCTCGCGGGCTTCCCGCCCCTCGGGCGCGTACTCGGTCAGCAGCAGGTGCGGGAACGCCTCGCGCAGCTGTTCCTGCAGGTGGGCGGGGCGGGCCGGGTCGGTGACGACGGCTTTCACCCAGTCCCCGGCGTGCCCGTCACGCTGTGCGAGGAGCTGCGCGAGCGTGCCGCGCAGCTCGGTGAGACGGCGCGGCACGGGTGTTTCGATCCGTCGGACCTCGACCTCGGTGCCCGGGGCGCCGAGCTCGACCATCAGCACGGACTTGCGGTGGTGGCGTTCGGAGAAGGAGAAGGCGAGCGGGGAGCCGGAGTACCAGGCGGGGGCGCCGACGGCGCGGCTGAGGTCCTGGCAGCCGTGGAGGTGGCCGAGGGCGAGGTAGTCGATGCCGCCGAGCACCCCGGCGGGCACCGAGTCGACGCCGCCGACGGAGAGGTCGCGCTCGGAGTCGCTGCCCTCGCCGCCGGTGACGAAGGTGTGGGCGAGCACGACGGTGCGGGCACCGGGGCGGTGCTCGGCACGTGCGCGCACCCGGTCCAGGGCGGCGCGGGTGACGGCCTCGTGGCTGCGGGCCAGGGGGGCCTCCCCCTCGGCGACCAGCTCGGTGCGGGCGCGGTCCGGTTCGAGGTAGGGCAGGCCGAAGAACAGCACCTCGCCGTGCTCGTCGGCGACGGTGACGGGGTGCTCGATGCCGGGGACGTCGGTGAGCAGGTGGACGCCGGAGCGCATCAGCGAGCGGCCGAAGCCGAGCCGCTCCGCGGAGTCGTGGTTGCCGGAGGTCAGCACCACGGTGGCGCCGGTGTCGGCCAGGCGCGCCAGGGCGCTGTCCAGCAGCGTCACGCTGGTCACGGCGGGGACGGCGCGGTCGTACACGTCTCCCGGGATGACCACGACGTCGACCTCCTCGGCGCGCACCAGCTCCACGAGCCAGTCGAGGAACGCGGCCTGGTGCTCGTGCAGGTCGACCTTGTGCAGGGTGCGCCCGAGGTGCCAGTCCGAGGTGTGCAGGATCTTCATGGCCCCGAGCCTACGAGCGGTCCCCGACAGCCGGCTCCACTGTGCACAACGCACTGGTCGCGGGCATGCCGGTGCCCCGAGGCACACGCGGTGCTCGGGGACGGGCGGAGGCTCGGGCCTCGGGGCCGGGTGCCTCAGAAGGGCGGCGGGCCCAGCTGGTCCCAGTCGCCGGGCGGGAGTCCGGTGCTGTCGGGCGGGGTGTCGTCCGGGAAGGTGTGCCCCGGGGGTGTCTGCGGTGGGGCGGGCGGCTGCGGTGCCGGCTGCGGTGCGGCGGCGCCTGGGGGCTGCCGGTGCTCGTCGAGCGGGATGATCCGTCGCCGCGGCGGGGTGGCGGGGGTGCGCGGGCCGGACAGTTCGGTGAGGATCACCGTGCCCGGGCGCTCATCCTCGGAGGGGGCGGGGCTGGGCACGGCGGTGCCGGCGCGGGTGCCGCGCAGGAAGCAGGTCCAGGCGTCGGCGAGGTCCTCGGCCATGCGGATGCTCGCGGTGTCGAGGTCGTCGATGACGGTGATCTCGTCCCCGTGCCCGCCGACCTTCCACCGGGTGCGCCCGGGCTCGAGGGCGGAGGTGGTGATCCGGGTGGGGTCGAGGAGGCCGTTGGTCTTGTCGAGGTGGTGCTGCCAGCACAGGAGGTGGAGGTTCTCGATCTCGGTGAGACCGCCCTTCCCGTGGTGGCCGCGCAGGCATTCCTCGATGTGGTCGCATTCGGAGGCCCAGGAGCTGGGGCGGGTGCATCCGGGCACCGCGCACTGGGCGTTGCGCAGGCGCAGGTGCTGGAGCATCGCGGGGTCGGTGCGTACCTGTCGGCCGGCAGCGGGAGGAAGGCTCCGCTGTTCGGCGCGGTCAGCACCCGGTGCCACACGTCGGCGGCTCCGGCGAGGGACCGTGCCAGGGAGGGCGGCAGCGGGGTGACGCCGTCGAGGGTGCCGGGCTCGTCGGACGCCCCGAGCAGCGTGAGCACGGGGACGGTGATGTTCAGGCGGAACCGTTCGGCGGGGACCCCGACCCCGTCGAGGTCGAGATCCGCGGAGTCCATCAGCAGGTAGCGCAGCCGTGCCAGCGGCAGGGCGCGCCCCGTCTCCTGGACGGTGCCGTCCGGATCGTGCGGGATCGGGGTGCCGTCGCGCAGGGCGGCCCGCTGCGCGCTCTGGACGGCGCGCGCGGACTCGTCGAGCGTCTTCCACTGCGCGAGGATCTCGGGGATCGGGCCGGTGATCTGCAGGACGCCGGTCCCGGCCTGCTGCCCGGGCAGCAGCTCGACGGCGCGCTCGAGGGAGGCGACCGGGTCGGGGCGGTTCTCCCGCTCCTGGAGATGCTGGATGAGTGCTTTCAGCAGGGTGAAGAAACGTTCCGGGGTGATATCCATCGACCAGGTGGAGATCGCGAGGTCGAGATCTCGGCGGGAGGCGTCGGTGAGATCCCGGGAGGTCTTCAGCATTCTGAGGAACCACGCGGAGGGCATGATTCCCTCGCCCATTCTCTCGAGCGCCCGCGGGAAGAGGTGCACGGCCTGGTAGGCGTCGCGCAGCTGCCAGCTCGCGGCGCTGCGGGTGACCCGGAGGGCGAGGCCGGCACGGAGGGTGCCGACCTCGTCGAACTCGGCGATCTCCTCGTACTCGCCCTCGTGCTCGTGGAGCTCGGCGAGGGCGCGGTACTGCTCGGCGAGGCAGCGGGCGGTGCTCTTCTCTGCATCCCAGACCCGCTGCGCGGCGGCGCTGAGCTGGGGTTCGTCGATGCTCTCGCCTCGCCGGGGCAGGCAGTCGCGGGTGAGCCGCTCCCGCGCGGTGACGCGGCGCAGGCGGCCGGGAAGGGAGTCGAGGAACGTCGCCTCGGCAGCCCGTTCGGCGACGTCGTCGGCGTCCTCGCCCTGGGGCGCGGCCGGGCCGCTGGGCGCTGCGCTCACCGTCGTCCACCTCCTGTGCGATGTGCGGGGCGGCCGGGCCGTTCCGGCCGCCGGGGACTGCTGCGTGCTTTCCTCTATTTTATGGACGGCAGCATCGTCTCGCGAGGACGCAGGGAATTCTGTGGATAACTCTGCGCACCCCGCGGAGAACACCGCTCCCGACCGCCACGAGAATCGTCGGGGAATCACTTCTCCTCCCCACCGCCCGGTCATCCACAGTCCGCTGGTGACGGGGCGCGCGGACGGCCCGGGAACGCGCCACCGCCGTTCACACGCGCCGCCGCTGCCCGGGATCTGGCTACACTCGCCGGTGGACACGGGGTGCGCCCGAGGCGCTGAGATCACACCCGTGGAACCTGATCTAGTTCGTACTAGCGAAGGGATGTCCGCATGAGTCCGGATCCTTGCACCCCTGTTCCGCCTGCCTCCACGCCCCTGGCCGCACCGCCGCCGGCCCTGCCGCGCGTGGTCTCGATCGCCGGGACCGACCCGACCGGCGGGGCGGGGACCGCCGCGGATCTCAAGTCCATCACCGCCGCCGGCGGTTACGGCATGGCCGTGGTGACCGCGGTCGTCGCCCAGAACACGCGCGGGGTGCGGGACATCCACGTGCCCCCGGCCGAGGTCCTCGCCGCACAGCTCACCGCGGTCAGCGACGACGTCGAGCTCGAGGCCGTCAAGACCGGCATGCTCGGCACCGTCGAGGTGATCGACACAGTCGCGGCCTGGGTCGCGGCGCATCCGCCGCGCGTGCTGGTCGTGGACCCGGTGATGGTGGCCAGCAGCGGCGACCGTCTGCTCGAGCCGGAGGCGGAGCAGGCGATGATCCGCTTCTGTGCCCGCGCCACCGTGGTCACCCCGAACATCGACGAGCTCGCCGTGCTCACCGGCTCGCCCCGCGCGAGCACCGAGGAGGAGGCGCTCGCGCAGGCCACGGCGTGGACGGCCCGCACCGGGGCGTCCGTGATCGTCAAGACCGGCCACCTCGAGGACCGAGAGGTCACCAACACCTGGGTGGCCCCGGACGGCGCGCAGCGCCGCGCCCGCTCCACACGCGTGGACACCACCAGCACGCACGGCACCGGCTGCTCCCTGGCCGCCGCGCTCGCCACCCGTCTCGGTGCGGGGCACTCCCCTGCCGCGGCGCTCGAGTGGGCGACCGCGTGGCTGCACGAGGCGATCGCGCACGGTGCGTCGCTGCAGGTCGGCGCGGGGCACGGCCCGGTGGACCATGCCCACCGCGCCCGGCGCCTCGCAGCGGCCGGCTCCGCCGAGCCCTGGCTCGGGGCCGGCGAGGTGCCGGCGCGGCTCGAGACGCCCGAGGCTCTCTCCGTCGGCCGCAGCCGCCCGGGCCCCGGGACTGCTGAGGACAGCACTCCGGCCGACGACAGCCCGACGGTGCAGCCCGTCGTCCCGGCGCTCGTCCCCGCCGCCGGCCCGTGGACCGCTGCGCTCTGGGCGGCCGGTGCGCCGCTGGCCGGGCAGATCGCGGAGTGCGGTTTCGTGCGGGCGCTCGTGGACGGCAGCCTGCCCTCCCCCGCGTTCGACGTCTACCTCGCGCAGGACGCTCTCTACCTGGGCCGCTGCTCCCGGGCGCTCGCCGCGCTCGGCGCGGCCACCGAGGACCCTGCCGGGGGCGAGTTCTGGACGCAGTCCGCGCGGCACTGCCTGGCGATCGAGGCCGAGCTGCATCGCTCCTGGCTGGGCGGCCTCCCCGCAGACCACGACACCGCGATCAGCCCGGTGACCAGCGCCTACACCGATTTCCTGCTCGTGCACGCGCTCGGCTCGCCCGCGCCCGTCGCCGCGGCCGCGGTGCTGCCGTGCTTCTGGCTCTATGCCCAGGTGGGAGGCGGTCTGGACGATGTCGCCGCCGAGCATCCCTACGGCGCCTGGCTGGAGACCTACCGCGACCCCGGATTCGTCGAGGGGGTCCGCGGAGCGCTCGAGCAGGTCGAGCGGGAGCTGGCCGCCGCCACCCCGGAGGTGCGGGCCGAGGCGGCGCGCGCCTTCCTCCTCGCCTCCCGGCACGAGCTGGAGTTCTTCGAGCAGGCCACCCGGCTCGACCCCGGAACGCCGGCACCCCGACGACACCGGGCCCGCGCGGCCGACGGGGCGCACGCGGCCGACACGACCCACAACGCCCAGACCGCCGACGGGCCCCGCACAGCGCCCGCACCCCCACGACCACCCGCGCATCCCGCCGCACCCACCGCTTCCACCGCACGCACCGCACCGGATGCCCTCGCGGGAGCCGGCCGATGAGCGCGCAGACCACGACCCCCGACTCCCCCGCGCTCGAGGCGCTGCCCCCGGCGGGGCGCGCCGCGCTGCGTGCCGGCGTGGTGGGCAACTGGATCGACAACATCCACGTGTTCCTGCCGGTCACGGCGCTCGCCCCCGCGATGCTCGTGATCGCCGGGCCGGGCGCGACCGCCTCGACCGCCGCGCTGATCATCGTCGCGATGCTCATGGGTCGCCCCGTCGGCGGCGTGGTGTTCGGCCGGATCTCGGACCGGCTCGGCCGCACCCGCACCACCCGGATCGCGATCGCCGGCACCGCCGCGTGCGCGCTCGCGATCGCCGCGGTCCCCACCCACGAGCTGCTGGGCGCGGGCACGGTGGCGCTGATCCTGCTGCTGCGGTTCCTCGGCGGGATCTTCGTGGCCGGCGAGTACTCGGCCGCGATCCCGCTGGCGATGGAATGGTCGGCGCCGCGCCGACGAGGACTGATGAGCGGGCTGATCCTGTCCATGGCGCCGTGGGCGCAGGCATCGGTCGCCTTCGCGGTGGCCGGGCTGCTCGCCCTGCTCGGGCCGGAGCAGTACGCGGCCTGGGGCTGGCGTGCGCTGTTCGCGATCGGCGCCGTGCTCTCCCTGGGCATGCTGGTCTACTACCGGCGGCAGGTGACCGACGCGCCGCTGTTCCACCGGCAGGAGGAGCGCACCCGGGCCGCGGAGGCGTCGGCTGCTCCCACGGCGACGGCCCCCGCTGCGGCCCCGACCCTGCGCAGCCTGATCACCGGGCGCTGGGCCCGGGCGTTCTGGCAGGTTTTCGCGCTGATGACGGGCCTGTGGCTGCTCACCTACACCACGGTGCTGCTGCTCACCGAGCGCCTGACGTCGGATGCGCCGCTGGCACCGCTCGCGGTGCCGGTGGTGATGGGCCTGGCCTCGGTGGCGCAGGCGCTGGTGATGGCGCTGGCCGGGCACCTGTCGACGCTGACGGGCCGGCGCCGGCTGCTGATGCTGTGGGGCGCCTCCGCGATGGTGGCCGGGCCGGTGCTGTGGTGGTGCGCGGTCACCGCCCCCACCCTGGCCCTGGCCGCCGCATGCGCTGCGCTGCTGCAGGTGGCGACGGTCTCCGCGTACGGGCCGATCGCCGCGTACCTCTCCGAGCGGTTCCCCACCTCGATCCGCTCCACCGGCTACGGCGCCGGGTACAGCCTGTCCCTCGTGCTGCCGGCGCTGTACCCCTTCTATGTGCCCGCGCTCGAACCGCTGCTCGGACGCCACGGCACCGTGCTGTGCCTGGTGGCGCTCGGCGGTCTGCTGGTGGTCGTCGGCGCGGCGCTGGGGCCGCGGCTGCGCCCGCACGAGCTGGACGCGGATCTCGACGCCGTCGCGGCCGGGAGCAGCCGATGAGCGCGCAGCGCCCCGGCCCGTCGACCGCCCCGTCGGCGGACCCCGCTCTGGCCCCGGTCGCGCCGGTGCTGGCCGCGGTGCGCGAGCAGGCTCCCCTGGTGCACTGCCTCACCGCGACCGTGTCCATGGCGATCGTGGCCGACGGTCTGCTGGCCGCCGGGGCCCGACCGATGATGACCGAGACCGCGGCGGAGGCACCGGTGGTGACCACGCTCGCCGACGCCCTGTCGATCAACCTCGGCACGCTGAGCACCGACGCGATGGACGGGATCCCCGCCACGGTCGAGGTGGCGGTGCGGGACGGGCGGCCCTGGGTGCTGGATCCCACCGCGATCGGCATCGCACCGGTGCGCACCCCGCTCGCGCGGCAGCTGGTGGAGAGCCGGCCGACGGTGGTGCGGGGCAACGCCTCCGAGCTGCTCGCCCTGGCCGGGACGGGACCCGGCGGCCGGGGCGCCGACTCCACCGACACGGCCGACGCCGCCGCGGACGCCGCCGCCCAGGTCGCGCGGCGCACGGGCGGCGCGGTCGCGGTCTCCGGCGCGGTGGACCTCGTGCTCGATGCGCGCCGGCAGGCACGGGTGGACCGCGGCAGCGAGCTGCTGCCCCGCGTGACCGGGACCGGCTGCCTGCTCGGCGCCCTCACCGCGGCGTGCACGGCCGTGCACCCGGACCCCTTCGAGGCCGCGCTGGCCGCCACGGTCTGGCTCGACCTCGCCGGGGAGGCGGCCGCCGCGCGCGCCACCGGGCCCGGCAGCTTCCGCATGCACCTGCTGGACGCGCTCGACGCGGTGGGCCGATGAGCCCCGCCCCCGCCCTGGATCTGCGCTGCTACCTGGTCACCTCGGGCACCGGACGCAGGACGGTCGAGGTCGCCGCCGCGGCCGCCGCGGCCGGGGCCGGGGTCGTGCAGGTGCGTGCGAAGGACATCCCGACCGCCGAGCTGCTGCAGCTGGTGCTCGCCGTCGCCGAGGCGGTGCGCGCCGCGAACCCCGGCACCCGCGTGCTGGTCGACGACCGGGCCGACGTCGCGGCCGCGGCCCGTCGGCGCGGAGCGGCGGTGCACGGCGTGCACCTGGGTCAGGACGACCTGCCCGTCACGGACGCCCGCGCGCTGCTCGGTCCCGACGCGCTCATCGGCCTCACCACCGGCACGCTCGAGCTGGTGCGCGCGGCGGAGGAGGTGCGCGACCAGGTGGACTACCTCGGCGCCGGGCCGTTCCGCCTCACCCCCACGAAGGACTCCGGCCGTCCGCCGCTCGGCATCGAGGGATACCGCGCGCTGACCGCGGCCTCGTCCCTGCCGATCGTCGCGATCGGGGACGTCACCCCGGAGGACGCCCCCGCCCTCGTGCAGGCGGGCGCGGCCGGGGTCGCCCTGGTCAGAGCCGTCATGGACGCCCCCGACCCGGCACGGACCGTGCGGACGGTGCTGGCCGGGATCGCTGGGGTGTGAGGCGCGGGACTGGCAGACTGCGGGCGTGGGCACCGCTGCCGACCGGCGGAGCGCCGGCCGACGACGCAGCGGCATCGTGACCGCCCACGCGACGCGAGAGCGCGAGGAGAGCCATGACGCACAAGGACGAGCAGGAGCTGCTGGACCGGGTCCCCGAGGAACTGTTCATCGACGGGCGCTGGCGCGCCGCGGAGGACGGGGAGACCCTCGACGTGCACGACCCCGCCACCGGCCAGGTGATCCGCACGATCGCCTCCGCCTCGAGCGGCGACGCGCAGAGCGCGATGGATGCGGCGGCCGACGCCTTCCCCGACTGGTCCCGCACCCCGGCGCGCGAGCGCGGCGAGCTGCTGCGGCGGGCGTTCGACCTGCTCACCGAGCGGGCCGAGGAGTTCGCGCTGCTGATGACCCTCGAGATGGGCAAGCCGCTGGCCGAGTCGCGCGGCGAGGTGACCTACGGCGGGGAGTTCCTGCGCTGGTTCAGCGAGGAGGCGGCCCGCGTGCAGGGCCGGTACGGGGCGGTCCCCGAGGGCACCGGGCGCATGATCGTCTCCCAGCACCCCGTCGGCCCGTGCTACCTCATCACCCCGTGGAACTTCCCGCTGGCCATGGCGACCCGCAAGATCGCCCCGGCGCTCGCGGCCGGCTGCACCGTGGTGATCAAGCCCGCACAGCTCACGCCGCTGACCACCCTGCACTTCGTCCAGCTGCTGGAGGAGGCGGGCCTGCCCCGCGGTGTGGTCAACGTGGTCACCTCCCGCTCCTCGAGCACCGTCTCGGCACCGATCCTCGCCGATCCGCGGCTGCGGAAGCTCTCCTTCACCGGCTCCACCGAGGTCGGGACGACGCTGCTGTCCCAGGCGGCGCCGGGCGTGCTGCGCACCTCGATGGAGCTGGGCGGCAACGCCCCCTTCCTCGTGTTCGAGGATGCGGATCTCGACGAGGCGGTCGAGGGCGCGATCGCGGCGAAGTTCCGCAACATCGGCCAGGCCTGCACCGCCGCGAACCGCTTCATCGTGCACCGCTCGCTGGCGGAGGAGTTCGCGCGCCGCGTCACCGAGCGCGTCACGGGCTTCGGCATGGGCCGCGGCACCGAGGAGGGCGTCACCATCGGCCCGCTCATCGACCAGGACGCCGTGGACAAGGCGCAGCGCCTGGTCTCCGATGCCCTCGAGCGGGGCGCGCACCTGACCACCGGCGGGTCTAGCGTGGACGGGGAGGGCACCTTCTTCGAGGCGACCGTGCTCTCCGACGTGCGCGAGGGCAGCGACCTGCTGCGCGAGGAGATCTTCGGCCCCGTGCTCGCGATCGTCCCCTTCGACACCGAGGAGGAGGCCGTCGCTCTCGCCAACGGCACCGAGTACGGGCTGGTCTCCTACGTGTACACGCAGGATCTCGCCCGCGGGCAGCGCATGATCGAGCTGCTCGAATCCGGGATGCTCGGCCTGAACGTCGGCGTGGTCTCCAACGCCGCGGCCCCCTTCGGCGGGTGGAAGATGTCCGGCCTGGGCCGTGAGGGCGGCGCCGAGGGCCTCCACGAGTACCTCGAGACGAAGTACACCCTCACCCCGAACCCCTTCTGAGCCGCACGGCGCCCCGCCCCCATCACCCCGCGCCCGGCCCCCGGCCCCCGGCACGCCGCACCCCGCGCCCCTCACCCCGTACGCAGCGCCCGGCACCCGGCACCCCGCACCCGCCCCCGCCCCCGCACCCGCACCCGCACCCGCACCCGCACCCGCACCCGGGCATTGCATCCACTGGCGCTGAGCCAGCACACGCCCCCATATGCGGGGACATGTGCTGGGAGAGCGCCAGTGGATGCGCTCGGCGCACCGTCCCCTCGGGCCCGTCCGGGCGGTCCGTCCGGGCGCCCCGTCCGGGCGGTCCGTCCCGTGACGTCGGCGGCGGGGCGGCGTACGGTCGCGGACATGGCACGCGAGAGCAGCTCCCCCGCCCAGTCCACCCGCGAGATCACCGCTGACGTCGTCGTGCTCGGCGGCGGCCCCGTCGGCGAGAACCTCGCCCAGTACGCGATCGAGGACAGCGACCTCACCGCGGTGATCGTCGAGTCCGAGCTGGTGGGCGGTGAATGCTCCTACTACGCGTGCATGCCCTCGAAGGCGCTGCTGCGCCCGCTCGCCGTCGCGGACACCGCCGCCCATCTCGAGGGGCTCTCCACCCCGCAGCTCGACCCCGAGGCGCTGCGGGCACGGCGCGACACCTGGGTCTCCCACTACGACGACTCCGGGCAGGTGGAGTGGGCCGAGGGTGCGGGCATGACGGTGGTGCGCGGGCACGGCCGGCTCGTCGGCGAGCGCGAGGTGCTGATCGATGCGGCCGTCGGCGGCCACGAGCACGGCCCTGCCCGCAGCGACGCTCCGGCCGACGGAGCCGACGGAGCTCACGGGGCCGAGGGAGTCGGCGGGACTGACGGGGCCGAGGGAGCCGACGGGGCTGCCAGGGCTGACGGCACGGAGACGGCGCACGGCCGCTCCGCCACGCGCACCCGGATCCGTGCGCGTCGGGCGGTCGTGATCGCCACCGGCTCCGAGGCCGTGGTGCCCGGGCCGCTCCAGGCGCTCGCGCCGTGGACCTCCCGCGACGCGACCGGGGTGTGCGAGGTGCCGGGCGAGCTCGTGATCGTCGGCGGCGGCGTGGTCGCGGTCGAGGCCGCGACATGGATGGCGGCGCTCGGTGCGCGGGTGCGCCTGCTGGTGCGCGGCACCTCGCTGCTGACCGGGTTCGAGCCCTTCGCCGGGAAGCATGTGCTCGATGCGCTGCGCGAGCTCGGGGTGGTCGTCGAGCTCGGCACGTCGGTGGTCTCCGGCGAGCGGGAGGACGCCCGCGACACCGGCCTCGGCCGGACCCACGGCGGCACGGTGAGGCTGCAGGTCGAGGACGCCGCCGGACGCCGCGAGGTGACGGCCGACGAGGTCCTCGCCGCGACCGGGCGCCGGCCGGCCCTGGGCGACGTGGGGCTGGAGACCATCGGCCTCACCGCCGAGGATGTCACCGGCACCGAAGCCGCCACCTCGGACGACGCGACCGGTGCGCCGCTGCCCGAGTGGCTGCAGGTGGTGGGCGATGCCAGCGGGGAGGCGCCGCTGACGCACTGGGGCAAGTACCGCGCCCGCGTGATCGGGCAGGCGATCCGGGCCGGTGCGCTCGGCGAGCCGCTCGAACCGGTGCCCGAGCAGGTGCCGGTCCCGCAGGTGGTGTTCGCCGATCCGCAGGTCACCTCCGTGGGCCTCACCGAGGAGGCGGCCCGCGCGGCCGGGCACGACGTGGTCACGGCACAGGTGCCCTTCGGCTCGGCGGCCGGCACCGCGCTGCTGCGCGACGACGTCACCGGCACCGCCCAGCTGGTGGTGGACCGCGCCGCAGGCACGCTGCTCGGGGCCACGTTCGTGGGGCCCGACGCCTCCGAGCTGCTCCACGGGGCGACCATCGCGATCACCGGCCAGGTCCCGGTGCGCGTGCTGCGGCATGCCGTGCCGAGCTTCCCCACCGCCTCCGAGCTCTGGCTGCGCCTGCTCGAGGAGCTGCCCCGCGCGCTGCGCCAGGGCTGAGCCTCTGCCGGCACGCGGCCCGCCCTCCTCCCTTGGGAGGAGATGACAGATCGCACTGGTGCAGGGTGGGAGGAATCGGGTGGAATGGCAGGGTCCGACGCCCTGCGGCCCCTGCCGCCCCGCCAGCCTGCCGCTCAGGAGGATCATGTTCCAGCGACTGCAGCGTTCACGCCGTCTGCGCCGTGCGAAGCCCGGTGATGACCGCGCGCTGACGGATCTGCGCTGGTGGCAGGCGCTCACGCGCACCCAGTTCTTCCTCGACCCGGACGAGTCCGTCGGCCGCACCGCACGCTACGCCGTGGACGTGCACTATCTCGCCGCCGACCTCGAGGGCGGCACGCTCGCCGAGGGGTCCACGCAGGCGCCGGTGGCGTTCTACCGCGATGGCCGGCAGCTGCAGATCGCGAACCCGCCGGTGGCTTTCGAGGTGCCGGGCGGGGTGGTCGAGGTGGGTGCCAGCATGTACGGCCTGACCCGCATGCATCACGTGCCCGAGGGCGGTCGCGCCACCACGCTGCGCCCGCACCCGCGCTCCCTCGAGGGCCGCCGGGCCCGCTTCGGCCAGCGCCATCCCGGGGCCAGCCGGGTCGTCGGGGCGATCGCGATCGTGGTGCTGCTGGTGGGGCTCGCGCTCACGCTCCCCCAGATGGCGGAGCTGATCACCGGCATGGATCTGGTCGCCGAGCGGGTGGGCACGTTCACCTCGCCGATCCAGCTGCCCGCCTGGCTGAACACGACGCTGTTCATCGCGGGGCTGCTCGCGGCGATGGAGCGCGCCCTGACCCTGCGGAACCACTGGCTGATCGACGCCGACACCACCTGGGCCTCGCTCGCCTGAGCCCGCGGCGCAGCAAGGCGGGAGTTCGTGGTGATCGCCCGCGCCGTCTGAGCGCCCGGCCCCGCTCAGCCCTCCTGGCCGGCCCCGTCCTGACCGGTGCCCGTGTAGAAGCCGTAGGTCGCGTCGGCGCGCTGCTGCGCGAGCTCGGCGTCCTCGCCGGCGGCGGTATGGGCCACGGCCCAGCCGTCGGCGGCGCCGCGGTAGAACGCACGGCCCTCGTCGGTGGCGGCCCAGGCCTCGGCGTCGCCCGGAGCGAGCGACCCCTCGGTGGCTCCGAGGTGGAGGGCGAGTCCCAGCAGGCCGCCGTCCCAGCCCACGCCGGTGGCGCCGGGCCCGAAGGTCTCCCACATCTCGGCGGGGACGTCGGCGGTGCGGGAGATGTGCTCGAGCTCGACACGGGTGGCCTGCTCGCCCTCGGCGGCGAGGCGGAGGGTCAGCCAGGACACGCCACCCATCATCTCCCAGGTCACGGCGAATTCGGCGGTGCCGTCGGCCGGAGGCTCGCAGCGGAGGATCTCGCCGCCGGCGTTGCCCTCGAGCTGGTAGCGGCCGCCGAGCTGCAGCTCGCCCGTGAGGGGGAGGAACCAGCGGGGGATGCGCTCAGCGGTGGTGACGGCGTCCCACACGTCGGCGAGGGCGGCGGGGTAGGTCTGTTCGAGGGACTGGACGTGCACGGGGGCGCCATCGCGCTCCTCGGCGCGGTAGGTGCGGGTGACGGACTGCAGCTGGGCGGGGACGTCGACCATGTCAGGTCTCCTTCGGGATCGGGGCCGGGGCGCCGGGCCGGAGGGCGCGCCCGGGAGTGGGCGACTCTCCGGCGTCCGGGCCGGTCACGGGCGGGTCAGGCGGCGGCGGAGGGCGAGCGTACCGGCTCCGGCAGCACCGAGCAGGGCGATCAGCGCGGCGAGGGTGCCGGTCTCGACGCCGGTGCGGGCCAGGTGCGAGGGCGTGGTCCCCGCGGTGGTGCTGTCGGTGCCCTGGTCGCCCCCGTCGGCCGGCGGGGCGGCGCCGTCACCGTCGTCCCCGTCGACCGGGGGCGGGGCGGTCACGTCGTCGTCCTCATCGCCCGGGGCGGTCGCGCCGTCGTCACCGTTCCCGTCGTCACCGTTCCCGTCGTCACCGTTCCCGTCGTCACCGTTCCCGTCGTCACCGTTCCCGTCGTCATCATCCCCGTCGTCGCCCGGGGGCGGGGTGGTGTCGTCGCCGGTGTCGCAGCTGTCGGGGGTGCCGCCGGAGGTCCAGGTGAAGGAGCTGATCTCGTGGACGATGGCGGTGCCGGTGTCCGGGATCGCGCTGAGCGTCAGCGGCACCACGGTCCCCTCGGGCACGCACAGCCAGTCGGTGAGGGTGACGTCGGCGGCGTCGCCGTCCGCGTCCTCGACGCTGCCGTAGGGAGCTTCGAAGGTGCCGTGCTCGCCGGCGTCCACGATGACCGTCTCGATCTCGGGGGCGCCGAGGCTCTGGGACTCGACGTCGCTGATGCGCAGCACCGGGTCGCGGTCCACCCCGGTCGCGGAGTCGTACTCGCCGCCGTCGAGGATCTGCACGTCGAGCTGGCGCTGGGAGTAGTCGGGGGCGAGATCCGGGTGCGCCTCGAGGTAGGCGATGAAGGCGTCGCGGTCCAGCACGCCGGAGTCCCGCACGTCCTCCGCCTCGGACAGCGCCCACATGTTGTCGCCGCCCTCGAAGAGGAAGCTCGCCGCGACGATCGTGTACGTCGCCTCGGGATCGAGCGCCTCGCCGTTCACGCGCACCTCGACCACGCGGTCGTCGCGCTCGCGGGTGGAGTCCACGACGTACTCGACGTTCTCGGAGACGCTGAAGGCGAGGAACGGCTCGTCGCCCGCATCGACCTCGCCGCCGTCGGCGGTGCGCTGCCACTGCTCCTCGAGCATCTGCGTGAGCTGGGCGCCGGTGACCTCGCCGGAGTTCAGGGTGTTGCCGAAGGGCACCATCCCGTTGGCCTCGGCGTAGGTGACCACGCCCTCGCCCTCCCCGGCCGCGGAGGGCTCGTACCAGAGCTCGGCGCGGATCCCGCCGGGGTTCATGACGGCGATGACCTCGTGCTCGCCGTCCAGGCCGGCGTCCTCGAGGTACCACTTCATGGAGTCGGCGAGCATGTCGCCGGCGGCGGAGTGGCGCATGCGGTTGTCGCCCTTGGTGGTCGCCTGGTTGCCGATCGGGGAGCTCGCGGTGCGCACCCCGTCGACGTACGAGGCCTTGGAGTCGTCCCACGAGGTGGTGACGTCCGCGGAGACGGAGCCGACGGGCTCGGCGCCGACGATCGCCGCGTCCTCGATCGCGGTCTGCGCGAGCTGGGTGACCTCGCGCGTCACCTCCGTGTCGACCGCGCACTGCTCGCCCTCGCCGAGCGCGGTGGGGTGCATCTCGGGGCTGCCTGCGACACCCCAGGCGCCGTCCTCGCCGAGCGCGAGGTGCACCACGCCGAGGTTCGCGGCGCTCGAGCCGGTCTGCGCGATCGGCCGCTCCGCGCCGTCCTCGCCGGGGACGGGGGCGGTGTAGTTGTAGGTGCGGTGGGAGTCGCCGTTGAAGATCGCGTCGACCTCGGCGCTGGTGCTGCCGACGATCTTGTCGAAGATCGGGTCGGTGTTCTGCGGGGCGGTGCCGGGCTCGGCGCTCGAGCTGGCGCCCTCGTGGTACGAGGCGACGAGCACGTCGTACTCGACCCCGTCGGCCGCCATCTCCTCGACCACGTCGTTGACCGCGTCGACCGGGTCGCCGAAGGTGAGGCCCTCGATCGCCGTCGGGCTCACCTTGCCGACGGTCTTGGTGGTGACCGCGCCGATCACGGCGACCTCCACGCCGTCCTGCTCGAGCACGGTGTACGCCTCATGGATCCGCTCCCCGGTCGCGGCGTCGTACACGTTCGCGGCGAGGTCGGGGAAGTCGGTGCGCGGCTCGATGCGCTCGAGCAGGTCGTCGACGCCCTGGTCGTACTCGTGGTTGCCGATCGCGGTGGCGTCGACGCCCATCGCGTTGAGCACGTCGAGGGTGGGTTCGTCGTTCTGCACGGCGGATTCGAAGGAGGAGCCGCCCACGCTGTCGCCCGCGGAGAGCAGGAACGAGGTGGGGCTCTCGGCGCGCACGGTCTCCACCGCGCAGGCGAGGTCCGAGGCCCCGCCGAGCGCGCCGTGGAAGTCGTTGAAGGTCATGAGGGTGATCTCGTCGCCGGGTTCGGCGGCGGCCGCGGCGGTCCCGAGCGGGAGCAGGGCCGAGGCGGCCACGAGCGCGGCGGCGCCGAGGCCCACGGAGGTCCCGCGCGCGAGGCGGCGGACGGGCAGGACGGGCATGGAGGGCTCCTGGGGCGGGGAGGGACGACGCGGGGAGGCGGGGGAACGGGTGGGGCGTGCGGGGTCCATCTCAGCCCATGGGGTCCCGGACACACCGAGGGGCTTCCTCCCGGGCGCGAGCTGTCACCCAATGTTCACCCGCGGCGGTGACGCTCGTCTCGCGGTTGACCGCGCCTCGGCGAGCGCTTTACTTACGCTTGACCCGCACGTCCGTGATCCGGCGCCGCCTGCCCCGCGGCCCCCGCCCGCCTGTGACGCGTGCCGGAACCGACCGCTCGGCCTCCACGCGAGGGGCCCGAAGTGGGTAGCATCGGAGGGGACTTCGGACGGTCCGCTCCCCCGCCATCCCAAGGAGGCCGACCCATGGTCATGCCGCTGCCGTTCCTCACCCGCCGCCCCACCGTTCCTGCGAAGGACGGCGCGAGCTGGCCGCACGTCGTGATCCTGGGCGGCGGCTTCGCGGGGGCGCACGCCGTGGGAGCTCTGCGGGACGCCCGGGTGCGGGTCACGCTCATCGACCGCAACGTCTACAAGACGTTCCAGCCGCTGCTGTACCAGGTCGCCACCGCCGGGCTGAACCCGGGCGACGTCACCATGTTCCTGCGCGGCCTCTCGCTGAAGGTCCCCAACATGCGCTACCGCCAGGGCGAGGTCGAGGGCGTGGATCCCGAGCGCAAGGTGGTCTCCCTCGACGAGGGCCAGAAGGGCCGCCACGAGATCGGCTACGACTACCTGATCGTCGCCAACGGCGCGACCACCACCTACTTCGGCACGCCCGGCGCCGAGGAGCACGCGATGCCGATGTACACGCGCAGCCAGGCGCTGGCCATCCGCGACCGGATCTTCTCGGAGCTGGAGCGCTCGAGCCGCGAGGCCGGGCAGAGCCACGACAAGCTCCACGTGTGCATCGTCGGCGGCGGGCCGACGGGTGTGGAGATCGCCGGTGCGCTCGCGGACTTCCGCATGCAGGAGCTGGACATCCTCTACCCGGAGATGGATCCGGGGACGCTGCAGGTCACGGTGCTGCAGCGCGGCGACGAGCTGCTCAAGGAATTCTCCACCAAGTACCGCCAGTACGCGGCGGACGAGCTGCGCGACCGCGGCGTGACCCTGCAGCTGGGCCGGGGCGTGAAGGAGGTCGGCTACGACCACGTGGTCCTCGACGACGGCTCGATCCTCGAATCCGACATCACGATCTGGGCCGCGGGCGTCGCGATCCCGAAGTCCGTCTCCGAGTGGGGCTTCCCGCAGGACAAGCGCGGCCGCCTCGCGGTCGACGACTACCTGCAGGTCAAGGGCTTCCCGGGGGTGTACGCGGCAGGCGACATCGCCGGCCAGGACGAACCGCTCCCCCAGCTCGCGCAGCCCGCGATCCAGACCGGCGAGGCCGCGGCCCGCAACATCGCCGCGGAGGTCGCCGGCAAGCCGCGCAAGACCTTCGCGTACACGAACCTCGGCACCATGGCCACGATCGGCCGCCACGCCGCGATCGCGGAGATCCCCGTGCTCGGCGGGCTCTCGGGCTCGGTGGGCTGGGCCGCGTGGCTGGGCGTGCACATCATGAAGATGATCGGGCACCGCAACCAGCGCGCCGTCGCGATGAACCTCCTGTCGCTGTACAGCGGCACCCGCGCCACCCACCAGCCGAACCCGGTGGTGGGCGAGGTGGACTCGCTGCGCGCGGCCCGCATCTTCGAGCAGCAGGCCGCGCACCGCATGTTCGGCGCGAACGCCGGAGCCTCCGCGCGGGCCGACGAGATCGCCGCGCAGGATTCCGAGGACGCGGCGGACGTCGCCCAGCCGACCCAGGACTGACGCGCCCGGGGCGCTCGCCAGGACCCGCCCCGCACCAGCCCCGGCTCCGCACCCCGGGCGCCGGCCCGCCAACCCAGCCCGGACCCGCTCCCCCGGCCCGCCAGTCGCGAGTCGCCCGTCGCCCCTTACCCGTCGCCCGTCGCCCGTCGCCCGTCGCCCGTCGCCCGTCGCCCGTCGCCCGTCGCCCGTCGCCCGTGCCACCGTTGCGTAGTGGGTGGATAGACCCCGCCATTCCGCCCACTACGCAACGGTCGCCATGTGGCGCGGGCATGGAACCACGTCATCGAGGGTGACAGGCGGCGCGGCCCAGGAGACGACGCTGCTCAGCGGGCGGTGCGGATCAGCTCGATGAGCAGGTCGGAGTCGTGGCGCAGCGGGTGCTGCGGGCGCTCCGCGGGGCGGGCGTCCCGCTGTGCCGGGGTGCCCTCCGCCGGTGGCGCGCACTCCGGTGCCGGGGCGCTCTCCTCCGCCGGCGTGCCCTCCTCGGCGCTCTCCGGGGGCAGCGGCGCGGCGTAGCGGGCAGTGGTGTAGGCCTCCGCGATGCGGTCCGCGGCGGCGCGGTGCGCGGCGGTGACCTCGAGCGGGCCGGCATCGATCTGCTCGAGCAGGTCCTCGAGCGCGCGGTGCGGGGGCAGGGCGGGGTCGAGCCCGATCCGGACCGGGGGCCGGCCCCACGCGCCGGTGATGCCGAGCAGACGGATCGCCGTCTCGCGCACCGCGAGCTCCCGGGTGAGCTCCGACCAGGCCAGCTCCCCCGCCTCGCGCTGCTTCCGCTCGACGGCGAGCGCGGAGGAGCCGTCCGCGGTGCTCCCGTCGGCCCCGCCGGTGCCGACCAGCAGGGCGGCCCAGCGGTCGTCGCGGGCTCGGCGGCGCCGCCGGCGGATGAGGATCAGCGTCGTGGCAGCGGCGGCGGCGAGCAGCCCGCCGGCCGCCATCACGCTCACCAGGCCCCATTCGATGCGCTGCACGGTCTCGGTGGAGGGGCCGGTGCCCTCCTCGGGCGTCTGCGCCGCGGCCGCCTCCTCGCTGGTCTGCTCCTCGGTGGTGCCCTCCTCGGCGTTCTCCTCCTCGGTGGTGGGCTCCTCCTGCTCCTCCGGGGTCTCGGGCTCGGGGGCAGGGGCCTCCTCCTGCCCGTCCTGCTCGGTGAGCTCCGGCGGGCTCACCCCGTTCGCGGCGGCGGCCGGCGTCGGCTCGAAGCGCACCCAGCCGTGCTCGGGCCCGAACCACACCTCCGGCCAGGCGTGCGCGTTCTTCGCGCTGACGGTCCACTCCTCGCCGTCCTGCTCGCCGGGCGTGAAGCCGATGACCACCCGGGTGGGGTAGCCCTGCGAGGTCATCATCAGCGCGAACGTCGCGGCGAACTGCTCGCAGTAGCCCACCCTGTCGTCGAGGAACGACTCGAGCGGATCCTTGCCCGGCGGTGAGTTCACGGTGAGCGAGTAGGCGAAGGAGGTGCGGAAGTAGTCCTGGTAGGCGACGGCCGTGTCGAAGGCGGTCTCCGCGCCCGAGCCTTCGGCGACCTCCGCGGCGAGCGCCGCAGCGGGCTCGGGCACGTCCCGGCGGGAGGTGTAGCCGACATCGAAGGGGCGCTCGAACTCGGCCGGGTCCACGGCGCGCAGCTGCTCGGCGGTCGCGGTGCGCGGTTCGGAGCGGACGCTGTAGTGCTGGCCCAGCAGCCCCGTGCGCACCCGGCCCAGTGCGACCTCGCCGTTGGAGGGCTGCAGGGTCATCGCCTCGTTCAGGGAGCGGTCCGAGCCCTGCACGGAGCGGACGTTGTCCGGCATGGGCAGGCGGTTCCCGGCGAGGCTCATGATCTCGACGTCGGTGTCGATGAGGTCCCCGGCGCCGCTGTGCACCGGGAGGCCGTCGTCGCGGGCGTCGCTGAACGCGTCGACGCCCAGCGCCGGCTCCTCCCCCTCCGCATCGCCGCGATAGGTCTCGCCGTCGAAGCGGTTCAGGGCGCGCAGCCGCAGGTAGGAGGGGTCCTCGCCAGCGGTGGTGGTGTAGCGCAGCACCTCGGTGTCGGCCTGCTGCAGGAGGGAGCGGCGCACGGAGATGTCGTCGTCGATCATCACCGCGCCGGGCGCGGGGGCGTTCGGGTCCCGCCACTGCTCGAGCACGTCGATGTTCAGCGCGAGCCGGGCCGGCGCCAGCTGCGGCAGCGCGGGGCCCAGCCCCGGGGAGAGGCCGACGACCAGCGCGATGCACACCCCGGTCGCGGCGAGGGTGCGGCCGGGGTGCGCGAGAGGGCCCGCCTGCGGCCGACGGTCGCCGCGCAGGTACTGCGGATCGGCGTGCACGGTGCGGGTCGCGAAGATCATCGCCGCGGCGAGCACGGGCGCGGCCACCTGCCACCAGTACCCGCCGGAGGGCTGCTGCAGCGCCGGGATCAGCAGCGCGCACAGCAGCAGCAGACCGGTGGGGGTGTGCCAGCCCAGGTCCAGGAACATCACGTCCAGCAGCAGCGTCACGAGCGCGATGAGCGCCACCACGAGCACGGTGCCGTGCGGGTCCAGCATCAGCGGCGGCACCCCGGAGGCCAGCTCGTTCATCCCGCGGGTGAGGATCTCCGACTGGCCCAGCAGCGCGCCGACGGGACCGCCCCGGCCCCCGCCGCCCTGCTCTCCGAGCACGCCCAGGATCAGTTCGAGGGCGAGCACCAGCACCACGATCACCACGGCCTGGAGCAGCGGCACCAGCATCTGGCGGCGCAGCACGCTGCGCAGCACCACCCCGCCGAGGATCACCGGCGCGGCGCCGACGAGGGTGAGCACCAGCCAGGAGGAGCCGGCCAGCACCTGCGAGACCGGGGCGGAGGCGAGCAGCATCGCGACGAGCAGCAGCAGCGCCCGGCCCAGCAGGTGGCGGCCCTCGAGCGCGGGACGGCCGACGAGCGGGCTCATCGCTGCCCCTCCGCCTCGGCCGCGGTGAGCAGGTCGGTGAGCGTGTCCGCGGCGGTGCCGCGCACCAGGGACCAGCTGCCCAGCCGGGACCGGGTGGGGGCGTGCCGCTCGCGGGCGGCGCGCAGGCGTTCGGCATGCCGCTCATGGGCGTGGCCGAAGTCCTCCCCGTCGGCCGGGCCGATGCGGCGGGCCGGTGGCGGGACGGGCCCGTCGGCCGTCTCCTCCTCCTCGAGCGCGGGGCGCAGCGCGATCGCGGTGCGGTGGGTGGCGCGGCCGGCGAAGCGGTCCAGGTCGAGGCCGGAGAAGGGGTCGCCGTCGTCGGGGCCCAGCGCGATCGCGAGGGCGGTGTGCCCGGCGGCGTGGTCGCGGCCGATCCCGCCGGAGGCGTCGTCGTCGAAGTCCACCTCGGCGAGGGCGAGCAGGGAGGCGCGCTGCTCGACGGCGTCCGCCTCGCTGCCCAGCGGGGAGGGGCCGGGGATGCCGCGGCGGCGGCCGGTGCGGGTGATCTCGTCCCCCGAGGCGTCGACGATCCGCACCTCCCAGCCGTTCATGCCCAGGGAGTCGAGCACGGTCGCGGCGTGGGAGACCAGGGCGTCCTCCACCTCGGCGGAGGGGTTCTCGCGCTGGCTGGTGTCCAGCACGATCACGGCGCTCTGCCCGGCGGAGGGCTCGTCCTCCCGGGTCATCAGCCGCCCGGTGCGGGCGCTCGCGCGCCAGTGGATGCGGCGGATGTCGTCGCCGCTGGAGTAGGGGCGGGCGATGGGGCCGATCTCGCCCACGCCCTGAGCCGCCGAGGCGCTCTGCTCCCCGTCCCGCAGGATCCCGGTGGCGCGCTCCGCGGCGGGCTGCATCTCGGTGATCACCGGCAGCCCGGTGATCCGCAGATCGTCGACGAGGGTGCGGCGCAGGTGGAACATCCCCAGCACGTCGCGGACGATCACCGAGCAGGGGCCGAGCTCGTGCCCGCCGCGTCGGCCCACGCGCAGCAGGTGCGGCATCCGCTGCGCGAGCGGCAGGTCGCCCTGCCCGCCGAGGGTCTCCGGCAGGTGCTCGCGCACGATCCCGCGGCCCAGCGGCACCACCGTGATCCAGGCGCCGGCATCCAGCTCGACCATCACCCGGGCCGCGCCGCCGACGGGCACCGCATCGTCCACCAGGCGGCGGCGGGGTCGCAGCCCCACGGTGTTCGCGGCGATGCACAGCGCCCCGAGCACGAGCATGAGGGCGAGGGCGGCGGCGATCTGCCGGGCCGGGGTGACGCGGGCCAGGTCGCCCAGCACCCACAGCATCAGGCACAGCCCGAGCACGACGAGGCCGCGCCCGGTGGGCCGCAGGACGGTGCCCGGGCGCGGGGTCATGTCTGCGGGGTGCTGCGCAGCACCTGGTCGATGAGGTCGGTGGCGCTCGCGCCCCGCGAGAGGGCCTGCGGGGTCAGGTGCATGCGGTGGCGCCACACGGGCATGATCACGGAGGCGATGTCCTGCGGGGAGACGAAGGTGCGCGCGGCGAGCGCGGCGTTCGCCTTCGCGGCGCGCACCAGGTGCACGGCCGCACGCGGGGAGGCGCCGAGGGTGACCTGCGGGTGGGAGCGGGTGGCCGCGGCCAGGCGCACCACGTACTCGAGGATCAGCGGGGAGGCGTACACGGCGCGCACCGCGTGGATGTGGGCGGCGATCCGCTCGGGGGTGGTGCGCTCGACGACCGCGTCGATCACGTCCCGGTCCCCCTCCGGCATCGGCCCGGTCTGGGCGGCGAGCATCCGCGCCTCCGCGCCGGCCAGCGGATAGCCCATGGAGGTCTGGGCGAGGAAGCGGTCGCGCTGCGCCTCGGGCAGGCGGTAGGTGCCCTCCATCTCGACGGGGTTGGCGGTGGCGACCACCATGAACGGCTCGGCGAGGGAGTAGGTGGTGCCGTCGACGCTGACCTGCCGCTCCTCCATCGCCTCGAGCAGGGCGGACTGGGTCTTCGGGGAGGCGCGGTTGATCTCGTCGGCGAGCAGGATCTGGGTGAAGACCGCGCCGGGGCGGAACTCGAACTCGCTGCTGGCCTGGTTGAACACGCTCGCGCCGGTAACATCGCCGGGCAGCAGATCGGGCGTGAACTGGATGCGGTGGCGCTCGGCGCCGAGGGAGGCGGCCAGCGACTTGGCGAGCATCGTCTTGCCCACGCCGGGGATGTCCTCGATGAGCAGGTGGCCGCCGGCCAGCAGCACGAGCACGGCGATGCGGGCCACCTCGTCCTTGCCCTCGACGATGGTGGCGATCTCCTGGATCACCGACTCGGCCTCGGTCGCGACCTCGGTGACCTGCGCCTGGCTGAGCCTGCCGCCGGCTGCGCCGTCCGGGGGTCCGGGGACGCCCTCGGGATCGGAGGGGTCGCGGAAAGTCTCGACAACGACGTCGTCCTGGGCCATGTCGAGCTCCTTCGCGGTCACCGCTGACGGGTGTTCACAAACAATTTGCCGCCTGATGAACCGACCGAGCGATACACGGCGGCGATGCCACCTACAGTATGACTGGTCGTTTCTGTCGTGCTGAGGAGTTCTGATGTCCGTCCGCCGTGGCCGCGCCACTGTGCGTCTGAGCGCCGGACTCCTGCTCACCGCAGCCTGCGCCCTGGGACCCGCCGCCGCGCAGGCCGCGCCGGTGCCGGCGGACAACGGTTCAGGCTCGGGCGGCCAGTGCGAGAGCGACGCCTCACCCTCGGTCTCCGCCTCGTCCGTCACGGCGGGTGAGAGCGTGACCGTCACCGGCACGTGCTTCGTGCCGCGCGAGGACGGCACGGTCCGCATCTTCATCCCCGGCCAGGCGGCCACCGAGAAGTCCGCCCAGGTCGAGGTCGGATCCTCCGGCACTCTCGACGTGTCGCTTCCCACCAGCGAGCCCGGCGACTACTCGATCGACATCAAGACCGAGAGCCAGCAGGCCACCGGCGGGTTCACGGCGTCGGACCCGGAACCCGATCCTGAGCCGTCACCGGATCCCGAGCCCTCCCCCGAGCCGACGCCGGACCCGGAACCCACGCCCGATCCCGAGCCGACGCCCGATCCGGAGCCGACGCCTGAGCCGACACCGGATCCCAAGCCCTCCCCCAGCCCGAAGCCGACGCCAGACCCGGATGAGCCGACGGACTCGGACACGGACGACGACGAGGCCGACGAGGGCAGCACCAGCGGCGAGGACGACGACGGCCCCAGCTCCGACAACGGCAACGGCGGCGAGAACAACGACGGCACCAGCGAACACTCGGGCAGCTCCGACGGCGGCGCTGCTGACGAGGACGCCGGGGAGAGCACCGGCTCCGGGGGCGGCGAGAGCTCCGGCAACGGCGACGGCACGAACGGTGGGAACGGGAACGGCCCCAGCTCGGACGGTCAGCAGCAGGACGACGACACGGAGGACCCGGCCCCGTCGGCGAGCGGCGACCCCGACGCCTCCGCACCGACGCCCAGCGCCGCGCCGTCGGCCCCCGGCCCGGCGACCAACGACTTCCCGGCCGCGACCCCCGAGCCCAGCGACGAGCAGCAGGAATCGGCGCGGCTCGCCGCGTCGATCACCTCGCTGTTCGCGCACGGGGTCTCCGGCGGCGAGGTGGGCACCTCCCCCGAGGACGTCGAACTCCCCGGCGGGAGCGGCGATGCCGAGGACGGCAGCAGCACCTCCGGCGAGGACGGCAGCGACGGAGGCGTTGACGGCGGGGACGGCGGGGACGGCGAGGCTTCCGACGACGGCGGCGAGGAGCTCGCCAACACCGGCACGAACGTCGCGGCCCCCGCAGCCGGCGCGGCCCTGGCGCTGGCCGGCGGCGCCGGCGCGCTCTGGTACCAGCGGCGCCGCAGCAGCTGAGAGCTCGGCCGGCACGGCACACCGTCCGGCGGCGCTTCGCTCGCGCGGCTCAGGCGTTGAGCCGCCGGCGGGTCTGCAGGGCGATGAGCGCCCCGACGAGCAGCGCGCCGGCCATCAGCGCGGCCCCGCCCACGGCCACTGCGCCGCTCACGCCGAGCAGCGCGCCGAGCCAGGCGAGGGTGATGCCGTTGCCGGTGCGCATGCCGCTGCCGATCATCGAGTAGACGCCGACCACGCGGCCGCGCTGATCCGCGGGAGCGCGCAGCTGCACCAGCGCCTGGCCGATCGCGGTCGCCGCCAGGTTCGCGACACCGCCGATCACCAGGGCGATCAGCGCGATCGAGTAGTGGGTGGTGGTCGCGACGACGAGCGAGGTGAAGCCGTACATCACCGCGGCGATGACGGCGCCGCGCACGTCCACCTTCAGCACACCGGTGGCCTCGAGGAGGAAGCCTCCCACCACGCCGCCCACCCCGTTGGCGAACAGCAGCGCGCCGTAGCCGAGGCCGCCCTCGCCCCCGGCGCCGAGCACCTCGGCGAAGTTCGGCATCGCGACCTGCAGGGACGCCCCGACGAACACCGCGATCAGGCCGGCCAGGACGATCATGCCCACCAGCACCTTGTCGTCGGCCACGGTGCGCAGCACGCGCGGGGTGTCCAGGATCGAGATCCGCTCGCGGTACACGTGACCGCTGCGCACATGCCCGGTGAAGGGGGTGCGCACCATGAGCAGGGTCATCGGCAGGTAGAACAGGACGTTCGCGAAGATCCCCCACGTCGGCCCGAGCAGCAGCAACAGCACCGAGCCGACCACCGGGCCGGCCAGCACGCCGAGGCTCTTGAAGGTCGCGTTCAGGCGCACGGCGCTGGGCAGCTCGGCCGGGGTCGCGAAGTCGTGGAGCATCAGCTGCTCGGCCGGCCCCCACAGCGCGCCCGCGCAGCCGTGCAGCACCAGCAGCACGCAGGCGCTCCACATCTCGAGCGTGCCGGTGAGGAACAGCAGCCCCCAGCTCAGGGACACGAAGGCGAACAGGCCCTGGGCGATCTGGATGATGCGCCGGCAGTCGTACTTCTCGGCGAGCCCGCCGAACAGCACCGAGAACAGCAGGAACGGCAGCCAGTGGCTGATCACCTGGAAGCCCACCAGCCACGGGGACTGGAACACCTCCCACAGCACCCAGTAGGTGATCACGTGCTCGATGTTGTCGCCCATCATCGAGAGCCCGGCGGTGATCAGATAGGGGCGGGAGTGCTTGTCACGGAGGGGACCGAAGCGCCTGGGAGCCTGCAGGTTCGTGGGACTCGACCTTCCTCGGGACGGGTGCGCGAACGGCATGCGGGGCCAGCGCCGTATGGGGAAGAGCCCAGGCTACGGCGCGGCGCGTGGCCCGCACAGGGCAGGCCAGTGGGAGAGACGTCGACCCCGAGATGCCGCCTCGGGCGTCGGCGCCTCTCGGAGCGTCCACCCCGTCAGCCGCCCGTCGCCGCGGCTCAGCCCCGCAGGCCCGCCGCGGCTCAGCCGCGCAGGCCCGCGGCGACCTCCCGGAGGGATTCCGCCGAGCGGTGGAGCAGCTCGAGCTCGTGCTCGGAGAACGGGGTCTGGGCGATGGGGTGCGCGCCGGAACGGTTGACCACGCAGGGCACCGACAGCGCCACCCCGTCCAGCCCATGGATGCCGGAGAGCACCGGCGCGACGGGCAGCACGGCGTTCTCGTCGCTGAGGATCGCCTCGACGATCCGCGTGCTCGACAGGCCGATCGCGTAGTTCGTCGCCCCCTTGCCCTGGATGACGGTGTAGGCGGCGTCGCGCACGTCCACGGCGATCTGGTCGAGGGTCCCCGGGTCGAAGAGGCGTTGCCCGTCCGTGGTCCACTCCCCAGCGGGACCGTGCCGATGCTGGCGCTGGACCACATCGGGAACTCGGTGTCGCCGTGCTCGCCGACGATCATCGCGTGCACGCTCGAGGCGGAGACGCGGGCCCGTCGGCCGATCTCCCACCGCAGGCGGGAGGTGTCCAGCGTGGTGCCGGAGGCGAAGATCCGCTCGGCCGGCAGGCCGCTCGCCTCCTGGGCGAGCATGGTGAGCACGTCGCACGGGTTGGAGACGATCACGTAGATCGCATCCGGCGAGACGGCGACCAGGTCCTCCATGAGGGAGCCGATGATGCGGGCGTTCGTGGCGGCCAGCTCGAGGCGGGTCTGGCCGGGCTTCTGCTTGGCCCCGGCAGTGATGACCACGACGTCGGACCCGGCCGTGACGGCGATGTCGCTGCCGCCGCTGATCTCCGTGGCACCGACGAACTTCGCGCCGTGGGCCAGGTCGAGGACCTCCGCGCGGGTCTTCTCCTCCGCGATGTCGTACAGGGCGATGTGGCGGGCCACGCCGCGGATCATCGCGGCATAGGCGACGCTCGATCCGACGGCTCCGGCTCCGACGACGGTCAGCTTGCTCACTGTGCTCATGGCCCGAATCTACGTGCCGACGCGGCCCGGGACCAGGGACCAGTGCGGGTCGTAGGTGAGTCGAGGTGGCGATGGCACCAGCTCACGTCACCGCCGGCGCGTCGGCGACACGGTGCCCCTCAGGGCGCCAGCAGCACGGCGAAGGTCTCGAGGGTCTCCTGCAGCTCGATCGAGGGCTCGAGCAGCCACTGGATCTGCAGGCCGTCGCTCGCGGCGACGATGAGGGCGGCGGTGCGGGCGGGGTTCACGTCCTCGCGCACGATCCCGGCGGCCTGGTCCTCGCGCAAGCGGCGCTCGAGGTTGTCGCGCACCCGCTCGAAGCGGGCGGTGAAGTACTCCTTCGCGGGCCCGGTCTCCACCTCGAGCGAGGTGGCCAGCAGCGTGGAGTAGAGCTGGACGAGGCCCGGCACCTCGAGGTTCGCGAGCGCCGCATTGGCCATCACGTCCACCGAGCGCTCCCGGCCGCGATCGAGCTTGTCGAGGTCGCGACGGTGCTCGGCGTGCTCGTAGACGGCGACCAGCAGCTCCTCGCGGGAGGAGAAATAGTGCAGCAGCGCGCCGTGGGAGACGCCGATGGCCTGGGCGATGCGGCGCAGCGAGGTGCCGTCGGCCCCGCGCTCGCGGAACACCTCGATCGCGCGGTCGAGGATCTCCTGCCGTCGGGCGATGCCCTTGGAGTAGGAGCCGGCGCGTCCGATGGGGCGGGCAGGGGTGGCCGACGGGGTCTCTCCGGCGGGCTCGACCGCGCTGTCCTCGGTGCTCATCACGCCAATGTACCCATGGCCGGGGCTCGTCCGTCCCGAAAACCTCCAAGTGGTGGGATCGCTGTTAGACTGCCGCACACGCATCCGCCGGGACCGGTGTTCCGCTCCGCTGATCTGCTCTGCTGATCCGCTGTGCTGTTCGGCTGTGTCGGACCACAGGTTCCTCGCGATGCGGCCCGCCCTCTGACGACGACGTACGAAAGCAGGTCACCCGTGGCATTGCCCCTCGCCTCCGTCCAGCTGTACACGCTGGCCGCGGAGTTCTCCGCCGACATGAACGGCTCCCTCGACAAGCTCGCGAAGATCGGCCTGAAGAACGTCGAGGCCTTCGACTTCGTGCGCCGCCCCGCCGAGATCCGCAAGGCGCTGGACGCCTCCGGCCTCGCCTCCCCCACCGGCCACGCGCCGCTGCTCTCCGATGAGCTGTGGACCCCGGACGGCTCGATCCCCACCCCCTCGAACGAGGTCGTGTTCGAGGCCGCGGCGGAGATCGGGATGTCCACCGTCATCGACCCGATGGTCCCGACCGAGCGCTGGATCACCGAGGACGGCGTGAAGGACATCGCCGAGCGCCTCAACGCCGCTTCCGAGAAGGCCAAGGAGTTCGGGCTGAAGGTCGGCTACCACAACCACGCCCAGGAGTTCCTCGCGGACTTCGGCGGCCAGACCGCCTACCAGCGCTTCCTCTCGCTCGTGGACCCTGCGGTCGAGATCGAGCTGGACCTGTACTGGGCGCTCGTCGGCGGCCAGGACGTGGTGGGCCTGGTCAAGGAGCTCGGCGACCGTCTCGTCGCGATCCACGTCAAGGACGGCATCAAGCCCGAGACCAACCCCTTCGCGCCCGACGCCCCGAAGTTCAACTCCTCGAGCCTGGACCAGCGTCACGCCGGTGAGGGCGAGGTGCCCACGATCGAGGCGATGAACGCCGCGACGAACGTGAAGTACGCCGTCATCGAGTACGACAACGCCCCCGGCGACGTGTTCGAGGACATCGAGAACAGCTACCGCTTCCTGATCGACGGAGGTCTCGCAGCATGACCACTCTCTCCCCCTTCTCCGGCCCCGTGGGCGTCGGCTTCATCGGCGTCGGCGTCATCTCCGACACCTACCTGGAGAACCTCAACTCCTTCCCGGACGTCGAGGTGCTGATCCTCGGCGACCTCGACACCGAGCGCGCCGCCTCGCAGGCGGAGAAGCACGGCGTGCCGGCCTCCGGCACCGCGCAGGACGTGCTGGACCACCCGGGCGTGCAGGTCGTGGTGAACCTGACCATCCCGGCCGTGCACGCGGAGATCTCCTCCGCCGCGATCGCCGCGGGCAAGCACGTGTGGACCGAGAAGCCGCTGGGCCTGGACCGCGAGTCCACCGCCGCGCTGCTGAAGCAGGCCGACGAGGCCGGTCTGCGCGTGGGCTGCGCCCCCGACACCGTGCTCGGCGCGGGCGTGCAGACCGCCAAGCGCGCGATCCTCGACGGCATCATCGGCCGTCCGCTGTTCGCGCAGACCTCGATGCAGTGGCAGGGCCCGGAGGTGTTCCACCCGAACCCCGCGTTCCTGTTCGCCAAGGGCGCCGGGCCGCTGCTGGACATCGGCCCGTACTACTTCACCACCCTGGTGAGCCTGTTCGGCACCGTCGAGAAGGTCGCCGCGATGGGTCTGAAGGCTCGTGAGGAGCGCGAGATCCTGGTGGGCCCGAACGCCGGGCAGACCTTCCCGGTCGAGCCGCCGTCGACCATCTCCGTGCTCACCCAGTTCGAGGGCGGCCAGACCGGCACCTCGCTGGTCAGCTTCGACTCGCCGCTGGCCCGCCAGGGCGTCGTCGAGATCCACGGCACCGAGGGCTCGCTCGTGGTGCCCGATCCGAACATGTTCGAGGGCCGCATCGCCTACGTGCGCCCCTTCGAGTCCTTCGGCGAGGCGCCGCCGGAGCAGGAGTGGATCGAGATCCCGCAGTCCGGCCCGGTCACCGGCCGCGGCCTGGGCCTGCTGGACATGGTCCGCTCGATCCACGAGGGCCGCCCGCACGTCGCCAGCGGCGCGGTGGGCTACCACGTGCTGGACATCATGCTCTCGGCCGAGGAGTCGGCCGCGAGCGGCGAGTTCGTGAACGTCGAGTCCTCCGTGGACACCGTGCCGGTGCTGCCCGAGGGCTTCGACCCGCTGGCCCGCACCGTCTGAGACGGACGACCGCCGGCCGCTGCCCCTCTCCGGGCAGCGGCCGGCGTGCCGCACCCCTCGCCTAACCTGGCGCCATGACCTTCTCGGACCCTGCCGCCGCCCCCATGGATCTGGTGCTCGAGGGCGGCGGGGTGAAGGGGATCGCGCTGGCCGGGGCGCTCGAGGTGCTCGAGGAGCGCGGGTACCGGGTGAACCGGGTGGCGGGCTCGTCGGCCGGATCGATCGCCGGGGCGCTCGCGACCTCCGGGATCTCCGCCGCGCAGATGGTGGAGATCCTGCGGGAGACCGACTACCGCCGCTTCGAGGACGGCCCGTGGTGGACCCGCACCCTGCCCGGCAAGGCGCTCTCGATCCTGTTGCACAACGGCGTGCACCGCGGCACCTACCTCCACCAGTGGCTCGAGGAGCAGCTGAGCCTGCACGCGGGCCCGGAGCACACCGGCACCTTCGCCGATCTGCGCTACACCGAGCCCGACACCGCGCTGGAGGGCGCCCGCGGATACCGCCTGGTGGTGACGGTCTCCGACCTCTCCTCCGGGCGGCTGCGCTACCTGCCGCTGGATGCCGACGCCTTCGACACCACGGCCGATGCGATGCGGGTGGCGGATGCGGTGCGCGCCTCGACCTCCATCCCGCTGTTCTTCCGCCCGGTGCGCTGGCGGAACGCCGCCGGCCGGCCGACGGTGCTGGTGGACGGCGGTCTGCTGTCGAACTTCCCGGTCTCGGTGTTCGACCGGCCCGAGGGCGAGGTGCCGCGCTGGCCCACCTTCGGCATCAAGCTCTCCGCGAAGCCGGAGGCCGATTTCGGGGTGCGCAACCGCATCCGCGGGCCGCTCTCCTTCGGGAAGGCGGTGGTGGACACCGTCACCGGCTTCTACGACCGGATGCACATCGACGCCTCGCACTCCGTGGCCCGTACGATCTTCATCGACACCGACGCGGTGCGCCCCACCGAGTTCGACCTCTCCGCAGAGCAGCGCGAGCAGCTGTACCGCAAGGGCCGCAATGCCGCGACGGCCTTCCTCGACGGCGATCACGAGCAGGAGCCCTGGGACTTCGACGCCTACGTGCGCCGGTTCCGCACCCCGCCGACGGCCCAGGGGTAGGAGGCGAGACCGGACCGTCGGGCGTGCGCTGGCGACCGGGCGGGGCGCAGGGCCGGGCGGGGCGCAGGGCCGGGCGAACGGGACGCGCGAGGGCCGACGGGCGGATGCGCGGGGGCCGACGGGCGGAAGCGTGGGGGCTGACGGGCGGATGGGCGGGCGATCATCCGGCCGAGATCGAGCGGGCGGGGACGCCCTGGCGACCGGTCGCGACGATGCGCGAGGGGGCAGGATGCCGGGCCGGGTATCGGGCGGCGCGCCACGCGCGGTGCCGGGCGGGTGCCAGGCGGGTGCCAGGCGGCGTGCCGGGCGGGAGCCAGGCGGGAGCCAGGCGGGAGCCGGGCGGCTGCCGGGCGGGGTACGTGTCGCGTCGTTCGTTCGTTTGCGGATCCGCAAACGAACGAACGACGGGACAGGTAGCATCCACCGCACCGCAGGCATCGCACAGGAGCGGTGCCATGGGCCCGCAGCGCACGTCGCCTGGAGCCCACAGCGCTCGTCGCCGTGGGTCCACAGCGCTCGTCGCCATGGGTCCACAGCGCACGTCGCGCGGCGCACAGATCGTGCTACGCGCAGCACAGCTCGTGCTTCGCGGCGCGCGGCCGGCCGTGGCGACCGACGGGCGCCGGGCGGTGGGACGGACCGCAAGGAGGTGGGCCGATGGAGGCGGCGGAGTACCTCCGCGATGTCCGGCGTCAGCTCGATCTCGACCGGGCGACGCTGGCACGGCTCGGCGGAGTCAGTCCATCGACGATCGGACGGATCGAGAAGCTGGAGCTCGACCCGACCTGGGGGACGTTCTCCGGCATCCTCGAGGCCGCGGGCTTCCAGATCAGCGGGACACGCGCAGCCCCGACAGGGAACCCCTCGGCCGCCGTGGCCGCTCGCTTCGTCCTCGACGCGGTGTTCCTCGAGGAAGGCCCCCGCTGCCCCGGCCTGTTGGAGCTCGAGGTGCCCGAGACGATGGCCGAGCCCGACAGAGTGCGACTGTGGTGGGAGCGCTGGCAGCGCGCGGGCTGGCTCTCCGCCACCCCGACGCTCCTGCGCCTCAGCGACCTGGTCCGGTCGGCGGTCATCATCTCGGGCCCCGGGCGCCGTGCGATGCCGGGCGTGACTGTTGGCGACGGACGTCGATGGCGGGAACTCGCGCTGCGGATCGATGAAGCGGGATTCGACTATGCCGTCTCCGAGAACGCCGCCGCTCTCGAGAGCCCGGGCGCCGGCTACTCGCCGATCCCGCGGATCTATGTCCTCGATCCCGAGATGGTCGCCTCGGTGCTGCATCTCGAGCACTCCGCGCCAGGTCAGGGCGTTCCGCTGATCGCTGCCGACGCTCCCGAGCTCGATGACCCGGTGAGCGGCCACGCCCTCCGCCTCACCAGCCCGGGGCAGGCCATCATCGACGGTCTCATCGACACGCACGCGAGCTACTGGAAAGTCTTCCGACTGCTCAAGTTTCACGATCTGGGCACCTTCCCCTGACTCGTGGGGTCGGTGCCGCGGCTCGTCGGCGCAGTGCCGTGCCGTCGGGCCTCGCGATGGCCCCCGCCCGGCCGACCGATCAGCCCGCTCCCTACTCCTCGGGCCATGCCCCGTGCCACGCTCGCCGGATCCTGCTCGCCCTCGGGCGAGCGCCGCGGCACATGGAGGAGCACGCTCGAGGTGGTCAACGATCAGGGCGAGTTCCGGATCGAGGAGACCGGCTCCCGCATCCGCCGCGCCACCGACGAGTGGTACAGCTTCCGCTGGAACGACGTCACCTCGGTGCGCGGCGAGACCCGCACGGTGCGCCGCGTGGAGCGGGAGGACTGGGGCGCCCTGGTCACCACGCGCACGATCCTCACCTCCACCCCCACCGAGTTCGTGATCGACGCACAGCTGGACGCGCACGAGCTGGACGCCGAGCGCGGCGATCCGCGGGTGTTCTCGCAGAGCTGGGCGAGACGGATCCCGCGCGACCTGGTGTGAGGAGGCGCGGAGCACGCCGCGGGCGCGCCGTGGACGGGGTGCGCGGGGCCGCGTGATGGGATGCTCGGGGCATGCGCGGCACCCGCCCCGCTGACGCGCTGCCCCCGAGCGGTGCACCGCCGCTGACCGTGAGACCGATGGAGGAGCCCGTGGACGCACCGGCCGCGTGGACCGCACGGATCGGTGCCATCGCGTCCCCCACCGGCGGCACCGCCTCGAAGCAGCTGTACTTCGCGGCGTTCATGCTCGGCGTGACGCTGCTGATCGCGATTTCCCGCCCCGAGCTGGTGGTCACCGGCCTCTACCTGTCCGCGCTCGGTGTGCTCGCGGTCGCGACGGTGCTCGCCCTGACCATCCGGTGGGAGCAGCTGCGGCCCGGCTGGGCCGTGGTGGTGCCGCTGCTGGACATGGTCGCCGTCGCGATCGTGCGTGACCTGATGCGCGAGTACGCGGTGTCGCTGTCGCTGCTGGCGTTGATCCCCTGTCTGTGGCTCGCGGCCCGGCTGCGACTGCGCGGAGTGGTGGTCTCAGTGCTCGCGACCACGGCGCTGATCTCCGTGCCCACCCTGGTGCGCGCCGAGCACATCGACTCGCTCGCCATCGCCTACGGGGCGCTCCTGCCGTTCACTGTGCTGCAGGTGGGGCTGCTGGTGGCGGGCGGGCTGCGCCTGATGGACGGGCAGAACCGCCGCCTCACCTCAGCGCTGCGCGAGAAGCAGGCGCTGTTGGAGGGGGCGGCCGCCTCCGAGCAGCTGCTGCACAACATCATCGACAGCGTGGACGTGGGGCTGGTGGTCGTGGACGAGGACGGCCACGACGTGCTCATGAACCGGGCCCAGCGGCGGGTCCACGCGCTCGCCACCGCCGCCGACGACGCGGACCCCGACGAGTCGCGGCTGCTGCTGCGCTACCCCGGCACCACCACGACGATCCCGCCCGCGCACCGGCCGGTGCGGCGGGCCGTGATGCAGGAGACCTTCGACAACTTCGTGGTGGACATCGGCCCTCTCGGCGCGGAGAGCGCCGTGTTCTCCACCTCGGCGCGGCAGATGCTGGACCGTCACGGTGCCCGCTCCGGCGCGGTGGTGGTGTTCTCGGACGTCACCTCCTACATCGAGACGGTCCGCTCGCAGGAGCGGTTCGTCGCATCGGTCTCGCACGAGCTGCGCACTCCGCTCACCTCGGTGATCGGCTATCTGGAGCTCGCGCAGGACGATCTGGCCCTGTCGAAGGCGTCCGCCGCCTATCTCCAGGTCGCCCACCGCAACGCCGAGCAGCTGCTGCTCATCGTGGAGGATCTCCTCGCCGATCAGGTGGCGCGCTCCGGCACGCAGGAGCTGACACTGAGACCGCGCCGGCTCTCCGAGATCGCCCAGCAGGCGGCGGAGTCCTTCGCGCTGCGCGCCGAGGAGGCGGGGATCGCGCTCGAGCTCGACCTGCAGGAGACGCCCGAGCTGCCGCTGGACGCGCAGCGGCTCCAGCAGGCGGTGGGGAACCTGCTCTCCAACGCTCTGAAGTACACGGGCCGTGGCGGGAGGGTGGATCTGCGCACGGGCGTGCACGGCAACCATGCGGAGCTGAGCGTGGCCGATACCGGGATCGGGATGTCCGCCCAGGAGCAGCGGAACCTGTTCACGCAGTACTACCGCACCCGCACCGCACGGGAGAGCGCGATCGCCGGGCACGGGATCGGGCTGTCCCTCACCCGGCAGATCGTCCTCGCCCACGGCGGGCAGATCAGCGTGCGCTCCCAGCCCGGTGAGGGCTCGACCTTCACGCTCCGCTTCTCGCTCGATGGTGCCGACGGTGATGGGGCGGCCGTTGAGGACGGCCCGGCCATCGGTGAGCGCCGAGCCGAACCATAGGACCCGGCGTATGGCGACCGTACGGTCGGATGCTCGTCGCGAAGGAGCCGCCACAGCAGAGGACCGCAGGTGAGCGCCCCATGCGGGGACATGCCGGGATGTCGGGGCCGCCCGGCCTTCGCACCGGCGATCCCGACACCCCTACTCTGTGATCAGCGCCACGAACAGCGCGTCGCACCGCACCCCATTCCGGGGTGAGACCAGGGATTCTCTCCGTGGCCGCCGGACGGCCGCGGCGCCGGCGGTGAATGCCGCGAAGGGAGCGTCCCGTGTCCACTTCTCCATCCCCTGAAGAAACCTCCATCGCAGATCTCGTGGATCGGCTCTCTGCGCAGACCTCCCGACTGGTGCGCGACGAGTTGAAGCTCGCCCGCGCCGAATACGCCGAGAAGGCGAAGCAGGGCGGAACCGCCGCCGGATTGTTCGGTGCCGGAGCCGTGCTGGCCTGGTTCGGCGTGGGGGCCCTGCTGGCCACGCTGATCCTCGTGCTCTCGCTGGTCCTGCCGGCCTGGGCCGCAGCGCTGATCGTCACGGCGGTGGTCTTCGCCGCCGCCGGCATCGCCGCGCTGCTCGGGAAGAAGACGACCGAAGGGCTCACCGCCACCCCGGAGCGCACGCTCGAGACCGTGCGCCGGGACGCCACCGAGATCAAGGAGCGGATCTGATGTCCACCGCAGCTGACAGACCCGAACAGGGCGAGGACCTCCGCGTGAATCCGGGGGCCGACCGCCGCACACCAGAGCAGGGCACGCCCCGCCTCCCGACCGACGCCGCCGGAGAAGCCGCGGGCGTCGGCCACCGCGAGCCGGCCGACGATGCAGGGCCGGACGAGATCGAGGCTGACATCGCCCGCACCCGCCGCGACCTCGGCGAGACGGTCGCAGCCCTCTCGGACCGTCTGGACCCCACGGCGCAGGCCGAGCAGCAGCTCCATCACCTCTCCCACCGCGCCCACGAACAGCTGGATCGGGCGCTCGAGCAGGTGGACCAGGCCCGCGACAGCGCCCGCTCCGCATTCACCCGCGCCCGGCACACGGTCGCCGAGACCGACAGCCCTCTCCCGCCGCTGCTCGCCGCGGCCGCCGGGGCTGCCGTCTTCGCCGGCATCGGCCTGCTGCTCATCCGGCGCCCGTGATCCCGCCCCTCGACGAGGAGAAGCCCATGCCCCACCAGAGATCCACCAGCACCACCGCGAAACTGCTGTACCGGCCCGTCGGGCTGGCCAGCGGGATCCTCAGCGGCGCGATCGCCGGGCTGCTGTTCAAGCAGCTCTGGAAGCTCGCCACCCCCTCCCACACGAAGGACACCCCGAAGGCGCTCGAATCCGAGTTCCCGCTGCGGGAGATCCTCCTCGCCGCCGCGCTGCAGGGCGCGATCTACGCGATGGTCAAGGCGCTCGTGGACCGCGGCGGCGCCCGCGCCTTCGAGAAGACCTTCGGCGAATGGCCCGGCGACTGACCCCTGCGACTGACCCCGCCGGCACTGCCCCACCGCACTGCACCGCACCAGGCCGCCCCACCCCACCGATCCAGGAGGACCCACCATGACCAGCACACCGATGCACCACCCCGATGACGAGGCCCGCCCGCACCCGGAGGATCAGGGTGAGGAGACGCCCTCTCACGACGACGGGGACCTCGTCGACGAGGAGACCAAGCAGCTCTCCCGCGAGGAGGCCGAGCAGCACGACGGCATCGTCGACGCCCAGGAGGACGAGATCGACGCCGAGGAGGGCGAGGACTCAGACGGCGGGCCCGCTCAGGGCGGCTACGGGCACTGACCCGCAGAGCCCGGCGGGGAGCGAGGGGACGCTCAGCGCCTCCCCTCGCCTCTCCGCTGGATAGGATCAAGGCTCCGCCGCACCTCGGAAGCGAGCCTGTCGATGAGAACTGCCCTGACGGTCGGCCTGGCCGTCCTGTATGCCCTCCTCGCTGTGATCGTCTTCGGCCTCACCGGAGTCTTCGGAGGGTTCGGGGAGCTGTGGTGGCGGGACGCGGCGGTGCTGCTGCTGACGGTGGTGGCCGCCTGCGCCCTCACCTACGTCTCGCTGCTGCTGATGACGTTCCTGCGGGAGGTGCACCATCCGCGCAACTCCCCCGGCGATCCGGATGCTCTGCAGTGGCACGTGCTGGTGCCGTGCCGGGACGAGGAGAGCGTGATCGCGGAGACCGTCTCGGCCGCACGCACCTCGTTCCCCGGCATGCACGTGTGGGTGATCGACGATGCGAGCGAGGACGCCACCGCGCGCGTGGTGCAGGACCTCATGGTGTTCGACGACCGGGTGCACCTGATCTCCCGAATCGCCCCGGAGGCGCGCACCGGCAAGGGCGATGCGCTCAACGCCGCCTACCGGATCGTGTCCGACCACGTGGGCGCGGACGTGCAGGACCGCCACCGCACCGTCGTCGGGGTCCTGGACGCCGATGGGTTCCTCTCCGACAACGCCCTGACGATGCTGGCCGGTCCCGAGGCGTTCGGCGAGGAGACGACCGGTGCGGTGCAGCTCGAGGTCTGGATGAAGAACCGCGGCGACCGCCGACCCCGCCCGGCCGATGGGAGGCTGCGCAACGCCGTCGGCCGCGTGCTGGTGCGGATGCAGGATCTCGAGTTCCGCACCACCAACTCGGCGATGCAGGTGCTGCGCTCCCGCACCGGCACCGTGGGCATGGGAGGCAACGGCCAGTTCACGCGCCTGTCCGTGCTGGACTCCCTCGCCGAGGAGCACGAGCGGCCATGGGGCAGGAAGCTGTGCGAGGACTATGAGCTGGGCCTGAACATCCTCGAGCAAGGCTTGCGCACCCACTACGTGCGCGAGGCGCACGTCTCGCAGGAGGCGCTGCCGTTCACGCGCCGCCTGATCACCCAGCGCACCCGCTGGGCGCAGGGCAACATGGAGTGCGCCTCGGCGCTGCCGGGGCTGCGCCGCAGCGGGCATCTCAGCGCGGCCGGGCTGGTGGAGATCCACTACTTCATGCTGCAGCCGCTGATCATGATGCTGAACCTGGTGCTGGTCCCGCTGCTGCTGGCCCTGGGCCTGGTGCAGGATCCGGGTGGGTTCTGGTCGGCCGCGACGCTGCTGACGCTCGTGCTGGCCGGGCTGTTCTTCCTGGTGCTGCCGTATGCGGTGTGGGGCCTGGTGTACCGCAGCGTGTCCGGCGGCGAGGTGTCGCTCCTGGGCGCGGCGGGGCTGGGGCTGTGCAATCTGGTGTACGTCTACCTCACCTACGTGTACTACGCGCGGGCGGCGTGGCGGTCGCTGACCGGCCGCACCGGATGGGCGAAGACCCGCCGGAACGCCGACGGCCGCACCCTGGCCGCGGTGCCGGTCACGGCCGCGCTCGAGGCGCTGCCGCTGATGCGGCTCGAGGAGTTCGAGGAGCTGACCGCGGAGCTCGAGGGCCGTTCGGATCTCGGCATCGACTTCGTGGCCGGCTGGGCGGTCATGTGGCCCACCCGCTCCTCGCGTCTCGAGCGGGCGATCGCCGCTGAGCAGCCAGCCGCGATCCGCGACGCGATCGGCAGCCTCCGCGTCTCCTCGGCGATGGTGGGGGCCGCGCGGCTCGAGCAGGCTGCGACGGATCTCGAGCAGTCGCTCGCCGGTGACGACCTCGAGGTGTGCCGTGCACAGCTGCCGCTGGTCATCGCGATCGGGCGCGAGACGGTCGACCTGCTGCGCAAGGAGGTCTCGGTGCGCCGTTCCCTGCAGCAGACCGCCCGCCCGGGCGCCCCGGCGGTCACGGAGGCACGAATGGTCACGGTGCCGCGACGCTGAGACGCGCCGCGGTACGGGGCACCGCGCGCCGGGTCAGCGGGGCGTACCGTCGGCGGGGCGGCCGACGATCTCCGTGAGCTGTGCGCGCAGCTGCCGTGGCCGGAACGGCTTGGTGAGGTACTCATCCGCACCGGCCTCGAGACCGAGCTGGACGTCTGCCTCCTGGGAACGGGCGCTGAGCATCACGATATGGCCGCTCATCTGCGATCGAGCCTGCCGCACCACGTCGTATCCCTCGATGTCGGGCAGGCCCACGTCCACCAGCAGCAGATCGGGCGCCAGCGCGCCGAGCGCCTCGAGCCCCTCCGTCCCGGTGGCTGCGGCGGCGACGGTGTAGCCGGCCTGGGACAGCACCACCTCGAGCAGTCGGCGGATGTCGTCATCGTCCTCGATCACGAGCGCGGTCGCCATGTCGTTCCCCCCTGTGTCTGGCTTCTGCGAACAGAGGCCAGGCTATCGATCCGGGATGGGCGCTCCCCGGGGAGCCGAGGCGGGCGGCGGGGTGCCGATCGCCGGGTCACGCTCCTGGTTATCTGGTGCGTTCAAGCATGGTCAGCACGTGCGCGCAATGCGTGGCGAGCCGCTCGAGTGTTTCGCTGAGCCACGCCTGGTCGTCGCTGCGGTCGATCGGGGTACCGTCCATCGCGACCGCGAAGGCCATCGGCATCAGCGAGGCCATCTCGTGCGCTGAGGCCAGGACGTCGCCGCCATCGACACCGACCGCTCTGGCGAAGGCGAGCAAGTGCCGACCGGTGACCTTATGGATATCCTTCTCGCCGCCGAATCCCATCGCCAACTGACTGGAGTCGCGGTAGCCCAAGCCTGTGGAGACATCGTAGAGCGGTGCCAACGCCTCAACTCCCGCTGGCCCCAAGAAGACCGAGTAATTCTTGGCATGGGCATCCGGAGCAGCAAGAACCCAGTTCGCAATGCATGCGCGAACGAATTCGAGAACTCCCCCCTCTGTCGCCCCGCCTCCGCGGAGAACGCGCACGACGTCCTCTGCTTTCACGGTGTACTTGTTCGTGGGCAGAGTGGATGTGGATTGGCAGAGATCTTCTTGGTGGACGCGGCGCAGGGATCCATCGTCATCAGCGATCCGATCGAAGCGCTCCACGACGACCGCCGGCTCATCGTCGAAGTACACGAATTCGCTTCCGGCAACACTCAACCCGAGGTGCCCCAGCGCTCGCAGACTGACGTGCTCGACCAGAGCCTGCGAGCGGAACCGCGCTATCCCCGGCTTGATGATGTGCGAGGTGGCCTGCAGCCCTTCTGCCTGGTGCCACTGCCCTCCCTCTCGTCGCAACGCAATCTTCGACTGAGCACCACCGAGCGACCAGTGCTCCCCGGGCACTCCCCAGTCTCTTTGCCCAGCGCGCAATCGCTTCAGGCGTGCGGCGATGCCTGCATCGCTGATTGGCACGAGCCGCCCGGAGCGTTCCCCCGCCAGCTGCGCTTCGTCGAGGAACTGGATGGCTCCCGGGCAGTCGGCGCCGATCTTGGCGATCAGTGCGAATTGACTCTCCGACGAGACGCCGAGCCGCCCCGCGATGGCCTCACGGACGTCAGCGTTGTCCGGGAGAAGGCCCGCGAGGTATGCACGGGTGAGTGCGGGTTTCACGGGCGTGTCGCTCGGCGTGAACGCGATAGAGATGCGAGGAGCTCCGTCGATCGGCGGTGTGAGCACCCGCGTCGCCCCATGACGGTCCTGGATGAGCTGCCCCACCTCATGGCCGTCCAGGACCATGTGCAGGATCTTCACTGCGGCACGCCTCCGTCGGGCCCGTCGTCCGCCGAAGCGGCCGCCCCCTCTTCGGCCCCGTGCTCAGGGTCGGCAGGTGCCTTCTGAAAGCCGGGAGACAAGCGCAAGGCTTGCAGGTGTTCCCGCACCGCATTGCTCAGCGCAGGGCTCATCTGCGGCATGAGTGACGAGAGATCCGGCCCCTGGAGAGTCGATGCGATAGTGGCCGAGGCCGTCCGATTCATGTGCTCGCCGAGGCTCTGCCAGACCGAACCGCGAAGGGCCGAGTCAACGTCGCTTCGCAGCTGATCCACGGCGGAGGGGGCACCCTTCGCCCTCTCGATGGCCTTCTGCGTCACCTCGGCGGTCGACATCCCCCGCTCACCGTGGGGAGATCGGTCGGGAACATCGAGCGATGCGGCGTCCTGTCCCCGCTGCACCCCAAGGGGGAGGTCCAGTGCGGCTAGGACGTCGAGGACCTTGGTCAGCTCAGCACGCGGCCGTGCCCCACGTTCGAGACCGATCAGCCACTCGCGGGAGACTCCGGCCATTTCGGCGAGCTGAGCCTGGGTGAGCTGCGCACCGGTCCGCGCATCGCGCACCGCCGCACCCAGATCGCTGGGGGTTGCGATTCGACGGATCACCATGGAGTGATGGTACGTCCACTTCCGGCGGACGTCTACGAGCGTTCACAGGCGCGCACGCCCTGCCATGTCATGAAGTGACCGCTCTTCCATGCGCCCAGGACGCGCACGCTCTTGCACTCGAGACCCACCCCACAGCGACACCCCACCCCCGCCTCGCCACCGTTACCGCTCCGTTACGCTTCGGGGAATGGTGTCAACACGTGAGGCGGGGGGATCCGTGGCTGCCCCCGAGGTGAGGGAGGGCGGGGCCGCGGCACCGCCGAGGCCCGGGTTCCGTCCCGACATCCAGGGCCTGCGCGCGATCGCCGTGCTGCTCGTGGTGCTGTTCCACTCCGGTGTGGAGGTGCTCTCCGGCGGGTACGTGGGCGTGGACGTGTTCTTCGTGATCTCCGGGTTCCTCATCACCACGCATCTGCTGCAGTCCCTCGAGCGGGAGGGGCGGATCCGGTTCGGCCGCTTCTACGCCAAGCGCGCCCGGCGCATCCTCCCGGCGGCCCTGCTCGTCGCCGGCCTCACCGTGGTCGCCGCGTGGCTGTGGATGTCGCCGCTGCTGCTGCGCAAGGTGGTCGTCGGCGCGATCGCCACCGCGCTGTACGTGCCGAACTACTTCTTCGCGGCGGAGGATACGAACTACCTGGCCGAGACCACCCCGTCGGTGTTCCAGCACTACTGGTCCCTCGGCATCGAGGAGCAGTTCTACCTGCTGTGGCCGGCGCTGCTGGCGGTGGGGTTCTGGCTGTGCCGCCGCAGCGAGCGCCGGGTGATGGTGCTGGTCGCAGGGCTCACCGCCGTCTCCTTCCTCGCGTGCGTCGTGATGATGTCCGTGGCGCAGCCGTGGGCGTTCTTCTCCCTGCCCACCCGCGCGTGGGAGCTCGGAGTCGGCGGGCTGGTCGCGTTCCTGCTGCGCTCGGGCGCCCGCTGGCTGGATTCCCCGCGCACCGGGCTGCTGGCCTGGGCGGGTCTGGCGGGGCTGGTCGCCGTGGCGTTCAGCTTCGATGAGGGCACGGTGTTCCCGGGCTGGACGGCGGCGCTGCCGGTCGCGGCCACCGCGGCGATGATCATCGGCGGTGCGGCGCCGGGCTCGATGCACGCCACGGCGCTGCTGTCCGTGCGGCCGCTGCAGTTCATCGGCGCGATCTCCTACTCGCTGTATCTGGTGCACTGGCCGCTGCAGGTGATCCCGCACGCGGCGACGTTCACGGAGCAGCCGCTGCCGCTGGCGCAGAGCCTCGCGCTGGGTGCGCTGGCGGTGCCGCTGGCCTGGCTGCTGTACCGCCTGGTGGAGCGGCCGGTGATCAGCTGGAGCGTGCTGCGCGAGCGCCGCCAGTGGCTGACCGGCCTCGCCGCGGCGGCCGCCTCGCTCGCGGTGGTCGCCACCTCGACCGGGGTCGCCCTCGCCGGTGCGCAGCAGAGCCTCGCCAGCGAGCGCAGCGCGGCGCCGACCCCGCAGGCCGTGGAGCCCGAAGGCACCGCCTTCGTGCCCGCGAACCTCTCGCCCGGCCTGGACGACGTGGCCGAGGACAACCCCTCCGTCTACGCCGAGGGCTGCCACCGCTCCACTCACGACGACGACCCCAGCGGCTGCCGCATCGGCGACAACGCCGAGGCGCCGCTGGTGTTCCTGTTCGGCGACTCCCACGCCGCGAGCTGGTATCCGGCGCTCGAGCAGCTCGCGGAGCAGGGCAAGATCCGGCTGGACACCAACACGAAGAACTCGTGCCTGCCGCTCGACGTCGAGCAGCAGTACATGGGCCGGCCCTTCGACTCGTGCACGCAGTGGCGCGAGGGCGTGATGCAGCGGATCGACGAGGAGCAGCCCGACCTCGTGCTGCTGGGCAGCTATCACAACCCCGAACGGCTGCTGGATGCCGACGAGGACGATCCGGGCGCGGGCTGGCGGGACGGCCTGACCTCCACCCTCGAGCAGATCGACGGACCGCAGGTGGCGGTGCTGCAGGACGTCCCCACCCAGCAGCGCAAGCCCGATCACTGCCTCGCGAAGAACCTCGAGCGCACCGACCGCTGCGACGTGCCGCGCGAGCTCGCCTTCCAGGACGATCTCCTCCGGGCCGAGGAGGATGCCATCGCCGAGACCGACACCGGTGCCGCGCACCTGGACCTCTCGCGCTACTTCTGCAACGCGGAGAGCTGCCCGATGATCATCGGCAACACCATGGTGTTCCGCGACAACCACCACCTCACCGAGACCTTCAGCCGGCAGATGGACCAGCCGATGTGGGAGGAGATCGAGCCGCTGCTGGCGTGACCGCTGCGTCGTCCGGGGGTCAGATATCGTCTGAGGGTCGCGCCCGGCGACATCTGTGCTCAGCAAAGGAGCTGCCCGTGGAGCAGGAGATTCAGCTGATCAGCGACGGGGATGGAGTCGCTGTCATCGGTGATCCCACCGCGGTGGATCTGTTCCTCAGCTCCGCTGGCGTCCCCTCGCGTGAGCTCCCGCTGGGGAGGGCCGGCGGCATGGTTCAGGACGGCACCGCTGCGCGGGCCAGCTCCGCCGCGCTCGAGGTCTCCGCTCAGGCTGCGGCTCATGCGGGACGTTGGGTGAAGCTCACGGAGAAGTCGGCGGCCGCACTCGATCTCGGCACGGCGATGAAGGGTTCCTCCGAGGGTGTCAGCCGAGCCATCCTCACGGACAACGGCAGGATCTCCAGCATTCTCGAGTTCGTGAAATCTCCTGCGTCGGTGGCGACGAATCCTGCGCTGCTCGCCGGTGCCGCCGGGGTCATGGCCCAGGTTGCGATGCAGCAGACCATGCAGGAGATCACCGACTATCTCGAGTCGATCGATGAGAAGGTCGAGGACGTGCTGCGTGCGCAGAAGGATGCAGCACTCTCCGAGCTGATCGGAGCGGGGTTCGTGATCGACCGCGCCACGAGCATCTGGGAAAGCATGGGGCGGGTCCCGCAGACCACCTGGGATTCCGTGTACACCACGGCGGGAACGATCGCGAGCGCTCAGGCCTACGCGCTGCGCCGACTCGATGCGATCGCGGTGAAGCTGGAGAACAAGACGGCGCTGCGCGACATCGCCCGCATCGCGAAAGAGTCCGAGCCCGAGATCCGCGAATGGCTCGCTGTGCTCGCCCGCACCTTCCAGCTGCTGGACGCGAAGGACGTCCTCGAACTCGAACGAGTCCTGGAGACAGAACCGCACGAGATCGACCGCCACCGACGTGCCCTGCGCACTGCACGGCAGAAGCGCCTGGAGAAGATCGCCGCGCACACTGCGAAGCTGCTGGACCGCGCCGACGCGTCCGTCGCGATCGCCAATGCGAAAGTTCTGTTCCAGCCTGCCGCCGCGAAGACGGTGGTCCGCTCCAGCAACCTCGTCATCGACAACGTCACCGAGTTCCGCGGACGGCTCAAGATCGACGGCGATCACGCGAATCTCGAGGGACGGCGCTGGAGCGAGGCTGCAGGGGATGTGCGCGACGGGCTCCAGGAGAACGCCAAGCACGTCGCACAAGGTGGCGTCGACACCGCCCGGCAGCTCTCCGCTGGAGCCGCCCGCCGTGCAGGCGCGGTGCGCAGCGGCATCGCCGGAAAGATCAGGTCACGGCGGCTGCGACGCAAGAGCAACAGCGCCGGCGCCGAGGCCCCTCTGCGTGAGAACGGCCAGGACCAGACCTGATGAACACCGGGGAGGAGAGATACTGACGGGTTGCGCGCCACCGGGATGCGTCACCGCTCGTGGCGGCGCACCCGCCCCCCCCCTCAGGGCCAGTCGGTCGTGAGCCGCTGCGCGACGGCCCCCGCGAGTGGGTCCCGTCTACGATGCAGGGACCCGCGCCCCCTCGTTGACAAGGCCCTCCGTGTCCTTCCTGCTGAGATTCTCCGGCCCCGCGCTCGCCCTCGGTGGGGTGCTGATCGTCGTCACCGTCTCCTTCGGGGCGGGGATCGGGGCGCCCTATCTGCTGGGTGTGGCGCTGGTGGTGCTGGGGCTCGTCGGACAGATTGTCAGCGCGCGCCGTCAGCGCCCGAGACGGCAGGTGGAGCCGCTGCGGATCGGAGTGCCGGTGACCGGGCGGTGGCGGGGCCTGAACTCCCCCGCCTCCACGGTCCCCTCCCACACGCACGCCCTCGCGCAGACGTACGCCCTGGACATCACGCATGAGCCGGAGGGCGCGCCGCCGCGGTCGATGGACTGGCTGTGGCCGCCGATGCGCCGCCCAGAGGGGTTCCCGTCTTTCGGCCGGCCGGTGCTCGCCCCCTTCGACGGGGTGGTGGTCGAGGCGCGCGGCTCGAGCCGTGATCACCTGACGCGCCTGTCCCCGTGGGGGCTGATCGTCATGGTGCTCGAGAGCTTCGTGCGGGGTCTGGGGACGCCTCATCATCTGCTGGGCAACTATGTGCTCCTGCGGGCGGAGGCCGACGACTCCGGCCTCGACCGTCCGGTGGTCGCTGTGCTCGCGCATCTGCGTCGCGGTTCGCTCCGGGTGGTGCCCGGCGAGCGGGTGCGTGCGGGGCAGCAGCTCGGCGAGTGCGGGAACTCCGGCAACTCCTCGGACCCGCACGTGCACTTCCAGCTCATGGACGGCACGGACATCACCACGGCGCACGGCCTGCCGTTCGAATGGGAATACGTCACCGAGGAGGGGCAGCCGCGGCACGGAGTGCCGGCGAATGAGGAACTGTTCACCGCGGAGACGTGACGCGCACACCCCCACAGAAGCGGCGGGCGAAACAGACATACGGGAAATCGAGGGCTTTTCGACCGCCTTTATCCGCCTGATCCGTCACGCCTCCCGACGACACCCTGTGCATTTCCACGGAAGCAGCTGTGCACGGCCCGATTCCTTCCTAGTCTGGGCCGATGCACCTGAACCCTGAAGCCGACGCCTGCCTCGACTTCCCCGATCAGCGGGCACGCAAACGCGTCATAGGGCGCGTCGCAGCCGTCGGCGCCGCGGTAGCCGTCACCGCGGTCGTGGCGCTTTCGCTCGCGCGCCGCTGAAATACGTCGCGGCCTTGCCACCACTCGTTCAGTCGAGCACTCACGCGCCGGTAATCCTTCACGTCATCGCCGGCATTCCCGACTCACTCCGCGAGGCGAACCCGAGCCCGGAAAACGGGCGCGCTCGCCGGTAGCCACCTCTCCCGCCAAGCCTCGAGCCAGAGCTCATTCAGTCACGCTCGCGAGCAGGCCCGACAGATTCTCGCATCACGAGGCGCGCCCTCAAGGCCCGGTCCGCGCGCCCTGGCTCGACGAGTTCCGTGGCGGCACCACTCATGGCCTCCAGCAGCAACCTCGCCGCCGCCACCCCGGCGTCGAGCACAGGCTGAGAGACGACAGTGAGCGGCGGAGAAACCAAACCGGCCCACGGAGGATCGTCGAACATCGCAATGGAGACATCCTCGGGCACAGTGAGACCGAGACTCCGCAGCTCCTCGAGCGCCGCAGTAGCGATCAGGGCATCGGAGGCGATCAGCGCCGTCACCGGCGCGTCTCCGGTGACGAGCTCGCGGACGTGCCGCCGAACGTCCTCCGCCCCACGGGCGCCGAGGCGAATGGCGGATGGATCCACCTGCGCCCCAGCATCACGCAACGTACGGACCACACCGTTGATTCGCCGCCCGACAGGAGTGTGCGAGATGGGCTGCTCATCCGTCCAGCCTTCCCCTCTCGTGCGCAAGGTGGAGACAAACCCGATCCGACGATGGCCGGCGCCCAGCAGGGCGAGAGTGAGCTCCTGCACCGCATCCTCGACGTCGACCAGGACCGACGGCGCCGCGAGCCCTGGCACGTCACGGTCATAGAGAACGAGCGGCCGCCCCGCCTCGACAAGAGCCTCAAGGTGCGGATATGCGGAAGCGAGGGCGGGAGCGACAACGAACCCGTCTACCCGCTTCCCATCGAGCGCCCGGACAGCTTCGACCTCAACCTCGTGGGACTCACCAGTGTTCATGAGAACAACGTCGTACCCAGCCCCTCGCAGGGCGTCCGATATCCCGCGCACACTGAGCCCGAAGAACGGATTCTCGATGTCCCCGACGACAACGCCGACGGAGTGTGATTTTCCTGTGGAAACACTCCTGGCCAGGGCGTTCGCACGGTAGCCGAGCTCATCAGCGGCCGCGACGACCCTAGAGAGAACCGCCTCGCTCACCGCGCCATAGCTGCCGAGCGCACGAGCGGTCTGCGCCCGCGACACTCCAGCTCGGCGCGCGACGTCAGCGATCGTGACGTCTCGGCGTGCTGGCGACTTCATCCGCTGCACCCTTCTTGACGGCGACTCCTGGCGGCCCTACAGTACCGGAAACATCCTCACTGAGACCGGTCTCAGTTGACCGACTGAGATCGGTCTCAACATCGGCGGGGGTTCGTTCCCTGGGCAACGCGGCCCGGACGCCCGCCAGCCCCAGCTCTCTCCCTGAAAGGTCTACGACCTCATGGCGACACGACGTGACTTCCTCGCCGGACTCGCCGCGGGCGCGGCAGTGACAGCTCTTCCTTCATGCGGGGCTAACACAGCCGACGACGCAACCCTCACCGTCCTCCACAAGTGGCCCGAAGGCGACCACGCGGCATTTTTCGAGCACTTGCGCGGCGAGTTCGAAGCGGCGAACCCTGGCGTCAGGGTAGACCTCACCGCCGTGCAGGACGACCCGTACAAAGAGCGGATCCGAGTCCTCACCGCATCCCGAACCCTTCCCGATGTTTACTTCCTCTGGCCCGGCAGCTACGGCGAGCAATTCGCCTCCGCAGGCCTCACCTATGACTTGACCGATGAGATGGCGGGAGGCTGGTCGGACTCGCTCTCACCGGTATCGGTCGACGCCTATCTCTACGATGACCGAAACTACGCCGTACCGATCAGCATGTCCGGCAAGTACATGGTCAGCAACACAGCACTGTTCGACGACTACGGCGTGGGGATACCGTCTACCTTCGACGATCTGCTAGCGGCCTGCGATACCTTCCGCGAGGAGGGCCTGACGCCGATCGCTATGGGCAATCAGCCGATGTGGCCCGGCGTGCACTATCTGACCACTCTGATCGCTAAGCACGTACCGGATGCAGACTTCTCGCGAGATCTCGTACCCGAGACGGCAACTTTCGCGCATCCCGGGTATGCGCGGGCATTCGCAGATCTGCACGAACTCTCCGAGCGCGGCTTCACGCGGTCAGCCAATGGCATCAGCAGCGACAGCGCGAAAGCCGCTTTCCTCAACGGTCAAGCGCCGATGATGTACAGCGAGTCCAATCAGTTCTCGACCTTTCGGGAGAAGAACGGTGCCCCGCCGGAGCTCGCTGAGAACTGGGACTTCTTCCCCTTCCCCTCGATTCCAGACGGTGCGGGGGATGATGACTCCTTGACAGGCGCGCCCGACGGTTTCGCCATCAACCCGGAGAGCGAGAACATCGATCTCGCCCTCGACTTCCTGCGTCTACTCAGCTCTCCCGAGATGGGTGCCGCAATGCTCAGTATGCGCGACCGCCCTTCCGTGGTCATCGGCTCCTCCGACGAGGTCGATGACGTCCAGCCTCAGCTCACGCGCGCCATTGAACACCTCGACTCCATCGAGCACTTCAACATCTGGCTGGACATGGAGGCGAAGCCCCAGGTCGCACAAGCCTGGCTGACCGCTGGGCAGGCAGCCATCGATGGCTCGCGCAGCCCTGAGCAGATCGTCCAGGACCTGAAGGAGGTCTCCGATGCAAGCCGCTGACCGTTCCTGCCCTGTCACAGATGCGAGGTCCTGTCGATGAGCACCGATTCCCGCCGCCGCGCGCTGCTGTGGATCGCGCCCGCGCTGATCTTCGTGCTCGTGCTGCTCTACCTGCCCCTCGTGCAGAACGTTCGCCTGAGCTTCTACAACTGGTCCATCTTCGATCAGGAGATGCACTTCATCGGGCTGGAGAACTACCGCAAGGCGTTCACGGACCCGTTCCTCGGCACTGCCGTGCGCAATAACGTCGCGTACGCCGCAGTGTCACTCGTAGTCCAGGTCGGCTTCGGTCTGGTGCTGGCAACTCTGCTGGACCAGTTCGCCAAGGGTCGCCTGCAGGCCTTCCTCCGTAGCGTCTACTTCCTGCCGGCCACGATCTCGATGACGGTCACCGGTGTGCTGTTCACCTTCGTCTACGACCCGGAGGTCGGCTTCCTCAACGCTGCCCTCGACGCGGTCGGACTCGAATCTCTCTCCCGCGCCTGGCTCGCAGAGCCGAGCACGGCCATGTGGGCGATCATCGCGATGAGCCAGTGGCAGTGGACGGGGTACATCACCGCTCTGCTCCTCGTCGCCATCCAGCGGATCCCCGGGGAGATGTACGAGGCAGCGGCATTGGACGGCGCCGGTCCCGTTCGTCAGTTCTTCGCCGTGACTGTGCCTTTGACCCGAGAGATGGTCGCGATCCTCTCGCTGGTGACCGTCTCCAACGCCCTGCTGCTGTTCAACGAGGTCATCGTGATGACCAATGGCGGGCCGAATAACTCCACCCAGGTACTGGGCACCATCGTCTATCAGAATGCCTTCGTCAACGATCGGATGGGTTACGCGGCGACGATGTCAACTCTGGTCCTGGTGCTGACGATCGGCCTCGGCATCGCCCAGATGGCCTGGACCCGTCGAAAGAGGGTTGCGCTTTGAACACCATGACGACCTCCACCCCAACTCACTATGCCGCCCGCCGGATGCCGCGGCGCCGTCACGCAAGCCCGCACGTCTCCCCTTTGGGGCGAACACTGCGCTTTGCAGTGTGGGCGGTACTCATCCTGATGGCGATCGGTGTGCTGTACCCGTTGTTCTGGATGGTCTCGTCCTCCTTCAAAACGAGCTCGGAGATCTTCTCGGACCCTTGGGCGCTTCCGACGTCGCTGTCCGTCGAGAGCTTTTTGACCGCCTGGAGCCAGGGAGTCTTCGGATACTTCCTGAACTCGACGATCATCACCGTCGTATCCCTCGTGCTGGTCCTCCTGCTGAGCACGGCGGCGGCTTTCGCGCTCACCAAGCTGCGACTTCCGTTCGCCGGATTGATCAGCCTGCTCATCCTGGGCGGTCTGATGGTTTCGCCCACGATGATTCTTGTCCCCGTCTTCCAGCTGATGATCGCCCTGCACCTGCACGACACCCTGATCGGCTTGATCCTCGTGTACGTCGCCTACCGACTGCCATTCACGATCTTCCTCATCCGTGCCTACATGCTGACCCTCCCGAACGAAGTCATCGAGGCCTCAATGATCGATGGGGCCTCGTTGATGCAGACGTTCTCGCGCATAGTCATACCTCTGTGCAAGCCCGTACTCGTCAGCGCCGGGTTGGTGTACGTCCTGTTCGCCTGGAACGAGTTTCCCTTCGCGCTTATCTTGCTGAACGATCCGACTCTGAAGACGCTTCCCGTCGGCTTGTTGGACTTCAAGAGCGCGCTGCAGACGGACTGGTCCGTGCTCTTCGCAGGGCTGACACTCGCCGCCGTCCCCATGATTGCCCTGTTCGTCGCCTCACAGCGCGCCTTTGTGCGTGGCCTAGCCGATGGAATGGGCAAGTAACCCGCTGATTATCGACAAGGAGCACCCAATGGCCTCCCTTTCCACCCCTTCCGGCGACCCCGCAGCGAAACCGCTGCGCACCGCAATTCTGGGATACGGCGTCGCTGGCCGTTTTTTCCACGGGACCTTCCTCGGCTCTAACCCGGCGTACGAGGTTGCCGTGATCTCCACCGCGGACCCCGACCGCGCAGTTCAGGCCCGTGAGGACCACCCCGGCGCGCTCGTCATCGCCGATCCCCGCACGGTGGTCGACCATGCCGGAGATCTCGACCTCGTCGTGGTCTGCACCCCGCCGTCCTCCCATGTCGAGTTGGCGAGGGTCGCGATGCGAGCCGGACTCGACGTCGTAGTCGACAAGCCGTTTGCTCCCAGCAGCAAGGAAGGCACGGAGCTGATCGCCGAGGCGTCCCAGGCGGGCCGGCGTTTGTCGGTGTTCCAGAACCGTCGCTACGACGCGGACTTCCTCACCCTGCGCAGCTTGCTCGAGGAAGGCACGCTCGGCGCGGTGCACACCTTCGAATCCCGCTTCGAGTGGTGGAAGCCAACCGGCGAGCGTTCGTGGAAGGCCAGCACCCCTGTCAAGGACGGTGGCGGCATCCTCTTCGACCTCGGCCCTCATCTCATCGACCAGGCCCTGCAGCTCTTCGGCCCGGTTTCCGAGCTGCAGGCGCACGTACGATCCGTCGGCAACGAGTTGGGGCCCGATAACACGGCCCATCTGTGCCTCACCCACGCGAACGGCACGATCTCGCGCCTGATCATGTCCAGCCTGTCCGCACTCGAGGGCCCGAGGTTCCACGTCAGCGGCACCGAGGGCGCCTGGCGCACTTACGGCAAAGACCCACAAGAAGCAGCTCTTCGCTCAGGAGCTGGTCCCGGCACCCCCGGTTTCGGGCAGGAGTCCGAGGCCGAGCGCGGCGAGTTGAGCATCGACGGGCAGTTCGACCCCACTCCTGCCGGGACCGGCGACTACGGCAGGTATTACCGCGAGCTGGCCGATGCCCTCAACACCGGGGCGCCGGTTCCCGTCGAGCCTCAGGACGCCGTAGACGCCCTGCGTCTCATCGAAGCCGCTCATCGCGCACCTCACACGAACCTCCGCTGAACGCACGAAGGACATCATGAATTCACTTCCCGCTTCCTCCACCTCCGCTGCTGGTCTCTCCCGCGGCTCGAGCGCAGCTCCCGAGAGCGTGATCGTGCTCGGAGGGGGAGCTCTAGGCGCCTCGATCGCCACCCACCTCGCGCAAGCCGGTGCCTCAGTGACGCTCGCGACCGCAGGCGAGCTGTGCGACGGTGCGTCCAGCCGATCGCTGTCCTGGCTGAACTCCGCAGGTGACCGCAGCCCCGCTTACCATGCCCTGCGCGTGCACGGCATCGATCGGTACCGCACCCTGTTCGCTGCGGATCCCTCTTGCGAGTGGCTGCGGTTTTCAGGCGGCCTCTGGTGGGGCACCGACGCTTCCTCCGCCGCCACCCACGACCGGCACGCCGGCGAAATTGGACGCGGCTACGCCTCCGAGCTGCTCGACCGGGGAGAGGTCGCGCGCCGCTTCCCTGACCTCGACACGGGGGTCATCGCCCCGGAAGCAATCGTCAACCCCGGCGAAGGCTGGGTATCGCTCCCCCATCTTGTCGAACACCTCGCGGCCAAGCTCCGCGACCTCGGCGGCACGATCACTACCGGTCTCGGACCGTGCTCGCTCATAGTGGAGGATGGCCGTGCTATAGGGATCCGCGACCAGAGGGGAGCGGAGCACCGGGCCGGCGCCGTGGTCGTCGCATGCGGCGCCAAGACCCCTGCAGTGATGAACCGGGCCGGAGTGGACATCCCCGACGGGTCGCCCCTGTCAATGATGGTCACAACCGACCCTGTCGATGCCGAGGCTCCCGTGATGAACACGCCCCGCGCAGCGGTGCGCCCGAATCCTGGGGGCTCGTTCTGTGTCGATCATGACTGGTACGTCGGAGACATCGTTGAGCACGAGGACGGCACCTGCACCATTGACGAATCCATCGTCGCGGAGCTGCTTGAGGAGGCATCGCGCCTCTTCGCGGGCGGTGTCTCGCTGACTGCGGCGCGCTGGGCGGCCGGGCGGAAGCCCATTCCTGGCGATGGTGAGCCAGTGCTCGGCGCAGTCGGAGCGCTGCCCGGCTGCTACGTGGCCTTCACCCACTCCGGCGCGACGCTTGCTCTCATCGCCGGTGAGATGGTGACCCACGAGGTCATGACCGGGAACCGCCACCCGATGCTCGCGTCGTTTTCCCCGGACCGCTTCGCATCGTGAAGAGAGCCCGGGCGCTCTCTCTCTCCCCCCCCCTCCCGTTAGAGAGCGCCCGGAGCCGGCGCGACGGCCCGCAAGGGCGCCGCACTGGATATGCTCGCGGCGCAGAGCGAACCCGTCGGAACGAGGCGAATGATGGCCGGCAAGAAACTCACCCCGCTCGGCCCGAAGGGCAAGGGGGCGCTGGAGACCGCGAAGTGGGCGGTGCCGCTGCTGCTCGCGGCGGGCCGCTGGGTCTCCGCGAATCCACACATCCTCACCACGGCGCAGGAGCAGATCGCGAAGCTGAAGACGCTGCGCACCTCCACGGCCGACGGGGTGCTCGAGACAGTCGCGGTGCTGCGCGGCAACGTCGACTACCTCGCCGACTCCGCCGACGACGAGCAGGAGGCCCGCCAGGCGCAGGAGTGGGCCAAGCAGCTCTCCCATTGCGAGCAGGCGGCTCTGCTGCTGAAGGCTCCCGGCTCCGCTAAAAAGGACCGCCGCGCCCTGAAGAAGCGGGTCGAGGCGCTGCGCTCGGAGATCTTCGCGGCCTACGTCGAGGAGATGGGCGAGGACGCCGAGGCCGAGCAGGGCTGAGCGCCCGCTTCAGGCTCCGCGCGACCTGCGCGACCTGCGCGACCTGCGCGACCTGCGGAGGGCTTACTCTCCCGCGCCGCTCTCCCCCGCGCCGCCGCTCTGACCCGTGCCCTCGCGGCGGGCATCCAGCTGCGCGAACACGCGCGTGGTGATCTCCTCGTACACCTCGCGGGTGTAGTGGAAGGGGGCGAGACCCCAGCGGTGCTCGGGGTCGGCGAGCACGCCCAGGGGCTGCAGCTCGATGATCGTGAAGCCGAGCTCGCGCAGTCGCTCGTAGTAGCGGTGGTAGGCGGCGTTCGCCTCGCGGGCCGAGGTGCCCATGCTCCAGGGGGTGGATTTCCCGTCGGTGGTGACCAGCGCCCACGGCACCTGCAGCACGATCGTCTTCTCGAGGAGTCCCAGCTCGGTGAGCACATCGCGCAGGTGCTCGGCGCGCGGCGCCCAGAGGGCGAAGTGCTCGTCGGTGCCGAAGGGGAGGTGGCGGGCGCCGTCCACCGCGGCGACCACCTCGGGCACGCGCACGATGTCGATGCTGCGGGTGACCACGCCGCCGTCGTCGAAGAGGTGCACGCCGTGGCGCTCGTCGGCCAGGTCCCACAGCAGCACGTCGGTCTCCGGCGCCGCCTCGGCGAGGCGCTGCTCGAGGTTGCCGGCGAAGTCGCCGGTCATCATGCGGCGCTGGAACTCGGAGTCGATCTGGGCGTCGGCCGGGAACCGGGCCGCGGCGTCGTGACCGGCCGAGAGGAGGGACTGGCGTGCGATGTACGCGACGACGTCGAAGCGGTCTCCGCCCGCGAGGTCCATGGTGTCCCGCGCGACGCAGCTGCCGTAGACGGTCACCCGCACCTGGGGTGCGCTGGGCTGAGCGGGCACGGGGCTCCTCCGGACGGGGACGGCGGGCCGCCCGGGCTCTGGCAGGCCAGGAGCGGCCGCGGGCGTGTGCCGACAGAGTACTCAGCACCCGCCCCGGGCATGGTGCACCGGCGGTTCAGCGTGGTAAACGCAACGGCGGCGCCACCCCGCGCCGGGGCCCGGTCACGGCCTCATAGGATGGCCGCGTCCCGTTCCTGCTCCCGGAGGTGCGAATGCCCGCACAGCCCTCGTCGTCCCCTCTGCAGACGCTGCGCACAGGGCTTTGGCACCTGCGCAGGGGCGGTGTGTCCCAGCTGCGCACCTGGAGGCGGCGCCGTCGCACCGCCTCGTACGGCACGGCCGACGGCAGCGGCAGCGCCGACGCCGCGGGCGGGCTGACCTTCCCCGTCGCGACTGTGCCGGAGCGCGCCCCGCACTTCGAGGGGCTGCGGGTGGCGGTGATCCTGGACGACTTCTCGATGCTCGCCTGGAGCTACGAGTTCGAGACCGTCGCGGTCACGCCCGAGCGGTGGCGGGAGCAGCTGGCGGAGGCGCCGGTGGATCTGCTGCTGGTCGAATCGGCCTGGCACGGCAACCGCGACGCCTGGCAGTACCAGCTCACCGGCTCGCAGGCGCCGAGCGCGCCGCTGCGGGAGCTGGTGGCCCACTGCCGCGAGCAGGGCATCGCGACCGTCTTCTGGAACAAGGAGGACCCGCCGCACTTCGAGGACTTCCTCGGCACAGCGCGGCTGTTCGACCAGGTCTTCACCACGGACGTCACGCTGCTGCCCCGCTACCGGGAGGAGCTGGGCCATGAGCGGGTGGCGGTGCTGCCCTTCGCGGCGCAGTCCGCGGTGCACAATCCGGTGCGGCCCCAGCACGGCCATCAGGAGCGGGATGTCGCCTTCGCGGGCATGTACTTCGCGCACAAGTTCCCCGAGCGGCGCGCGCAGATGGACATGCTGCTGGGCGGGGCGCTGGATGCCTCCGCCCGCATGGATCGCGGGCTGGAGATCTTCTCCCGCTTCCTCGGCGATGACGAGCGCTACCAGTTCCCCGGTGCTCTCGCCGAGCGGGTGGTGGGCTCGCTCGAGTATCAGCGGATGCTCACCGCGTACAAGGCGTACAAGGTGTTCCTCAACGTGAACTCGGTGGTGACCAGCTCGTCGATGTGTGCGCGGCGCATCTTCGAGATCACCGCCTCGGGCACGCCCGTGGTCTCCGCCCCCTCCCCCGCGATCGGCGAGTTCTTCGCCGAGGACGAGGTGCCGGTGGTCGCCGAGCGGGAGGAGGCCGCGCAGGTGGTGCGCGCCCTGGTGCGCTCCCGCGAGCTGCGGGATCGCACCGTGCATCTCGCGCAGCGGCGCATCTGGCACGAGCACACCTACACCCACCGCGCCCGGCAGGTGCTGGATGCGGTGGGTCTGGGCGGGAAGGCGGGCTGCACGGGCCTGAGCGGCGGGGCGGGACTGCCGGCGGTGAGCGTGCTCGCGGCGACCAACCGGCCCGAGCAGCTCGACCATCTCGTGGACCAGGTGGCCCGCCAGACCGGTGTCGAGCGGCAGCTGCTGCTGGTCACCCACGGTTTCGAGTCCCCCACCGAGACGGCCCAGCGGGCCCGCGAGCTGGGCATCGAGAACGTGGTGGTGCTCGAGGCGCCGCGGTCGTGGAGCCTCGGCGCGTGCCTGAACGCCGCGGTGGAGCGGGCCGACGGGGGCGTGTGCGCGAAGATGGATGACGACGACCTGTACGGCGCCTTCTACCTGCACGATCTGCTGCGCGCCCGCGAGTTCTCCGGCGCCCAGGTGGTGGGCAAGCACGCCCACTACATGCATCTCGACGGCACCGACGCGACGCTGCTGCGCTTCCCGTGGATGGAGCACCGCTTCACCGACCGCGTCATGGGGCCGACGCTCACCGCGGGCCGCGACGTGTTCGCGGCGCATCCCTTCGAGGACCGGAACCGCGGGGAGGACACCGCGTTCCTCGAGGCCGTGGTGCGGGCCGACGGGAAGGTCTACTCCGCGGACCGGTTCAACTTCACGCAGATGCGGCGCGGCGAGGCGGGCGGGCACGCCTGGTCGGCCAGCGACCGCGAGCTGCTGGCCACGGCGGATGTCGCCTGGTACGGGCGGAACGACGCCCACGTGATGGTGTGAGCCCCGCGCCGCCCGACGCCGCCCCGCCCGGCCCCGCGCCGGCGGGCGCCGCGCGCGGGCCTCAGGTCGAGGGCACGAGGCTCCGGGCGGTGGTGTCGGAGACCAGCGGGATGAGGTCGGCGGCGATGCGCTCGAGCTCCTCGTGCAGCGGGGAGGCCTGGATGAGCAGCAGGTTCACACCCGCCTCCTCGTAGGCGCGGATCTTCTCCGCGACCTGCTCGGGGGTGCCCACCAGCTCCGGGCGCAGCGCCCGGGTGCCCACGGAGTACTCGCGTGCGGAGACCTCCACGTCGAGGTTCGAGTGCTTGGTGAACTCCTCGAAGGAGGCGTATCCGGGCGAGCCCGGGGTGATGGTGGTGATGCGCTCGAGCTCTGCGCGCGCCTCGGCCTCGGTGTCGCGAATGATCACATAGGCGCTCATCCCGATCGAGTCGAAGCCTGCGCCCTGGAGCCGCTCGCGGCGGGCGGTGACGTCGGCGACCTTCGTGCGCAGCTCCTCGACGGTGCCGCCGTGGGTCACGTAGGAGTCGGCGAAGGCGGCGATCGCCTCGCGCCCGCCCTCGGATTCGCCGCCCGCGTAGATGGCCGGCAGCGTGGCCGGCTTCGGCTCGACCACGGCGCCGTCGATGTCGAAGTAGCGGCCGTGCTGGCTGTACGGGGTCTCGCTCCACAGCCCGCGCAGGGCGTCGACGAACTCGGTGCAGTGCACGTACCGGTCATCATGCGAGGGGAACACCCCACCGAACTGTGCGGCCTCCTCCGCCCACCAGGCGGCGACCACGTTGAGGGAGAGGCGGTCTGCGGAGATGTCCGCCAGGGTGGATAGCCGCTTCGCGGTGACCTGCGGGTTGTGGTAGCCGGGCCGGATCGCGGTGAGGATCTCGAGGTTCTCGGTGACCGCGGCGATGGCGGTGGCGAGCGACCACGCCTCGAGGCTCGGCGCCTCGGGGCCCTTGCGGTCGTTGAGGTAGAGCTCGGGCACGAGCGTGAGCTCGAAGCCGAGGCGGTCGGCGAGGGTGCTCACCGTCTTCACGTACTCCCAGGTGGCGGGCATGCCCTCGTCCTCCACATTGCGGAGGAAGCCGCCGTACACCGGGGTCCAGTAGCCGAATCTCATGTCTCTCCTGACGTCGTGCGCGGCGGGGCCGCGAGCGGGTGATGCTGTGCAGTGGTGGGCGGGTCAGTGCGTGATGGGGCGGGTCAGCGCGTGGCGGGGCCGGCAGCGACGGCGCGCGCCCGGGTGACGGCCTGCAGGGCGTGGGCGAGGTCGGCGCGGAGGTCGTCGGGGTCCTCGAGCCCGATCGAGAGCCGGATGGTGGCCAGGCCGATCCCGGCGTCGGCCCGTCCGGCCGCGTCCAGGCGGGAGTGGGTGGTGGTGGCGGGGTGGACCACGAGGGAGCGCACGTCCCCGATGTTGGCGACGAGGGCGAACAGCTCGAGGGCGTCGATGAAGGTCTCGACCACGTCCGGCCCGCCGGCCAGGTCGAAGGAGAACACGCTGCCGATCCCCTCGGGCAGCAGGCGGCGGACGAGCTCGTGCTCGGGATGCCCCGCGAGCCCGGGATGGTGCACGCGCTCCACCTCGTCCAGGCCGTCGAGGAAGCGGGCCAGCTCGAGCGCGGTCTGCGTCTGCCGCCGCACCCGCAGCTCGAGCGTCTCGATGCCCAGCAGGATCTGCGAGGCGCTGCCGGGGGCGAGGGTGGGTCCGAGGTCGTGGACGCTCTTGGCGCGGGCCAGCACCAGGTAGGGGGTGCGGCCGTCCTGCCCGTCGAAGGCGTCGGTGAACACGATCCCGCCGAAGCGGGCGGAGGGCTCGGTGAGCGCGGGCCAGCGGCCGGGCCGGGCGGTGAAGTCGAAGGTGCCGCCGTCCACGATCACGCCGGCGATCGCGGTGCCGTGGCCGCCGAGGTACTTGGTGGCGGAGTGGACCACGATGTCGGCCCCGTGCTCGAGCGGGCGCAGCAGCACCGGGGTGGCCATCGTGTTGTCGACGACGACGGGCACGCCGGCGGCGTGGGCGATCTCCGCGATCGCGCGGAGGTCCGGCACGGTGAGGACGGGGTTGCCGATCGATTCGAGGAAGACGCCGCGGGTGCTCTCGCGCAGCGCTGCCGCCCAGGCCGCGGTGTCCAGGGGGTCCACGAAGGTCACCTCGATGCCGAGATCGGCGAAGCTGTCGCCGAGCAGGTCCGAGGTGCCGCCGTAGAGCTTGTTCGAGGCCACGAAGTGGTGCGGTCCCGGGCCGGCGGCGGCCACGAGCGCGAGCAGGGCCACGGCCACGGCCGCCTGCCCGGAGCCGAGGGCGAGCGCGCCCGCCCCGCCCTCGAGGTCGGCGACGCGGCGCTCGAGCACGGCGTTGGTGGGGTTGCCGTTGCGGCTGTAGATGTTGCCGGGCCGGGACAGGGCGAAGGTGTCTCGGGCGGAGGCGAAGTCGTCGAACTCGTAGGCGACGGACTGGTAGATGGGCACGGTCACCGTGTTCTGCGGCGTGCCGGGGGTGTAGCCGGCGTGGATCTGCCGGGTGGCGAGGCCCGGGCCGCGGCCGGTCGCGGCGTCGGCGCCGTGCGGGGTCGGGGTCGGGACGATGTCGGGGGTCATCGAGGGGGTCCTCTCTGCGGGGTCGTCCGTCATCCTGCGGTGCTCGCGGCTCCCGAGCACCCCTAGGTAAACCTTAGCAACGCCATAAGTCTGTCTATGACCAGATCGGTGCGCTCGGCGCTCTCCCCGTGGCACGGTGTGGGCTCTCGCACCCCGGCGGCGCTCCCCTTCACGGGCCGCTCCCGCCGGGCGCCGACCACCCCGCAGCTCCCCACCACGCAGAGGAACGGATGATGCTCCAGCGGCCCCACGGACCCGCCCCGGTCCCCCAGCAGCCTCGACTGCCTCGGCGCGCACTGATGTCCGGTGCGCTGCTGGGCGCGACCGCGCTGATGACCGGCTGCGCCGCGAGCGCTCAGGGCCGTGCGGCGCTCGGCGCGGAGCCGCCCACCTCGCCCTCCGCGCTCACCTGGGGGTGGCGGCTGCCGAGCACCTGGGATTCCGCCCGCGGGATCGGCTACGACGTGCACGTGCTCTCCCTCGTCTACTCGGGGCTCACCCGCCTCGACCCGGAGGGGCAGCTCGCCCCGGATCTCGCCCAGTCGTGGACGTACAACGAGGCCGGCGATGCGGTGACCTTCCACCTGCGGCCGGGCCTGACCTTCAGCGACGGCACCGCGGTGGACGCCGCCGCGGTCAAGGCCGGCCTCGAGCGCAGCCGAGACCTGCCCGGCGCCACGAGCGCCCAGTCCCTCGCCGTCATCGAGGAGATCACCGCCGACTCCGCCACCGACGTGACCCTGCACCTGGCGGGCGTGAACCACCAGATCCCGCTGCTGCTGGCCGGGCTCATCGGCCACCTGGTCTCCCCCGCCGCGATCGCCGACGGGGTGGAGCTGAACGTGGCCCCGGTGGGCGCGGGCCCCTTCGTGCTGGCCGAGTACGTGCCCGGCTCGCACGCCCGCCTGGTGCGCAACCCGGAGCACTGGAACGCGGAGGAGATCCTGCTCGAGGAGCTGCGGGTGGTGCCGCGGCCGGCGGAGGCGGTGACCTATGCGGGGCTGAGCTCCGGCCAGTACGACCTCGCCCATGTGGACGACTCCCAGATCGAGCCGCTCGAGCAGGCCGGCTTCCGGATCGCCGCCGGCACCTGCTTCAACGTCCACACCATCGAGGTGAACAACCGCCACGCCCCCTTCGACGACCCGCGGGTGGTCGAGGCGTTCAACCGGGCGATCGACCGCGACGCGATCGTGCAGAGCGTGCTCTTCGGCCACGGCGAAGCGGACTGGCAGCCCTTCACCCGCGACCTGCAGGGCTTCGACCCGGAGCTGGACCGGCACTGGGAGCACGACGTGGACCGCGCCCGCGACCTGCTCGCCGAAGCGGGGCACACCGCCCCGATCGCCGTGACCTTCCACGTGCTCAGCGAGGGCGATGACCTCCAGACCCGGATCGCCGAGGTGGTGCAGGCACAGGCCGCCGAGGCGGGCTTCGATCTCACCCTGGAGATGGCCCCGCCGGGCTCCGGCCAGAAGGCGGCCCACTCGTACACGCTGTACATGTACTCCTTCTCCGGCCGCGAATCCCCCGTGCAGGCGCTCGAGGTGCTCTACGACGAGGCGGGCTGGATGAACATCTCCGAGCAGCACCCCGAGGGTTTCGACGAGGCGCTCGATCTGGTGCGCCGCACCCCGCTGGACTCCCCCGAGTACACCCCGACCCTGCGGGCCGCGACGCGGCTGGCGGTGGTGGGGGCGACCCCGCATGCGTGGATCGCGAACTGGAACCGCGCGCATGCGATGAACGAGCGGGTCACCGGCTTCACGCACTGCCGGCACACGCAGCGCTTCGAGGGCGTGGGGGTGAGGGCATGAGGCGCCTGCTGCTGCGCGCGCTCGGCCGCGCCGTGCCGGTGCTGCTGGTCACCGCCGCCGTCACCTTCCTGCTCGGCGCGTTCGCGAAGCAGGAGCCGGCGGAGCTGCTGCTCGGCGAATCCGCGACCGCGGAGGCCGTCGCCGCGCTGGATCACGAGCTGGGCCGGGACCGGCCGCTGCTGGTGCAGTTCGGCTCATGGATCGTCCATGCGCTGCAGGGCGATCTGGGCCAGAGCTGGTTCACGAGCATCCCGGTGACGGCCACGATCGCACAGCGCCTGCCGGTGAGCCTGTCCATCGCCGGGCTCGCGCTGCTGCTCGCGATCGCCCTCGGCGCGGGGGCGGGGATCCTCGCCGCGCTGCGCCGCGGCAGCTGGATCGACACCGCCGTGACCGTCGCCGCGTCCACACTCGCGACCCTGCCGCCGTTCGTGGTCTCGATCCTGCTGATCCTCGTGTTCGGCGTCGCCGTGCCGATCCTGCCCACCGGCGGGTTCGTGCCCTTCACACAGAGCCCCGCCGGCTGGCTGGCCTGCATCCTGCTGCCCGCGATCGCGCTCTCGCTCGAGGCGGCGGCGGATATCGCCCGGCAGCTGCGCACCGCGCTGGTGGCGACCTATGAGGAGAACTTCGTGCTCGGGGCGCGGCTGCGCGGCCACTCCGGGGCGCGGATCCTGCTGCGCCACGCCCTGCCGCACGCCGCCGGCCCCGCCCTGTCGGTGATCGGCATCCAGGTGCCGCGCCTGGTGGGCGGCGCGATCATCGCCGAGCAGATCTTCTCCCTGCCGGGGCTGGGGCTGATGGCCTTCGAGGGCGCCACCCAGGGCGACATGCCCGTGGTGCTCGGCGCGGTGATGGTCACCGTCGTCGCGGTGCTGGCGAGCACCTTCGTGATCGATCTGCTGCTGGCCGCGCTCACCCCGAAGGAGCGCACCGCCGCCCCCGTGGAGAGGACCTTCGCATGACCACCCTCCGTGCCCTGCTGGCCCGGCCCACCGCCGTCGCCGCCCTGGCGGTCCTCGCCGTGGTGGCGGTGCTGACCCTCGCCGGCGGGCTGCTCGCCCCGCATGATCCGCTCGCGCAGAACACCGCGCACGTGCTCGCCGGCCCTTCGGCGACCCACCCGCTGGGCACCGACTACCTGGGCCGCGACATCCTCTCGCGCCTGCTGGCCGGGTCGCGGCTGTCGGTGCTGGCCGCGCTCGAGGCGGTGCTCATCGCGCTGGCGCTCGGCACCTCCGCGGCGTTGGTCGCGGTGTTCTCGGTGCGGCCGGTGCGGTGGCTGCTGGAGCGGGTCTTCGACGCGTTCATGGCGCTGCCGTTCATCACCTTCGCGGTGGCGATCGGGGCGCTGCTGGGCAACAGCATCCACGCCGCGATGGTGGCGGTGGGGATCCTCGCCGCCCCCACCTTCTTCCGGGTGGTGCGGGCGGCGGCGCTCGAGACCGCCCACACCCAGTACGTGGAAGCGGCGCGGCTGCTGGGGGTGCCGGTGCCGCGGATCATCCTCAGCCATGTGCTGCCGCGGATCGTGCCGGTGCTGCTGGTGACCTCGGCGAGCGCCCTCGCGGCGAGCCTGCTGGTGGTGGCGAGCCTGACGTTCCTCGGGGTGGGGGTGCAGCCGCCCACGCCCACCTGGGGCGGGATGCTCTCGGCAGATCTGTCCTACCTCGCGGTGCGGCCCGCGAACCCGGTGGGCCCGGCGCTCGCGATCATGGTGACGGTGGCGGCGCTGGGTGTGCTGGCCGACAGGATCCGCGACGTGAGCACCGGCGCGGGCACCGCCCCGGCGGCCGACGGCGGCACCGCCTCCCCCGACGGCAGCGCTTCCACGGACGCCGACGACGAGGGCAGCGCCGACGCCCTCAGCACCCGCACCGCCGCCGACGCCAGTGTTCGCACGGGCGACGGCGAGCAGCCCGCCCCTTTGCCCGGCAGCATCGGCACGGCCGACGAGCCGGTGGAGGCGCTGGTCGAGATCGAGGATCTGCACGTCGAGGCGGGCTCCGGCGCGCAGCTGGTGCGCGGCGTGAGCCTGCGCGTGCCGCGCGGCGCGAGCGTGGGGATCCTCGGCGAATCCGGCTCCGGCAAGACGATGACGGTCAAGTCGCTGCTGGGGGTGGTGCCGGACGGCGTCTGCGTGACCGGCGGACGCCTCGCCTTCGACGGCAAGGAGCTGGGCGAGGGCGCGTGGACGGCGCTGCACGGGCGGCGCATCGGCACCGTGTTCCAGGACCCGGCCACCTGGTTCACCCCGCACCTGCGGATCGGCACGCAGGTCGACGAGGTGCTGCGCCACACGCTCGGCCTGTCCCGCAGCGAGGCGGCCACCGCCCGCCGCGAGCTGCTCGCCCATGTGGGGCTGCGCGAGGTGGAGCGGGTGGCCGGCCAGTTCCCGCACGAGCTCTCCGGCGGGATGCTGCAGCGGATCCTGCTGGCGATCGCGGTGAGCGGCGAACCGGATCTGCTGGTGGCCGATGAGGCGACCACCGCGCTGGACGTCACGGTGCAGGCGGAGGTGCTCTCCCTGGTGCGCCGGCTGCGCCACGAGCACGCGCTGACGGTGCTGATGATCTCCCACGATCTGGCCGTCCTCGCCCACAGCTGCGACCACCTCTACGTGTTCCGCCACGGCGTGGTGGTCGAGGAGGGCCCCACCGCTCAGGTGCTGCACGCACCCGCCCACCCCTACACCCGCACTCTCGTCGCCGATCACACGGTGTTCGGGATCGACGCCGTGTGCGCCGCCGCCGGCGCCGCCGAGACTCCGGCCCGACAGAAGGAGGCAGCACCGCTATGACCCTCACCGCCCTCACCGATTCCCCCGCCCTCGATGCCCCGACCGCGCTCGCCCCGTCCCCTGCGCGCCCGGTCCGCGCCGGCTCCGCCCGCCCGGCACTGGCCGTGCACGACCTCGCGATCCGCTACGGCGCCCGGGAGGTGCTGCGCCACGTCGACCTCGAGGTCGCACCCGGCGAGGTGGTGGGGCTGATCGGCGAATCCGGCTCCGGCAAGACGTCGCTCGCCCGCAGCGTGCTGGGCCTGGTGCCCACCGCCGCCGGCACGGTCCACGTGGACGGCCGCGAGGTGAGCCGCTATTCCCGCGCGCAGTGGCGGGCATTCCGCCGCGCCGGGCACGCCCAGTACGTGTTCCAGGATCCGCTGAGCAGCCTCGACGGCCGCTTCACCGCCCGCGCCTCGGTGCTCGAAGGAGCCCGGCAGGCCTTCCCCGCCGCGCAGGCGGCCGAGCACGCCGAACGCGCGCTGCGCACCGTGGGCCTGGACCCGTCGCTGTGGGCATCGCGGCCCGCGCAGCTCTCCGGCGGGCAGCGCCAGCGGGTCGCGATCGCCCGCGCCCTGGCCGTCGACCCGGCGCTGCTGGTGTGCGATGAACCGGTCAGCGCCCTGGACGCCTCGAGCCGCATCGAGGTGGTGCGCACCCTCGGGGCCGTGGCCCGCGCCGGCACCGGGATCCTGCTGATCTCCCACGATCTCTCCTCCCTCGGCGCGATCGCCGACAGGGTGCTGGTGCTGCACGAGGGCGGGATCGTCGAGGCCGGCACCGCCGCCGAGGTGCTCGGCGCGCCCCAGCATCCGTACACCCGCCGCCTCATCGCGGCGATCCCCACCCTCGACCGTCCCCCGGCGCCCACCGCGCCGGCCCTGCACCCGTCCCTCGACACCTCTCACTGAAGGAGAAAGCCATGGCAGAGATTCTCGGCATGATCTCGTCCCAGCGCGGATCGGAGACCGATCCGGTCACCGGCCCCGCCGTCGATCCCGGGTGGATCCGCGAGTTCGCCCGCGCCCATGAGGAGGCCGGTTTCGACCGGGTGCTCATCGGGTACTCGTCCGCCTCGCCGGACGGGTTCGCGCTCGCCTCGGCGGTGCTGCAGGCCACCGAGCGTCTGGGCGTGCTCATCGCGCACCGGCCCGGGTTCGTCGCGCCGACGGTGGTGGCCCGCAAGCTCGCCACCCTCGACCAGCTCACCGGGGGCGGGCGCGTGGCGATCCACCACATCTCCGGCGGCTCGGATGCGGATCAGGCCCGCGACGGGGACTTCTCCACCAAGCCCGAGCGGTACCGCCGCACCGCGGAGTTCATGGATCTGCTGCGCCGCTCGCTGGACTCCCACGAGCCGCTGGACCACTCCGGGGAGCATTACCGGGTGCGGGATGCGCAGAGCGCCGTGCACCCGGTGCGTCCGGGCGGGATCCCGCTGTGGTTCGGCGGGCTCTCCGAGGATGCGGTGCGCGTGGGCGGCGCGCACGCGGATGTGTACGCGCTGTTCGGGGAGACGAAGGCGGAGGTGGCCGGCCGCACCGCGGTGATCCGCGAGGTCGCCGCTGCCGCCGGCAACGAGGATCTGCGGTTCTCGCTGTCCACCCGCCCGGTGGTGGCCGCGACGGAGGAGGAGGCCTGGGAGAAGGCCGATCGGTACCTCGAGCTCGCCCGCGCGCACAAGGAGGCCGGCGCCACGAACAATCCGCTGCGGCTGCGCCGCCACGCGCCCGGGGAGAAGAGCGCCGTCTCCGCGGATCGTCTGCAGCGCCTGGCCCGCGAGCGGGATGTGCACGATGAGCGGCTGTGGTTCGGGATCACCAAGGAGATGGGCCCGCAGGGCAACTCGAGCGGGCACGTGGGCACCGGCCAGCAGGTCGCCGATGCGCTGCTGGAGTACTGGGACTTCGGGGTGGAGAACTTCCTGATCCGCGGCTTCGATCAGCTCGGCGACGTGCAGGACTGGGGCGAGCTGCTGATCCCGAAGCTCCGCGCCGGGATCGCGGAGAAGCAGGCGGCGGCGTGGCAGGTGCTCGCCGGCGCCTGAGCTGCCTCGGCGGCGCCCGGTCCCGCTGGCGGGTTCGGCCCGCGGAGCGGCGGATGACATCCTGGTCCCTGGGAGTGCTCTGATGCCCTGCGGTCCGTTCCCGGCGGTCCGGGCGCCGACCGATGGGAGACGACGTGACACGACGCCGCTGGCTGCTGCTCGGCGCCGCCGCCCTGGTGACCGTGCTGGTGGTGGTCACCGGTGCGCTCTTCCTCGGCCCGCTCGGGCGGAACCTCTCGCCCTCGGCCGGCCCCTCGCCCAGCACGCCGCAGAAGACTGCTCCCCCGCCGTGGGAGTCCACGAACCTGCCCGGCTACGACCCGGATCCCGGCCCCTTCGAGCTCACCCCGCTCGAGGAGGCCACCGGGGATCCGGTCACCGTCTCGCTCAGCCTCGAGCCCGGGGCGGTGCGCACCGGCGGCACCGTGGGGCTGAGCTTCGACACCACCGAGCTCGCGAACCCGATGTGGGATTCGCCGGAATCGAACCTGACCCTCACCCTGCAGGAGCTGGACCGCCCGGTGCTGCGCTTCGGCGGCAACGGCGTGGACCGCCGCATGTGGTGGACCTCCGAGGAGGAGCCCGCCCCCGACTGGGCGGAGGCGACCGTGACCCCGGAGGACCTCGAACGCGTCGCGAACGTCGCGGAGGACGTCGACGCCGAGGTCACGCTGGTGCTGGACCTCGGCCATGACGACGCCGCCCGCGCCGCAGACATGGCCGCGCATGCGCAGGACGCCTTCGGCGACCGGCTGCTCGCCGTCACGATCGGCAACGAGCCCAACGGCTTCTTCCACGAGAACCAGCCGCAGCTGGCGGTGCGCGATGACTCCTGGGGGCCGGAGCCCTATCAGGCCGCCCTGGGGGAGTATTCCGAGGCGCTGCAGGAGACCGCACCGGGCATCCCGGTGGCGGGCCCCGGTGCCTATGACGCCACATGGTGGCGGGCGTTCGCGGAATCGGGCATCCCTGATCAGCGCGCCCTGTCGATGCACTGGTACCCGCTGTGGGACTGCGATGGCCCGGACGCCTCGACCGCGAATCCCACGATCGAGGACCTCACCTCCCCCGCGCTTCGCGAGCAGGCCCGCCACATCGTGGGCATGGGTGCCGAGACCGCCGAGGAGCACGACCTGCCGCTGTGGGTGGAGGAGACCGGCCCGACCTCCTGTCCCGGCACGAACGACGTCTCCGGCACCCACGCCCAGGCACTGTGGACCGTGGATTATGCGATGACGCTCTCCGAGCTCGGCGTGAAGCGGACCGCCTTTCACTCGACGCTGCAGTCCTGCGACGGCGGCGCACCCATGAGCCCGCTGTGCGCGACAGGACCGCACCAGGAGCCCGGGCAGATCGTGGAGGGCAAGGGCAGCTTCCTCGCGCTCATGATGCTGGGCCAGCTGCCTGAGGGGCAGGTACTCACTCCGGACGTGTCCGGCAGCGGCAGCGTGATGGTGCACGGCGTGCTCGGGGACGACGGCACCCTCGCCCTCCTCATCGTGGACCTCCGCGATCCCACCTCGGCGGCTCCGCTACCCGTGCAGCTCGGCCCGCCCTCGGGACTTCCCAACGGTGCACCGGAGGGCTGGCAGATCCGCTCAGCGAGCCAACTCGCCGGGAGCGATCTCGGCGACCTCCGCAGCACGCTCAGCGCGCCCTCAGAAGTAGCGGGCGAGCTGCCCGCAGCGCACCTCGAGGACAGCTCGTCGCTCCCAGTGACGAGTGACCCGGGTAAAGTCACGTTGCTGAAGCTGGAGCCCAGTTGACATTGAGCTGTCTGACACCGCCGCACCGAAAGACACGTGTGAAGGACTCAGTCCTCACAGACAGCAAATCGGCACAGTTTCAGCTTAGAACCCCAGCATCTACTTGTGCGCCTCGGCTGCCAAGCGACGCCAGAAAAACGACTGCCCAGGGAAAATCCGAACGTGGTCAAATTTCACGTCGCCAAAAATGCGCCTATACTCCCTCGCATAAATCTCGTCATACGCCATCACTTCGAGTTGCGATCGCTCACCGGCCTCCTTGCTGCGCGCCTCCTCCTCCGCGCGCGTCGTTCCGAAATTATAGTCGTCACGAACCACCACCGACACAGAGCCGCCAAGGCGACGAATCCGCTCAATCGCGACATCGTTCCGACGCACGGTGCGCGAGACAAACACGGTGACGTCAACTGCGTCGCGACTCAGCTCGGCCTCCACCTCGTCAAAGTACGCATCTGTGGCACTTGTGTCACCGAGGCGACCGCCCCAGAACACAGTTCGCGGACGCACATTCAAGTACTTGAGTACATTTACGCCGGAAGGGTCCGCACGGAAAAACCAATCCGCAACATTCTTAGAGCTTTCGCCCTTATCGAATGGATTGAAGCGCTCAACATTCCCATAGTAGCTGGGGGCACACGCACGAGACCTCGTGAGTTCGTGCTCCACAGCCTCAACTAGCTGCTCCGACGTCGTAACGACAATCCCCGGCAGCTCGTCGCTCTCAAGAGTCAGCCCTCGAGCGGTGGAGTACTCCGCATAATCATACAAATAATGCACGATGGGCCTGCCGGTCACCTGGAAGTCAAAGAAGATGCTGGAGTAGTCAGTGATGAGAACATCCGTCGCCGCCAATAATTCGTTTGTGTTCACATGGTCCGGCGGAACGATAACGCCCTCCAGGTTCGCTACATCCACATGCTTTAGCATCATGTGATGGCCCAGAAAGACCGTCGAACAATCAAGGTCTGCAAGACTAGCCAAGTCGTGACGAAGTCGCTCCCCATCGAACCCGTCACCCCGCCACGTGGGCGCATAGGTGACCACCGGCCTCTCCTCAGAGCAGCCGAGGATCTGGAGAAGCGCCAGCTTGGCCTCCCGGCCTGTATTGAGAATCGCATCGATCCGCGGATACCCAGCCTCAGCGAATTGCCCGACGTAAGTATTTCGCATCGCAAATCCATGCATGTGGACGTGAGTCATGAATCCGCATGGACTGATGGCGTGAGTCGACTGCAACATATTGGACACCGACAGACCCGCACCGAGAGGATTCGCGTCCGTGCGACCCAGAGTCTTGTAACCGATACCATGCCACGTGTTTAGGTAATATTGCTCGGGGCGCCGAACGAAATATTCGGGCAGTGTCGAGTTGCCCACGATCCTTGTAGCCCTCGCAAGGTAATACATGTACTCCGGGGTATGCCGTTTAACTCGGAGCACACCAGGCGCTCGAAGAAACTCTGGCGGAACCGTTTCCTCAGACCTGACAGACCAAACATGGAGCCGAGCGTCTCGTCGCTTATCGGGCGCACCATACTCGTGCAAGAACAGAGAGAAGGGACTGTCCATCATCTTCGCGCCGGACATGCTCTCGTAGAGCACGATATCGGGATGGCACGGGAACTCCTGCTGGAACTCATGGAAAATCTGCTTGCGCAGCTCTCGATCCCCGATCGCTCGTGTCCATCGGTCACCCCAAGCCTTCCGTGCGGCGGCAAGATGAGCGTCAGCTACGTCCATGTCAGTCCGTTCCATGATATTGATGTTCACAAGTAGGGAAAGCGTACGGCAGGCCAGTCGAGCAATGTCTACATTCCCAATACTAAGGGATGGCCACCTTGCCGGAGGGTAGCGGGATATCCATGATGAGCGAATTAATCGCCATCAATTGTGAATATATAGTGTTCGGGGCGACGTCGGGATGCTTAAGGATCGCCGGGTTCGTAGAGTTCAAGAAAAGCAGCGAGTCGGACAAGGGGGCGAGCGACTCGACGACGGTTTCGTACTGAGGCGATTTGTCAGACGTTACGACGACGCCTCGCGGAGGGTCACGGTCGACGGAACCACTCACGTGAGCGACCAGCCCCTCAAACACCTCCTGTTTGGGTCTCGGGAAAACGCCATCGGCGGTGTAGTGATAGTCAGACTCATGTGTCTCATACCACTCGTCTGAAAGTATTGGGTCGACGGCCACGAACTTGAGTCCGGCGCGCAGTCCGTGGTAAGTAGCCCCGGTCCCACCCTTTGAAGCCCCATAGAGAACGATACGGTTGTCGACCACACCCAGACTTGCAGCAAAGTCCCGGATGAGGTCCTGCACGTTCTGCGCGTTGGAGGGGAGGAATGTCGTATTCAGATAGAAAGCACCTTTCACTCCGCCTAGGTCGGCCACACGAAGGATGCCCGTGCGAGGTGCCACATATTTTCGAATACCCCCGAAGGACCTCCAGTTGAATCTCCTCAGGCGGGGTACGGAACTGATCGGAGAAAATATTACAATTAGCTGCTCAACCTGAGGAGCGTCGGGCGGTTCATATTCGTAGACGATTCCCGATTCTGTAAAGCGAAGTTGACCGTCCTTCAGAGCGTCCCAGTGGCGGTAGATGCGATCGTGACGAATGAAGCGATTCTCAGACAAGTTGTTGTAGTACAGCGAGAACCCATGATTCGCAAGGGACGTCATCAGACTACGAACGTTGCCGTCCGTCAATCCCTCGCGCATGAGGTCGACCGGTCGATCGTCGGCAGCCGGCGTCGTCACTCTGAAGTATCGAGGTGGCCCGTCGTTGGCTTTGACTGCGTCGGCAATACTTTGAGGCGTTGACTCAGCAGGGATCCAGAGGATACGTTCTCGCACAGGTGGGCTCTCTTCTCTAGCTGGTCGGGTTCAGGATTCGTCCATATCCAGACCATGCCCGATGAGTTCGTTTGCAGGAGTAATTCGCAGTATGTCTATTGACACGATCATCGCGACCCTCTCGAAGGTACTTCAACACCGGTAGCAGCACAGAACTCTTCTAGAGCCATCTCGACATAGCTGTCCCCATCGAAACCAGTCGAATGCGTCCGATCGCTGTCGTATCGAGCACGAAGTTCACTGACCCAGTCAGACACCGCGAGGGGCAGCAGGGTCTCGGGGCCATCAGCACCCATGGCTTGCAGGCTCGAGATATCCGAACCGATGACTGGAGTGCCAATGGTCTGAGCTTCGAGGATAACCATCGGCTGTCCTTCGTGGAAGGAGGGAAGGACCATCGCATCAGCTCGGGCGATGTAGGGGTAAGGGTTCTCCACCCACCCGGCCATGTACACGAACTCGTCCAGGTTCTTCTCGGTGACCATGTTGCTCACCATTGGGGCGAGCGGCCCGTCCCCGACAATGAGGAGCTTCGCGTGGATACCCAGATCCTGCAGTTCGTCGATTACCTCGACACTGAACGCATGATTCTTCTCCGGCGAAATTCGCCCCACCTGCACGAGCAAGAGGTTTGCCGAGTCGGCGAACGCCACGACGTCTTCAGGCAGGGGGATTTCGCTTTGAGATTTTATGTGCTCCGGCCGAATCAGGTTCCGCGCGTACGTAAAACGCGAAGTGTCAATACCATAGGCAGACCCAAGCTTTTCTGCATTGACACGAGCGCTCCCTTCCGAGACTGCGACTACATGGTCGAACTCGGGGACGATCTCGACCACACCCTTCAATTCCGGCATCCTCAAGCGAATTTCGTCACGAATGTCATTGTGTAGATAGATCGCAGTGGAATAAGAGCACTCACCTATGGCCCGAACAACGCGCGCCATAAATTCAGAATAGCCATCAAACTCTATGGCCGAAATGAACCCTGTCACCGGGAGAACTCGGTGCGCTTCCGCTCGGTACATTGCGTCGATTATATAGCGGAGGCTCTTCGACGGAGCGCCAGCATTCTTTCGCGACGCAATCGAGGCATGGTACTGCAACATGGTCTTTGGCTGCATTCCCACGCGCCCGATCACTCGTGCTGAAGCCGGGAGTTTCGCAAGAGTACTCTGGCGACCCGTATCCTCCTGCACGGCACGACCGTCCGTGAGAACCGTAACTGGCACGCTTCGTTCGGACAGTGTCGTGACAAGGTTGACGAAAGATGACGTCATCCCGTTCGGTATGAACGCTTGTCGAATCAAGACTCCACGCTCGTGAGCGGGACTTTTCTCCGACAGTGCATTTTCTTGCTTCGGTTCCTGCTCACTGAAGAACGCTCGGCACACTCGCTCCGCGGCCCCTCCGTCATCGTTCGGTGCAAATTCGTCGAGAAACTCTTGACGGGTCGGACTGTCGACGGTCGGCGTTACTAGAGCGGACCGCAGTTCGTCAAGAGAATCGCAGATGGGTCCCGGAAAGTGAGCGCGCGAGAAGTACATCCCGCGAGTCGCCGCATATCGCTCCCAGTCGGGAGTGTAGAACAACATTGGACGCCCGGTGATCGCAAAGTCGAAGTAGATCGAAGAGAAATCTGTGATGAGAATATCGACTTCAGGGAGGAGGTCGTTCGTGGGCGTACGTCGTGGCACGAACTGAATTTCTGGGTCGACCGCAGTTGCCGCCGATTCGACGTAATGATGCGCGCGGAGAAGAGGCCTATGGCCAGCCTCGATTATCGCATCTCGAACTCTCAGTAGTTCTTCGACCTGGTTCTCGAGTTCCGAGTCCTCTCTCCATGTCGGCGCATACAGCACCCGGGCCCCCTGGTGCGGAACGTCGGACGGCAGGAGTTTTGCCAAGGCGTCGTTCCGGGGATAGCCGGTAATTTCAACTTCTGCGGAGAGAAGCCCATGCACGTCCGTGCCTTCGATGAGAACGTGCCGGGTATGCTCGTTCGGAAATATCGCCATGGACGCCTGCAGATAGTTTCGGGCCATGTTGAGGTGAACCAGAGGCTCTTTCATGTCCTTGGCAAGGGTCTTAAGGGGCGTCCCGTGCCAGGTCATCAAATACTTCTGCTCTTGCCGACGAGAGAAATAAGTTGGGAAAGTTGAGTTGTTTATAAGGTACTTTGCCGTTGCGAGAAGTCGCGTGTACTGAAGGCTATCCTTTTGGACGACGAGGATATCGTTATGCTCAAGCAGGTCGATCGGGATGGGGACGTCGCCGTCGACTGCCCAGACGTGAACATACTGGTTCTCGCCTGAGAGCAGGTGGCGGCACAGCGCCAGTGGGTTGCAGTCGATGGATAGCCCGAGATTCGTCTCGTACAGGATGACCTCGGGATCTACCGGAAGATTTTCTCGCCACTCCATGTAGGCGGCCAACTGGTACGCGTAAGTTCCCGGCTTCGGACGTGCAAATCCGTGGGGATACGGCCCCCAAAAGACCCTGGTACGGAGGAGCACCTCGGTGGCTTTTTTCATATCCCCGCTTCGGGCGAGAAGCGTTGAGTACGAAGTGGAAATTTCTTCATCATTGGTACTGGAAAGGATCTGCGCCTTGCGGAGGCAGTCCATCCGGAGCGACTCGTGTCGCAGCGCCCCTGCTATCCGCGAGCGCTCGACGTGTCCTCGACGATCTGTAGAGCCGTGGAACATGAAGGGGTTCCCATCGAGGCTCGACGCCTGCCACTCAGGATGGGCGTCGACGTCTGGCACGTCGACGCCCGGTACATCCATTCCCGATGGATCTGTAGAGCGCTCGGAATCATCGCCGAGCGAAGCCCGCAGGTGCTGGATCGCTAGTTCGTTATCACCCATCTTGTAGTGGATCCGACCCCGTGCCCATTCAAGAGATCGCTCGGCGGACGCAGACAGCTCCCCCGAGCGCGCCAAGAGCTCCAGGACTTCTGCAGCTTCCTCGAGCTTGTCCTGGAGCTCGAGAGCGTCTGCCAGCATCCGGGCCCATGCCGTGTTGCCGGGACGCAGAGTCAGCGCACGCCGCAGACATTGTTCAGCGGACTGGAAGTCCATGGCGAGCAGATGGTTGCGCCCCGCCCTGTAGTAGAGCCCGGCCCGCCTCCACACTTCCGCAGCGTCAAGAGCGGCACGCTCGAAATCCAGAGCGGCAAAATCCCAGCACTTGGCCTCTTCGTGGAAGACACCGATTCCCCACTTGTTGCTATCCAACTTACGGTCGCCATCGACCGCTCGCGCGTACCGAACTCGAGAGGCTTCCAGGTTTCCCGACGCCGCGAAAGCTCGGCCGCATCTGTACCACCACCAGCTCCTGGGCGACAGCGAGCACGCATCGTCGAAGGCGAGTGCGGCATCGTGAAGACGGCCTGCCTCTTCGAGCACCGTTGCGAAGTGATAGGTCCAGTTCGCGTCGTTACTCCGCTCACCGCGTCGAGAAGCGAGCACCTCTGCCCGCAGCCAGGCTGGATCGTCACGATTCAGTTCTGGGGATTTCGTCGACTTGCCGGACTCATCTGACTGCGCCGAGTCCGATTTCTCGAGCTTAAGTTGCTTGAGTTCTTGCTGAGCGTTCCGATTCTGGATGGATGCGAGGATTTCACCGTATTCGGGCTCAGAGGGGTTCTGCTCTGCTGCACGGCGAGCGATGCGTTCGGCACCGTAGGCGTCGCCGGTGCGCTCCAGACTCACGGCGAGACGCTTCACGGACTGAAGGCTTGCATAGCCGCCTTCAACGGCCATCTCGAGAAAAGGAATCGCCTCATGGTAGTTCTCTGACCTGTATTCGAGGTTCCCGATCCTAAAGTTTGCTTCAGCATCATCCGGTGCTGCCGCCCTCGCATACCACTTTCGCGCCTCAGCAAACTTTCCTCGGTGCTCGAAGTATGCACCCATCCGCAATTGCAGGGCACGGGAAAGTGGTAGTGCGTTCACGGTCCGTCTGATTCTTTCCTCGTCGATGGTGCAGCTGTTCCCTGGTGCTTGACCTTACGCTTCAGCGGCCCACCGGCACGGCGCCGAGGTCGCCCTTGATCTGAGTCGTGGAAATATCGGGAGTGCGCGGCAGGTACACGACCTCGCACTGGTCGCGGAGGAAGTTGAACTTGCCCTCCCAGTCGTCGCCGATGACGAAGGTGTCGATGTTGTAGCGCGCGACGTCTTCGACCTTCTGCTCCCAGTTCGTCTCGGGGATCACGAGGTCCACGAAGCGGATCGACTCGAGCATGCGTCGCCGCTCTTCCCACGAGTAGTAGCAGGTCTTGCCCTTGCCGGCGTTGAACTCATCCGTGGACAGCGCGACCACGAGGTAGTCACCGAGGGACCGCGCGCGTCGCAAGAGCTCGATGTGCCCGTAGTGGAGCAGGTCGTACGTGCCGTAGGTAATGACTCGCTGCATGTCGTGCCTTTCGTGGTCGTTGTGAACTCCCCGTAGCTGATCGTTCACCCAATGTTCAGCGTATCGAGAGGTCCTTGTCATCCTCCTGTGCGGAACCTGACCCGACTGTGCCGTGCATCGCATCGACGATCACGCCTCGCAGGTGGGCGACGCTCTCCCGGGCGCTGTTCACCTCATGGGAAGGGCTCGGACCCGCGTCGAGTGCGGTGCGGGCGAGTTTGGTGACCTGGTCCTGGTCCCTCGACATCGGCAGGCCGAGGTCCTCCGGCCATCGGCCGTAGAACCCTCGCTCGACATCGCGGTACCACTCGAGGTCGGGAGCGTGGGCGATCATCGGCTTCCCCGTCAGTCGGTAGTCGAAGAAGATGCTCGAATAGTCGGAGACGAGCACGTCGCTGGCGAGCATGAGGTCCTCGACGTGCGGGTAGGTGCTCACATCGATCACTCCAGGCCCCTCCGCGCGGAGGCCGTTCATATGGTGGCTCCGCACAAGCACCCAGGCATCCGCCGCTGCTGCCAGCCTCGCGGGATCCATCAGGGCGTGCATCGACTCCTCACCCGAGGCCCCGCGCATCCTCTCCCTCCACGTCGGTGCGTACAGCACCACCCTGTCGTCTGCAGGTATCCCCAGCTCATTCCTCACGTGTGCACGGCCCTCGTCCCCCTGCTCCAGGCGGACGTTGCACGGCTGCTCCCCGAGATGGACCGGACCGTCGTACTGCAGCGCTGACCGTAGCCGACGTTCCGCCGCCGAATCCTGAGCCAGCAGCAGATCCCACTCCCCCGCCTGGCGCCGGATGAGGCGGCGATACACCAGCGGCGTGAAGCTGGGCGGGGCGTCGTGGATGAGCCTCTTGATCGGCGTCCCGTGCCACGTCTGCACGACCATCTGCCCGGGCCGCTTCGAGAACCAATGCGGGAAGTTGTTGTTCGTGACCAGGACCTGCGAGGTGCGCAATGCCGAGAACCATGCCTCGGTGCCCGCGACCACCGGCGTCGCGCCGGGAGGAACCGGAACGGTCCCGTCCACCACGGACCACCACAGGGGAACGTCTGTTGCCCCCTGGAGACCGTCGAGGATCGCGCGAGGGTTCCCGCCGGAGGACTTCCCGTTGAACGATTCGAAGAAGATCCCGGGCCGCAGCGCTCCGAAGTTCTTCGCGATCAGCCGGCTCCTGCCGGCACGGGTGCGCTCTTTCCGCGACAGCGGCGGGCCCAGGGTGATCCCGAGCGCACCGCCTCTCTGCGGGGTGAGGCGCACGCTGCGGCACGCCCCCTCGACGTAATGCTCGCCCTTTCGCAGATCTCGTCCCGCACGCGCCCATCCCTCGGGCCCCTGGTCATCTCCGAGCGACCACCGGACGAAATAGCCGTCGGAGGGGAACGAGCCATCGGAGAGATCGAGGTCAGCGCTCCAGCGCCCTCCCTCGCTCTCCCGCGCCGACAGTCGGGTGCGAGCGCGTGAGGAGACGAGCCAGATCCGGGGGACGAGCTCAGGCGGGTCCACCCGCCCGGACAGCGTCGCGACGACGCCGTCGACGCTCACCTCATCGACAGTGACGCGAGCAGTGCGTTGTTCGATCCGGAGATCGCCCGACCGGTCCGGAATCGCACGCACTGCACGCGCCCTCGCCGCGCGGACCTTGCGGTCCCAGGAGATCGGGAAAGCACGTCCGTCCCGAAGGATCTGGACCTCGTAGGCCCGCTCGCCCCGATAGACCGCTCCGTCCTGCATCGGCGGCAGGTCGAAGCCGATGTCGAGGCGCCGTCCATCGACAGAGACCGTTCCGTCGATGACCATGCTCTGACGTCTCGCGACAGCGCGGACTCTGCCCTCGAGCAGCCTCGGATCCGTGCACCGGACCCGGAGATCGACATGGTCTGGCCGAGCGCGCACCCGTCGGATCACGAACGGGGAGACGTCGACGGAGGAAATCGTCGCCGTGCCGTCATCGGCAGCAGCCATGGCGAACTGTCGATCCCCATCGACCGGGCCCAACCGATAGTTCAACGAGGTCACCGGGAGCGGCATGCGGGCCTCGAGAGCATGCCCGCCGAGACGAGTGCGCACTCGTATCTGCTGGACAGCGGCGCCAGCCAGTGGGACTCGTGCACGGATCCCCGCGCGCGTGTACGAGCGCCAGGGATCATTCGCCGTCTGGTCCGCCCACGGCGCTCTCACGCTCTCGACCGTTCCGAGCTCTCCTGCGATGCCGTCACCGCTCACCGCGGCGATCTCCACGGCCAGCGGAGTGAGCTGCGGATCGAGGCCGGCGACATGCACCTCAGCCTTCAGCTCGATGCATCGAGCATCCTGAAAGCGCATCTTGCGCGCTGTGCAGACAAGCCGGATATCGTGCGAGGAGAGCCTGCGGACGTGCTCGGGGACCTCGCTCCAGCGCTGGAGGAGCGGATGCACCGCACGGAGCTCACCGGTCGTCTCGTCGAGGACGAGCGGAAGAGCACTGGTCTCCTCCCACCGTGTGGCGAGGACGTCGTCGAGGATCTCGGGGTCGGACTGGCTCAGTGCCCAGGCGGTCATGCGTTCCCAGAACCCGAACGTGCTCCAGGTGCTCTGGTCGACCAGAGGGGTGAGCTCGGCGCCGATCTGCTGCAGCTCATCCCTGAACTGCGGTGAGGCGACAGGAACCTTCTCGGCATACATCAGGAGGTCCCTCCCGAGCCAGACGGCCAGGAGGTGCTGCCGTACGACGGACGAGGCCCCATGCTCGTCCAGCATGAGCCGCATCCGATGGAGCACAGTTCGTCGATCGGCGAGATCCGCGAGGCGTGACTTCGACTGGGACCGGGTCACCCGTCCTTCGGGAAGGCGCCATGAGTACACGTCCGTCGCGAGCACGTCGATATGCCGCGCGTGGAGCGCGGCGGCGAGGCTCGGCTCCTGGTCCTCGTAATTCACGTCCTCCGGGATGGGATGGACCTTCGCACGCCAGAAGGAGGTGCGGTAGAGGCCGTTCCAGAGGACGGGCTCGTCGAGGAGGTCGGGGAACTCGTCGGCCGTGGTCGCGAGCCGCTCCCGGGCGTGCACCCGTGCACTGACCTTGGGCCGATGGGATCCCATCGCGCTGTGTCGGCGGTATGCGCCTTTGACGACATCGGACCCGCTGCTGCGGGCCGCGGTGAGCATCGCGTCGAGCGCCCCGGGGAGCATGACGTCGTCCGCGTCGACGAACGCCAGGAATCGCCCACGCGCTCTCTCCACGCCGCGGTTCCGCGCAGCGCCCGGGCCACGCTTCTCTCCGTCCAGGGCGATCACGCGTCGATCACGTGCCGCAAGGCCCATGACGATGTCCCGAGAAACATCCGTCGAGCCATCGTCCACAACGATCACCTCGACCTCGCGGAGCGACTGGTTCAGGACGCTGCGCACCGCGGCCTCGACGTAGGGCTCGGCGTCTCGGCACGGGATCACCACGCTGACCACGGGGCGGCGGCTCCGGCGCCGCACCGCACGGAGCGCCTTGCGCAGCGGTGTGCCGAGGGATCTGCGCGTCACGCCGTCGCTCACTCCGGGCGCACCGACCGTGAGAGCAGAGCCGAGGTGGCCTGTTCGATGGTCACGCCATGGTCCACCACGCCGACGAGGCTCCGGGTGATGGGCATGTCGATGTCGAGGCTCTGGGCGAGCTCCTCCACGGCGCGGGCCGTGGCGACGCCTTCGGCCGTCTGCCCCACCTCGGCGAGCGCCGCCTCCACGTCCAGCCCCCGCCCCAGCGCGTTGCCGAGACGGTGGTTGCGGGACAGCGGCGAGGTGCAGGTGGCGACGAGATCCCCCATGCCCGCGAGACCGGCGAAGGTGGCCGGCTGCCCGCCGAGGGCCACGCCCAGGCGGGTGATCTCCGCGAGCCCCCGGGTGATGAGCGTGGCGCAGGTGTTGTCCCCGTAGCCGAGGCCCATGGCGGCACCGACGGCGATCGCGATGACGTTCTTCATCGCGCCGGCGACCTCCACGCCCACCACGTCCTGCGAGACGTAGGAGCGGAATCCGGGGGCGGCGCACCAGCGGGCGACGGTGTGGGCGATGGACTCGTCCGCCGCTGCGATCACGCTCCCGCTGGGCTGCCGGGCGGCGATCTCGACGGCGAGGTTGGGGCCGGAGAGCACGGCGATGCGCGCCGGGTCCACCCCGCCGGCCTCGGCGATCACCTGGCTCATGCGCTGATCGGTGCCGCGCTCGATCCCCTTCGCCAGGGAGAGAACGGGCACGGGCGGAAGGTCGATGCCCGCTCGGCGCCAGTCGGAGAGGTTCTCCCGCAGTCGCTGAGTGGGCAGCGCGAGCACGACCCCGTCTGCGCCCTCGAGCGCCTGGGCGACCTCGGCGCTGGCGGTCACCGCGTCGGGGAGCTGCACCTCGCCGAGGTACTCCGGATTGCGGTGGGTCTCCCGGATCGCGCGGGCCGTCTCCTCGCGGCGCGCCCAGACGGTGACCTCGCAGCCGGCGTCGGCGAGGACGAGCGCGAAGGTGCTCCCCCAGCTTCCGGCGCCGAGCACCGCGATGCGGGTCATGCCCGCACTCCTCGTGCCGTCACAGCCGAGAGGCCACGCGGGAGGACGCCGGCGGGCCGGGCAGGTGCAGAAGGCAGCATGACCGAACTCTAACCAGTCGATGAATTCTCGGCGAACTCCCGGCGACGCCGCGCGAGGTCGTGATCCTGCTCCCCTCCCTGCTCCCGGGCGCTCTTCCTGCACGAGTAACGATGTGGTGAACCTCGTGCGGTTAGCTCGCCCGGCAGCCCGCATCGCGCCATCCGGCGAGGTCAGCGGAGGTGACGCAGCCCAGCCGCCCGGTGAACGACCGGCGACCTCGCGGCGTCGCGCGGATGGCCCGCGGGCGAAACTTCACCGCCTCACGCGCGCGCGTGAGGCATGGGCATCATCGACGGGGATCTGCGGGGCGCCGGAACGTAGCATGCTCGAGATGCCCGAGCAGCCTCCCGCGCCGCCCGGTGATGCCCCCTCCCTCCTCAGGAGTCCCCTCAGTGAGTCCGAATCTGCCCCTCGATACCGTCGCCGTGATCGGCCTGGGATACATCGGCCTTCCCACAGCCGCAGTGCTCGCCCAGGCGGGCAAGACGGTGATCGGTGTGGACGTGGCGCAGGCGACCGTCGAGGCGATCAACGCCGGCACCGTGCCCTTCGTCGAAGAGGGGCTCGCGACGGTCGTCGCCGGCACCGTCGCACAGGGGAAGCTCTCGGCGCAGACGGAGACTCCCCAGGCAGATGCCTACATCGTCTCCGTCCCCACCCCGTTCAAGGGCGACCACGACGCCGACCTCTCGTACATCGAAGCCGCCGCGAAGGGCATCGCCCCGCAGCTCTCCGGAGGCGAGCTGGTGGTGCTCGAATCCACCGCGCCCCCCGGCGCCACCGAGTTCATGGCCGAGGTGATCCTCGGGCTGCGCCCCGAGCTCACCATGGAGCCGAACCTGCCGAACTCGCTGTACTTCTCGCACGCCCCGGAGCGGGTGCTGCCCGGCCGCATCATGGTCGAGATGCTCGAGAACGATCGCATCATCGGCGGTCTGAGCACGGAGGCCGCCGAGCTGAACCGTGATCTGTACGCGAGCTTCTGCACCGGCGAGCTGCTGCTCACCGACGCCCGCACCGCGGAGATGGCCAAGCTCACCGAGAACGCGTTCCGCGACGTCAACATCGCCTTCGCCAACGAGCTGTCGCTCATCGCCGAGCGGCAGGGCATCGACGTGTGGGAGCTGATCGAACTCGCCAACCACCACCCGCGCGTGAACATCCTCCAACCCGGGCCCGGCGTGGGCGGCCACTGCATCGCCGTGGACCCCTGGTTCATCGTCTCCGCGGATCGCGAGAACGCGAAGCTCATCGCCGCGGCCCGCGGCGTCAACGACTCCAAGCCGGAAGCCGTGCTGGCCAAGGTGCTGGAGCGGGCGGAGCGGCTGAAGCATCCGACGATCGCGGCGCTCGGTCTCGCCTTCAAGGCGAACATCGACGACCTGCGCGAGTCCCCCAGCAAGGACATCGCCGTCGCGCTCACGGAACGGCTGGACGAGGGCACGGTGCTCGTCGTGGAGCCCAACATCGACGCGCTCCCCCGCGAGTTCGACGGCCGCGGCAACGTCGAGCTGGCCGCGCTCGAGGACGCCGTCGAGCGTGCCGACATCGTGCTGCTGCTCGTGGACCACGATCCGTTCCGGACCCTCGACCGCGAGACGCTCCAGGAGAAGGTCGTGATCGACACCAAGGGGCTGTGGCGGTGAGGCAGCTGCGCGGTCTTCGCCCGCGATCGGTCTCGGAGGGCGCTCTCGCCCTGGTCCCCGTCGTCATCGCGGCGGTCGCCGCGGTGATGCTCGTGCTCTCCCCCGGCTCGCGCCCGCTCCTCGCGGCCGCGGCGTTCGGGCTCGTGCTGACCACCGCCTCGCTCTGGCTGAAGGACCGGCGGGACGAGGCGCGGCACCAGGCGGCGCAGCGCCGCCTGGCCGCCCTGCAGCACGAGGTCGTGGCAGCCGGCGAGGCGGAGCAGAAGGAGCTCTCCCGGATCCTCTACTTCACCGGCGCCGGCCCGCACACCAAGGCCACGGTGGGCAACATCCGCAAGGATCTGCACCGCGTGAGCAGCGCCGTCTCCCGGATCGAAGAGGCCACCGAGACCATGAGCCTCGGGCACGGTGCCGGCGGGGCGCCGTCGGCCCCGGCGTCGCCGTTCCGTCGGTCCCCCGGCGAGAACCGCGCGTCGCAGCCGCTGAAGCACCTCACCGCGGAGACGGCCGCGGGGCGGATCGCCGCCTCGGTCGCGCCGGATCCCCAGCGCACGCGCCGGCTCTCCGCGCTGCTCGAGGAGAGGCCCGGGGAGGAGCCGCAGCCGGCCCTGGTCCAGACCATCGCGCTGCCCGGCACCGTCGCAAAGCTGCAGGAGCACTACACCGTGCGCCCGCTCCGCCCCGATCTGATGGAGCTGCAGGAGGAGACGTCCTTCCTCGTCGTCGAAGCCCGTGCGCTGCGCAGCGGGATCTGGCACGGCACGCTGCATGCCTCCCACGGCCGCAGGTATCGCGAGCTGCGCGACCTCCTCCTCGCTGCGCGGCAGCGCTCCGTGCTCGTGATCCACCTCGACGATGACGATGCGCCGTGGCACTTCGACGCCGAGCTGCGCAGCAGAGCGCACCTCACGCTCTCCCCCGGGACGGAGCCCTGCCACACGCCGTGGGCGCCCGACCGGCCGCTCGACATCGTCTCGATCCTCTCGGAGTGACACCGTGCCCCTTCTCCACGAACACCGTGCTGTGCTCCTCTACGGGGACGTCAGCCCCAACATCACCGACGGCTCCTCCATCTGGCTCGCCACGATGGCGGAGATGCTCTCGGGGATCTTCGACCAGGTGCACCTCCTGCTCAAGGAGGTGGAGACCACCCGGCGGGTGCTCACACCCGTCCATGACCTGCCGAACGTGACGTTCCATCCCCCGCTCGCCGCGGCCGAGGCGCCCGAGGACTCGGAGGGCTCGTTCCGGCTGGTCCCTCGCCGGGCCGCGCAGCGGATCGCGACCCTCGCCCGGGAGATCGGCCCGGAGGCGATCGTCACGCGAGGAACCGACGTCGCCGCGTTCGTGAGCGGGAATCCGGAGCTGGCCCAGATCCACTGGGCGTACATCACGGACCTGCCTTATCCGCCGGACAGGATCTCGACCCACAACCTCACCAAGCTGCAGCGCATCGCGGAGCGGGCGCACCGCATGTTCGCGCAGACGGAGGATGCCCGCTCCTACCTCGAGAGCATCGCCCCCGCAGCCGCCGGGAAGACGGTGCTGCTCACGCCCACCGTTCCGGACAGATACTTCCTCGGGGCCGACGAGCAGGGCCGAGGGGACCTCCCCCCGCTGCGCCTGGTCTACAGCGGGAAGTTCGCCCGCGACTGGCGCACGCTGGAGATGATCGCCCTGCCGGGGGCGCTCGCGGAGCTCGGCGTCGAGGCGGAGCTCGTGCTCATCGGCGACAAGGTGCAGGCGGATCCCGCAGACCCGGACTGGGCGCCTGCGATGCAGGAGGCCCTCGCCTCGATCTCCGCGGGCGAGGTGCCCGGCGTCTCGTGGCTCGGCGGCATGGACCGTGCCAGCACCATCGCCGAGATCCGCCGCGCGGACGTCGGCATCGGCTGGCGCTCGCACGCGCTCGACGGCAGCCTCGAGCTCTCGACGAAGGCGCTCGAGTACTCCGCGGCCGGGACGCCGCCGCTGCTGAACGGGTCGATGTCGAACCGGATGGTGTGGGGCGAGCAGTACCCGCTCTTCTGCCAGGACGACCTCCGCTCCGCGGCGCTCGCGCTGCGCGACGGGCTCCCCGTGCTGGACGAGGTGCGGCGCACCGCGGCGGCTCGGGTGGGCGCGTACTCGCTCTCCCGCGCGACCGAGCGCCTGCGCACCGCCTTCCGGCGGGGCTCCGCGCTCCTCGCTCCCCCGCGCGGGCCCGTCCCGACCAAGGTGCTCGTCGCCTCCCACGACCTGAAGTTCTTCGGCGAGATCGTGGACTGGCTGGAGAACTCCCCGGACTTCGAGGTGCGGATCGATCGCTGGTCGAAGCTCGCCGAGCACGACGCCGCGATGAGCACGCAGCTGCTGGAGTGGGCGGACGTCATCTTCTGCGAGTGGGCCGGGCCGAACATCGCCTGGTACAGCCGGCACAAGAAGCCCGGTCAGCGGCTCGTCGCCCGCCTCCACCGCTTCGAGATCAACGGCCCGTGGTGGCCGCAGGTCGCCACCGACGCGATCGACGAGATGGTCTACGTCTCGGACTACTTCCGCCGGCGGGCCGAGACGGCGCTCGGTCTCGGCCAGATCCCCTCCCGCGTGATCCCCAATACGCTGGACACCCTGGATCTGGACCGCCCCAAGCTCCCCGGTGCCGAGTTCCACCTCGGCCTGATCGGCTTCGTCTCCTTCGGGAAGCGCCCGGACCGGGCCCTGGACCTGCTCAGCTCCCTGCTCGAGGTCGACGACCGCTACGTGCTGCACCTCAAGGGGCGCATGCCGTGGGAGTACGCGTACGAGTGGAACAAGCCCGCCCAGCGCCACCTCTACCTCGACGTCTTCGACCGCCTCCGGACGGAGGCACAGCTGCGGGACCACGTCGTGTTCGACGAGTTCAGCCCCGACATCGCCTCCTGGCTCCGCGGGATCGGCACCGTCCTGTCGCCCAGCGTCGACGAGTTCGAGAGCTTCCATCTCGCCCCGGCGGAGGGCATGGCCTCGGGCGCGGCCGCCGTCTTCTGGGACCGGGAGGGCGTGGACGAGCTCTTCGGGAGCGATCTGATCGCCTCGACGATCGAGGAGGCCCGGGACCGGGTGCTCGCGCTGCGCTCCGCGGAGACGCGGGAGGCCGTGGCCCGCACCGCCCGGGAGCGGGTGGCGCAGTGGGACATCGAGGAGCTCAGCGCCGCCTGGTCCCAGTCCCTGAGCACGAGCGGTGCCGCCGCGGCGCCCGCACACCCTGCCTCCCGTGCCGGCTGAGCCGCCTCGCCGCCACCTCACCCCGCCGGGGGCCGTCGAGTACGGATCCGTCGCGGAGTTCCTCGCGAGCGAGATCGGCTCCGGGCACCACGAGATCCATCGCGGGCTGCCCCTCGACCTGCTCGTCGCGGATCGCGGGGCGAGCACCACCGTGGTGGCCTTCCACGCCTCCGCCCCCGAGCACGTCACGCAGCTGCCCATGCTCTCGGGCCAGGGACTCACGGAGGCGGCCGGGGTCAATCTGCTCGCGATCGCGGACCCCTCCCTGGTGATGCACCCCGAGCTCAAGCTCGGCTGGTATCTCGGCAACCGGCCCCAGGGGCCCTTCCGCGCCCTCGCGACGCCTCTCATCGAGCATGTCCTCGCCCAGCTCGGCTCCACGCGCACCGTGTTCTTCGGCGCCTCCGGGGGCGGGTTCGCGGCCGGCGCCCTCTCCCAGGATTTCCCGAACAGCCTGGCGCTGCTGTGCAATCCACGGCTAGATCTCACGCAGCCGCCGCGCGCCGCCATTCGTGAATACCTCGTCCATTGCCATTCCGCGCTCTCCGCGACGCCTCAGCGCCGCATCCGCGAAGAATTCGTGCCGGACGCTCTCGACGACGACTGGGACGGGGCTCCGGCGAATACGATCGCGATCATCCAGAACCGCCGCGACCGCGTCTATCACGACCGGCAGTTCCTGCCGTTCGCCCGGCGCCATGCCGAGCACCCCGCCGTGTTCCATCTGCTGCGTGATGACGGCGAGGGGCATCGGCACGTCCCCCGCGCAGAGCTGGAGCGGGTGCTCACGGCCGTCGCGCAGGCGCCGACGCTCCAGGGCGCGCTGCGCGGCCTCGGCTTCCGCACCGGTTCTCCCGCCGTGAGCCCGCAGGGCTGAGGCTCGCAGGGCTGAGGCCCGCGAGCTCCCGGCGGTCCGGGGCGTCTCTCAGGCCTGGAAGTCCTCCGGGCGCTCCTCGGCGCCGAGGAACTTCCAGCGGATCGCGTCCACGGTGCGCGCGGCCGCGTTGCCGTCCCCGTAGGGGTTCACGGCGTTCGCCATCCCGGAGTAGGCCTCCTCCGAGTCCAGGAGCAGGGACACCTCGTCGACGAGGCGCTGCGTATGGGTGCCGATGAGCTTCACGGTGCCGGCGACGACGGCCTCCGGCCGCTCGGTGTTCTCCCGCATCACGAGGACCGGCTTCCCGAGGCTGGGGGCCTCCTCCTGCACCCCGCCGGAGTCGGTGAGCACCACGTGCGCGAGGCTGAGGGCCCGTGTGAACTCGGCGTAGGCGAGCGGCTCGATGAGCAGCACGTTGTCCACGCCCTCGACGGCGGGGCGGATCGCGGCGCGGACCTTCGGGTTCCGGTGGATCGGGAAGACGATCGTGAGATCGGGGTACTTCCGCGCGATCTCCGCGACGGCCTCGCCGATGCCCTCCATCACGGAGCCGAGGTTCTCCCGGCGGTGCGCCGTGACGAGCAGGACCCGCCCCGCGGCGCCGACCATGTGCGCCTGCTGCAGCGCCTCGAGCCGCGGATCCTCGAAGCGGACCGCGAGGTTCTCCGTGGCGTACATGAGCGTGTCCACCACCGAGTTGCCCGTGATGACGATGTCGTTCTCGCTGACGTCCTCGCGGGTGAGGTTCGATTTCGAGGTCTGGGTGGGGGCCAGGTGGAGCGCCGCGATCTGGCTGGTGAGCTTGCGGTTCGCCTCCTCCGGGAACGGGGAGTCGATGTCGCCCGAGCGCAGGCCCGCCTCGAGGTGGACCACGGGGACGCGCCGGTTGAAGGCGGCGACCGCCGCGCCCATCACCGTGGAGGTGTCGCCCTGGACGATCACGACGTCCGGCCGCTCCTGCTCGAGGATCGAGTCCACCCCGGCGATCACCTTGGCCACGATCGCGTTGAGCGTCTGCTCCCCCGCCATGATGTCGAGGTCGTGGTGCGGGGCGATGTCGAACAGAGAATTCACCTGATCGAGCATCTCCCGATGCTGTCCCGTCACCACGATGACGTTCTCCATTTCCTCGTCGGCCTCGATCGCGCGGATGATCGGCGCGACCTTGATGGCCTCGGGACGGGTGCCATATATGGTCATGACCCGCAGTGGCATGGATGAACTCCTCGAGATTCGGAATCTGGCTGACCCCATTATGTCGCGGCCACCAGAAGCCGCGGGCGCGGCGATATGCGCACGGCACCGCGCGGCGGTGCGGGCCCGGCTCAGCGCCCGCCCGTGCGGTGCGCCCCACCTGCCGGGAAGGTCTTCTTCTCGGCGTCGCGGGTGAACACCTGCATGAAGGGATCGGGTTCGAGCTCCGGGGCCTCCCGTCGGCGTCGGCGCCCCGCGGCCGGATCCTCGAGCGCCTCCGGGTCCCCGAGCCGGAGGGAGGTGCTCCGTCGCTGCTCCGCCCCCTCGTCCATGGCGTCCTGGAGGAGGCCGGCCGCCTTCTCCTCGTCGCCCTGGGCGAGGTTGTGCGCGAACCAGCGATACTTGCGCGCCACCTCGACGGCGTCGCCGTCCATCACGATCCGGCCGCGCTCCATCCAGATCGCGCGCGAGCACATGTTCTCGATGGTCTGCGCCGCATGGTTCACCAGGAACACCGTCCCGGCCCGGGCGAGCATGTCGTCCATCGCGCGCTTGGACCGCTCGGCGAAGGTCGCATCACCCGTGGACAGCGCCTCGTCGATCATGAGGATGGACGGGTCCGCGCCGAGGGAGATCGCGAACTTGAGCCGGGCGGCCATCCCCGAGGAGTAGGTGCGCATCGGCAGATCGATCGCATCGCCGAGGGCGGAGAGCTCGACCACGTCCTCGAACATGTCCTCGACCTGCTGCGGGGACAGACCCATCGCCAGGCCCCCGAGCGTGACGTTCTCCGCACCGGTGAGATCCGGGATGAGGGCAGCGCTCACGCCCAGCAACATCGGCTTCGCCGAGGTGAGGACGGTGCCCCGCGTCGGCGCCTCCAGACCGGCCAGCACACGCAGCAGCGTCGACTTGCCGGAGCCGTTCCGGCCGATGATCCCGATGAACTCGCCGGAGCGGGCGGTGAACGAGACGCCACGCACCGCCGCCACCGACACCATGCGGCGGCGGGTCAGCCGTCCCCGCAGCGTGGTCGGGGGCGTGCGATCGGTGCGCGGGACCTGGTAACGCACCCTCACGTCATGCGCCACGACGGTCAACGGTGACTCCGTCGGCGCCACCCAGCGCTCGAGCGACGCCTCCTCAGCGGGAGATGCGGACGCCCCGGTGCGGTCAGCGGTCATCGCCATAGCTCGCCTCCCCCTGCCAGAAGACCACGAATCCCACGAGCAGGAGCCCCACGGCCCACGCCCCGAAGATCAGCCAGGACTCGAGCGGCGGTGCGGTGTTGTCGATCAGGGCCGAGCGGTACATCGCCAGCATGTGGTAGATCGGATTCGCCTCGATCGCCATCTCGAAGAGCGGGCTGTCCAGGCGCGACAGGTAGTGCTCCACCGGGAAGATCACCCCGGAGCCGTACATCAGGAACCGCGCCACGACCCCCATCAGCTGCGAGGTGTCGGGGAACACGAACCCCACCCGGGCCAGCAGGAACGCGATGCCCAGGTTGAGGATCATCTGGAGCGCGAAGATCGGCACCACCAGCAGCCAGGTCCACCCCGGCATCTCGTGCGGGGGGATCACCATGATCATCACCAGCGCCACCGGCAGGGTGAATCTCATCTGGAGCGCGTCGCGGATCTCCCAGGAGAGGGGGATCGCGGCGCGCGGGAAGGAGAACGCCCGGATCATCGCGCTGCCGCTGCGGATCAGGCCCGGCCCCTGGCTGACGCTGCGCATCGTGGACTGGAACATCAGGATCCCCACCACCACGTACGCGGCGAAGTTCTCGATCCCTCCGCGGGCACCGATGATCAGCCCGAAGACCACGAAGTAGAGAGCGGCATCGAGCACCGGGCGCAGCACCAGCCAGATGCGGCCCAGGCGGTTGCGGGCGTGCTTCGTGGCCAGCCGGTGCCGGGAGTCCATCCAGATGAAGTGGCGCCGCCCCCACAGCTCCTGCAGATACTGGTCCAGCGGCGGGCGCACCCCGATCGGGGAGAGGCCCGAGGCGTCCATGCCCTGCGCTTCGAGCGCACGCACCACCTCCGGTGCCTGCTTGACGTCACTCTCCACGCGCTGCTCCTCCTCGACGATCGGACGCCGCCCGGGCGTAGACCGCCTCATATCGTCTCACCAACGCGGGCCACGTCCGCTCTGCCGCGAGCTCCTGGCCCTCCGCCGCCCTCCGGGCGCGTTGGGCACGATCGGCCCACAGGGCGTGGATCTGCGCGGCGAGCGCGGCCGGGTCCCCGGCCGGTGCCAGCGCTCCCACGCGCTTCCCGGCGCTGTCGGTCACCGTCTCGCGCAGCGCCGGCAGGTCGCTCACGATCACCGGGCGTGCGAGAGCCATCGCCTCGACCGGCTTCTGCGGTGTGACGGTGCGTGCCACGTCGAGGTCGTGGCGCGGCACCACCACCACGTCGAGCGCCTGGACCCAGTTCCGTGCCGCCTCGCGCGGGACCCGGCCCGGCATGGTGACGCGGTCGCCGATGCCCAGCTCCTCGGCCAGTGCGCGCAGCCCGGGCGCGGCGGTGCCGTCCCCGGCGAGCACCACGTGCAGGCCCTCGCGCAGCGCAGGATCCGTGCGCGGATCCTCGAGGAGCCTCGCCGCGGCGCGCAGCAGCGTGTCGAAGCCCTCGTAGTCGATCAGGGCGCTCACCGCGCCGATGAGGAACGCGCCGCGCTCGGTCTCGAGCCCCACGGCGGCGCGTGCCTCGTCCGTGGTGAGGTGGTCGGAGAGGAGGGAGTCATCGACCCCGTTGGGGACCACGGTGATCGTGTCGGCCTCGAGGCCCCGCCGGGACAGCTCCTCGACCATCGTGTCGCTGAGCGTGACGACGGCCCCGGCGGCGGAGGCCAGCTCGGCCTCGCGCAGCGCGACCGTGCGCGCCTTCTCCGAGGCTGCTGCCCTGCGCTGCTCCTCGTCGCCGGGGTGTGAGGCGATCCAGGTCTTCTCCATGAGCCCGCGCACCTCGAGGATCCACGGCACGCCCGTCGCGGCGGAGACCGCCTGGGCCACGAGGGCGTTGAAGTAGTTCGTCGTGGCGTGGAGGACGTGCGGGCGGAACTCCGCCACGAGCTCGAGGGCGCGCTCCACCTCGGCCTGCAGACGGCCCTCCTGGGTGCTCGGCAGCCTGCGGGGCAGGGTCCGCACGTAGCGGATCCCGTCGACCACGTCCTCCGCGGCCGCGAACGGCTTGCCGAGCATCACGGGGTAGCCGGTGCGGGTGAGCACGACCGAGTCGATGCCGGCACCGCGCAGCGCGGTGAGGAGGCGATGGGAGCGCAGCGAGTACCCCGACTGGGTGTGCGGCAGCGAGTTGGTGAGCAGGTGCAGGACCCGGAGCCGTTCGCCGTCCCGCAGCGACGGAGGCGTCGGCGCCGTCGCCTGCTCGGGCACGGGCAGGCGGTGGCCCACCTCGAGCAGCCGCAGCTCGCTGCGCAGCCGCTGCGCGTAGATCGACTCCCCCAGCCCCGCCTCGGCCAGGATCTCGACAGCCTCGCTCAGGTCCCCCCGCATCCAGGACGCGCGCGCCCGCGTGGACGCCGCCGCCTGCGCAGAGAGCAGGTCAAAACGTCCCAGCAGCACGGCGACCTCGCCCCCGAGCCGTGAGCCCGCGGCGGCCGACCGGGCGGCGAGAGTCTGCGCCTCCGCGGTGTCCCCGGCCATGTAGGCGCCGAGCGCGGCGATCCCCCGTGTGCGGGGAACAGCACCGCCGGCGCGCAGCAGGGCCTTCCCGGCGCCGACGCGGACGCGCAGCGGGAGCCTGCGGCTCACCTGTACGACGAGCAGCGCGGGATCGTCCACCAGGTGCTGGGTCGCGGAGTCGAGCAGGAGGCGCGCAGTGCGCGCGACGTGGCGCAGGCTCGGCACGGTCCTCCTTCAGTAGTGGCGGGCCGACGAGACGGCCCGATGTGGCAGGCCGATGAAGACGGCTCGGCGCAGCAGGCCGACGAAGGCGGCTCGATGCAGCAGGCCGACAACAACGGCTCGCCGGAACTTTACTCGGGAGGTTTCAGGGAGCATTCACCAACGTAACGGCTCCCACACAGCCGTTGGAGCATCGAGACCTTCTCTCTGGGACCCGGCGAGTCCCTCGTGCCTCCGCTCCACCCTGGGGTTTTCCCCACCCGGGTGGTGGCGCTCGCCCCGTCGTCCGGATGCTGCGGAATCTTCTAACCTTCAGGAATGACGTTCGCCGGGATCCTCGCCTTCTTCGGCCTCGCCGTGGTGACGATGGATGTGCTCGGCGGGGTCATCGCCATCGGCGTGATGCTGCGGGGCGGCTCCGTGCGGCATCTGCTCGCCTTCGCCGGCGGGTACACCGTGATCGTCACCGCGGCCACGCTCGTGCTGCACCCGCTGCTCACGCTGCTGGACCGGTGGCTGCGGCCGGTGCTGGATTCCAACAACGCGATCGGCACCGTCGAGGTGGTGGTGGGGCTCGCGCTCATCGCGTTCAGCGTCCACCAGTTCCGTGCCGCGGCGCGGCCGCCGACGCCGCAGGGCCGGCTCGAGAAGCGCTCCACCCCGTCGCGTCTGGCCGCCGCACCGCTCGCCCTGGCAGGCGTCGGCTTCTCCGTGACCGCGCTGGCCGATCCCGCCTTCCCGCTCGCGGTGGGCATGGCCGCCCAGGAGCAGCGCCTCGCGCTGCGGGCGGTGCTGCTGACGCTGTGGCACGTCGTCTACCAGGCCCCGCTCGTCGCCGTGATCGTCGCGGCCGCCTTCGGCCGGCACGAGCAGCTGGTCACGCGGGTGATGGAGATCGTCGGGCCGCGCCGTCGCGCGCTGCAGCGCACGCTTGCCGCCCTGCTCGCCGTCGCGGGGATCGCCGTGCTCGGCGACGGCGTGTACGCCCTGCTCAGCGGGCATGTGCCGTGGCTGCGGCAGCTGATCCTGCTGCGGTGAAGACCGAGATGCACTACGCCCGTTCACACGCGCCTACCATTCCGCCGCTCGCACGACGCTGACGGCATCGCTCTTCCTCGCCGCACTTGAAGCTCGCCGCATCGCCGCTCGGTCCGTCGCCCACCGCCCGCTGCGGGTTCCTGTTGAGATCCCCTGCGCACGCCTGACGAGCGAGCTTCATCCGGCACAACAGATCCGAACCTCGCGCAACACCCTCGTCCAGGACCATCACGGCGACCAGTGCGCTACATCAAGGTGCGGGGCTCAACTGTCGCCGAGGCGCTACGGGCAGGTCAACAACGGGGAGCGCTCAAGGCGATCGTCTGGCCGGAGTGAGCAAACACCTCACATCTCATCACTCACTCGGGCCCATTCACCGGATAGTCGATCCGGAAGCGACGACGTCTCACGGACGCCCGAGGCTCCCCGCGAGGCGCAGCTCTCCCGAGTACGTCTCGTGGAACACCTCCCCCTCCTCAGGTGCCTCCAGCAGCCGGGCCATCACCTCGATCGATCGCCGGGCGACCGTCTCCACCGGCACGCGGAGACTCGCGAAGTCCATGTAGCTCAGGCCATGGAGCACACCGTCGCAGCCGATCACGGACACGTCCCGGGGGACGTGGATGCCATGGCGGCGCGCGTAGGTCACGAAGTCGAGCATGCGCAGATCGTTCGAGAACATCACTGCAGTGACCTTCCCCGCGCGGACCAGGTCGGTGATCTCGACGTTCGGCTCCCCGGGGGCGTCGAAGAGCTTGGTGTCAATCTTCATCACCTCGCAGCCGAGATCTCGCAGCACGGCCGCCGAGGTGGCCCCGCGAAGGTGTTCGGCGAGGGAATGCTCCGTGCTCGGGCTCACGACCGCGATTCGCCGGTGGCCGTGGTCATGGACGGCGTGGGCGAGTTGTGTTGCGTTGCCGATCTCGTCGTAGCTGACCCCGTACACGTCGGGGTCGCTTTCGGGCCGGCCGACGGAGACCACCGGCAGCACCGAGGTAAACTGCTTGATGTCGGCCGTTCTCACGACGCCCGTCGCCACCAGGAGCCCGCCTACCCGCATTCCCAGGAGGCGGCGCAGGGCATCCATCTCCTGCACGGCGCCGCGGTAGTACGTGGGCATCGCCGTGATGATCTTGAGCCCCGCCTCGTCGGCCCATTTCTGGACCTCGGCGTGGAGAAGCCCGTACGTGGGGTTGCGGGAATCGCGGATCAGCAGGCCGACGGAGCGGGAGCGGCCGGCGGCGAGCTGCTGCGCCCCGGAGGACGGCACGTAGCCGAGCTCGTTGATCGCCGTCAGCACCCGGTCACGCCGCTCGGACGCCACTTCCGCGCTGCCGGAGAGCACCCGCGAGACCGTGGCCCGTGAGACCGCGGCCTCGCGAGCCACGTCGGCCATGGTGACGACCAGCGGGTGTGTCGACGCGCGCGCTCTCCTCGGTGGCATGATCCTCTTTCCTACCACACGAGAGGGGCTGTCACTCCGCTGAGCGCAGTCCCTGCGTCACGAGATAGTCGCGCAGCAGATGGGGCCAGTCGGTCTGGATCGCCGTCGCGCCGCTGCGGGCGAGAGGACCCCACCCGAGCGCAGGGTCTTCAAGGATCGCGGTCTCGTCATCGTGTCCCAGGTACAGCCTAGCCCCGTTCTCGAGGTTCAGGGCGTTCACCTGGACCAGCGGGAACTCTTCGGCCAGAGAGGTGACTGCGGCGGGATCCGCGTACGGGTCGTCAGGCGTTGCGGCGAGCACCTCCGCGCCGATGAGATTCAGGCCGTCGACCGCGCGAACCCTCTCGAACTCTTCGGGTGATGTGACGATCGGGTAGTAGAGGAACGGGGTCGGGTGCGCGGCGAGGGCTGTCAGAGCAGCGGCCTCAGGTGGGGACTTCAGCAGGAGACGGCGGACGGCACCGACCTCGGTGAGCAGGTCGAGCAGCTCGGGCCAGTAGAACCACGACCGGTCAATGTTCAGCCAGGCATCGGGGAGCGCCTCGAGGAGGTCGGTCAGACGCGTGGGCCGGAGCGCCCCCCGCTCTCCCTGCCATTGAAAGCTCCGTTCGTCGATCTCGGCAGCGGTGAGGGTGCGCAGATCGGTGCCCGAGGCGAAATGTTTGTTCTCGTAGCCATTATGGAAGAGGAAGTACTCCCCGTCGAGAGATCGGATCACGTCGACCTCGACGATGTCGGTGCCGCTGCGCAGCGCGGCGACCGCGGCGCGCACGGTGTTGTCGGGGAAACTCCCGAGGGTGGTGCCCCGGTGGGTGATGATCAGCGGCCCGGCGGCGCCGTCGAACAGGCGCGTGAGCTCGCTGCGGAGCTCCTCGGCGGTAGGGATGGACAGCGGTGCGGTCATGAAGGGGTCCTCTGGGTTCGTCAAGCGGTCGGGGCCTGTCAGGCTTGGTCAGCGGGTTCAGTCGGCGCGAGATCGCGCAGCTTCCGCCGGGGCGCCAGCAGGCGCAGGATCTTCCCCGCTCCCCCGCCGTAGATGAGCCACAGGGTCGTCGTCGCGATGATCATGAGGAGCACTGAGTAGACGAAGACCAACGCAGTGGCATCGGCATTGGTCTCCCCGCGAGTGGCGTTGCGGATGAAGATGCCCAGCGGCTGGTAGAAGGGGTGTGCGAGGAATACCGCCGTGTCGTAGTCATCGAGCATGCTGTTGAAGTTCAGGGCAGTGACCGCTGCTGCTGTCGGCAGCACCAGCGGCAGGATCACACGGCGGAGGATGTAGAACTGGCTCGCGCCCAGCAGGGCGGCTGCCTCCTCCACGTTCTTGTTGATGCCCGCGAAACCAGCTTTCAACAGCCTCAACGTGAAGGGGATCTTTCCCACCACATAGGCGATGAGCAGAATCACGATGGTGCCGGACAAAACCTCCTGCCCCACGATCCACTGCGGGGAGGAGTACAGGAGCAGCAGGCCGAGCGCCATCATGGTCCCGGGCATGACCCAGGGGATATGCAGCGCATATTCGACGATCGCACTCATCCGGGAGCGTTCGTACCTCGTGATCACGCGCACCACGAACAGGAGCCCGACGATCACGATCCCGGCGGCGAGCGCCGAGTATCCGATCGACACCATGAACGGCCAGCGCGCCATCGGGTCGACGAGCACCTGCCGATAGTTCTCCAGGGTGAAGCTGTCGGCACGCAGCGTGCCGGAATTGATCGACCGGGCATCCGTGAAGGAGAAGATCACGATCAACAGCGGCGGCACCGCATAGATGAGGAGCAACAGGTAGGCGATCCCGTGCACGACCACGTTGGCGAACCGGTTCTCGATCTTCTGAGGTTCGAGAACAGAGGCGACCTTGGCGACCGAGAAGTATGTGCCGCCCCGTTCGAGGCGGTTCATGATGAGAAGGGTCGTGATGGTGAACAGTGCCAGGATGAGAGCCAGAGCCGCCGCCAGGTCACGCGACTCCGGGGAGTTGGCGAAGGTGAGCATCATGGGGGAGATCGTCTGGAACCCGCGACCGCCGATCACATCCGGCACGGCAAGGGCCCCGAGGCCCGCGAGGAAGACCAGGATCGTGACCGCGAAAATCGTCGGCAGGAGAGTGGGCAGCACGACTCGCCGAAGAATGGTCCACTGGGATGCGCCCATCTGCTGGGCGGATTCGACGGTCTGGTGATCGACGCGGGCCATCGCCGCGTTGAGGAACAGCAGATGATTTCCGGTCGAGGCGATGGTCATCACGAACACGACCGCCGGGTAGCCGATGAACCAGTCCTCAGGGATGAACGGGAAGACAGTCGTGAGGAGTCGGGTGAGGATGCCGTTCTCGCCGTACACGAAGTTGTATCCGGCCACCATCACGATGCCGCCGTAGATGAGGCTGGTGGCGTATCCGAGCCAGAGTATGCGCCGGCCCCACAGCCTGAAGTAGCGCGTGGCCAGCACGATGAACACGCCGATCACGTTGACCGTCACCGAGAGGGTGAGCGCGAGAACGACGCTGTTTCTCAACGAGTGCATCGCGCGCTCCGACCCGAACAGTCGGCCCCAGGCGCGAGTCGACGCCTGCCCGTCGGACACGAACACCTGGGTGAGCAGTTCAATATTGGGAAGAACCAGGAAGGCCGCGGCAAACCAGGCGGTGGCGAGAAGGGTGATCAGCGCCATCGGCGATCGCACCCAGCGTGGCAGCTTTGTTGTCATACGGCGATCACGCCCTCCTCGGGGGCATACTGCAGCACATCGTCTGCGGCGATGCCGACGGCGACCTCGTCTCCGACAGCGAAGGACGGCGCATCGGGGTGATAGGGAATACGGACCGTCAATGGCTTGTCTCCGACGCGCACGGCGTACTGGCTGAAGTAGCCGTGGTAATCGGCGCGCTCGACAGAGCCGTCCTGGAAGTGAAGACCCTCCGTCTTTGCGGCCTGGCCCTTGCTCCGGAGGACGAACCGCTCGACCCTCGCGTAGCTGGAGAGTCCAGGGCGCACCGGTGAGTCGCGGTGTGCTGCGAGCGACGTGACAGAGCTGTCGCTGAGACGATTCACGGACCCGATGAAGGTGCAGACGAACTCGGAGGCCGAACTCTCGTAGATCTCGCGTGGTGTACCCACCTGTTCGACGCGACCCTGGTTGAGGACCGCGATGCGATCACTCATCGACATCGCCTCGTCCTGGTCATGGGTGACGTAGATGCTGGTGATTCCGAACTGCTGCTGCAGTTCTTTGAGCTGGATTCGCAGCTGGCCGCGAAGTTGTGCGTCAAGGTTCGACAGGGGCTCGTCGAGGAGCAGGATCCGCGGGCGCATCACGAGCGCTCGGGCGATGGCCACGCGCTGCTGCTGGCCGCCGGAAAGCTCGGCAACGCCCTTGTCCAACTGTGCAGGCGCCAAGGCGACCTCGGAGGCGATCTCGCGGACGCGCTCGTGGATCTCGTCCTTCGGCCGTTTGGCCACCTTGAGACCGAAGGCGATGTTCTCGCGGACGGACATGCTCGGGAACAGTGCGTAGTTCTGGAAGACCATCCCGACCCCGCGCTGATCGCTGGGGAGGGCCGTCACGTCCCTCCCGTCGACGAGGACCCTCCCGGATGCAGGCTCAGTAAACCCTGCCAACGTTCTCAAAGCGGTAGATTTTCCACATCCCGACGGCCCCAGAAGGGTGAAGAATTCACCTTCGTCGATGTTCAGCGATAGACTGGGCAATGCGGTGAACTGGCCGAATCGGACGGTAATGTCATCGAAAGTAATCATGTCTCAGCCCAGAACGTCCAGCTCGATCTTCTCGACCCAGCCATCGAGGTTTTCGGCCACGAAGCCCCAGTCGATCTCCTGCAGGGCGAAGGAGTCCGTCATCTCGACGGCGTCCTGGTTGGCTGACTCAAGCGCAGCCTCATTGGTGGGCGCGGTGAAGAATTCGTTGGACCAGGCGGCTTGCACCTCGGCGCCGCCGAACCAGTCGATGAAGGCCGCCGCGGTCTCCGCACGCTTGGTGCCGGCCACCTGGGCCACGTGCTGCACAGCGTTCGGCACCCCGATCTCTGGTTTCACCGCCGTCGTGGCGATCCCGTACTCCTCTTCGCGAGAAAACTTCCCGGCCAGCCACATCTGGCCCATATCGACCTCACCGCTGGCCATGCGGGCGTAGAGGTCGGTGCCCTGGACGGCCCGGCTGCCCTTGGCGAAGAAGTCGCCGAGCTGCTCCCAGCCATCCCCGCTGATCCCCAGCTCGCCGGCGTCATCGCGGAAGCGGGAGAGAATCCCGCTGAGCACCATCTGGGCGGTCGCTCCGCCCAGAGAGGACGGGACCTCGTAGCGGCCCTCGAACGCGGGGTCGGTCCAGAGATCCGGCCAGTCAGCTGGAGCACCCTCACCGTCCGGGAAGGCCGCATCGTTGCACACCAGCATGATCGGCTCTCTCACGATGGGCCAGAAGCACTCACCGTCACCGAGGGACGCGTCGACCTCGCCCGACCAGGCCGGTGTGTACGCCGCGAGCACTTCGGCGGCCTTGAGCTTCTCGAAGTAGACGTTGTTCAGGCCGAAGACGACGTCGGCGATGGGGTTGGAGGCCTCGGCCAGCAGGCGATTCTGGATGTCGCCGCCGCCGAGATCAACGAACTGCAGGCTGAATCCGTCGCTGGCTGCTTGCTCCTGCAGCCATTCGCCGCGACCATCCGCGACCGAGTTCGAGTACACGGTGAGCGTCTCGCCGTCCCCGTCACCACCGGCCTGCGGCGGGGAGCATGCGGAGCCCGCCCCGAGGCCGACGGTGGCGACGGTGGCGGCGAGAAGAGTGCGTCGAGTGAGCATGAGATTCCGTTCTTCTTTGAAGGGCAGCGCGGCGCGAGCGAAGGTGCAAGCCCGAAATGAACGCGCGTTCATGGTAGCGTCGCACAGTATAGGGCACACATCACCTTCGAACGCAAGGGCTGTTCGTCAGTGCCGCGACCGCCGTGGCGCGCACCCATGTCTGCAGGTCATGGAGATAAGTCGGGCTGGGATGACTCGCTTTTAGCCGAGTCGTGCGCCAAGCGCCCCGCCCTCCGCCACATGCGGCCGGACACCGGAGCAACTCCCGCCCGCCCCACCCGTTCCACCTCGAGGAGTTTCACTATGGATGCTTTCGTCGGGCTCCTGCACGACTCGAGTCTCGTCGAGGCTCAGCTGCTACTGATCACCTTCGTCCTGTGCTCGCTGATCGGCCTGGAACGCCAGATCCGACAGAAGAGCGCCGGGTTCCGCACCCACGTTCTCGTCGGGCTGGGCTCGTGCGCGTTCACACTGGTCTCCGCTTACGGGTTCTCAGCCGTCCTCGCCGACGAGGTGATGCTCGACCCCTCCCGCATCGCGGCCCAAATCGTCTCCGGAATCGGCTTCCTGGGCGCCGGAGTGATCTTCAAAGGGCACAACGTCGTCCGGGGCCTCACCACCGCGGCCACCATCTGGGTGGCGGCAGCAGTCGGGATGACCATGGGGGCCGGGATGATCTCCCTCGCCGCGCTCCTGACGTTCCTGCATCTGCTGACCCTCTTCGCTGTCGCCCCTCTGGTACGCATGCTCCCGAGCCAGGATCGATATCGCACCCTCCGGGTCAGATACGCCGATGGTGCCGGCGTGCTGCGGGACCTTCTGTCCAAAGCCACGACGATGGGGTTCTCCTCGTCGGTCATCAAGAGCCGCCGTATCGAGTGCGAAGGAGGGGATGACTCCGTCGAGGTCGACGTTCAGTTCCACGGCCGCACACCCCTGCGCGATCTGCTCCCTGAGTTCATGGACATCCAAGGGGTCGAACGCGTCTCTCTTCGCGTCGACGACGACCAGAACGGCAACGACAGCGATGAGATCTGAGAGCTCCGGGTTCGTCCGATCCGACACCGCTCGTCGAGCTTGAGTGCCGAGGGGTCAACTGAATGCCACGTCGATAGTGGGCGACGAGCCGTGGCTGCTGCGTACTCGCAGTGATCGCTGAATCTTCGCTACGCAGTTGCCCGTTGATCGAGAGTCCGGGGCCGGGCCGCTGCCGAGGTCATATCGCTTCCCGGGAACGGTCATGGTGTCGTTCCGGACTGTCCGGCTGGCGTTCCCTCTTGGCGCTCCCTCCACCACGCACCTCGCGCTCCGGGACGCTGTGGCACATCGTCTGCCAGGGCCTGCTCGTCGCCGTGATCGTGGCGGCCGCCTTCGGACGGCACGAGCAGCTCGTCACGCGGGTCATGGAGGTCCTGGGCCCCCCACGGCGTCGCGCCCTGCAGACTGCCCTCGCCGCGCTGTTCGCCGTCGGAGGCCTCGCCGTGGTCCGCGACGGCGTGCACGCGCCGCTCAGCGAGCACCTGCCGCGGCGCGTGCCCTGACCGCCCCGCGCCGCCCGCGCCCGCTCAGGTCCCGGCGGCGACCGCCACCAGCTCGCCGGCCAGGCCCGTCAGGCGTCGTCCGCCACATAGCGGTAGAAGAAGCCGGGCCCTCGGCGGTTCTCACGCGATGGCTCGAGCGCTCCCTGCTCCTCGAGCCCGCGCAGCACCGCTCCGACGTTCGTCCGCGCCGCACCGACGATGCTGCCCAGCTCCGTGGTGCTGATCCTGCCCCGGGCGCTAGCATACGAGCGCGCTATCTGTTCCCTGCTGAGCGGCCGGCTCCTCAGCCCGGCGTCCCGGCGCAGCCCGACGAGGTCCGTGGAGGCCGCCGCTCCCATCGCTACGGAGGGGATCGGCGCTGAGTCCGGGACCCCGTCGATCTCGTGGCAGATCGGGCTTCCCCCCGCACGGTGGTCGAGCAAGCGCTGAACCGTCTGCCGGGACTCCTCGCGTGTCAGCTGGAGCACCGGCGCCAGGTCCATAGGATCCGTCCACTGCTGCGCGGCCAGGTGATGCAGCGCCATCAGGACGCGAAGGTCCCGGCGCGGATCGGGAACGATCTCGGCGATCCAGCGTATCCAGCCCAGATCCGGGCGTTCCCCGGCCAGCACCGTACGCACCGAGACGCCATCCACCTCCTCGATGACGGGAGAGGGATGCCCGTGACGGATCATGTCCGCGAACATGCGGTCCACCCCCACGCCCTGCCGCTCGGCGATGCGCAGGGTGGCCAGGAGCTGGCTGAGATCCTTGTTCCGGGAGACCGGCGGGTGGTTGATGATGTTGTCGCTGCGGACACCCCCGTAGAACCCGCCCGGACTCGTCACGCGGAGGGTTCTCCCGATGTGCTCCACAGTGGTCGGTTTCTCGTCGGTCCATTCGCGGTGTGCGATGCCGTTGACAATCGCTTCGCGCACGGCGCGCTCGGGCAGGGCACGGACGCGCCCGATCACCAGGCCCTGCTCCACATGGACTTCAGGGTTGTACGCCCGCACTGCGGCGAAGACGTCCGCGAGCTCCTCGAGCACGGAGCGTCCTGGCTCATTGATCCGCTCCTCGCTGTCCGCGCCGGCGCCGGGCCGTCGGATGTGATCCACCGCAGCTGCGCGCCTCGCCGCGAAGAGCAGCGCCCCCGCGTTGGTGAGCATCCCGTCGTCCTTGATCACGGCCAAGCGACGCAGCAGATCCTCATCCCCGGCATCGGCGAGATCCTCCGCGCGCGGGTCACCGGAACTCTGCAAGAAGCCCCGCGCGATCAGAACGGCCTGTGGACGGACCTGGGAAGGAGCCAGCCCGCTGCTCTGCGCAGACCAGTCATACCCCCAGGACCGCGCACGTCGCTCGTGCCAGGTTGCGGGGTCGATGTCTTGGCACTGGTCCCCCACGCGCCATGTGATCCGGTTCTGCCACCGGATCGGCTCGACCGCCGGTGGGCAGCGGATGATCAGCACCCTGGCCCCGCATACCTGAGCCGGGGTCACCACAGTGGTGTACGACTGCTGGAGCAGTTGGAAGAGGCGCACCTGCAACCAGTCTGCGTCGAGCACGGCACCGATCGGCGTGCCGTCGGCACCGATCCCCACGATGAGCGCGCCGCCACCCACTGAGTTCGCCATGCAGGCGACCTCCCCTGCGAGCTTCCTCGCCGCAGGATCGTTGTGCGGATCTCCCGGACGGAGGGTGCCGTCGGCGCCCCGCCGGCCAGCCTCCTCCTTGAAGTCGAACAGGCGTCGCTCCGAAGGATTCTCGCCGCGCTCGACAGCACGAAGGGCTGCGTCGACGGCGTCGGCGACGGGGTCGACTCCGAATTGTGTCATCGCGGGGGCTCCTGACAGCGAACCATACTTTTCAACGCTCTAAAGTATGATCATAGGTCCTGGGGAGGCTCTTCCATACTTCTCTAAGCCCTGACGCATCGGATCGGTCAGCGTGGGGTGCATCTCACCCACGCCCACTGCCCCGTGCTGACCGTGCGGGCTCGGTGAGATCCCTGCGGGAGGTCATGCCGCGGAGCTGCCGTCGTCGACCAGAGCGAGGGCGGCCTTCAGAGCGTCGACGGGAAAGGGCCCCACCGTCACCTCTTCGCCCTCCGTGGTGCACGTGAGCCACGCGGTGCCGAGGAGAGTGGTGAGCGTGAGGCCGTCACCGTCGGGATCGGAGAGCTCCGCGGCGCGGAGCGGCGGTGCATGCTCTGCCGAGACCACGCTGCGGAGGTCCCCGGCATCATGCCGCGAGCCGAGCAGAGGCCCAGCGCGTCGCGGCGAGCGTTCGAGAGCGAGCTCGGGTCGAGGCGTCATGAGTCTCCCTTCGCGGAGTGGGTGCGGCGCCGCTCAGGGCGCATCGAGGGGCGGCCCCCCTGACGGGCAGCGGAGTCCCCCTCCCACTGTGCAGGGCACCGGGTGAGCGCGGAGGCCGAGCACGGAGGAAACCACCCCGCGCCACCCCGCACCCCGCGCTCACCCACCCCTCGGGGTAGCCACACCCCGCCTGAGGCCGGTCGCCGAGTGCACTGCATGTGCAGCTGCAGACCCGAGCCTCTCAACGGCCCTCCTCATGACCGTGATCGGTCGGGACTCTCAGAAGTCCCAGTCGTCATCGCTGGTGTGCTCGGCCTTGCCGATGACGTACGAGGAGCCGGAGCCGCTGAAGAAATCGTGGTTCTCGTCAGAGCCCGGCGCGAGAGCGGCGAGGATCTCGGGGCTCACCACCGTCTCGTGGGCCTCGAAACGCGCCGGGTATCCGAGGTTCATCAACGCCTTGTTCGCGTTGTAGCGGACGAACCCTGCGACGTCGTCCATGAGCCCGAGCGGCTCGTACAGCTCCCCGGAGTACTCCAGCTCGAGGGCGTAGAGCTCCTCCAGCAGGGCGACGGTGAACTCCCGCATCTCCTCCTGTTTGTCGGCGGTGGCGGCGGCGAGCCCCCGCTGGTACTTGTATCCGGAGTAGTAGCCGTGCACGGCCTTGTCCCGCAGGATCAGGCGGATCATGTCCGCGGTGTTCGTGAGGGTCGCGCGCACGGAGAAGTGCAGCGGAAGGTAGAAGCCCGCGTAGAGCAGCAGCGAGGAGAGCAGGGTCGAGGAGACCTTCCGCTTCAGCGGGTCCGCGCCGTAGTAGTGCTGGAGGACCTTCTTGCAGCGCTCCTGCAGCAGGTCGTTGTTCACAGCCCATCGGTAGGCGCTGTCGATCTCCGGCGTGCTGGTCAGGGTCGAGAAGACCGACGAGTACGAGCGCGCGTGCACGGACTGCATGAAAGCGATGTTCGTGTAGACGGCTTCCTCGTGCTCGGTGCGGGCGTCCTGGATCTGACAGATCTCTCCGACGGTGGCCTGCACCGTGTCCAGCATCGTCAGGCCGGTGAAGACCCGCATCGTGAGCGTGCGGTCCTGCTCGGGGAGCCGCTGCCACGCCTGGAGATCATTGGACAGCGGCACCTTCTCCGGCAGCCAGAAGTTCGCGGTCAGACGGTTCCAGACCTCGAGGTCCTTCTCGTCCTGCACTCGGTTCCAGTTGATCGGGCGGAGCTTCCGTGCGGGGTCGTGCCGGTATGTCGGCGGCGTCACGGCGTCGTCCACGGAGGTGCGGGTGGTCGTGCGGTCGGTCATGGCAATCCTTCGGGACAGGGGTGGATCAGGCGGACACGGGATGGGCGGAGGCCTCGGGCACGTCGCGGCCGGTGCCCGCCCAGAAGCGGGCGAGGCCTTCCTCGACGCGGTGGACGTCGGCAGGGGTGCCGAGCAGTTCGAAGCGATAGAGCACGGGGACCCGGCACTTCGCGGAGACCACCGGCCCCGCGAGGCAGTAGTCCTCCCCGAAGTTGGTGTTCCCTGCGGCGATCACGCCGCGCAGGAGCTGACGGTTGTCCGGGTCGTTCAGGAAGGTGATGACCTGCTTCGGGACGGCCCCGGAGCGGCGACCGCTGCCATAGGTCGGCACGACGAGCACGAAGGGCCGGGTCGCGCGCAGCGTGCCCTCGAGCCGAGGGCGCAGCGGGATCTGCGCCGCAGGGCGGTCCAGCTTCTCGACGAAGCGCCGGGTGTTGCCCGAGACGCTCGAGAAGTACACGAGGTCCGCCTCGGCAGGAGCGGCCCTCACCCTCGGCGGGCTCTGCCGCTCGATCTCAGCACCCCAGGTCGTCATGATGCTCCACCAGCCTTCCCACTCACCCACTACATGTTGTGCCACCACCTGGCGGTGGCAGCACATCTAGTAGTAGCACGAAATCTCGCAGAAGTTCGGTAGCGGGTACTCACAAGTTCGGCGCGTCGAATATCAGGGGCTCCATCGCTGCGCGGCTACCCGGCGCTGGAGCTCCCGACCGCCTCCCTCTTCAGCGCACCCATCGCCGCGACCCAGCACCTCCGGCTCCGCCCGCGCTGTCCACCCACGCTTTCCGCCCACGCTTTCCGCCGACTGCGCGCGCGACGCACTGAGCGTCCCGCCGTTCAGACGGTTGCGCATCCGCAATCGTGCGAACGGCGAACACCATCACCGCTGCGACAGCCCTCCTGGGCGCCCCTGCAGTCAGCCTGCCCGCCCCCGAAACGTGGTGCCGCGCCGGGCAACGGGGCCACGAGTCGCGCAGTCTCGCCGGCGCACACCAGCCGGTCCACGCCGCGCGGCAGCCTCGCTCCGGCCGGCGTGAGGAACAGCTTCTCGAGGTCCTCGCGGTCCATAGCGCCGCCCTCGTCGCAGAGGCACTTCTCCATCCCGGTGGCGATGATCGCGAAGCCGGCGCGGTCCAGCGCCTTGGAGACAGCGGAGAGCCGGATGACCACGTCCCTGCAGTCGCTGCACTGCTCGAGCATGCAGGTCATCCCCGCAGGCTGCCCCTGTGCACGCTTGAGTCTGTTGACGACCGGGCCCACACTGGCACCATCGAGCTGGTCACCCCGTACGCTCGGTCCGTCCACAGCCGACGCAGCGCTCGTGGAGCGCCAGGAGGAATCGTGCTTCTCGAACGCATCTACGACGAAGACCTGTCCCAGACCAGCTACCTGATCGCCTGCCAGGCGAGCGGCGAGGCGCTCGTGGTTGATCCGCGCCGCGACATCCAGCAGTACCTCGACCTCGCCGCGCAGCACGGCCTGCGGATCACCGCGGTCACCGAGACGCACCTGCACGCCGACTTCCTCTCCGGCACCCGCGAGCTGGCCGCCGCCACCGGCGCCACCGCCTACGTGCCCGGCACCGGCGGCGAGGACTGGCAGTACGGTTTCGAGGCCGAGCGCCTGCACGACCACGACACCCTCACCCTGGGCCGCATCACCGTCACCGCCCGGCACACCCCGGGCCACACCCCCGAGCACCTGAGCTACCTCATCACCGACGGCGCCTTCGCGGACGAGCCCGGCTACATCCTCACCGGCGACTTCGTGTTCTCCGGCGATCTGGGCCGACCGGACCTGCTCGACGAGGCCGTGGGCATGCACGACACCCGCTTCGCCGGCGCGAAGCAGCTGTTCACCTCCCTCAAGGAGGTGTTCCTCGCCCTGCCCGACCATGTGCAGGTGTTCCCCGGGCACGGCTCCGGCTCCGCATGCGGGAAGGCGATCGGTGCGCTGCCCTCCACCTCCGTGGGCTATGAGCGGCACTTCGCCTGGTGGGGCCCGTACCTGAAGAACGACGACGAGCAGGGATTCATCGACGAGCTGCTGGACGGCCAGCCCGACGCGCACGCCTACTTCGCCCGGATGAAGCGCCAGAACCAGGAGGGCCCCGCCCTGCTCGGCGAGCGCACCCCGCCGCGCGAGGTGGGCGCCGAGGAACTCTCCCGCGGCCTCGAACAGGGCACCATCGCACTCGTGGACACCCGCCCGGTGGCTCAGGTGCACGCCGGCACCGTGCCCGGGGCGCTGAACATCCCCGTGCTCGGCAAGGCCGCCAGCCACATCGCCTGGGCCTTCGACCCGGACACCGACGACGCCGAGCTCGTGGTCCTCGCGGAGGACGCCGCGACGGCCGCCGAGTACGGCGATCACTTCGTGCGCGTGGGCGTGGACGCCCTGACCGGCTTTGTGCCCTCGCTGGAGGGTCTGCCGCAGACGGTGCCGCCGGTGATCTCCCCCGCCGAGCTGGAGCGGCAGCGCAGCGAGGGGACGGTGCCGCGGCTGCTGGATGTGCGCACCCGCACCGAGCACGCCGCCGGCACCATCCCCGGCGCGCAGCAGCTCTCCGCCGGGAAGGTGCTGTTCCACCAGGGCGAGCTGCCCGCCGAAGGCGAGGGCCCGCTGGTGACCTTCTGCCAGTCCGGGCTGCGCAACACCGTCGCCGCCTCCGCCCTGCGCCGCGCCGGCCACGACGTGGTCGAGCTGGACGGCAGCTACGCCGCCTGGGCACAGTGGGACGCCGCGCAGCCCGACCACGGCGCGCAGCCCGGGACCGCCGACCAGGGCGGCACGCAGCATCCCGACCGGAGCGCGCAGCCCGGGACCACCGACGATGAGAGGACCGCCTGAGATGTGCCGACCTGTCCCCTGCCGCACCTGCGGCAAGACCACCTGGGCCGGCTGCGGCGAGCACATCGAGCAGGCCCTGGCCGGCGTGCCTGCCGCGCAGCGCTGCCCCGGCCACGCCGAGGTCGCCCCGACGAAGGGCTTCTTCGCCCGACTGCTGGGCCGCTGAACCAACTTCTTGCCGCCTGCGTGACCTCAACGCTCATAGCGCGTCAGATCCACGCATACGACAAGAAGTTCGTCGCGCCGGAGCGTACAAGCGGGAGAGGACGGGCTGATGTACCCGCCGAAGGAGTCCACCGTGCCCGTTGTGAGCATTCGGCCGTCGATCGGAGCTGCGGAGTATCCGACGCTCGCTGCAATCTGGCGTGGAGCCGTGGATGCGACCCACACCTTCCTGGCAGACGCGGATCGGGACGCGATCGAGGCCACGCTGCAGTCTGACTACTTCCCGGCGGTCACCCTCTCGGTCGCGGAGTGCGACGGTCAACCGGCTGGGTTCTCGGGCGTGCTCGACGGCGCGCTGGAGATGCTGTTCGTCGATGCGATGCACCGTGGCCGTGGAATCGGCACGGCCCTTCTGGCCCATGCGATCAGGGACCACGGTGTCACCACCGTCGATGTCAACGAGCAGAACGTCTCGGCTGTGGGCTTTTACGCTCACCGGGGGTTCGAGGTCATCGGTCGCAGCGAGACCGATGAGGCCTGTCGGCCGTACCCCTTGCTCCACTTGAGGCTCGGCGCGCCGTCCTGAAGCTCCGACCGACGTCGTTCGGGCCGCGACGAGCGTGCCTCGCCGAGCTGGCGGGCCGTCGGCGCGTCGGGACGGACGGAGTGGCTGCCCGATCGACCGACGGGGCCAGCCGGAACGGGCGGAACAGCGGTGGTGCGAGGCTCCTGAACACACCAGGAACGTCCCTCAGGACGAGCTCGACACGTGGCGCGAGCTGCTCGAGGAGCCCGATGCGGACGCGCTGGAGGGGCGATACGCCACGTCGGCTCCCGCCCAGGGACGGCGTGCATGGAACTCCGAGCGATGGCCGACGGCTCTGGGCGACTGAAGACGCCCTGCGGGCCAGCCCGGGCCCGGCCACGCCCCCGACACAGAACGAACTTCCTGCTTCCTGCGTGCCCTCAACGCGCTATAGGCCTTGAGGTCACACATACGACAAGAAGTTCGCTCCGCCCGGGGCGGCACTGGGCTGGGCGGGGTGGGGCGAGGCGGGGCGGAGCGGGGCGGGGCGGAGCGAGCAGGCAGGGCAGGCGGCGCGGGACGCAGAAGTCAGGCGAACGGTTCCGGCCAGGGATTGCGCTGCGGGATCAGGGCGTGCGCATCAGCGAGATGCCCGTCCAGCTCGCGCCGGAGCCGTTCCACGACGGCGGGTTCGGCGGCGGCCAGATCGTGCTGCTCGCCGATGTCGGCCTCCAGGTCGTACAGCTCGCAGTGCTCGTCCTCGAAGAAGCGGATCGGCGATCGCCGTCGCCCTCGTCTCCGTGTTCGCGGGATCGTACTGGCCCGCCGTGATCTATCTGGTGCTGATGTGCGCGATCAGCGCCGTCTGCGTGCTGCTCGCTTCGGAGAACTCGAAGCTCGAGCTCAGCGATACCGCGGCGATCACCGGCACCTCGCGCCGCACCGCCTCCCACTGACCCGACCTCGGAAGGAACAGGCAATGACCACACCGTCAGAACGCCCCAACATCGTCCTCATCATGACGGACCAGCAGCGTTTCGATTCGATCGCGGCCCTCGGACACGACCACGTCGACACGCCGAACCTGGACCGGCTCGTCCGCGAGGGCGCCGCGTTCACGAACACCTACGTGCCCTCGCCCTCGTGCGCGCCGTCCCGCGCGAGCCTCTTCACGGGGCTGTACCCGCACAGCTCAGGCGTCCTGCGGAACGATGATCCGTGGAGCCACTCCTGGGTGGAGCACCTCTCCGCCGCCGGATACCGGTGCACGAGCGTGGGCAAGATGCACACCTACCCCTACGAGGCACCGGTGGGCTTCCACGAACGGCACGTCATCGAGAACAAGGATCGCGCCCATCCCGATCTGCCGTACTTCCTCGACCAGTGGGACAAGGCGATCTGGATCCGCGGCCATCAGAAGCCCAGCCGCGTCACGTACCGAGAGCGCGACGACTACGCAGAACGCCTCGGCGCCTTCGAATGGGAGCTCCCGGAGGATCTCCATGCCGACAACTTCGTCGGCAACCTCGCCCGCCACTGGCTCGAGACGTACCCCGAGCACGACGACCCGTTCTTCCTCCAGATCGGATTCCCCGGGCCGCACCCTCCGTACGATCCTCCGGCCCGCCACCTCGAGCCCTACCGCGACCGGCCGATGCCGGAGGCGAAGCGGACGCAGGCCGATCTGGACTCGCAGCCCGCGCCTCTGAAGGAGCTGCGCACGCATCACCAGGCCAACGACCACGATGCGATCGTCCAGCTCGAGAACCCCACGGCGGAGCAGCTGGACCGCCAGCGGCGGCACTACTTCGCCAACGTCTCCCTCATCGACGAGCAGGTCGGTGGGATCCTCGACGCCCTCGAAGAGCGCGGAGTCCTGGACAACACCGTGGTGGTGTTCACCTCGGACCACGGCGACGCGCTCAACGATCACGGTCATTCCCAGAAGTGGACGATGTACGAGCCGAGCGTGCACGTCCCCGGCATCATCTGGGGCCCGGGCCGGGTCGAGCCCGACCAGCGGTTCGACGGCCTCGTCTCGCTCATGGACATCGCGCCCACCGTGCTCGAGCTGGCGGGGCTCACTCCGCCGGAGTGGATGGAGGCACGCTCGCTCCTGCCTGCGCTGCAGGGCCAAGAGTGGGAAGGACGTCAATACGTGTTCTCCGAGCACGCGCGCGACGCGATCCTCACCGGCACGGCGCTGATGACGATGGCCCGCGATGCGCGCTACAAGCTCGTCGAATTCATCGATCATGAGGACGGTCAGCTCTTCGACCTCGCCAAGGATCCGTACGAGGAGACCAATCTCTGGTTCTGCGAAGAGCATGCAGAGACCCGACGGCGCCTCGAACGCGCCATCTCCACCTGGCGTGCCTCGAGCTCGATGCAGACCGCGACCTGGGCGAAGGACAAGCGATGAGCGCGGCACTCCCGAAGGCTCCGGAGGCCACCATGAGGGTGTCAGCCCTGCACGGCGTCGGCGACCTCCGCCTCACCGAACGCCCCGTGCCCGTCCCTGGGCGCGGCGAGGTGCTGGTGCGCGTCGCCGCGGTGGGCGTCTGCGGCAGCGACACGCACTACTACACCCAGGGCCGCATCGGACCGTTCGTGGTGGATCGGCCGCTCGTCCTCGGGCATGAGGCATCCGGCCGCATCGTCGGCGTCGGAGAGGCGGTCGATCCGCGCCGCATAGGTTCGCGCGTCTCGATCGAACCCCAGCGGCCATGCCGCAGCTGCACCGAATGCAAGGCGGGGAGGTACAACCTCTGCCCGCACATGGAGTTCTTCGCGACCCCGCCCATCGATGGCGCCTTCGCGGAGATGGTGGTCATCGAGGACGACTTCGCCCATGACGTCCCCGACTCCATCAGCGATGCCGCAGCGGCTCTCGTCGAACCGCTCTCGGTCGGCATCTGGGCATGCCAGAAGGCATGTATCGGCGCCGGCTCTCGGGTGCTGATCGCCGGTGCAGGGCCGGTGGGCATCATCATCGCGCAGGTTGCTGGAGCATTCGGGGCTTCCGAGGTGCACATCAGCGACCTCTCCGACGAGCGGCTCGGCTTCGCTCGGGCACACGGTGCCACGCACACCCACCGCGCCGATTCCCCTGTCGATGACCTCGGCGTCGACGCATTCATCGATGCGTCGGGGGCCGAGCCCGCGATCCGGGCGGGCATCTCGGCCGTCCGGCCCGCTGGGTCGGTCGTGCTCGTCGGGCTCGGCGCGGATGAGGCGGTGCTGCCGGTCAACCTGCTCCAGAACCGCGAGCTGGTGCTCACCGGCGTCTTCCGCTACGCCAACACGTGGCCGCTCGCGATCCGTCTGCTGGCGGAGGGGCGAATCGACCTGGACTGCCTGGTGACGGGGCGGCACGGGCTCGCCGACGCCGAATCCGCGCTCACCTCGGGCTCCACACCGCGAAGCATGAAGTCGCTGGTCATGCCGCAGCTCTGACACCCGGGAACTGTCCCGCGCGGCCGTCCGCCGGCGGCCGCTGATCGTGGGGTCGCTCCTTCGGAGATACCGTCGAGTGCACAGACCGTCGGCAGACCACGAAGGAGCGGCCATGACCACGATCGACTTCGAGGGCGTGACGCCCCAGGTGCCCGAGAGCGCCTGGGCGGCGCCGAACGCGACCCTGCTCGGGAAGGTGACGCTCGGTGAGAGCGCGAGCGTGTTCTACTCCGCGGTGCTGCGCGGGGACATGGACACCATCACCATCGGCGAGCGCAGCAACATCCAGGACGGCTGCGTCGCCCACACCGATCCCGGCCATCCCGTGGTAGTCGGCGCCGGGGTGTCCGTGGGGCATCGGGCGGTGCTGCACGGCTGCACCGTCGAGGACGACGCCCTGATCGGCATGGGCGCGGTGGTGCTTAACGGCGCCGTGGTGGGCGCCGGCAGCCTCGTCGCCGCCGGCGCGGTGGTCACCGAGGGCATGCAGATCCCGCCCGGCTCGCTCGTGGCCGGTGTGCCCGCGAAGGTGCGCAAGGAGCTGGACGAGGAGGCGATCGAGTCGCTGCGGCAGAACGCCCGCACCTACGTCGACCTCGCGGCACGGCACCGCGAGGCGACGGCGGGGTGAGCGCCTCCCGGGCCGGCGCCCGGTTCATGCGCGCCGAATCATGAACGCTTCCTTCCCGGCAGAGGCAGTGCGGCTGCCGCGGCAGCCGCGCTCATCGCGATCACGGTCCAGAACGCCGGGCCGAACCCTGTGGCCGGATCGCTCGCAGTCGCCGCTGCGGTGAGCACGACGGCGACGAGCGCGGTGCCGAAAGCACCGCCGAGCTGCTGCACGATGCGGGTGATCGCCGAGGCGTGCGGCACCTCCTGACGGTCGATGTCGATATAGGCGGTCGTCATGACCGGGATCATGACGACGCCGAGGCAGAGCCCGCGCACGAAGAGCGCGGCGCCGAGCAGCCAGAGCGACGTCTCAGCACCGGCGAGCGCGAACGGCACCGTGGCGATCGCGGAGAGCACGAAGCCAGCAGCCGCGACGGCGCGCGCTCCGAAACGCTCGACGATCGGGCTGGCGAGGAGGCGCGCGAGCAGCGATCCCACCCCTTGCGGGATGAGCAGCAGTGCGGCGTCGAGCACCCCGTCGCCGCGCGAGATCTGGAAGTAGAGCGGCAACAAGAATGTGCCGGCGAACAGCGCGGCACCGAGGAAGGTCAGCGCGATCGCCGATGAGCGCACCGAGCGCACGGCCAGGAGCCGCACATCGACGAGCGCCGTGCCTGCGCGTCGAACTGCCCACACCGTGAAGCCCACGAGCAGCAGCGCTCCGGTGATGGCGGGGACGAGCACATCCATCCGGCCGAAGCCTCCCTCGGCGTGTGCGTTGGAGAGCCCGTACAGGAGGCCGGCGAGCGCCGGGGCGAGCAACACGATCCCGACCGCGTCCACGCGGGGACGCGGGCAGCCTGGGAGGGGCCGGTCGTCGGCGATGAACTTCATCGCGAGCACGAGCCCCACGATCCCGAGCGGCACGTTGATGAGGAACAGCCAGCGCCAGTCGAGCCATTCCAGCACGAGGCCGCCGAGCACCGGCCCCAGGATCGGCCCGAGCGCAGCCGGGATGCCGACCGTCGCCATGGTGCGGGTGCGGTTCTCGGGTGCGACGTTCTGCATGGCGAGGGTCTGCATGAGCGGGAACATGATGCCGCCGCCGAGCCCCTGCACGACTCGGAAGGCGATGAGGGACGGCGCATCCCATGCACACGCGCAGAGGATCGAGCCCAGCACGAACAGGGACAGCGCGAAGAGCCACACCCGCTTCCCGCCGAATCGTGCCTGGGCCCAGCTCACGAACGGGATCGCCACGGCGAGGGCGAGCAGATATCCGGTGCTCACCCACTGGATCGTCGCGACGGACGCATGGAGCTGGTGCGTCAGCGTCTGCAGGCCGATCGCGACGATCGTCGTGTCGAGGATCGCCGTCACCCCTCCGACGATGATCGCCGCGAGCAGCTTGCCGGAAGGTTGCGCGGGTGCCGCCGGTGGCGCGGCCGTGCTCTGGGTCACTACGAACTCCCAAGAGTAAGATACGAATGCGTTCCTTACAGTAGGGCGCTAGAATAAGAAACGCAAGCGGATCTAACGGAGTGGTGGTATGGCGACGACGAGGCGACGTGGGGCAGAGCTCGAGAAGGCGATCCTCGAGGCAGGATGGGATCAGCTCCTCTCGGACGGATACTCCGGGTTCACGTTCGAGGCGATCGCCGAACGCGCCCAGACCGGCAAGGCCGTGCTGTATCGGCGATGGTCCGGCAAGGAGGCGCTGCTGCTGGCCGTCATCACGCAGCACCACCTCGACGACTCACAGGATCTCCCCGATACCGGATCGCTGCGCGACGACGTGCTCGAGCTGCTCCGCTCCCGCAACGCGATCGGAGACCACATCGCGGCCCTGCTCAGCGCAATCCTCGGCGCCCACTTCGACGACACCCATGTCACGATCGCCGAGCTGCGGCGACAGCTGCTCGAAGAGCACGGCCCGACGCTCCGCACCATCGTGCAGCGCGCCGTCGCGCGCGGCGAGATCCCCGGCCCTGCCGTGCCCGAGCGGGTCGCCTCACTCCCGTTCGAACTCTTCCGGGCCGAGCTCATCATGCGATTCGACCGCGTGCCCGACGAGACGCTCGTCGACATCGTGGACACAGCGTTCATACCCCTCGCCTCCCTGCCGTGGCCGCACTGAACACCTCACCCCCTCCGACAGACCCCGCGGCTCGACAGCAGGCCCCCGCTGGCTCCGCGACCCAGCCTTTACGACCCCACCCCTTCAGATCGATGCCCGATTTGTCCATATTTTCCATCCGTTACCCGTATCCTTGGTGAATGGATCTCACCGCCTCCCTCGTCGGCGCCCTGCCGAAGGTCGCCCTCCACGATCACCTCGACGGCGGGCTGCGCGCCGAGACCGTGCTCGAACTGAGCCAGGAGCTCGGACTCGAGGTGCCGGGCCTCGAAGCCCCCCTCGACGAGGCTCCTGACGCCGAGGATGCCTCCGGCGGCACCCCGCCCGGCGACGTCACGGCCGACGCCCCCGCGACCGATGCCCCTTCGCCCGAGGCCCCCGCCGACGCTCCCCCGGCCGACCCGGCGCGGGCGGTCGCCGACTGGTTCCACAGCGCCGCCGATTCCGGCTCGCTGCCCGCCTATCTCTCCACCTTCGAGCGCACGGTCGCCGTGATGCAGACGGCCCCGCAACTGCGGCGCGTGGCCCGCGAGTTCGTGGAGGACATGGTGGCCGACGGCGTGGTCTACGCCGAGACCCGCTGGGCCCCGCACCAACACACCGCCGGTGGACTCTCGCTCGACGAGGCCGTGCAGGCCGTGCAGGACGGGCTCGACGAGGGGGTCGCCGCGGCGGAGGCGGCCGGGCGGCGGATCGTCGTCGGCCAGCTGCTGTGCTACCTGCGCCACCTCGACCCCACCGACGATCTGTTCGAGATCGCCCTCGCCCGGCGCGACAGCGGCGTGGTGGGCCTGGACCTCGCCGGCCCCGAGGAGGGCTTCCCCGCATCCTGGTTCCGCGCCCAGTTCGAGCGCGCCCGCGCCGCGGGGCTGCGGGTGACCGTCCACGCCGGGGAGGCCGACGGCCCCTCCTCGATCGCCGACGCCCTGGACTGCGGCGCCGAGCGGATCGGGCACGGGGTGCGGCTGCTCGAGGACATCAGCGATGCGCCCGACGGCATGCCCTCCGACAGCATGGCTTCCGAGGTGGCCACCGACATGGGTTCCGACATGTCTTCCGAAGCGGCCTCCGAGGAGACCTCCGACGAGGAGCCCACCCCCTCGCCCACCTTCGGCGGGGTCGCCGACCGTGTGCTGCGCGAGCAGATCTGCCTCGAGGTGTGCCCGAGCTCGAACCTGCAGACCGGCGTCGCGGACGAGCTCTCACACCACCCCGTCGGCCCGCTGCATCGGCTCGGGTTCGCCCTCGCGCTCAGCAGCGACAACCGCCTGATGAGCCGCACCAGCACCTCGCGGGAGATGCTGCGGGCGGCGCAGACCTTCGGCTGGACGCTCGAGGACCTCGAGCGGATCGTGCTCACCGGGCTCGAGAACGGCTTCGCCCCCGCCGCGCAGCGCCAGGCGCTGCGGGACGAGGTGGTGCTCCCCATCTTCCGCGCCGTGCGCGGCCCGGTCCCCACCGAGTAACCGGCCCCTCAGGCGCGGCAGAGCACCCGTCCAGGCGGGGCAGGGTCTCCGATCAGGTGCGGCAGGGTCTCCGCTCAGGCGGGGACGGGGGCGATCCGTCGGCCGGCGGCGCCGGGGCGGGTCACCAGCGCGCCGGCGGTCTCCGGGGCGCCGTCCGTGCGGCGGTAGCGGCCCATCCACTCGGCGGCGAAGCCGTCCGCGTCGGCTGTGGGGACCAGCGCCCAGACGCTGCCCCCGAAACCGGCGCCGAAGGCGGAGGCGGCCCGGGCACCGAGCTCCTCGGCGCTGCGCACCAGCGCGACCGTCTGCGGCACCTGGTTGCGCAGATGCGTCTCGGCCAGGCGCTGAGAGGTGTGCACGGCGGCGGCGAAGGCGTCGAGGTCACCGCTGCGCAGCGCGGCGTGGGCGCGGGGCACCAGATGGGTGGATTCGACGAGGAACTGCTCGAGCCGTTCCCGCTCCCCGCCCTCGGCGGCGAGCTGGCGCAGCGGGTCGAGGCGCTCGTCTGCCGCTCCGAGCGGGGCCTCCAGATCCTCGCCCACCAGGGAGCGCAGCGCCGCCTGGAGCGTGCCGTCGGCCCGGCCCGTGTGCTGGTTCCAGCGGGCGAGGATCTCGCCGAGCAGCGCGGGGCCGCGGTTGTAGGCCTCCTGGGCGGCGCCGGTCTTCTCGGCGAGCACGCCGCTGACGCCCACCACGAAGGACCAGCCCTCGGGCAGCGCGACCCGGTCGATGATCCGCATCGGATCGAACTCCGCGTAGGAGATCCGGCCCTCCTCGGAGGTGAGCATCCCGGTGTGGTCCAGGGAGCCGCCGCTGGTGCCCACCCCGGGCCGGCCCCGCAGGGTGCCGAAGCTCTTGCCGTTCTCGATCGAGGCGGCATACCCGGCCAGCGCCACCCGGTCCGGGATCTGGCCGGCCCAGGCCTCGGTGGCGGGCAGCTCGTTGAGATCCGCGAGCGCCATCGCGGTGCCGGTGATGATCGCCGAGGAGCTGCTCATGCCGGAGGCCGGCGGCAGATCCGAGGCGACGGTGAGCCGGGCCGGGCGCAGCGGGCCGAAGTTGTCGGTGAGCCGGTCGAGCACGGTCTGGGCGTATCGACCCCAATGCCCGGGCGGGAGCTGCGGATCCGTGCCGGCGCGCAGCTGGAGCGTGCCCGGGTAGGCCTCCGAGGCCGCCTCGAGGCTGCCGGGCGCGCCGGCGGCCTCCTGGGCCTGCACGGTGACGCCGCGGTCCACCGCGCACACCAGCACGCGGCCGCCGCCGTAGTCGGTGTGCTTGCCGAGCACCTCGATCCGCCCGGGCATCACCCAGGTGATCGCGCTCGGCGTCACAGCGCGACCTCGACACCCGCCAGGCGGCGCTCGACCTCGTCGATGTCGTCCCGGCGCGAGAGGTCCAGCACCCCGCCGGCGAAGGGGATCACCCGCACCTCGTCCAGCTCGCGCACCGCGTCGACGATCTCGAGCTCCCCGCGCGGGGAGGGCTCGATCCGTGCGCAGGCCGCGAAGATCTCCGGGGTGAAGGCGAAGCAGTTCATGCTCACCAGGGCGTCCGGTCCCGCGGCGGCGAGGGTCGCCGCATCGGGCTTCTCCACGATCCGCTCGAGCCGGCCGTCGGCCTGCTCGATGAGGGCGAAGGCGGCGATGCGGTCCGCGGCGATGTTGCTCTCGCTCAGCAGCGCGGAGCGCTCGAAGCCCAGCAGGGCGTTGCGCTCCTCGCGCAGCAGGCGGCCGATGCCCTCGCCGGGGTAGAGGTTGTCGCCGTTGACCATCACGAACGGCGCATCCCCCACCGCCTCCGCGGCAGAGGCGACGGCGTCGGCCGTGCCGCGCGGCTCGGCCTGCACAGCGAACTGCACCTCGAGCCGGGACGGGCGCAGCTGCGCGATGTGCTCGCGGAACTCCTCGTGCTCGGGCGCGACCACGAGCACGGCGCGGCGGATCCCGGCATCGGCGAGGGCGCTGAGCGAGTAGTCGATCAGGCGGTGCTCGCCGATCGGCATCAGCGCCTTGTGGCCCGAGGCGGCCGCGGCGGCCTGCTGCGGGGTGAGGTCCTTCTCCCCCTCGGTGCGCATGCGGGTGCCCAGTCCCCGGGCGAGGACGACAGCGGTGGTGATCATGATCCTCCGAGGGAGAAGTGGTCGGCGACGGTGCGGGAGAGCTCCTGGGCGCCCTCGGCGGTCTCCGCCTCGGAGAACACCCGGATCACCGGCTCGGTGCCGGAGAAGCGGATGGTCAGCCAGGAATCATCGGTGAAGTAGACCTTGCAGCCATCCTCCCAGGAGATCCGGTCGATCTCGCGGCCGAAGGCGGGCAGCTCGTGCTCGTCGAAGATGCGGCGCTGCAGCTCGTCGCGGCGTTCGGGGGTGTAGCCGTAGGCGGCCTCCTCCATCACCAGCGCGCCGTGGCGCTCCACGAGCTCGGCGTACAGCTGCGAGAGCTTCTTGCCGGAGCGGGCCACCATCTCCACCAGCAGCCCGGCGGCCTGGATGCCGTCCTTGCCGGGGATGTGGCCGCGCACGGTGAGGCCGCCGGAGGATTCGCCGCCGATCACCGCATCGGTCTCGGCCATCTTCGAGCTGATCCACTTGAAGCCGACGGGCACCTCGTGGCAGGTCTGCCCGTGCGCGGCGGCGACGCGGTCCAGCAGGTGCGTGGTGGACAGGTTGCGCACCACCGGGCCGGTCCAGCCCTTCCCGGTGAGCAGGTACTCGTACAGCAGCACCAGCACCTGGTTGGGGCTGAGGTAGTTGCCCTGGTCGTCGATGATGCCGAGCCGGTCCGCGTCGCCGTCGGTGGCGATGCCGAGATCGGCGCCCTGGTCGAGCACGGCCTGGCGCAGCGGGGAGAGGCTGCCCTCCGCTGGGGAGGGCATGCGGCCGCCGAACAGCGGGTCGTGGCGGGCGTTGATCACCTCGACCTGGCAGCGGGCGCTGACCAGGATGGTCTGCAGGCTCGTCTGGGCGACGCCGAACATCGGGTCCAGCACGATGTTCAGGTGGGCGTGGCGGATCGCGTCGAGGTCGAGCTGGCCGATGATCGCGTCGAGGTACCAGTTGATCGAGGCCTGCTCGGTGACGAACTCGCTGCCCTGCACCTCGTGCGGGGCCAGGGAGCGGACGTCCGCCGGATCGAGGGTGGCCACGTGCGCGGCGAGCTCGTCGGTGACCTCGAGCTCGGCGTCCCGCCCGCCCTCGGTGAAGATCTTCAGCCCGTTGTACAGGGCGGGGTTGTGGGAGGCGGTGACGGCGATGCCGTACGCGGCGCCCGTCTGCTTCACCGTCCACATGCACATCGGGGTGGGGACGGGGCGGGTGATGACGGTGACGGGCACGCCGTTGCCGGCGAGCACCTCGATCGCCCACCACGCGGCGACGTCGGAGAGGAAGCGCCGGTCGTAGCTGATCACCAGGCCCCGCTCGACGACGCCCTCCGCGTGCATCCGGTCCGCGAGCCCCTGGGCGAGCAGCCGGACGTTCTCGCGGGTGAACTCGTCCCCGATGATGGCTCTCCAGCCACCTGTGCCGAACGTGATCATCGTTGCTCCTTCGTCGGTGACGGTCGGGCCGGATCGCCTCGTCGCGACCCCGGCACCCGAATCGTTCATGCTGCGAACAAACTAGGCGGGGCGAGGGCCGGGTGTCAAGGAGCCGAGCGGGCAGGGAGCCGATGTGCCCGGGGGCCGGTGCGTCAGGGGCCGGCGTGCCCGGGAGCCGGCGCAGGGTGCCGGCGTGCCCGGGCACCGGCGCAGGGGTGCCGGCGCGACGCGCAGCCGGCAGTTGTGCGCCTGGGACCGATGCGGCTGCCCACCACCGGTCCCACGTGCACAAGAGCAACACGCGAGGCGACCGGGGCGGGCTGCCGGACGAGGCGACGGGCAGGGCGACGGGGGCGGGCTTGCGGATGAGGCGACGGGCCGGGCTGCCGCAGGGATGCCGAGGCCGGGCCTCCGGACGGGGCGCCGGGTCGTCGGCCTGCCGGATGGGCGCGCAGACGGCAGTTGTGCGCCTGGGACCGATGCGGCCGCCCACAACCGGTCCCACGTGCACAAGAGCAACGCGCAGGGCGACGGGGCGGGCTGCCGGGCGAGGCGACGGGGGCGGACTGCCGGATGAGGCGACGGGCGCGGGCGGCCGGGCGGGGCGTCGGGCGCGGGCCCGCCGCCGGGCGGGGCAGGGCGCCGGGATGCGGGGGTCAGGGGCTGGTGGGGGTGGCCACCGGGGCGAGCAGGGGATCGTCGAGCACTCGCTCGACCGCGACGGCGGCGCCGCCGGCGGCCGCGGCATCCAGCCCGAAGGAGGAGCCGCTGACCTCCACGCGCCCGCCCTGGGCCAGCAGCCGCTCGTCGAGCGCGGCCTGGACCGGGCACAGCAGGGCGTCCGCGAAGTAGCCGAAGTAGCCGCCCAGCACGATCGCCTGCGGGTTCAGCACGTCCACCAGCACGCCCGCGCCGCGCACCAGATCCTCGGCGAGCGCGGCGAAGCGCTCCCGCAGTCGCGGATCGCCCTCGTCCAGCAGGGCGCGGATCCGTTCGAGCCGCTCGAGCATCGGCCGGCGCCCGGAGCGGGCCGGATCCTGCTCGTCCAGCGCCGCGAGCACGGTGTCGAAGCCGACGAGGGTCTCCCAGCAGCCGCGCCGGCCGCAGCGGCAGAGCTCCCCGGCCGAGTCGACGCCGATGTGCCCCACCTCGCCGGAGAAGCCGGACCAGCCGCGGATCAGGCGCCCCCCGGCGATGATGCCCGCGCCCACGCCCTGGTCGCCGGTGAGGTAGACGAGGTCCACGATGCCGCGCCGGGCCAGGCGCGGCGCCTCCGCGAGCGCGGAGAGCTTCGCGTCGTTCTCGAGCGAGAGGACGGGATGATCCGGGCCGAGGCGGCGGGCGAGCTCCTCCCCCAGCGGCACGTCGGCCCAGCCCAGGTTCGAGGCGAAGCGCACCACGGCGCCGTCGTAGTCGATCGGTCCCGGCGGGGCGATCGTGGCGCCGGCGACCCACAGGCCCTCGGCCGCGGCGACGTCGAGCGCCTCCTGCAGCTGCGCCGCGGCGCGGTCGATGACCAGCTGGGGCGGATAGGTGCGCTCCTCGGAGCCCTCCGGGCCGGCGACGTAGGGCATCGGCACGGAGGAGGTGAAGCGCACCTGCCCGGCGAGATCCCGCAGGCACACGGCGATGTAGTCGACGTTCAGCTCGACCCCCACCCCGGCCACGTGCTGCGGGGACAGGCGCACCTCGGTGCCGGGCCGGCCCACCGTGCCCAGGCGCTCCACCTGCCCCTCCTGCACCAGGCCCCGCTCGGCCAGGTCGCTGACCAGCGAGGTCACCGACGCCTTCGACAGGCCCGTCTCCTGGGAGAGCGTGGCGCGGGAACGGCCGCCATGGGCGTGCAGGTGGCGCAGCAGGAGGCTGAGGTTGGCCGAGCGCATCGCGGCATGGCCCAGCGGCACGGCGCGGCGCGGGCGCCCGCGCCCCGAAGCGGACGGAGAGCTGCCCGGGGACGTCATGACCACATCGTAGGCGGGGCCGGGCCGTGGACCGTCGGCGACAGGGCCGGGCGGCGCTCCGCCCGGCGGACCGTCGGCGGCACGGCCGGGCGGCGGCTCGTCGGCGGCACTCCGCCCGGCGGACCGTCGGCGGCACGGCCGGGTTCACACCCCCGGGCTCACACCTGCCGGCTCACGTCTCGAGGACGCCGTGCAGGATCTCGAGATAGCGGCGGGCGAGGACGTCGTCGTCGGCGTGCTCGGCGACCCAGTCCCGGCCGCTCGCGCGCACCGCCGCCCGGGAGCGGTCGGCGGCGAGGCCCCGCCAGAGGTCGGTGAGCGCCTCGACGTCCTCCGGGGGCAGCACGTCCCCCGCGCCCGCCTCGCGGACCACGTCGGCCGCCTCGCCGTCCAGCAGCGCGGTGATGTGCCGGCCGGTGGCGAGCATCTCGTAGAGCTTCGAGGGGACGGTCCAGGCGAACGGCGCCCAGTCCCGCAGCGAGACGATGACGGTGTCGGCCCAGGCGTACTGGCGGCTCACCTCGCGGTGCGGGATGCGGGGGAACACCTCCACGGGCGCCTCGAGCTCATGGGCGAGCGCCGCGAGCGCGGGCGCCTCGACGCCGTGGCCCACCAGCCGCACCCGGATGTCCACGCCCTCCCGCCGCAGCGCGGCGGCCGCGCGGACCACCGTGTCCAGGCCCTGCGAGCGGCCCATGTTGCCCAGGTACAGGCAGCGCAGCTCGGGATGGTCGGCGGGGAGGTGATCGTGCTGGCGCGGCACCTGGCGCAGGTCGGTGCCGTTGCGCACCACGCGCACCGTCTTCACGCCCCGGTCGCGCAGCACCTGCGCGAACCGTCCGGTGGTGGTGACCACGGCGCGGGCGCCGCTCTGCCAGCCGGTGACCTGCTCGTGCACCTCGCCCTTGAGCAGCGCGGCGCCCCAGGTCAGGGCACGACGCAGCACGCCGCGGCGCACCGCCTGGGCGGCCTCGGCGCTCAGCGCTCCGGCGGGGCCGACGTGGGTGACCAGATCCGGCCATGCGTCGCGCATCTCGACCACCAGCGGCACGTCCCACAGCAGCGAGAGGGTGCGCCCCACCAGCAGGGTGGGGATCGCGGGGGCGGTGGCGATGATGACGTCGGGCCGGGTGCCGGGGCGGGAGAAGCGCCGCCGCAGCCGGCGCAGCGCATCGCCCGCCGCGATCAGGTGATCGGCGGTGCGGGTGGCGATGTCCGCGCGGTGCGGGAGGTAGGCGGTGCGCAGGATCGTCTCCCCGTGCCGGCCCGTCTCCACGGCGCCCACGCGGTGGGTGCGGCGCTGGGCGGGGGTGGGTCTGCCGGCCGGGTAGTGCGGCACCGGGGCGGCGACCGTGACCCGGTGCCCGGCGGCGAGGAAGCGGCGCACGAGCGCCGACCAGCGGCGCTGCGGGGCACCGAACTCGGGGGCGTAGTAATGGGTGAGCAGCAGCAGTCTCATGCGCCGGCCGACCCCTCCTCGAGGCCGAGCGCGGCGGCGGCCTCCCGCAGCAGCTGCGGGGAGGTGTGCAGGGTCTCCGGCGGCTCCAGCCCCGCTCTCGCGGTGGCCGCGTCGACGTGCAGGTGGAGGGCGGCGTCGGCCGGGAGGACGGGCGGCTCGACGGCGACCTGCCCCTGCGGGACCTCCGGCACCTCCGGCAGGGCGGCGAGGGCGGCGGCGGGGATCAGCACGCTGCGGGCGCTGAGCTGGCGGGGCATCACGGTGAGCGCGGCGAGCTCGCCGCCGGCGTCGTGCTGGTAGATGTCCCGCACCCGGCCCACGCTCCTGCCGTCGCTGCCGTACACGGTCAGGCCCGCGAGCGCCTGCAGGCGGCGGCGCCGAGCGGCACGGGTGCGCGGCTCCGGCGCGTCGGCGGGCGGCTGATCGCGGCGACCACCGGGGACGAGCGCCGCCGCACCGTCGGGCGCGGGGCCGTCGGCCGTCGGGTCGCCCGGGCCGTCGGGCGCGGCGCCGCCGCCTGCCTCATCGGGCATGGCAGCGGGGCTCATCGGTCACTTCCGCAGGCGATCACAAGCTGGGAGTCTACCGACCGGTCCGCACCTGCCGCGAGCGCTCAATCGCTCACGCAGCGGCGCACGAACTCCTGCACGTCCGCGATCGGGTCCCCGTCGCCCGTCTTCTGCAGCTCGCGCACCGTGTGCTCCCGCACCGTGAGGCTCAGCAGCAGCGAGAACAGGGTGCGGGCGAGGAACTTCGGATCCGAGCCCTCCGCCAGGCGGCCGTTCTCCGCGAGGCCCTCCAGCACCCGCTCGAGCACGTGCTCGTGCACCAGGCGCAGCCGCGCGATGCGGAAGCGGCCCGGATGGTCCGGGTTCACCACCTCCCCGGAGAGGGTGGCCAGCAACGCCATCGAGTGCTCGCGCGGATCCCACGGCCCGGACAGCGCCGCGATCAGCGACTGCGGGGAGGTCTGCAGCGCCTCCACCGAGTCCAGCAGCCCCTGCGCATGCGCCTCCAGACGGTCGATCACCGCACCGAGCAGCGCCTCCTTGGAGGAGAAGTGGTGCAGCATCCCCGGATGGGAGATCCCCACCCGGCGGGAGATGTCGCGCAGGCTCGCGCTGTGATAACCGCGCTCGGCGAACAGCGAGGAGGCCGCATCGAGGATCTCCTCGCGGCGGGCGGAGGCCGACGGGCGCCCGCCTTCCTCCTCGACCTCCGTGCCGGCACCGCCCGAGGCCGGGGCCTCGACGACGGTGCGCGCGGCACCCTCGATCTCGAGCTCCGCCGCGGAGATCGAGTCGAGGGTGCGCAGCGCCTCGGACAGCGGATCCGCACCGTGGACGGCGGGACCGCCGTCGGCGGCCTCCTCCCCCACCCGGTCGGAGAACAGCGCCGACAGCGGCGCGGGACCGGTCCCGGAGCCCGGGGGACCACCGGCGGCAGCGAGAGTCATCGACTGTTCTCCTTCACGGTCGGCACACGATCACTTCTGGGCGATCAGCTCCGCGATCTGGATCGCGTTGAGAGCGGCACCCTTGCGCAGATTATCCGCCACGACGAAGAGGACCAGACCCTTCTGCTCCGGCACGGACTGATCCTGGCGGATCCGGCCCACGAAGGTGCCGTCGCGGCCGGCGGCCTCGAGCGGGTTCGGCACGTCCACGACCTGCACCCCGGAGGCCGCGCCGAGCAGCTCCTGGGCACGCTCCGCCGTGAGCGGGCGGTCGAACTCGGCGTGGATCGCCAGGGCGTGGCCGCTCATCACCGGCACGCGCACGCAGGTGCCCGCGACCGGCAGACCCGGCAGGCCGAGGATCTTGCGCGACTCGTGGCGCAGCTTCTGCTCCTCGTCGGTCTCCCCGGAGCCGTCGTCGACCAGGCCGCCGGCCAGGGCCACCACGTTGAACGCGATCGGCTTGACGTAGACGCCCGGCTCGCCGAGATCCACGGACGAGCCGTCGATCGCGAGCTCCTCGACCTCGCCGGCGCCCTTGCGCACCTGCTCGGCCAGCTCGCTCACCCCGGCCACACCGGAACCGGAGACCGCCTGGTAGGTGGCGACCTTCAGCCGCGCCAGACCGGCCTCGTCATGGAGCACCTTCAGCGACGGCATCGCCGCCATGGTGGTGCAGTTCGGGTTCGCGATGATGCCGCGCGGCGGGTTGTCCAGCGCCTCCGGGTTCACCTCGGAGACCACCAGCGGCACCTCGTCGTCCCGGCGCCAGGCCGAGGAGTTGTCCACCACGGTCGCGCCGGCCTCCGCGAAGCGGGGCGCGAGGGCCTTGGAGGTCGAGCCGCCGGCGGAGAAGATCGCGATGTCGACCTTCTGCCCCTCGGAGGTGATGTCCGCCTTCTCGGAATCCTCGACCAGCAGGTCGTGACCGGCGTACTTCACCGTCTTGCCGGCGCTGCGGGCGGAGGCGAAGGCGCGGATCGCCGAATGCTTCACGGCACGCTCGGCGAGCAGCGCGAGCATCACGCGGCCCACCTGGCCGGTGGCGCCCACGAGACCGATGACGGGCCCGTCGGCCGCATAGCCGGGGGTCTGGGAGAAGTCGATCGTGCTGGGGGTGGTGTTCATCGTCCGGTCCCTCCGTAGACCACGGCCTCGGTCTGATCGGCGTCGAGGCCGAACGCCGTATGGATCACGCGCACCGCGTCGTCGAGCCGAGCCTGCTCGGTGACCACGGAGATGCGGATCTCCGAGGTGGAGATCATGTCGATGTTGATGCCCGCCTCGCCGAGCGAGCGGAACAGGGTCGCCGAGACGCCCGGGTGCGAGCGCATCCCGGCGCCGACGATGCTGACCTTGCCGATCTGGTCGTTGTAGCGCACCTCGGAGTAGCCGATGGCCTCCTGCGCCTCCTCGATCGCCTTGATCGCGGCCGGGGCGTCATCCTCCGGCAGCGTCAGCGAGATCGCGACCGTCTCGTCCACGGTCGAGGAGTTCTGCACGATCATGTCGATGTTCGCGCCGCTGCCGGCGACCACGTCGAACAGCAGTGCGGCGCGGCCGGGGACGTCCGGCACCTCGACCACGGTGATCTTGCCTTCGCTGCGGTCATGGGCCACGCCCGAGATGATCGGCGCCTCGAGGCCCGGTGCTGCGATGTCGTCCATGGGGAGCTCCTTGCTCGGGTCGGCGGCGTCGCGTCGCACGACGTCCGCGGTGCGGAGGGTGACGTCGGGGTCGATGGGGATCTGGCGCTCGGGATCGTCGGCGACGAGCGTGCCCAGGCGGCCCGAGTACGAGGACCGCACATGCAGCGGCACCCCGTAGCGGCGGGCGTACTCGACGCTGCGCGCCATGAGGATCTTCGAGCCGTTGGCGGCCATCTCCAGCATCTCCTCGCTGGAGATCAGCGGCACCCGGCGGGCGGCGGTCGCGATGCGCGGATCGGCGCTGAACACGCCGTCGACATCGGAGTAGATCTCGCACACGTCCGCCTCGAGCGCCGCGGCGAGCGCGACGGCGGTGGTGTCCGAGCCGCCGCGGCCCAGGGTGGTGATGTCCTTGGTGCTGTCGGAGACGCCCTGGAACCCGGCGACGATCGCGACGGAGCCGCCCTCGAGCGCCTCCTCGATGCGGCCGGGGGTGACGCGCAGGATGTGCGCCTTGCCGTGCACCTCGTCGGTGATCAGCCCGGCCTGCGAGCCGGTGTAGGCGCGGGCATCCACGCCGGCGTCGTTCAGCGCCATCGACAGCACCGCCATCGAGATGCGCTCGCCGGCGGTGACCAGCATGTCGAGCTCGCGCTCCGGCGGGTTCTCCGACACCTGCTCCGCGAGGTCGATCAGATCATCGGTGGTGTCTCCCATCGCGGAGACCACGACGACCACCTTGTGGCCGGCCTTCGCGTACAGGGAGATGCGCTTCGCGACGCGCTTGATGGAGTCGGCGTCAGCGACGGAGGATCCTCCGAATTTCTGGACGACCAGGCTCATGGGGCGGGTTCCTTCGCGGTTGAGGGCAGGCGGGCAATGCGGACGGGCCTGCCGGGTGGCGGCGGTTGTCGAGCTGCCGGGGCGGGCCCTGGATGGGGCCGACATCGCCGGGGTGCCGACGTCCCTCCGCGCTGCGGGGCGGTGCTCTCGCTCGCCCGGCACGGATCGACTCCGGGCACCCAGCGGACGGGCACCAGCCGGCGTCAGTCTACGAAAACGCCTGGTACGAACCCCAGTGACCTCGGCATTCGAGACGAGACCGCTGGTCACGGGAATTCGGCGGCGTGACCAGCACAACATCCTCCCGGGCGCGGCGGGGCCCGGCGGGCGGGTGCGGCGGGTGGTGCGGGCGGACCGGGCGGGTAGGCGCGGCGGGGCTCGACGGGTGGGCATGGCGGGGCGGGCCAGGCGGGCGGGCCGGGCCTCGTGGGTGCCGCGGCGGGAGTTGCCCGGGCTGTTCCCGGGCCGCTCCCGGGCCACTCCCGGGCCGATTCCGGGGCCGCTCCCGGGCCGATTCCGGGCCAGTCCCGGGCCGCTCCCGGGGCCGGCCCCGGGCTGCTCACTGCAGTTGTGCGCTCTGGACCGGTGAGCGGCCTTCGCACCGGTGCTGAGCGCACAATTGCCACGCCCCCGCCAGGTCAGGGCCCGGATGACGCACCTCAGCCCGGCCGGGGGCGGGCACGTTCGCGAGCAGGGTGCTCGGTGGCGCCGCCCTTGGCCGCCCGGGACAGCAGGCCGGCGGTCCCCACCACCTCATGGCAGTTGTGCGCTGTGCACCGGTGTTCGGCACCCGCACCGGTGCACAGCGCACAGTTGCCGCGATGGGACCGCCATGTGCCCATGCCAGGGCAAGCGCGGGGTGGCGAGGAGCGGGGCGGCGTCGGGAGCGGCGTGCGGTGGGGAGCGGGCATGATGTCTGCGGGGCGGATCCCGCCCTGGGCACCCGGCAGTCACCGGGCCCCGACCCTCCCGGCAGGACAGGAGGCCATCGTGGCCGCGCACTCGTCACCCTCGTCGCGACGCCGCCGCTCCGCCTCGCGCGCCTCGGCCCGTCCGTCGGCCCAGCCCTCGGCCCGTCCGTCGGCCCAGCCCTCGGCCCGCCCCTCGGCCCGCCCCTCGGCCCGCCCGTCGGCCCGGCCGTCGCTCGCGGACGTCGCCCGCCGTGCCGGGGTCTCCGTCGGCACCGTCTCGCACGTGCTGAACCATCCCGAGCGGGTGGTGGCGGCGACGCGGGAGCGGGTGCTCGCGGCCGTGGAGGAGCTCGAGTACCGTCCCAATCGGCTCGCGCGGTCCCTGGCCGGCGGGCGCAGCCAGACCATCGGCCTCGCCCTCACCGACCTGGGCAACTCGCTGTTCGTCGACATCGCTCGGGGTGCCGGGCGCTACGCCGAGGAGCACGGGATGCAGACCCTGCTCGCCGACGGCGACAACCAGCTCGGCCGCGAGCTCGGCCACGTCGCGACCTTCGAGGAGCTCCGGGTCGCCGGGGTGCTCGTCACGCTCAGCGACGACGAGGCGATGGCGACCGTGACCAGCAGCCGCCGCTCCGACACCCCGCTGGTGCTGCTCAACTTCTCCACGCCCGCGGCCTTCTTCTGCTCCGTGGCGGTGGACAACGTTCACGGCGGCCGGATCGCCGCCGAGCATCTGCTCGCGCAGGGGCGGCGCCGGCTCGCCTTCGTCGGCGGCCCCGAGGTGCTCCGTCCCGTGCACGACCGGCGCAGCGGGTTCCGCCACGCCCTGGCGGACGCCGGTCTCGGCGCGGTCCTCGAGCTCACGCCCGAGGGTGTCAACGAGGAGCAGGGCCGCGCCGCCGCGGAGCAGCTGCTGCCCCGGCTGCGGTCCGGCGAGGTGGACGGCATCGTGGCCGCCTCGGACCTGCTGGCCGTCGGCCTGCTCGAGGTGCTGCTGCCCGCCGGGATCGCGGTGCCGGGGGACGTGGGCATCGTCGGCTACGACGACAACCTCGCCGCGCATGACGCTGCGATCCCCCTGACCACGGTCGCCCAGACCGGCAGCCGCATGGGCGCGGAGGGGGCACGCCTGGTGATCGCCGAGGCCACGGAGGGGGCGGAGCACCAGCACGAGGCGGTGCTGCTCACCCCGTCGCTCGTGGTCCGCTCCTCCTCACAGGCGTGATCCCGCCGCCGCGCCGGGTCGTCCGCTCCCGCGGACGCGCCGGGTCGTCCGCTCCTGCGGGCACACCGGGCCGTCGGATCCCGCCGCCGCGCCGCCTCGGCATCCGGTGCGCGCCTCAGCCGCCCGGCAGGTGCGTGCGCTCCTCGTGCCGGCCCGGGCCGGCGGTGAAGGCCTCGCGGCCGGGCAGGTCCACCTCGGCGGTGGTCCCGGCGGGGATCGTGAAACGCACCGTGAGCTCCTCGCCGTCCAGCTCCCAGTCGACCTCGGCGGTGCCGTAGCGCGTGAGGTGGCGGGCGGCCGCACTGGTCAGTCCGCCGCCGGGGCGGGGAGCGATGCGGATCCGCCGGTAGCCGGGCTCCGCCGGGGCGAGGCCGGCGACCACGCGATGCAGCCAGTCGGCCACGGAGCCGAGCGCGTAGTGGTTGAAGGAGGTCATGTCTCCGGGGTTCACGGTGCCGTCGGGCAGCATGCTGTCCCAGCGCTCCCAGATGGTGGTCGCGCCGAGATCGATCGTCGAGAGCCAGGAGGGCGAGGTGCGCGACAGCAGCAGCGCGTACGCCGCCTCCAGCTGCCCGGTGCGGGACAGCGCCTCGGTGATCACGGGGGTGCCGGCGAATCCGGTGCCGATCGTGTCGCCGCCCTCACGCACGAGCTGAGCCAGGCGCCGCCCCGCGCGGGCCTCGGCCTCCGCATCGGGCAGGAGGTCGAAGACGATCGCGAGGGAGTGCGCGGTCTGCGTGTCGTGCAGCGGATCCGACGAGGTGCCGCCGACGCCCTGCGCCAGGTACCGGCCCCGGTACGCCTCGCGGATCTCGGCGGCGAGGGCGCCGTACTCCGTCGCCTCCTGGTCGCGACCCAGGATCTGCGCGGTGCGGGCGAGCACCTCCGCGGAGCGGGCGAAGTAGGCGGTGGCCACCAGGTGGGGGTCGGTGCGGGCCTCGAGCGGGTTCTCCGGCGGGGCCGACGGGTCCAGCCAGTCCCCCAGCTGCAGCCCCTCGTCCCACAGGCGCGTCGGCCCGGCCGCGGCCGCGACCTTGTCCACCCAGGCCTTCGCCCCCGCATACTGGCGGGCGAGCAGCCCGGCGTCGGCCGAATCCTCGAACAGCGCCCAGGGCGTGAGGGTCGCGGCATCGCCCCAGCCGGCGATGTCCTGATCCTCCCGCCAGAACCGGCCGCCGGGGATCCAGGGCGCGTACACCGGGGCGGTGCCGCCCAGCCGCGCCTGCTCCGAGCTCAGGGTGCGCAGCCAGTCGGCGAGGAAGCCGTGCACGTCGTAGAGGAATCCGGCGGTGGGGGTGAACACCTGGATGTCGCCGGTCCAGGCCAGGCGCTCATCGCGCTGCGGGCAGTCGGTGGGGATGTCCACGAAGTTCGAGCGCAGGCTCCACACCACGTTCTCGTGGAGCCGGTCCAGCAGCGGGTCGCTCGAGCGGAACCAGCCGGTGCGCTGCATGTCGCTGTGCAGGACGCGGGAGACCACGGAGCCCTCGGCGAGCTCGCCGGGCCAGCCGCTGACCTCCGCGAAGCGGTACCCGTGGATGGTGAAGCGCGGCTCCCACCGCATCGCCTCGCCGGTGCTGAGCAGCTCATCGGTCGCGGCGGCGTCCCGCAGGGTGCGGGTGTACAGCTCGCCGTCCTGGAGCACCTCGGCGTGCCGCACCCGGATCTCGTGGCCGGGCTCGGCGGCCGGGACCTGCAGGCGGAGGCGGCCGGAGTGGTTCTGGCCGAAGTCCAGCAGGTAGGTCCCCTCCCGCAGCCGGGTCACCTCGACGGGGGCGAGCTCCTCGGTGCAGCGCACGGGCGGACCGTCGGGCGCGGAGAGCACCGCACGATCCAGCTCGTGGATCTCGACGCCGTGCCAGTCGGCGTCGTCGAAGCCGGGCTCCGACCAGCCGGCGGGGTGCAGGCGGGCGTCGTAGGTCTCGCCGTCGTAGAGGCTCGCGCGGGTGAGCGGCCCCGGGGCGCTGCGCCACTGCGGGCCGGTGGTGATCACCTCGGTGCCCGCCTCCGTGGTGACCTCGAGCTGGGCGAACAGACCCACGTGCTCGCCGTAGATGTTCCAGGTGCCGCCCTCGAAGCCGAAGCGGCCGCGGAACCAGCCGTCGGCCAGCCAGGCGCCGATCGCGTTGCGGCCCGGTCGCAGCTGCGCGGTCACGTCGAAGGTGTGGACCCGCAGCCGCTCGTGGTACGGGGTCCAGCCCGGCAGCAGCTCCTCGCGCCCCACCCGGTCGCCGTTGAGCTCGACCTCGGCCAGGCCGTGCGCGGTGACCCGCAGGCGAGCCTGCTGCACGGGCAACGGGGGCAGCTCGAACTCGTGGCGCAGCAGCGGCGCCCGACGGTGCAGGCCGACGCCCTCCGCATAGCCGGGGCCCACCATCTGCGCCTGCCAGTCCTCGAGATCCGGGCCGCGCTCGGCGACCACCGGCTCGCTCCACCCGCTCCACGCGCCCTCCGCGTCACGCACCCGCACCGCGAGCACGGCCCGTTCGCGCGAGCCCAGCGGACGGGCCGGCCAGGGCACCAGGACCTGCTCGGCGCTGTCCACGCGGCGGGAGTCCTGCTCGCGGGCCTGCCCGTCGGCCGCCTCGAGGGTCCAGGAGATCTCGTACGCCTCCTGCTGGAATCCCGCCGGCGCGTCCTCCAGGTGCCAGGAGAGGCGCGGGGCGGTCTCGTCGATGCCCAGGGCGGGCTGCTCGTGGTGCTCGATGCGGACGTGCGGGGCGGGGACGGTCATGGGTCTCCTCACGGGTCGAGAGCGGGGTCGGGCGTGGCGTGCGGTGCGGGTCGGGCGTGGCGCGCGGGTCGGGGTCGGGCGGGGCGTGCGGTGCGGGGCGGGCGGGGTGTGCGGGTCGGGGTCGGGCCTGCGGGCGGCCGACGGGTCAGGAGGCCGGGTCGGCCGACGGTCAAGGGGTCGGCGAGGTCTCCGCGCTCGGCGTCTCCGCGCTCGGCGTCTCCGTGCTCAGGGGTGCCGTGCTCTGCGCGGCGGCGAGATCCGCGGCGTCGCGCGCCTCGTCCTCCTCGTCGGCCACGCGGGGGAAGCGGCGGATCCACAGCAGACCCACCAGGGCGGCGCTGGCGATGCACGCGGCGACGAACCAGAACAGCAGGTTCGGGCTGGCGCGCAGCAGCATCGGGGTCCACAGCGCGACGACTGCCGCGACCACGCGGGTCACCGCGATCATGGCGCCCTGCGCGGTGCTGCGGTACAGGGTCGGGATCAGCTCCTGCGCCCAGATCTTGAACATCGGCTCGCCCGCGACGGCACCGCCGATGGAGCCCAGCACGCCCATCGCGACGAGCGTCCACACCTCCACGCCCAGCAGCGCCGGCATCACGTACGCGGCCACGTGGATCACGGCCATCGCCGCGAACCAGCGCATCCGGTGCGGGCCGTCGACGATCTTCATCAGCAGGAAGGTGGCGCCGAAGGAGATGCCGAAGGTGATCAGCGAGACGGCGGAGGAGACGCGCACCGTCGAGCCCGCGATCTCCGTGTACATGAAGGCGGAGAACTGCCCGCCGGTGTTCGCGCCCACGTTCACCAGGGCGTAGAACAGCGCGACCGCGAGGGTGGGGGCGAGGAACGGGCCGGTCAGCAGCTTCTTGAGGGTGCCGAGGTCGACGCTGTCGGTGGCCTCGTCGGCGCCCCCATCGGCCCCGTCCGCCCCAGCAGTGCGCCCGGAGCCCGGCGCGGCGGTGTGCAGCGCGGTCCAGCGGTGGGACTCCGGCATGCCGGCGCGCACGATCATCGTGAGCACCGCGAGGATCACCAGGTGGAGGAACATGATGCGGCCGCCCGCCTGGCCCCACTCCCCCACCACGACGCCCAGCGCCTGCGACACGATGATGCCCAGCAGCCACAGGATGTGCGAGAAGGAGACCAGCTTGCCGCGCTTCCCGGGCGGGGCCTCCTCCGCGATCATCGACAGCGAGACGGGAAGATCCGCGCCGACGGCGAAGCCCAGCAGGATCACGCCGACGTACAGCGCGAGGGGCCCGGTCGCCGCCGCCATCACGATCGCGCCGACGGTGTACAGCGCCATCGTGGCGAGGAAGACGCGCCTGCGGCCGTAGAGGTCGCCCAGCCGGCCGCCGATCAGCGCGCCGACCGCGATCATGAAGGTGAGGATCGCGGAGTACTGGCCGAACTGCGCATCGGAGATCCCGAGCGGCCCGACATACAGCGCGAGCGCGGTCCCGGTGCTGATGATGGCTGCGGCATCCAGGTAGGACGCCATCCCGGCCGCGGTGGTGCGGAACCACACCGTGCCGGGGATCCTGTCAGTCGTTGAGGTCTCCATCGAACCTTCGTCTTCCTCGCCGCGAGGCGGCCCGCCTCCGTGGGGGCCGATCGCGACTGCTCGTGCTCCGTCATGGCTGCTCGCGCTCCGCAGCGTCACTGAGTTGAAGCGCTTCAATATTGATTCGTTTCAAAGCATCGCACCGGGCTCAGGACGTGTCAAGACGCAGCGCGGCGCGGGCATCCCACGGGTGCGCCACCGCACCTCGCGGAAGCTCGGCGTGCCCCACCCGGAACCGGTTCAGCGCGCCGACCGGGCACGTCCAGTGGCCTTGCCGAGCCTCTCCGCAGCACCTCCGCGAGGCTCTCCAGAGCGCCTCCGCGAGCCTCTCCGGAGCGTCATCGCGAGGGCACCCCCGGCCCTGGATAGGCGGGCTTTCGTGGCAGTTGTGCGCTGTGCACCGGTGCTCGGCCCCTGCACCGGTGCTGAGCGCACAATTGCCACGCCCCCGCCAGGTCCGGTCCAGGGGGACGCACTCCAGCCAAGCCGGGGACGAGCGCGTGCACGTACACGTACACGTGCGCGTGAGCGAGCAGGGTGCTCGGTGGCGCCGCCCTTGACCGCCCGGGGAGAGCAGGCCGGCGGTCCCCACCGCCTCATGGCAACTGTGCGCTGTGCACCGGTGTTCGGCCCTTGCACCGGTGCACAGCGCACAACTGCTGAGCTCCGACGGCGATGTGGGGTGCGGGGGCGGGGCGCCCCGCGCCGGCGGAGGCCGGGCGGCATCAGCCCCCGGGCTCTTCGCGTTAGCCCCCGGGCTCCTCGCGCTAGTCCCCGGGCACCTCGCGCTCGATCTCGGCGAGCCAGGCCTTGGCGGCCGCGTCCGAGGGCATGCGCCAGTCGCCGCGCGGGGAGAGGGAGCCGCCGGCCAGCACCTTCGGGGCGTTGGGCAGGGCGGAGCGCTTGAACTGGTTGGCGAAGAAGCGGCGGGTGAACACCGTCAGCCAGTGCTTGATCTCGGCGCGGGTGAAGGAGCGCCTGTCCGCGTCGCGGTAGCCGGCCGGCCACTGCCCGGCCTCGACGTCGCCCCACGCCTGGTGCGCGAGGTAGGCGGTCTTCGCGGGGCCGTAGCCGCGGCGCAGCAGGTGGTAGAGGAAGAAGTCGTGCAGGGAGTAGGGGCCGATGGAGTCCTCGGTGGACTGCGCTTTCTCCCCCTCGCGGGTGGGGATCAGCTCGGGGCTGATCTCGGTGTCGAGCACCGCCTGCATCACCTGCGTCGCGTCGTCGCCGAAGAGGCCTTCATCGATCACCCAGCGGATGAGGTGCTGGATGAGGGTCTTGGGCACGCCGGCGTTCACGCCGTAGTGGGACATGTGGTCGCCCACGCCGTAGGTGCACCAGCCCAGCGCCAGCTCGGAGAGGTCACCGGTGCCCACCACGATGCCGCGGTGGTGGTTCGCCAGGCGGAACAGGTAGTCGTAGCGCAGCCCGGCCTGGACGTTCTCGAAGGTGACGTCGTAGACCTCCTCGCCGTCGCCGAAGGGATGGTGCATGTCCTTCAGCATCTGGGTGGCGGCGGGGCGGATGTCGAGCGTCTCGAAGCTCGCGCCGATCGCGGTGGAGAGCAGCTCGGCGTTGGAGCGGGTGTGCTCGGTGGTGGCGAAGCCGGGCATCGTGTAGGTGAGGATCTCGGAGCGGTCGCGGCCCAGCACGTCCATGGCGCGGGCGCACACCAGCAGCGCGTGGGTGGAGTCCAGACCGCCGGAGACGCCGAGCACGGGGCGCGTGCCGGCGGGCGTGTCCCCGCCGATCGCGCTGAGCCGGCGCACCAGTCCCGCCACCTGGATCGAGAACGCCTCGTAGCAGTCCTGGGCCAGGCGCGCCGGGTCGTCGGGCACGAAGGGGAAGCGGTCGAGCTTGCGGCGCAGCGGGCCGGTGGCCGGGCGCGGCATGCCCAGGTCGACGTGCGCGCCGGTGGCCGGGTCGTATCCGGTGCCGGACAGCGGCGCGTACGCGAACCAGCCGGCGCCCGTCCCCGCCTCGTCGGCCGGCTCCTCGAGGCCCTCCGGCCCGCCGTGGATGTCGCTCGGGCCGTCCACCCCGAGGTCGGTGAGCGTGCCGTCGGCCGCGAGGAAGGGCCCGAACAGGCGCGTGCCGGCCTGGGCCTCGTACCGCTCCAGGCGCTGTGCGTGGGTGCGGCGGTTGTCGTCGAAGGTGCTCATGCGGCGGCGCTCGGCGACGAGGCGGTCGAGGTCGATGTCCGCGACGGTGGCGCGGGGGCCCTGCGGGAAGCGCTCCGTCTCCCCCAGCAGGTCGCCGCACTCGTAGACGAAGGTCTGGCCGTCCCAGGCGAGGTCGGTGGTGGATTCGCCCTCGCCGGCCGCGGCGTAGAGGTACGCGGCCTGGGTGCGGGCGGAGGTGGAGCGGGCCATGAGTTTGCGGTCCTCGGCGCGGCCGATCGTGATCGGGGAGCCGGAGAGGTTCGCGACCACGGTGGCGCCGGCGAGCGCGGCTTCGGCCGAGGGCGGGATCGGCACCCACATGTCCTCGCAGATCTCCACGAAGAGCGAGAGGCCGGGCAGGTCCTCGACCGTGATGAGGCCGTGCGGGGTGAGGTGCTGCGGCTCGGAGCCCAGGCGCACCCCCACTCCGTGGGCGTCGTCGCCCGGGGCGAACCAGCGCCGCTCGTAGAACTCGCGGTAGGTGGGCAGGTTCTGCTTGGGATGGATGCCGAGGATCTCGCCGCGATGCAGGGTGATCGCGCAGTTGAAGATCCGGGAGCGGTCGGTCGCGCGCAGCGGGGCGCCCACCACGATCACCGGCATCAGCTCGCGGCTCGCCTCGAGGACGGTGAGCACCGCTTGCTCGGCCGCGTCCAGCAGCGACTCCTGCAGCACCAGGTCGTCGAGGGAGTAGCCGGTCAGGGACAGCTCGGGGAAGACGGCCAGGCCCACCTGCTGCGCGTCGAGGTCGCCGAGCACCTCGAGGTGGCGTTCGGCGTTGGCGGCCGGGTCGGCGAGCGCGACGGGCAGGGTGATGGCGGCGGCGCGCAGGAAGCCGTGCTGGTAGATCGAGGCGTGCGGATCCGCCGGGTCCTCGTGGGTGACGGCGGGCAGGGCGCGGTCGAGCTGGTGGTCGGGGCCGGGGCCGACGGGCACGCTGCCGCTGGGCACCGGGGCCGACGCCTCGGCGTCGCGGTGGGTGGGGGCCGCATTCGGGGGTGTGTTCTGGCCCGGGAGCTGCGAATGGTCCGGGCCCGCAGGCTGCGGTCGGCCGGTGCCCGAGTCGCGGGGCTGATCCGGGCGCTCGGGCTGCGGGCCGCCCTGACCGGCGGGGGGCGGGGTTGCGGGCTGCGACGCGGAGCTCATGGGCTCGAGCGTAATCGAGCCGCGGGCCGCGGCAGCGCGGAAGGGCCGACCGGTCGGCCGACGGCGGGCACCTCGGCCGACGCCGGGTTCTTCGCCCGACGGCGGGCTCCTCGCCCGGCGGGTCGGTGCGACGCGCACGCGTCGGCGCGCCCTCCTATATCTTTGGGCGGTGACTTCCCGGACGGCTCGGCGCGTGGAGGGGACGGCGTGAACTCTCGCAGACCTCTGCTGGGCTGGCTGCTCGTCGGCCCCAGCCTGATCGGCGTCGCCGCCTTCATGATCCTGCCCGTGGTGCTGGCCTTCGTGGTCTCCCTGTTCCGCTGGGACCTGCTGGGCACGCGGCGGTTCATCGGCCTGGAGAACTACCAGACGCTGATCACCGGCGGCGCGCTCGGCAACTCGCTGCTGGTCACCGGGATCTTCACCCTCATCTCGGTGCCGGTCTCGCTCGCGATCGGGCTGCTGCTGGCCACCCAGCTGGTGCGCACCCTGCCGGGCTCGGCGATCGTGCGGGTGCTGGTGGTGATCCCGTGGGTGTGCGCCCCGCTCGCCCTCGGCGTGGTGTGGAAGTGGATCTTCCAGCCGTCGGTGGGGGCGCTGAACCAGATCCTGGGCGTGCGCATCGAATGGCTGACCGATCCGAGCCTCGCCCTGCCGGCGGTGGCGTTCGTGGCGATCTGGCAGAACGTCGGCTACATCTCGCTGTTCTTCCAGGCCGGGCTCACCCGCATCCCGGATTCGATCTACGAGGCCGCCCGGATCGACGGGGCCGCGCCCTGGCAGTCGATGCTGTACATGACGATCCCGCTGCTGCGCCCCACCACGTTCTTCCTCGCCGTCACCCAGGTGGTGGCGAGCTTCCAGGTGTTCGACATGGTCTTCGCCCTCACCGGCGGCGGGCCGCAGCACCGCACCGAGGTCATCGCCTCGCTGATCTACAACGAGGCCTTCGTGGCCAGCCGCCTGGGCCGCGCGAGCGCCGTCGCGGTGATCCTGTTCCTCCTGCTGGTGGTGATCACGCTGATCCAGCAGCGCTGGTTCTCCAAGCGCATCACCTACGACATGAGCTGAGAGGAGGCCGACGAGATGACCCTGCAGGACCGCACCCCGGTCGCCGCGCCCGCCCCCGGCCGACGGCGCCCGCTGACCAGCTCGCTGCTGGCCCGGCGCGTGATGGGCCACGCCGCGACCTACCTGGTGCTCGTGGCCGCGGCGGTGCTGACGCTCGGCCCGTTCCTGTTCTCGGTGATGACGGCGCTGACCTCCACCCAGCAGTTCGCGCAGCAGGGGCCGCTGTCGATGCCCGCCCCGGCCGTGCTCGACAACTTCGTGGCCCTGTTCGCCCCCTCCGCGGGGGCGGACGGCTTCATCACGCCCGTCGCGGTCACCGTGCAGATGGTCGCGGTGATCCTGGTGGGCCAGATGGTGTTCTCGGTGCTGGCCGCCTACGCCTTCGCCCAGCTGCGCTTCCCCGGCCGTGACCTGCTGTTCTGGGTGTACGTGGCGACGCTGATGGTGCCGCAGGTGGTGGTCGTGGTGCCGCTGTACCTGGTGCTCAGCGAGGCGGGGCTGCGCAACACCTTCTGGGCGCTGGTGATCCCGTTCGTGCTCGGCTCCCCGTACGCGATCTTCCTGCTGCGGGAGAACTTCCGCGGCGTGCCCTCGGAGCTGATGGACGCCATGCGGATCGACGGCGCCGGCACCCTGCGCCTGCTGTGGCACCTGGTGGTGCCGCTGAACCGGCCGATCATCGTCACCCTGGTGCTGATCACCGTGGTCACCCACTGGAACAGCTTCATGTGGCCGATGGTGATCACCTCCGGCCCGGAGTGGCGGGTGATCACCGTGGCGACCTCCGCGCTGCAGTCGCAGTACAACAACAACTGGACCCTGGTGATGGCGGGGACCACCCTGGCGATGCTGCCGCTGGTGATCCTCATGGTGCTGTTCCAGAAGCAGATCACCCGCTCCGTGGGGGACGCGACGCTGCGGTGAGGGTCGGCGGGCCGCGGTCGGCAGTCGGTACGCCACGGGCCGCGGGGCGGCGGGCACCCGACGGCGAGCGTCCGACAGCGGGCACCCGACAGCGAGCGTCCGACGGCGGGCATCCGACGACCGTCGGGATCAGCGCCGGGGCCATCTGCGGACACATGGCCCACCTTTCCCGGCCGAAAGGACGGATAATGGGAGCACTCGCCTGCTCCGGAAGGACATTCCCATGCTGAACCGTCGCACTCTCCTCTCCTCCTTCGCCGCCGCCGGGCTGCTCGGCACGGCGGCGGCATGCTCCCCCGCCGGCGACGGCGGTGGTGACACCGGCGGCGGGGGCAGCGATGCGGGCGGCAGCACCGGCGGAGACAAGGGCACGCTCACCTTCCGCCTGTGGGACCAGAACGCGGTGCCCGCCTATGAGGAGTCCTTCGAGGCGTTCACCGCGCAGAGCGGCTGGAACGTGAAGATCGACGTGGTCTCCTGGGACGACTACTGGACCCGCCTGCCGCTGGACATCGCCAGCGGTGACGCGGCGGACGTGTACTGGGTGAACTCCGCGAACTTCATCCAGCTCAAGGATTCCGACGCCCTGCTGGACATCAACGAGGTGATCCCCGACGGCGCCTCCCAGTGGGAGCAGTCCGTGGTGGAGCTGTACACGCGCGACGGCGGGCTCTGGGGTGTGCCGCAGATCTGGGATTCGATCGCGGTGTTCTACAACAAGGAGCTGGTCGAGGAGGCGGGCGTGGACCCGTCGGACCTCGCCTTCGATCCCACCGCCGAGAGCGACTCGCTGCGCGAGGCGGGCCGTGCGCTGACGGTCGACGGGGCCGGCCTGCATCCGGAGGAGGACGGCTTCGACCCGGATTCCCGCAGCCAGTTCGGCTTCAACTCGCAGGCGGATCGCCAGGCGATCATCGGCCCGCTGCTGGCCTCCAACGGCGCGCAGTGGCAGGACGAGGACGAGTACACCTTCGCCTCCCCCGAGGGCATCGAGGCGTTCCAGTACATGGCCGACCTCGTCAACGCCGAGCACATCGCCCCCAGCGCCGCCGACACCAACGAGAACGGCGACTTCACCCGAGACCTGTTCACGCAGGGCAAGCTCGGCCTGTTCCAGTCCGGCCCCTACAACCTGCTGCCCATCTCCGAGGGCGTCGAGGATTCCTTCGAGTGGGCGCTGGCGGCACCGGTCGCCGGCCCGGACGGCGCGAAGTCTCTGGTGCACGGCGTGGTCGCGGTCGGCAACGCCAACGCCGACGACGAGCAGCAGGACGGGATCACCGAGCTGCTGACCTGGCTGGGCTCGAAGGAGGGGCAGCTGCCGCTGGCCGAGAAGGGCGTCTCCTTCCCCGCCCATGTGGAGGCGCAGGAGGCGTTCCTCGGCTTCTGGGAGGACAAGGGCATGGACGTGAGCGTCTTCGTCGACGCGGCGAAGAACGCCGCCGAGGCGGATACGGGCGCCCGTGCGAACGCCGGCCTCACCGCGGCGATGCCGATCTTCCAGGAGGTCTTCATCGGCCGCCTCACCGCCGAGGAGGGCATCCCACAGGCACAGGAGGAGGGCAACGCCGCGATGGCCGAGTGACCCTGCGGCCGCCCCGGCTGCTCCAGCCTTCCGACTGCCCCCCGCGCACCGGCGCTCCCCGCCACCCCGACCGCCCCGGCCGCTGCTGAACGAACTTCTTGTTCCCTGCGTGACCTCAACCCCTATAGCGGGTTGAGATCACGCCTACGACAAGAACTTCGTCGGCGCGGCTGTTCTGCCAGCCGTGCTGTGCCCTGCACAGGCCCGCCCGTTCCCCTTCATCACATCCCCACGATGTGTCCTCGCAACGCACCCGGGTGTCCCCTGTCGGTCCTGGTCAGCGCGTGTCACTCTGTGCACATGACGCAGAGCACCCCCTCGAGCGAGGGCCCGGAACCCGCCGCCTACGAGTGGCCCCACCCTCCCGGAGCAGACCCCGCTCCCGACATCACCACCTCGGCTGCTGCTGCCTCGGGCATCGCCGCCGCTCCCGGCGTCCCCGGTGCCCCCGCCCCGGGAACCACCCCTTCTGACACCACCACCCCCGGCATCGTCGCCGAGCACGTGAGCCGGGCGTTCGGCAGCGTGCAGGCGGTGCATGATCTGAGCTTCACCGCGCCCCGCGGCGCGGTGACGGCGCTGGTGGGCCCCAACGGCTGCGGCAAGTCGACGCTGATGCTGATGCTCGCCTCGCTGCTGGCGCCGGATGCGGGCCGCGTGCTGATCGACGGGGTGGACCCGGCCACCGATTCACCGGCGGTGCGGGCCGGCGTGGGCTGGATGCCGGACCAGTTCGGGGCCTGGGATTCGCTGCGCGTCGCCGAGGTGCTCGAGGTGATGGGCCGGGCCTACTTCCTGCCGACGGCACCGCTGCGCTCCCGGGTGGACGAGCTGCTGGAGCTGATGGACCTGGTCCCTCTCGCGCAGCAGCCCGCGCATGTGCTCTCCCGCGGGCAGAAGCAGCGCCTGGGCCTGGCGCGTGCGCTGGTCCACGCCCCGTCCGTGCTGATCCTCGACGAGCCGGCGTCGGGCCTGGATCCCGCGTCCCGCCGGCGTCTGCTGCGCGTGGTGCGCTCGCTCGCGGCCGCGGGGACGACGGTGCTGGTCTCCAGCCACATCCTCAGCGAGCTCGAGGAGATGGCCGATCACGTGGTGTTCATGGATGCCGGGCGGGTGGTCGAGGCTGCGCGCATGCGCGACCTGGCCGCTCGGCCGCGGCCCTGGCGGATCGCCTCGCTGCAGCAGGAGGCGCTGGTCGCAGCGCTGTCACGGCTCGGGGTGCGACACGAGGAGGTGCTCGGCCCGGAGCGCACCTCCTCCGGGCACGCCGAGGTGACCGTGCACCTGCCGGACGAGGCCACGGCCTCGCGCCTGCTCACCGACCTCACCGCAGCGCACGCCCACGTGATCGCCTTCGGCCCGGCGACGGGGCGGCTCGAGGCCGCCTATCTCGCCTCGGACGCCGCCCACCGCGAAGGAGCCCTGTGATGAGCACTCCCCCGAACGGCCCAGGCACGGGCACCCCCGACGCGACCGCCCCGTCCACCGGCCCGTCGGCCGAACCGTCGACCATCCCGCCCACCGACCCGTCGACCATCCCGCCCACCGACCCGTCGGCGAACCCGCCCGTCGGCCGCAGCCGTCCGCGCGGCGGCACCCTCGCGCTGCGCCCGCGCGGCCTGTGGCTGGTGACCTCGCTCGAGCTGCGCCAGCGGATCCGCTCGGCCCGCTGGTACGTGGCGCTGGGCATCTGGACCCTCCTGCTGTTCGGCATCGGGGTGCTGTCCCTCGCGCCGGCGCTGTACACCACCGAATGGGGTGTGGTGCGCGAGGTGGCGCGGGTGATGTTCAGCCTGCAGATGATCCTCGTGCTGCTGGCGATGCTGCTGGTCACGCCGGCGCTCTCCGCCGGGTCGATCAACGGGGACCGCAGCGCCGGCACCCTCGCGACGCTGCAGGCGAGCCTGCTCAGCCCGCTCGAGATCGTGCTCGGCAAGCTCCTGGCCGGGCTGGTCACGGGCCTGGCCTTCCTGGTGCTGGCGATGCCGTCGGCGCTGCCGCTCGCGCTGCTGGGCGAGGTGAGCATCTTCTACCTGCTGCGCGTCACGGCGACGATCTGCTTCCTCACCTTCTGCGTGACCGCGATCGGGCTGGGCCTCTCCGCGCTCACGCAGCGCCAGCTGGGATCGGTGGTGCTCGCCTACGTGCTGGTGTTCGGGGTGACGGTGGTGGGTCCGATCCTGTGGGGCGTCTCGGCCACGTTCCTCACCACCCAGCAGGAGGTGACCAGCTACTACACCGAGTACACCGACTACGAGGACTTCGAGGACGCCTCGACGGGCGGCGTGTGCGTGGCCAGCACCGACGTGCAGGGGGTGTGGCGGATGGACCTCGCCCAGCCGCTGATGTGGCCGAACCCGCTGGTGATGCTCGCCGAGACCGCGCCGCGCCAGCACATCGGCGGGTACTGGCAGGGCGAGAGCGATGCGCAGGTCGACGCCCTGTCGATCATGAAGTACGGGATGCGGGAGGCGTCCAGCCCGCCGCATCCCTCGGATCACAACCACTGCAGCCCGGAGGATGCCGACTATCCGGACCTCGGCGCTCCCACGCAGATCCCGCAGTGGCCGATGGGGGTGGCCGCCTGGGGCGTGGTCGCCCTGGGTGCGCTCGCGGTCGCGGTGGCGCGTCTGCGGGTGCCGATCCGACGGCTCGGGCCGGGCACCCGGATCGCCTGAGCCGGATTCAGAGCTCCCGCAGCCCGGTCACCGAGTCCGGCACGTCGTGCCGGTGGCCGGGCTGTTCACGCTGTTCGGGTTGTTCGGGCTGGTCAGAGTGCTGCCCGTCGGCGGTGCGGCCGCCGCCGGTGAAGGCGGAGCCCTCGCCGCCGAAGTCGGGCAGGGTGCCGCGGGCGAGATCCGCCGCGCGCACCGCGGTGTCCCGCGCCTCGGGGGCGCTCTCGTCCACCCAGAGCCGCTCCCCGGCGGCGTCGAGGTCGAAGATCTCCAGGGCGTGGTCGCCGCCCTCGGCCTGGAGGCGCTTGCGCAGCGCGGCGCGCACCGCCGGATCCCTCGCCCGGTCGGCGCGGGTGCCGATATCGGGGGCGACCAGCGCGTACGGGGCCTCCCGGCGCATGTAGTCGCCGGCCGGGCCGTAGAGCACGTCCCGCAGCCCGGAGCGCATCGCGGCCGCGGCGGCCAGGCCCAGCAGCGGCACCAGCACCAGCGCGATCACCGTCGCCGCCACCCAGGTCAGAGCCGTGGCGACCTGCAGCAGCTCCATCAGCAGCACCGCCGCGCCCGTGCCCAGCAGCGCGAAGACGGCGCTGAACCAGCCGGTCAGCCCCACCACCCGGGCCTCCCACGGGCTCACCCGCGCCCGGTGCGCCCAGTCCTCATGGGTGCGCAGATCGCGCACCTGATCCCGCTGCCCGGCGGCGAGCAGCACCGACAGGGCCGGGGAGAGCGCGAGGCCCAGCAGCACGAGAGCGATGACGGGGGCGGCGATCACGGCCTGCTGCCAGCGCAGCAGGGAGGTGGTGGCGGTGAGGTCCATGGCGCCCACGCGCACGATCACGGTGACCAGGTCGGTGATCCCGAACATCAGCCAGCCCAGGCCCGCGGCGGCCGGCACCACCCACACCAGGCTCGCCCGGGCGATGCGGGCCAGGGCGACGAGGGCGCCGCGCGGGGTGGAGGCGCCGCTCAGGGCGGGGCTGCCGAGCGTGGGCGGCAGGTGCCGACGGTCCTGTGCCCGCACCTGCCGCGCGGCCGCCGCCCGCTCCTCGCGGTCCCGGGCGATGCGGGCGGTGACGTGCAGCGCGGCGGCGTCCGTGATGCCCAGCAGCTTCGGTGCGGTCACCCGCCGGCGCACGAGCACCCAGGCGACCTGCAGGGCGAGGATCGCCAGGCACCAGGAGGAGAGCGGGCCCGCGCCGAGACCGGACCACGGCTGCGGCATCCCCGCCAGCACGGTGACCGGCCACAGCAGCACGATCAGCACGGGCGGGAGCATGAGCACCGCGGTGACGCGGGTGGCGATCTCCTGCTGGAACGCCTGCTCGGTGAGGAAGCGGCGCGGCTGGAGATCGGCCAGGAGCCGCGGCGCGAGTGGGGTCAGCGCCAGGCTGAGCAGCGTCGCGGCGGCCGGGAGCACGAGGAAGGCGGTGCCCAGGCCGGTGCTCGTGAAGCCCAGGCCGAGCATCGCGGCCCGCAGGTAGGTGGGATCGCCCATCGCGGCGAGGAGGGAGAGGAACCAGAACGTCGGGGAGGCGCCGACGACATACAGCGCCAGCAGCAGATACCACAGGCCCAGCAGCATCAGGCCGGGCGCCCAGACCACCTGCAGCAGTCGGCGCAGGATCGCCCGACGGGACTCGGCGATGATCTCGCCCGGCGGCACCAGCGAGGTGCCCTCCCGCGGCAGGCGCGGCGGTGCCGGCAGGTCCGTCAGCGGAGGCAACGGGCGGGAGGGGGGCGAGGTCATCGTCGGCACCTGGCGGGGATCAGACGCTGCGCCGGCCCAGGAAGGCTCTGCCCAGGGTCATCTCGTCGGCGTAGTCGAGATCGCCGCCGACGGGCAGCCCGGAGGCGAGGCGGGTGACGGTCAGCTCCATCGGCCCGAGCAGGCGCGAGAGGTAGGCGGCGGTGGCCTCGCCCTCGATGTTCGGGTCCAGCGCGAGGATCACCTCGGTGGTCTCCCCGGAGCCGAGCCGGCTCATCAGCTGGGTGATGCGCAGGTCGTTGGGGCCGACGCCGCCGATCGGGTCGATGGCGCCGCCGAGCACGTGGTAGCGGCCCTTGAACTCGCGGATCTTCTCGATCGCGACGATGTCCTTGGACTCCTCGACCACGCAGATCACCTCGTCGGTGCGGCGCGGGTCGGTGCAGATGCGGCACTTCTCCTCCGCGGAGACGTTGCCGCAGATCTCGCAGAAGCGCACCGTGTCCTTCACCTGGATGAGCACCTCCGCGAGTCGGCGCACAGCGGCGTCGTCGGCGTCCAGCAGATGGAATGCGATCCGCTGCGCCGACTTGGGGCCGATGCCCGGCAGCCTGCCGAGCTCGTCGATGAGGTCCTGGACGATGCCTTCGTACACGGCCCCAACTGTAGTTGTCCGCGCCGACCAGGGACGCTCCCCGGCGCTCCGCTGTGAGCGATCCCGGTCCGGCGCGCACCGCCCACCCCTTCTGCAGCCCCGCACCGCACCAGTTTCCCCGGCCTCCGGCCCCACCCGCCCTACACCCCCGCCCGCGCACCAACTTCTTGTCGCAGGCGTGACCTCACCCCCGTAGACGCGTTGTTATGTCGCAGGACATCGGTGACAGTTCTGTATCAGGACATCGGTGACAGTTCTGGGGCTCTTGGTGGTGACACTTCAGGGCTGAGACTGCGGGATGAGCAAGAATCAGCCCGTAGATCCTCGCGTCCGTTTGGCGATCTCTCGCTGGCCCGAGGACGCTCCGAGAGGGACCGTGACCAGCTTCTGTGTTGAGCACGGGATCTCGCGGAAGACGTTCTATGTCCTGCGTGCTCGGTTGCGTGAGGAAGGCCCGGCGGCGGTGCTCGAACCGAAGAGCCGTCGGCCGTCCAGCAGTCCTACCCGCATTGGTGAGGACGTGAAGGACCAGGCGGTGGCGGTGCGGGCGGCCCTGGAGGCGTCGGGTTTGGACCACGGCCCGATCAGTGTGTTCGACCGGATGGGGGCGATGGGCTTGGAGTCTCCGTCGGTCGCGGCGCTGGCGAGGATCTTTCGTGAGCGGGGCGTGGCTCGAGCGGACCCGAAGAAGAAGCCACGATCGGCGTATCGCCGGTTTGTCTATCCCGCGCCCAACGCGTGCTGGCAGCTGGACGCCACCGGCTACGTGCTGATCGATGGGCGTTCCTGCACCATCTTCCAGCTCCAGGACGACCATTCCCGGCTCGCAGTCGCCTCTCTGGTCGCGCCGGCAGAGACCACGCAGGCTGCTCTGGACGTGTTCCTCAAAGGCGTCGCCCGGTATGGGGTTCCACAACGCCTGTTAACGGACAACGGCGCGGCGATGAACCCGACTCGGCGTGGTTGGCCGAGCCCGTTGGTCACTCACGCCACCGGGCTCGGAGTCCAGGCGATCACCGGCAAACCCTTCAAGCCCACCACCCAGGGCAAGAACGAACGGTTCCACCAGACCTTGTTCCGCTGGCTGGATCAGCAGCCGCTGGCTGAGACGATCTCGCAGCTCCAAGCGATGGTGGACAACTTCGACATCATCTACAACCAGCAGCGACGTCACCAAGGCCTGCCCGGCCGGATCACTCCTCAGCAGGCTTGGGACGCCACGCCCGTGGCAGAAGCACCGAAGCCACCAGCAGCACCGATCGACGTACTGCTGCCAGCGCCGCTGGACGAAGTTCTCCACCCCGGCGAAGAGCCTCAGGCACTGGACTACACCGCCTGGGGCGATCCCTTCGACAAGGAAGCCGGACAACGAGTCCTGCGGACCGGTTCAAACGGTTCCATCGTGCTGCGAAGGATCACGTTCTATCTCTCCAAACGGCGGGCCGGCGAACACGTCCGAGTCATCTGGGACGCCACCGGGCTCGTCGTGATCGACGTTCACGGCGAAGTCCTCATCAAGCATCCCTGGCCCCCGGCAGGCACCACTTACGTCGGCAACGGGAAGCCTCGAGGACGCCCTCGAAAGACCCCACGACCGGAGTAACTGTCACCGATGTCCTGAGACATCACACCCCCGTAGACGCGTCGAGGTCACGCCAGCGACAAGAAGTTCGTCGTTGCCTGACGGTGGACGGGGCCAGACGGTCGTCGGGGCCAGACGGTCGGCGCGGCCAGAAGGACGGCACGGCCAGAAGGACAGCGGGGCCAGACGGTCGCAGCGACAAGATGTTCGACCCCCTCCTGTGCTTGACCGCTACAGTGTGGCCCGACCACGTCGGCGCCGCATCGTCCGCGCGACCGGCTCAGCGACCTCGACCAGGAGAGATGTGGCCACTCTGCCTCCCGCCCTTCTCGGGACCGTGCACGAGCGCGTCCTGACCGGACTCGACGACATCGTCGGCACCGACCGCGCCCTCGCGACGGAGATCGCCGACCGCGTCGTCGGTTACCTCCGCAACACCGCCGAGACCACGGTGAACGTCGAGGAGGACGGCACCACCTTCGTGATCACCGGGGACATCCCGGCGATGTGGCTGCGCGACTCCGCCGCACAGCTCACGCCGCTGCTGCGCCTGGTGGCCGGCGGCGTGGGCGCCGAGGAGGAGCGTGCGGAGCTGGTGTCGCTGCTGGCCGGGCTGCTGCGCCGCCACTGGCAGTACATCGAGATCGATCCCTACGCGAACGCGTTCAACCGCCTGCCGGACAACTCCCACTGGGATGAGGACGTCACCGAGTTCGAGAACCCGTGGGCGTGGGAGCGGAAGTTCGAGCTGGACTCGCTCTCCTACGGCCCGGACCTGGCCTGGCGGCTGTGGACCGCGACCGGGGACACCTCCTGGGCCGATGAGCGGTTCCTGCCCGCGGCCCGCGCGATCCTCGCCACCGTCGCGACCGAGCAGCATCATGAGGAGCGCTCGCAGTACCGCTTCCAGCGCACGGGCGTTCCCGCGCAGGACACCCTCGACCGCGAGGGGCGCGGCTCCCTGACCACGCCGAACGGCCTCGTGTGGGCCGGGTTCCGCCCCTCGGACGATGCCTGCGAGCTGGGGTACAACATCCCCGGCAACCATTTCCTGGCCCTCGCGCTGGAGCGCCTGGCCGTGCTGCTCGAGCAGGTCGCGGACGCCCCGCAGGAGGCGGCCGAGGCGCGCCGTCTCGCCGCCGAGATCCGGGCCGCGCTCGAGGAGCACGGCCTGATCGACGGTCCGGACGGGCAGCGGATCTGGGCGTACGAGATCGACGGCCGCGGCGAGCACCGCTTCCTCGACGACGCGAACGTGCCGAGCCTGCTGTCCCTGCCGTACCTGGGCTGTGTGGACGCCGAGGACCCGGTGTACCTCGCCACCCGTGCGGCGGTGCTGTCGCGGCAGAACCCGTACTACTACGCGGGCCTGTTCCTCGAGGGCGTCGGCTCCCCGCACACCCCGAAGGACCACGTGTGGCCGATCGCGAAGTCCATCGAGGGGCTGACCACGGCCGACCGCGCGGAGAAGCTGCGGCTCCTGCAGCAGCTGATCCGCACCGACGGCGGCACCGGGATGATGCATGAGGGCGTCCACGTCGACGAGCCGACGCAGTTCACCCGCGAATGGTTCTCCTGGTCGAATTCGATGTTCTGCGAGCTGGCCCTCGACCTGGCCGGCGTCTCGCGCGACCCGGCCGGGAGCCAGGGCCCCTCGGAGGACGTCGCCGGCGCCTGACCGGCCTCCCTCACCGGCAGCCGCCACCCGGCTCGTGCAGGGTGGCGGTGTGCAGGTGGGCGCGGTACCGTCTGTGCGGGTCGTCGCGTTCTGCACGGCCCGTCGTCGACTCTGAACAGGACGTGGAGCGATGTCGTCGATGCCGCATCCCTATGACGCCGCGGAGCCGGCCCGCGAGTGCCAGGTGACCGAGGCGCCCGAGGTGCCCACCGCCGTGGTCTCGCAGCGGGAGTACCCGATGCATGCGATGCCCACGCTGATGGACGGGACCTTCTCGCATCTCGTGGAGGCGCTCGCGGAGGTGGGCATCCACCCGATCGGTCCTGCGTTCGCGCTGCATCACCGCGCACCGGTCTCCACCGCCGATCTGGAGGTCGGCTTCCCGGTCGACACCCCGCTCACCGAGACCCTCACCCTGCCCAGCGGGTACGAGGTGACCGGGTCCGTGCTGCCCAGCGGGCGCGTCGGCTGGATCTCCCACCTCGGCGGCTACGGCGGCCTGGCCGAGAAGTGGGGCGCGTTCACCGAGGAGATCGGTGAGTCCGAGGAGCAGATGATGTACCCGTTCTGGGAGTTCTACGTGACTCCGCCCGCGCCGGACGTGAACCCGGCGACGCTGCGCACGGACCTGTTCAGCCTGCTGGAGCCGCGCGAAGGCTGACCCCGCGCCGGGGGCCTCCCGCGGTCGCCCCCCGATTGCCGCCCAATACCTGCCGTCCACCTGCGCCACCGCGGGCTGCCGGACAATGTCCGGGCTGGGTCAGTACCGTTCGGTCTCGTCGATGATCTCGAGGACCTTGCCGCCGAGCAGCTTCTCGACGACCTCGCGGCCGTTGCGCGTGGAGACGACCGCGTCCTCGTCGTCGCGGGTCGCGCCGCCGGTGGGGTCGGACTCTGCGGGCGGTGCGTCGGGCGAGGTGCCGCGGCGCATTCCGGGGCGCTGCCCGGCGTTCCGGGAGGCCTGCGCCGCTTCACGCACGAGCGCCGCGCCGCTGCGCGGCGCCGAGGGGGCGGACTGATCGGGAGCCGACGTCTCCGGGGCAGGGGCGCCCGCTGGCGGTGCGGACGTGCCGGTGGCGGACGCGTCGGTGATCGCGCCGGCGGTGCCCCAGGAGGCGGCGGCGCGAGCGGAGGCGGAGGTGTCATCGACGGGAGCCGTCGCCGCGGGGTCGTCCGGAGCGGCTGCGGCCGACGGGGCACCGGAGGCGCTGGTCGGCGACGGGCGCGGCACCGCCTGCAGGTCCGGCCCACCAGCGCCCTCCGGCCCGCCGACGCCCTCCGGTCCGCCGGAAACGTCCGGCCCCGTGCTCGGGGCGGGACGGGAGTGGACGACGCGGCCTTCGGCGATGGCGCGGCGCAGCGCGTTCTGACCGTAGGTGCGCGGCTCCTCGGGTGGGAGGTTGTCGCGGCCCTCGTCCTCGACCACGGGGATCTCTCCCTCCGTGGCGGGGGCGGACCCTGCTGCCGGCGCTCCGGGCATGTCCGTCGCGGAGGTGCTCGCCTCCCCCGCTGCTGCCGTCGGAACGGCGCCGCCCGGACCGGCCGGCGGGAGGGCGTCGGACCAGCGGGCACCGCCCTGCGGGGCAGCCTGGTCGGGAGCGGGTGCGGCCTGCTGCGGGGCGCCGGTCATCGGCGTGTACTCGTCGCGCGGGTCCGGCGGGTAGGGGTCGTCCGGCTCCGGGGCGAAGTCCTCGATGCGGTCAGGTGCGGGCGTGCGGTGGGCCTGGGCGGCGCGGGCGGCTGCCTGCATCGCGCGTTCGGAGGCCCGCTGCCCGGGGGACAGCGCCTCCTCCGGAGCGGGGGCCGGGCCCGGCGCGGGTTCCTGGGCTGTGGGCACCGGGTCGGGGCGCGGGGTCCAGGTCCGTTCGGCGTCTGCGGGTGCCGACGCCGACGCCTCCGCACGCGGGGTCTCCGCACGCGGGGTCATCGCCGCGGCGGCATCACCCCAGCGGGCGGGCGGGGCCTGCTCTGGCCGGCCACCCTGGTCGGCGGACTGCGGGGCTCCGGGCTGGTTCGGCGGGGGCGTGGCGCTGCCACCCCATGCCCCGGCGCTGCCCGGGCCGGCGGGCGCTCCCCCCGCTCCCCCGCCGGACGGGCCACCCGGGCCGTTGCCGGGGCCGCCGCCGGCAGGACGACCGCCACCGGGTCCGCCGCCACCGGGTCCGGCGCCGCCTGGCCCGGCGCTCCCGGGACCGCCGCTGCCGGGGCCGCCACCGGATTGGCCGGGGCCGGAGGGGCCGGGGCCCTCGCCGACCACGGCCTCGATGGTGACCTCGGTGTGCATGATGCGGCGCACCGCGTCGGCGAGGTTCTGCGCGGCGGTGCCGCGGTGGAAGGCGTTGACGAGCCCCTCGGTGCGGAAGCCGATCACCAGCGTGCTGCCGTGGGCGCCGTTGACGGTGCCGTTCTGGGAGATCAGCGCCCAGCTGGGCCGACGGATCTGCTGCAGCTCGTCGAGGATCGCGGACCAGTGCCCGCGCACCTCGTCCGCGTCGAGCCCGCCGGCGGCCGGGGCCGGCGCCGAAGGGCCGGGGGCGGCGGGGGCCGATGCGGGCGGACCGGACGCGGGCGGGGCCGACGCGTCACCGGCGGGCGGCTGCGCGGCCGAGCCGGGAGCGTGCGCGGCCGGAGCCGGGGCGGCGGAGCCGGGAGCCTGCCCCGGGCCCGCGGGCTGCGCCGGACCGGCAGGGGCCGGCTGCTCAGGGGCAGGTGCCGCAGGCTCCGGGGCGGAGTGCTGAGCGGCGGGAGCCTGCGGTGCGGGAGCCTGCGCGGCGGGAGCGGAGGCCGCGGGCGGCGCGCCCTGGCGGTCCCGCTGCTCGGGAGCGGCCTGCCCCCGACCGCCTCGGGCCTGCCGGGCGGCCTCCACCTTCTCCTGTGCGATGCGCCGCGCCTCCTCGCGTGCTCCGGAGGCACCGCCGGGGGCACCCTGTGCCTCGGCGGGGCGGGCCGGAGCTCCCGGGCCGGCCGGGGCGGGGGCGCGCCGGTCTGCTGCCGGGGCGGGGCCGTCGGCCGCGGCCAGAGCGGCTCGCTCGTCCCGCAGCACCAGGCGGGCGGCGAGCAGCTCGAGGTGGAGCCGCGGCGAGGTCGCCCCGCTCATGGTCGAGAGGGTCTCGTGCACCAGATCGCCGCACAGCGAGAGATCGGCCGGAGCGAACAGGGCGGCCTGGCCGCGCATCGCCTCCAGCTCGTCGGCCGGGACCTGCGGCAGCAGATCGGTGCCCTTGTCCGGCACGGCGGAGAGCACGATGAGGTCGCGCATCCGCTCCAGCAGATCTTCGACGAAGCGCCGCGGCTCGTGGCCGGTGGCCAGCACGTGCTCGACCGCCCCGTACAGCGACGCCGCATCCCGCTCGGCGACCGCGGTGATCGCACGGTCCAGCAGGGCGGTGTCGGTGAAGCCCAGCAGCGCGATCGCGGTGGGGAAGTCGAGCCCGTCGTCCCCGGCGCCGGCCATCAGCTGGTCCAGCACCGACATCGAGTCCCGGGCGGAGCCGCCGCCGGCGCGCACCACCAGCGGCATCACGCCCTCGCCGACCTGCACCTGCTCCGCGGCGCAGACCTCCTCGAGGTACGGGCCGAGCACCTGCGGCGGGATCAGGCGGAACGGGTAGTGGTGGGTGCGGGAGCGGATGGTGCCGATGACCTTGTCCGGCTCGGTGGTCGCGAAGACGAACTTCACATGCTCCGGCGGCTCCTCCACCAGCTTCAGCAGCGCGTTGAACCCGGCCGAGGTGACCATGTGGGCCTCGTCGATGATGAACACCTTGTAGCGGTCCCGCACGGGGGCGAAGGAGGCGCGCTCGCGCAGCTCGCGGGCATCGTCGACGCCGCCGTGGCTGGCGGCGTCGATCTCGACCACGTCGAGGCTCCCGGAGCCGCCGTTGGCCAGGTCGCGGCAGGAGTCGCACTGGCCGCAGGGGACGTCCGTCGGCCCCTCGACGCAGTTCAGGCAGCGCGCGAGGATGCGCGCGGACGTCGTCTTGCCACAGCCGCGCGGGCCCGAGAACAGGTAGGCGTGACCGATCCGGCCGGCGCGCAGCGCACGCCGCAGAGGCGTGGTGACATGGTCCTGTCCGATCACCTCGGCGAAGGACTCAGGGCGGTAACGACGGTACAGAGCGGTGGCCACCCCGACAGGCTAGTCGAGGGTGCTGACTCGGCACGCCGCTGTGGAGGCATCGAGTCTGTGGAGGATCCGTCGCCGGCGGAGCAGCCACGGAGGCATCACGCCATGCGCCCGACGGTGCCGGGCAGGTTCACGGCGCCTCGTCCTCCACCGGGTCTCGTTCCTCCACCGGCTCCCATCCCGTGGGATCCGCGTCGTGGTCGCGCTCTCCCCCGTCCTCCGCAGCGCCGTCGGCCGCCTCGCCTTCGCCCGGGCCGGCGGGGCCGTCCTCATCGTCGGGCGATGACCCAGCGTGGTCGGGCGATGCCTCCCCGCTCGCCGCGGCCGGGCCCGCGCTCCCCGGCCCCGCAGTGCTCGAGGCCGAGCGGGCGCGGGTGGCGGCGAGCTTCTCGCGGCGCCGGCGCAGCTCGGCGAAGGTCGCGGCGAACACCATCGCCACCACGAGCAGCGGCACCGCGATGTCCACCACCCACTCCGGGATGCTGAACGGCAGCTCGACATCCGGCAGCAGGCCCACCAGCCAGCGCAGGAAGTCCCGCACCGGGCGCAGGATCGCGGCGAGGAGCTCCCGCACCAGCGACAGCAGCATGTCGAGGAACTCGCGCACCGGCCGCGTCACCGCCTCGATCCACTCCATGAGCGGGTCGATGAGCCGGGAGATCGCCTCGATCGCGGGGCGGATCCTCGCGGCGACCCACTCCTTCAGCGGGTCGAGCAGCCCGCTGAACAGGGCGCCGAACCCCAGCAGGGGCAGCAGATACTTGGCCCCCTTGGTGACGGCGGCGATCAGCGCGTAGCGGGTGGGATGCTCCGTGCGCTTCGCATCGCGGGCGGCCGACGGGGACCCCTCGGCCGGCACCAGGAGGGTGCGGTCGAATCCGTGGCGCACATCCACCTCTCCCGCTCCGCCGAGGCCCGCGGTGTGGAGGGAGAGGACCTCGCAGTCCGTGTGCTCATCGTCCGTGCGGGGGCGGCGCACGGTGCAGCGCAGGGTGGTGAAGCCTTCCTCGAGCCGGAAGCGGAGGCCGTCGGCCGCCTCTGTCGGGGCGCTCTCCTCTGCGCCCCCTGCCTCGTCGCCCTCCTTCTCCTTCTCCTTCTCCTTCTCCTTCTCCTTCTCCTTCTCCTTCTCCTTGCGAGCCTTCTCCTCGGCCTTCGGGTCGTGCTCGACGCCGTCGATGACCACGGTGAAGGAGGTGTCCAGGAAGCGGTGGCGCACGCGGACCACGTAGTCGTGGGGGCCGGCGCTGCCGCGGTACTCGACGTCGGCGGCGAAGCGGGTCGGCTCCTCGGCGCCGAAGGCGGGCTCCTCCGCCTCGGGCGCGCTGCCGTGCCCCGCGGGCTCGTCCTGCCCCACGGCGCTCTCGTCCTCCACTGCGCTCTGGTTCATCGTTCCATCGTGCACGCCCGGCCCGGCAGGCACATCCTCCGCACGGCGCTCCTCCTGCGGTCCGCCTCCTCCGATCGGCCGATGGGGGACGGCCGGCCGCGACAGCCCAAGGCTCGACGTGGGACCCGACCCCGACCCCCAAGGTGAACTAATGTGATCACATAGAAACATTGTTGAAAGCGTGAGGAGAGCGGCGTAGCGTCGTCGGCCGTGAGCACCTCCACCACCCCCTCCCCCACCGCTGCGACGCGCCGACGCAACCCGCTCAGCGCGATCCTCCGCATCCCCTTCGGCTGGCAGGTCCTGATCGGCCTGGTCCTCGGCGTCGTCCTCGGCCTCGTCGCCGCCCAGATGGGCCCCGGCACCGGCGAGGAGGGCGCCAACTGGCTGACCACCACGCTGGACACCATCGGCACGATCTTCGTGACGCTGCTGAAGGCCCTGGTCCCGCCGCTGATCTTCCTCGCGATCGTCACCTCGATCGCGAACCTGCGCAACGTCACCAACGCGGCCCGCCTCGCATGGAAGACCCTGCTGTGGTTCGCGATCACCGCCCTGATCGCGGTGTCCATCGGCATCGCGCTGGGCATGATCACCTCGCCCGGCGCGAACACCGACATCGACCGCTCCGCCGAGGGTGCCGCCGGCACCGAGGGCAGCTGGCTCGACTTCCTCACCGGCCTGGTGCCCTCGAACTTCCTGGGCCTCAGCGCCTCCGCGGGCGATGACGGCTCCGTCTCGCTGAGCTTCAACGCGCTGCAGATCCTCGTCATCTCCATCGCCGTGGGCATCGCGGTGCTCAAGGTGGGCGACAAGGCCGAGCCGTTCCTGCGCTTCACGGGCTCCGCGCTCGAGATCGTGCAGAAGCTGCTGTGGTGGGTCATCCGCCTCGCCCCGATCGGCACCGTCGGCCTGCTCGGCAACGCCGTCGCGAGCTACGGCTGGGACGCCATCGGGCAGCTCGGCGTGTTCACCCTCGACGTGTACGTGGGCATGCTCATCGTGCTGCTGGTGGTCTACCCGGTGCTGCTGAAGCTCAACGGCCTCTCCATCGCCTCCTTCTTCCGCGGCGTGTGGCCCGCCACCTCGCTGGGCTTCGTCTCCCGCAGCTCGCTGGGCACCATGCCGATGACGCAGACCGTCACCGAGCGCATGGGCGTCCCGCGCCACTACGCCTCCTTCGCGATCCCGCTGGGCGCGACCACCAAGATGGACGGCTGCGCCGCCATCTACCCCGCGCTGGCCGCGATCTTCGTCGCGAACTTCTACGGCATGCCGCTGGGCGTCACCGACTACCTGCTCATCGTGCTGGTCTCGGTGCTGGGCTCCTCCGCGACCGCCGGCATGACCGGCGCGACCGTGATGCTCACCCTCACCCTGTCCACCCTGGGCCTCCCGCTCGAGGGCGTGGGCCTGCTCCTCGCGATCGACCCGATCCTCGACATGGGCCGCACCGCCCTGAACGTCACCGGCCAGTCGCTGGTGGGCGTGATCGTCGCCAAGCGCGAGAAGATCCTAGACCAGGACGCGTACGACGCCGCGCGCCGCACCTCCTTCCAGGCGATCCAGGCCGAGGAGGCGCAGGACGCCGCCGCCGAGGCGACCGAGCAGTCCCTCGAGGATGCGGAGTCCGCCGAGGGCGCGCAGTCCGCGGGCTCCGACGCCGGCGAGCGGGAGAAGCAGCCCGCCACCGCCTGAGGCTCCCGCGGCGGGCCCCGCTCACGGGTGCCGCCGCGGGATCCCCGGTCCGGTGCTGTGCGGAGGCGCCGGCCGGCACCCCCGGGTCGCGGCGGTTGTGAGGTCTGCTCTGCCTCGGGCCCGGGCTCTTGGCCAGGCGGGGGCGTCCCGCTACCGTGGAGGCGTCCCTCGGCCCGGCATCCCGGACCGTCCCTGCAGTGCATCTACCTCGGGTCCGTGAGGGCCGTCCAAGGCGGCACACCCCGTCCCGGAGGATCGATGAGCACGACCAGGACCGACACCGTCCCGCAGAGCGCGCCCACGCTGCGCCGCGCCGCCGGGACCGTCTACTTCCCGATCGCCTTCATCGCCCGTTTCCCCTTCGCGATGATGGTGGTCGGCACGCTCACGCTCGTGGTGGCCGCGCGGGAGTCGGTCGCGCTGGGCGGGCTGAACGCGGCCGTGCTCGGGCTCGGCTCGGCGCTCGTCGGCCCGCTGCTGGGGGCGGCGGCCGACAGGATCGGACAGCGCCGCGTGCTCCTGCTGGCCGCGACCCTGAACTCGCTCGCGCTGCTGGCGCTGGCGTATGTCGCCTTCAGCGCGCTGCCGGATGCGGCGGTGCTCGCCGTCGGCTTCGTGATCGGCGCGACCTCCCCGCAGATCGGGCCGTTCTCCCGCTCCCGCCTGGTGCAGCTGATCCTCACCCGGCTGCCCGCCGAGCGCCGGGCGAAGAGCCTCAATGCCACGATGGGCTACGAATCCGCGGCGGACGAGACCGCGTTCGTGTTCGGGCCGGTGGTGGTGGGCCTGCTCGCGACGACGATGAGCCCGGCCGCGCCCATGATCGGCGCGGCGGTGCTGACCCTCGTGTTCGTCACCGCGTTCGCGCTGCACCCCACCGGCGCGCTCAGCGCGCCGAGCACCGAGGCGCCCACCGTGCAGGCGCCCGCGTCCGAGCTGCGCACCCCGCGGGTGCTGGTGATCGTGGCCGGGGCGCTGGGCGTGGGCCTGTTCTTCGGCACCGTGCTCACCTCGCTGACCGCTTTCCTCGCCGGCACCGGCGACTCCGATTCCGCGGGCCTGGTGTACGGGGTGATGGGCATCGGCTCGACGATCCTCGCGCTGTCGATCTCGCTGTTCCCCGAGCGGTTCCGCCTCGCCGCGCGCTGGCTGGTGTTCTCCTCGCTGATGCTGGCGGCGATGATCGCCTTCGGCCTCGCGGGCGGGCTGTGGGGCCTGATCGGGGCGATGGCGGTCGCGGGCGTCGGCATCGGGCCGACGGTGGTGACGCTGTACAGCCTCGCCGCGGAGCGCTCCCCGCAGGGCCGTTCGGCGACGGTGATGTCGATGCTGGGCTCGGCGACGATCGTCGGCCAGTCCGGAGCCTCCGCCCTCACCGGTGCGGTCGCGGACGGGGCGGGCTCCGAGGTGGCCATGTGGCTGCCCACCGGAGCCGCCGGCCTGGTGGTGCTCGCCGCAGTGGTCAACGCGCTGCTCGGCCCGGGCCGGGCCGGATCGGCGCGCGTCGTGACCGAGGTGCGTCCTGCCGAACAGGCGACCGCCCTCGCGGAGCATCCCGCCGAGCATCTCTGAGGCCGCGGAGGTCCGGCCGCCGGCCCGGCGCATCCCCCGCTGGGACGCCCCCTGCCCGACGCTCCGGCGCAGCGCGCGCCGCACGCGCGGCTCAGCCGGCCGCCGGCACCTCGACGACCGTCTCCGCCTCCCCGATCACGACCACCGCTTCGCGCACCGCGCCCGAGCTCACCGCTGCGAGCGACCAGTCGGTGACGGCACCCTCCTCCCAGGCCACGTCGACCACGAGCCCGCCGCGCGCCCGCAGGCCCTGCACCGCCCCGGAGCCGGCCCAGGCCGTGGGCAGGGCGGGCAGCAGGCGCACCAGCACCTGGCCGTCCTCGGTGCGTTCGTGGCTCTGCACCAGCATCTCGGCGATGGCCGCGGTGATCCCGAAGTTGCCGTCGAGCTGGAACGGCGGGTGGGTGGCCCACAGGTTCGGCAGGGTGGAGCAGCGCAGCAGGCCGCGGAGCATCGCGTGGGCTCCGTCGCCGTCGCCGAGCCGCGCGAAGAGCGCCGCCCGCCAGGGCCAGGTCCAGGACCGTCGCGAATCGCCGCTGACCGTGGTCTCGAGGTCCTCGGGGACGGGCTGGTCGGCCGGCTGCTCGGAGCCGTCCTCCGACGGCGGCAGCCCGCAGCGCGCGAGGAGGGAGACCCGCGCGGCCCGCTGCAGGGCGGGCGCGGCGCGGATGATGTGGCTGCCCGGGTAGAGGGAGAACAGGTGGGAGGTGTGGCGGTGGAGGTCTGCGGGGTCGTCGCGGTCCTCCTGCCATTCCTGCAGCTGGCCCCAGGCGCCGATCTTCTCCCCGCCGAGCCGCTCCGCGATCGTGCGCAGCGCGGCGCGGCGGGTCTCGTCGGCCCCCACCTCCTCGGCGAGCGCGCCGGCTCGTCCGAAGAGCTCGCGCACGATCTGCTGGTCGTGCATGACGCCGTGCTCGCGGGGGCCGTGCTCCGGGGACCAGCCGTCGGGGGCCAGCAGGGTGCCGTCCTCCCCCTCGATGAGGCGGTCCTCCCAGAACTGGCACACCTCGTCCACGAAGGGCCAGGCGATCGCGCGCGCGAACTCGGCGTCGCGGGTGAAGTCCCAGTGCTCGAGCACGTGGATGGCGTACCAGGCGCTGGAGACGGTGTTCCACTCCCAGGCGTTGCCGCCCCACGGCGACTGGGAGGTGCGGGCGGTCCATCCCCGCACCGGGCCGAAGGTGTGCCGGGTGGCGCGGCGCAGCGCGTCGCGGCTGGCCAGCAGCCAGCCGATCAGCGCCTCGTGCGTCTCCGGGAGGCCGGTCACCTCGGCGGGCCAGTAGGCCATCTGCACATTGATGTTCGAGTGGTAGTCCGAGGACCACTGGGGATGGTTCGAGTGGCTCCACGGGCCCTGCAGGTTGGCGGGCAGGCCGCCGGGCCGGGAGGAGGAGAGCAGCAGGTAGCGGCCGTAGGCGAACAGCAGCCGCTCGAGCGAGGGGTCCCGCTCCCCCGCCGCGACGCGTTCGATCCGCCGGTCGACGGGCAGGGCCAGCACCTCGGCGGGCGACGCCTCGCCCCGCAGGCTCACGCGGGAGGTGAGGGCGGTGAGATGGGCGAGGTGTGCGCGGCGCAGTGCGGCGTGGCCGGTGCGGGACGCGTCCGCGAGGCGGGTGCGCACGGCGGTCACGGGATCCTCGCCGCGCCATCCCTGCTCCGGGTCGCGCAGGTAGTCGGTGGCCTGGTCCACGAGCAGCACCAGGCGGGTGGCGTCGTGGAGCTGCGCGCCGCTGCCGTCGGCCGCGACGCGGGCGGTCCCGTCGTGCTCGAGGAGGTGCACGGCGGTCGCGTGGCGCAGTCCGTTGCCGAGGGTGCCGGTGGCCCAGAGCGTGCGCTGCTGCTCCTCGGCCCAGAGGGTGGTGCCCTCCTGGTCGCTCTCGAGCGCGAGGTCGATGCGCAGCGGCGCCTCGGCCTCGAGCGCGAGCACGAGCAGATCGGCCGGGGCGGAGGCGAAGGCCTCCTGGTGCACGGCGATGTCGCCCGGGGCGCGGGAGTGGATCGTGTGCAGGCCGGTGCTCACGTCGAGCTCGCGGCGCAGCGGCGCGCCGTCGACGGGGGCGGCGGAGCCGTCGGCGCCCCGCACGTCGAGCAGCAGGCGGCCGCCGGAGAGGAAGGAGCCGAAGCCGGTCATGGAGGTGTCCATGTCGCGCTCCGCGTGGCCGTGCAGGGCGTTGTCGTAGTCGATCGTCCCGGACCAGAGGCTGATCTCGTTGAGCTGGATGACGCCGTGCACGGGATCGCCCCAGAAGGTCGCGCCGACGCGGCCGTTGCCGATGGGCAGGGTGCCGCCGGCCCAGTCCGTGGCCGGGGCGTCGAGGGCGAGCACCGAGTCGGCGTCGGGCCTCGCGGCCGCGCGGTGGGTCCCGCGGGGCGCTGGGCGCGGCGAAGGGCTCGGGGCGGGGGTGGGGTGCATCGGCTCGGTCCTTCCCGGGACTCGCGAGGCGCCCGAGGGGTCGGGCGAGGCGGCAGGCGCTGGCGGCACGGCCCACCGCAGACATCGGGCCGCTGGGCCGACGCTTGCGCGCACCGCGCGGCATGTTCTTCCGGTGGAGCCTACCGAACGCCACGTCACCGGGCCGTCGACGACGCGCAGGCGCCGACGACGCAGCACCGCACCCACCCCAGACCTCCGACCACTAGCGGGGTGCTCTGCGAGGTCGTCAGCGGCGCAGCACGTGCCGCAGGGCGTCCTCGAGCCGGGTGTGGACGGGGGTGAAGCCGCTCGCCTCGAGCCGGGCGGAGGAGACGTTCTGGTCGGTGCGGATCAGCTCGTCGGCCGCAGCGGCGCCGAGCACCAGTCGCGGTCCGGCCGGAGGGACCGGCAGCAGGGCGGGCCGGTGCAGGATGCCGCCCAGGGTGCGGGCGAACTCGCGCGCGGTGACGGGCTGCGGGCCGACGCCGTTGAGCGGCCCGGTCACCTCCGCGTCGAGGGCGGCGTGGGCGAAGGCGCGCACGACGTCGTCGAGCGAGATCCAGGAGGTCATGGCCTCGCCGTCGGTGAGGCGGCCGCCCACGCCGGCGAGGAACAGCGGCAGCTGCGGCAGCAGGGAGCCGCCGGCGTCGCTGAGCGCCATCCCGGTGCGCACCTGCGCCACTCGCACCCCGGCCTCGGCAGCGGCGCGGCTCGCGCCCTCCCAGTCACGGACCAGGTCGGCGAGGAAGCCCTCCCCGCCCGGATCGGCCTCGGTGAGCAGCTCCCCGGGGCGGCGCGGCCCGTACAGCCCGATCGCGGAGGCCTGCACGAGGGCGGCCGGGCCCTCCCGCATCCCGGCCAGGGTGCGGGAGAGGAGCACGGTGCCGTTGAGGCGGGAGTCGCGGATCTCGCGCCGGGCGGTCGCGGTCCATCGCGTCGCGATCGAGCGGCCGGCGAGGTTGACCACCACGTCGACGCCCTCGAGGTCCGCGGGGTCCAGCTCGCCGGTCTTCGGGTTCCAGGAGATCTCGCCCGGGGCGACCTCGGGCTCGCGCACCATCCTCCGCACGGTGTGCCCGCCGGTCTCGAGCAGGGCGGCGAGCTGGGTGCCGATCAGACCGGAGGAGCCGGTGATCGCGATGGTGCGGCGGGGCACGTGGGCGTGGCGGGCGTGGAAGGCGAGGTCGTCGTGCAGCTGGCGGGCGCGGAAGGCGAGCAGGCGCCGCACCTGGGACTCGGCCACCGGGGCGAGGCGCTCGAGGCGGCGGGGCAGCTCGACCTCGAGGCTGTCGCGGATCGCGGTGCCGGAGCCGTCGGCCTCGAGATGGTGCTCGTGCCGCCAGGTGCGCCACGGGCCGCGCACCTGCTGGTCCACGAAGCTGCCCTCGCGGGGCTGCTCGACGTGGCGCAGGAGCCAATGGGGGCGCAGCAGGTCGGGCAGCACCGGTGGGCCGAGGCGCGCACCGACCAGCCGGCCGGCGTGCATCCCTCCGGCGGCGGGCTCCTCCGCGGAGGCGAGGCCGGGCGGGGTGAGGCGCACGATCGCGCCGGGCCTGTCGTACCAGGCCAGGACATCGGGCAGCGGATGGGCGACCCGGTGGACGGTCTCGATCCTCACAGCGGCTCCCTGCCTCGCGGACGTGGTCCCGTCACGCTACGGCGCGGGCGGCGCGCGGGGAAGGGGTGCGGCCCCGCGGCGCAGGATCCGGCGATCCGCCGATGCGCAGCACCATCCAGGCCACCGCGATCCACAGCGCCCAGGAGCTGAGGTCGAGCAGCCAGGCGACGCCCGGACCGACCGGCCCCAGCACGTTCTGCTCGATGGCGACGCGGACGCTGTTGAGCAGGGCGTGGCCGAGCACCGCCGGCCACACGGTGCCGGAGATCTCGCGCAGCGCGGACAGCAGCGGAGCGACGGCGACGATCGTGCCGAGGTAGGTCACCGCCTCGCGCGGGGCGAGGCCGAGGGCGAGGACGATCGGTGCATGCCACAGCGCCCATGCCAGGCCGATGAGCAGGGACATCGGCCAGAATCCGAGCGGAGTGAGCTCGCGCTGCAGCCAGCCGCGCCATCCGGTCTCCTCGCCGATCGCGAGGAGCGCCTGCAGGAGCAGCACCGAGGGCACGGCGAGCAGCAGGCCCTGCACGGGCGCAGGGTCGGTGAGCGGCGGGGCGCCGGCGCCGAGGCCGATCAGGACCCGCGCCAGCGGCACCATCACGAAGGCGGCGACCGCGCCGAGGGACGCGAGGAGCATCAGGCGCCATGAGGGGACGGCCAGGCCGAGCGCCTCGCGGCGCGGCTCGCCACGACGGCGCACCAGCAGCGCCGCGAGCAGCGGGGACAGCTGGGCGAGCGGCACGATGAGGCCGACGGCGGCCGTGGGCAGGATCCCGGCCGCGACGAGGAGGGACAGCGCCGCGGTGACGCTCAGCGCGATGCCGAGGAAGGCGGCGACACGGCCGAGGTCGGGGCGCGGGGCGATGGACGAGGGGAGGAGGGAGGAGGCCGGGGAGGCTGCGGTGGGGGACATCGTGCGCTCCTGATGAGGATGCGCGGGCACCGGGGTGGGCACCGCGTCGTCCTCCACGCTAGGGAGCTCGGCGGCGGTCGCGGAAGCAGGGGATCCGCCCGGAGCGGTTCGGGATATCCCCCGGCCGGGGCCGGATGAGGGCGACGACGGGGCCGACCGGGGGCGACTCGGCGGAGGCCGGCGCCGGGGACCGGACGGCTCAGAAGATGATCAGACAGCCGAGCCCGAAGAGGATGAGGAAGCCGAACAGGGCGAAGCTCATGAAGTTGTTCTCCGCCGCGGAGGGCTCGCGGTCCTCGGGCACCCAGTCGTCGTGGGACCGGGACTGCGGGGCGGGACGGTCGTGGATGCTGCTCATGGAAGGACTCCTAGTCGTCCGAGCTCGGTGAGGACGGAGAGGGTGAGGACGGCGAACACCACTGCGATGAAGGCGGTGTACGTCCAGCGGTGGCGGTGATCGGCACGCCAGAAGCGCCGCACGCTGAGCACACCGCTGATCCCGGCGATCACGCACAGCACGATCCCCACCGGGGCGGCGACCCAGCCTGCGAGGCTCAGCAGCGGCAGCAGCACGGGGATCGCGATGTAGGTGACGAGACAGCGCACCGCTGAGACGACCACCGAGACGCGGAATGCACGGTGTGCTCCGCGGGCGGACGTCGGATCCGGTGCGCGGACGCCGAGCAGGCGGCGCATCGCACGGTCGGCGGCCCGCTCGGATCGCACCGTCGGCCGCGCAGCGAGCGAGGGCCGCAGTTCGTCGGTGGTCACAGGCCACCTCCGGGAGACTCGATCTCAGCAGGCTCGCCCTCGCGGTGCCCAGTCTCGGACCAGTCCGCGCGACGGTGCCGCAGCAGGGCCATCGCGCCGAGCACGGCCACGAGGAGCCCCACGGCCCCGATCAGCCCGCCGAGGAAGAACCCCCAGTACAGAGGGCTCATGCGGTCGACGCCGGTCTCGACGCCCAGCCCGCTGCCGAAGAGGATGCCGAAGAACGGGGCGAGCAGCGCCACGGCCAGGCCCAGCAGCATGCGCCAGAACCCGGACGGGGTGGGCTCCAGCCGAACCCGGCGACCGGGCCGGACGGGAGCGTCCGCAGCAGGCGCGGCCGGGGCCTGGGCGCCCGTCGAGGCCGGGGCGGGGGGATCGACCGGGGTCGAGGTGCGGGGGTCGTGGTCCGTCATGAGGGTCCTCCTGAGCTGTCCTCAGCGGCGGGCGGCGGGCTCGTCCCGTCCTCCCCGGGGGCGAACTGCTTCAGAGCCCCCATCAAGGGGGTGATGATGTCCATCGGCAGGGGGAAGACCACGGTGGAGTTCTGATCCGCCCCCAGCTCGAGCAGGGTCTGCAGATACCGCAGCTGGAGCGCAGCAGGGGCCTCGCCGAGGGTCCGCGCCGCGTCCCGCAGCTCCTCCGAGGCCTCGAGCTCGCCGTGGGCGCTGATCACCTTGGCGCGCCGCTCCCGCTCGGCCTCGGCCTGGCGAGCCATCGCCCGCTGCATCAGCTCGGGGATCTCCACGTCCTTGATCTCGACGACCACCACGTCCACACCCCAGGGCACGGCCTGATGGGCGATCGACTGGTAGAGGTCCTCGTTGAGATCCGCGCGGTGGGCGAGCAGGGTGTCGAGGTCCGCCCGGCCGACGACCGAGCGCAGCGTGGTCTGCGCGAACTGCGAGGTCGCCACCGCATGGTTCTCCACCGCCATCACGGAGCGGACCGGATCGGCGACCTTGAACATCACCACGGCGTTCACGCGTGCGGTGACGTTGTCGCGCGTGATGACCTCCTGGGGCGGGATGGTCAGGGTGACCACGCGCTGGTCCACCCGCACGGAGCGGTCCAGGAAGGGCAGCATCAGCACGAGCCCCGGCCCGAGCTCGCCGCGCAGCCGGCCCAGTCGGAAGACCACCAGGCGCTCGTACTCCCGCACCACCTTCAGCGAGGCGACGAGCAGCGCGAGCAGCAGGGCGGCGACGATGATGACGGCGATCATGACCTCAGACATTCCCGTCGGCCTCCCGTCGCTGCGAGGAGTAGCGGGTGCGGCCGAGCGCGAGGGGCACGGGCTCGCCCGGCTCCGGGCGGCGGTCCGAGGCGTACTCCGTCCGGCGACGCCGGACAGCCTCGGCGGCCTGCGCGCGCTCCTCGAGGTTCTCGTCCAGCGAGCGGAACAGCACTCCGTCGGGGTCCACGGGCGAGCGGCGCAGGTGGGACCACAGCGGCAGCCCGGCGAGCGCGACCGCTCCGGCGATCGCCAGCAGCAGCGCCTGGCTCGCCCAGGTCGCCACCGTGAACGAGGTGACCAGCGGGAACAGCACGGCCAGGACGGTCACGGCGCACGCGATCCCGCGGTGGAAGCGGGCCGATTCCGAGGAGGGCCAGGCATCGACGGCGCGGCTGATCTCCCGCCCGTCGTCGGAGGGGGTGCAGGTGTCCTTCACCGGGCAGCTGTTGCACACCTGCGGACGCCCCCGATACCGCATCACCCGGTTGCCCGGGTCGAAGGAGGTCGGCCACAGCCACTGGTCCTCCGGGCACAGCCACGCATCGTGGTCCTCGTGATAGACGAAGCCGAGGTGGTGCTGCTCGGTGGTGACGACATGGGCGCGCCGGGCCAGCAGGTCGATGCCGTAGGCGATCACCACCAGCACCACCCCGTAGCCGCCGAACAGCCAGGCGGTCGTCTCGATCCCGCTCATGAGCTCGGCCCCTCGGACTCGTCCTCGCGGCGGTCGGAGGCGTAGCGGCTGCGCCCCGCGCCCCCGTCGGCCGAGCGGCCGGCCCCGGCGGCGTCCGGGACATCGGCCCGTCGTCGGCCCCGTGCTCGGCCGGGCGGGAGGGGGCCCGCCTCCGCACCGAGCATCCCCCCGTCGGCGCCGACGGGGGCCGCCGCCTCCCCGGTGCGGTCCGCGCGCGCCGCGGCGGTCTCCTCGACGAAGAGGGTCTCCGGCTCCATCCGCGTCACCGTGGGGCGGATGGCGTGACGCACGCCGAGCCAGGTGATGAACACGAAGGGCAGCACCCCGCCCACCAGGAAGAGCACATCACCGGGCATGCGCATCCACTCGAGCACGAGGTTGCCCGGATTGGTGACATAGCCGAGCGTGCGGGCCTCGAAGTAGCCCTGGTTCACCGAGGCCCACAGCTGCATCACTCCCAGCGGCAGCAGGGTCGCGAACAGCATCCAGGCCAGCCCGATGTTCAGGGACCAGAAGGAGATCTTCGCGAGGCGGTCCGGCCACTTCGACGGTCGGATGATGTAGCGCAGGGCGAACAGCGCCAGCCCGACTGCGAGCATCCCGTAGACACCCATCATCGAGCCGTGCGCATGGTTCGCGGTGAGCGAGGTGCCGATCTGGTAGTAGGAGACGATCGGCAGGTTCACCAGGAATCCGAACACGCCGGCGCCGAGGAAGTTCCAGAAGCCGACGGCGACCAGGAACATCACGGCCCACCGGTGCGGGAACGGGGCGCTCGAGCGCGACTCCTGGCGGGCGCCGAGCTGCAGGAACGTCCACGCCTCGACGGTGAGGAAGGTCAACGGGATCACCTCGAGCGCCGAGAAGACCGCCCCGAGGGCCATGTGCTCCACCGGAGTGCCGGAGAAGTACAGGTGGTGCATCGTGCCGATGACCCCGCCCGCCGAATAGAGGATCACGTCCAGCAGGATGATCTGGATGGCGATGCGGCGGCGCACCACGCCGAGCATCACGAACAGGTACGCCACCATCACGGTGGTGAACAGCTCCAGGAAGTCCTCGACCCACAGGTGCACCACCCAGAAGCGCCAGAACTCGGCGACGGTCAGGTGCGTCTCGTTGGTCGCGAGCAGACCCACCGCGTAGAAGGCGGGGATCGCGAGCGCCGCGTAGACGAACAGCCAGGGCATGTTGAACTTCGACTCGGTCCGCAGCCGCGAGCGGATCGCACGGAAGATGATGAGGAACCACAGGAACAGCCCGACGACCAGCAGCACCTGGAAGGCGCGCGGCAGGTCGAGGTACTCCCACTGCTGCGAGAAGAACGGCGACCCCTTCGCCCAGGAGGGGCCGTAGATGCTGATGGCGGTGCCGCCGAGCATCCCGACCACCACGAGGGCGAGCGCGCCGAGGAGCCCGTAGGAGAGCACGTGCTGCCCCTTGGGCTCCCGCCCGGCGATGATCGGGGCGAGGAAGATCGCGGCGGCGAGGAACGACGCCGCGGTCCAGAGCAGCGAGAGCTGGACATGCCAGGTGCGGGCGAGGTTGAAGGGGAAGATCTGGGCGAGATCCAGGCCGAAGAACCCCTGGAGCTCCACCCGGTAGTGCTCGACGGAGGCGCCCACCGTGGACTGGATCAGGAACAGCAGCGCGACCACGAGGAAGAACCAGGCGGTGGACTTCTGGGCCCTGGTGATGCCGACCTCGCCGGGCTGGAGGAACTTCAGCGCCGTGGTGTCGTTCCCCTTCCAGCCCAGCGAGCTGCTCCAGCGGCCGTAGACGGCGAAGAGGATGCCGAGTCCCGCCAGCAGCGCCACCAGGGAGATCGCGGACCAGACCAGGATGTCCGCCGTCGGATGGTTGTCCACGCGCGGCTCGGCCGGCCAGTTGTTGGTGTACGAGTACCCCAACCCCGGGCGCTCCGCGGCGCTCGCCCAGGCCGTCCAGGCGTAGAAGGCGGTGAGCTCGCGGATCTCCTGCGGGTCGGTGATCGCGTTCGGGATCAGCCCGTGCGCAGTGGTCGGATCCCCGAACACCTCGGCGTAATGCGAGGTCGCCTCCTCGAACGCGCTGATCTGCTCATCGGTGAGCACGAGGATGCCGGTCTCCTCGTCGAAGCGGTTGGTGCGCTGCATCTGCACCGTGGCCTCCGACGGATCCTGCACGCCCTGGGCTTCGAGCTCGCCGCGGATGTGCTCGGAGCTCAGCCGGAGGTACTCGGCGGTGTAGTCCGGACCGAGGTAGGCACCGTGGCCGACGATCGATCCGTACTGCTGGATGCCGCGGGTGAGGAAGACGTCCTGGCCGCGGGTGATCTCCTCCTGCGTGAAGACGGTCTCCCCGCTCTCGCTGACCACGCGCTCCGGCAGCGGCATCGAGTCGGTGTAGGTCCGGTACGCGAGGACACCCATCACGAAGAAGCCGAACACGAGCACGAGCGCGACGCCCTGAACCCATCCCTTGGAGATCGAAATCTCCGAGCGCTTTTCTCCCTGTTCAGGTCTCTGCAGAACACTCACGTCGAGGATCCGTTCTCCCGGGGCCCGACACCGCCTTGTGCCAGCCGAACTTCCCAGAGATTACACAGCATTTCCCGAAGGGGTCAACACTTATCGTCGCAGGTCGAAGAACTGGGCATCAGGATCTAGCACGGCATTTGCCGACGGTCAACGGAGTTTTTCAACTACCCGGTAGTAGACCCTGAAGAATGGGCAGAAAATCATGGAACTCGTGACCAAAGTCCCGCCGCAATGAGCCTTCGGCGACAACTGCCGCCACCGCGAACCTCGCCCGGTTCGCCGCGGGCCGCCGGCCGGCCGCGAGGGCCGCGGAGGGCGTGGGTCGATGAAGTGGCGCGATCGATGACGGAGCGCAGCCGAGGCAGGGAGGCGGTCGAGGAGGCCCTGCCCGCAGGCATGAAGCGACCCCTCGTGCACCTGCCAGAGCTCACCTGCCCTTGCTGCCGTCAAGCCCTGGGGGAGTTCAGCAAGATGACACCGCACGAGGGGTCTGCTCCAGTGTAACGGCTCCTCGCCCTCCACCACGAACGCCCGCACGCGATCCCGCTCACGACACGCCGAGCGCTCCCCGGCCGCCCCGGTGACGCGCACCCGTCTGCGGGCTGCGATCAGGGGTGACGCAAGCACCGGGCGGGCGCGTTGCATAACGACCTCGCAACACGGGGCTGAACGGACGGTCGGAGCCCCACAAGTCCGATATGTTCCCCCCAGCACTGAGAGTGACCGCGCTCACCCGTGCGCGACGCCAAGGGTGTCGTCGCTTCCCTACCCCAGGAGCACTCATGTTCGCCAGACTTATCGAGTCGATGAACGACTACATCTGGTCGATCCCGCTGATCGTCCTATGCCTGCTCGCCGGCTTGTACTTCACCATCCGCACCGGCCTCCTCCAGGTGCGCAACCTCCCCGACATGCTCGACCAGCTCAAGAAGGGCAAGACCTCGCCGGACGGCACCTCCTCCTTCCAGTCGCTGATGATGTCCCTCGCCGGACGCGTGGGCATGGGCAACATCGGCGGTGTCGCCACCGCGATCGCCTTCGGCGGCCCGGGCGCCGTGTTCTGGATGTGGGCCTCCGCCTTCCTCGGCGCCTCCACCTCCTTCATCGAGTGCACCCTCGGCCAGATCTACAAGGAGAAGGATCCGGACACCGGCGAGTACCGCGGCGGCCCGGCGTACTACTTCGAGAAGGCCTACAAGCACAGGTTCCGCGGCCTGTCGGTCCTCTACGGCATCCTCTTCGCCGCCGTCACCATCATCGCGATGAGCGTCTTCCTGCCGGGCGTGCAGGCCAACGGCATGGCCTCCGCGATCCACAACGCCTGGGACATCCCCACCTGGGTGACCGCTATCGGCCTCGTGATCCTGCTGGGCTTCATCGTCATCGGCGGCGTGAAGCGCATCGCCCACTTCGCCGTGATCGTGGTGCCGGTGATGGCGATCCTCTACGTCCTCATCGCCCTCGTCGTGTTCTTCCTGAACTTTGAGGACATCCCGCGCGTGTTCGGCCTGATCTTCGGCAGCGCCTTCGGCGTCCAGCCGGTCTTCGGCGCGATCCTCGGCCTGGCCATCAAGTGGGGCGTGCAGCGCGGCATCTACTCCAACGAGGCCGGCCAGGGCACCGGCCCGCACGCCGCGGCGGCGGCCGAGGTCTCCCACCCGGCCAAGCAGGGCTTCGCCCAGTCGTTCTCGGTGTACATCGACACGCTGTTCGTGTGCTCCGCGACCGCGTTCATCATCATCTCCACCGGCATGTTCAACACCTTCGAGAACGAGAAGTGGCTCGACGGCACCTCGCCGGTGATCGGCGGCGGCATCGGCGACCTGCCGGTGGATGTCGAGCCCGGCCCCGGCTTCGTGCAGGCCGGCCTCGACTCGGTGTTCCCCGGCGCCGGCCCGAGCTTCATCGCGATCGCGCTGTCGTTCTTCGTGTTCACCACGATCGTGGCCTACTACTACATGGCCGAGGTGAACCTGAACTACCTCACCCGCAAGATGAAGAACCGCGTGCTGGCGCGGGCCATCTTCCGCCTCCTGCAGGCGCTGGTGCTGGTCTCCGTCGCCTACGGCGCCGTGACCACCGCCGGCTCCGCCTGGGGCCTGGGCGACATCGGCGTGGGCACCATGGCCTGGCTGAACATCATCGGCATCCTGCTCATCCAGGGCCCGGCCCTGAAGGCGCTCAAGGACTACCGCCAGCAGAAGAAGAAGGGGCTGGATCCGCAGTTCGACCCGCGCAAGCTCGGCATCGAGGGTGCGACCTTCTGGGAGCTGCGGGCCGACGGCCACCAGCTGCACGGCAAGACCGGCGGCGAGCTGCCGCCGGAGGTGCGGGGCATCGACTCCGACCCCGCCAGCCGCTGAGCCGCCGAGCCGCTGAGCCGCCGAGCCGCCGAGCCGCCGAGCCCAGCTGGCCGCAGCCGCCACACCGGCGCAGACGACAAAGATCTTGTGCCCTGCGTGACCTCACGGCCTATATGGTGTTGAGGTCACGCAGGGCACAAGAAGTTCGTTCCCGGACCGGCCGTCCCTGGCGGTCAGGCCAGGCGCTGGGCCGGGGAGACGGTCTTGGCGGGGTCGGTCTCGGGGATGTCGCCGAGCACCTCGTCGATGCGGGCCTTCACGTCGGCGTCGAGGGTGACGCCGGAGGCCTTGACATTCTCGGTGACCTGCTCGGGCCGGGAGGCGCCGATGATCGCGCCGGCGACGTTGTCGTTGCTGAGCACCCAGGCCACGGCGAGCTGCGCCAGGGTGAGGCCCAGGTCCTCGGCGATCGGTGCGAGGCCCTGCACCGCCTCGAGCACCGGGTCGTCCAGGAAGCGCTTGATCATGTCGGCGCCGCCCTTCTCGTCCCGGGCGCGGGAGCCCTCGGGCGCCTCGGCGCCGGGCGTGTACTTGCCGGTGAGGATGCCCTGCGCGACCGGGGACCACACGATCTGGGACACGCCCAGCTCGCGCGAGGTGGGCACCACGCGCTCCTCGATCACGCGCCACAGCATCGAGTACTGCGGCTGGTTGGAGATCAGCTGGATGCCGAGCTCGCGGGCCAGCTGATGGCCGGCGCGGATCTGATCCGCGTTCCACTCGGAGACGCCGATGTACAGCGCCTTGCCGGAGTGGACCACGTCGGCGAACGCCTGCATGGTCTCCTCCAGCGGCGTCGCGTAGTCGTAGCGGTGCGCCTGGTAGAGGTCGACGTAGTCCATCTGGAGGCGGCGCAGGGAGGCGTCGATCGACTCGCGGATGTGCTTGCGGGACAGGCCGGTGTCGTTGTGGCCCTGGGGGCCGGTGGGGAAGTACACCTTGGTGAAGATCTCGAGCGACTCGCGCCGCTCGCCCTTCAGCGCCTCGCCGAGCACGACCTCGGCGGCGGTGTTGGCGTAGGTGTCCGCCGTGTCGAAGGTGGAGATGCCGGAGTCGAGGGCGGCGCGCACGCAGGCGCGGGCGCGGTCGTCCTCCACCTGGGAGGCATGGGTGAGCCAGTTGCCGTAGATGATCTCGCTGATCTTGAGGCCGGAGCGACCGAGGTGACGATGTTCCATGCCGGTCACCCTATGACCAGCACGACCCCCTATGCTGGGTGACCTACGTCATAACGCGGCCGCTGCTCGGCCCGCACGGCGATGGACGGCCCGCGTTCCCGACTCGACGACGAGCACGAGGAGAGCACTGCACATGAGCGTCTACGCACGCCCGGGCACCGACGGGGCGAAGGTCAGCTTCAAGGCCCGCTATGAGAACTACATCGGCGGTGGTTGGGTCGCGCCCGTGAAGGGCGAGTACTTCGAGAACCCCACGCCCGTCACCGGCCAGGTGTTCACCGAGGTGGCGCGCTCCACCGCGGAGGACATCGAGCTCGCGCTCGACGCCGCACACGCCGCCGCCCCCGCATGGGGGGCGACGTCGGTCGCCGAACGCGCGCTGATCCTGAACCGGATCGCCGACCGCATCGAGGAGAACCTCGAGATGCTGGCGGTGGCCGAGACGTGGGACAACGGCAAGCCGATCCGCGAGTGCCTGAACGCGGATCTGCCGCTGGCGGTGGACCATTTCCGGTACTTCGCCGGCGCGATCCGGGCGCAGGAGGGTGCCCTGTCGCAGATCGACGACGACACCGTCGCCTATCACTTCCATGAGCCGCTCGGAGTGGTCGGCCAGATCATCCCGTGGAACTTCCCGCTGCTCATGGCGACCTGGAAGCTGGCGCCCGCGCTCGCGGCCGGCAACGCCGTGGTGCTCAAGCCCGCCGAGCAGACCCCGGCCTCGATCATGGTGCTCGCCGAGCTGATCGGCGATCTCCTGCCCGAGGGCGTGCTGAACATCGTCAACGGCTTCGGCGCGGAGGCCGGCAAGCCGCTCGCCTCGAACAAGCGGATCCGGAAGATCGCCTTCACCGGCGAGACCACCACCGGGCGTCTGATCATGCAGTACGCCTCGCAGAACCTGATCCCGGTCACCCTCGAGCTGGGCGGCAAGAGCCCGAACATCTTCTTCGGCGACGTCGCCTCCGCCCAGGACGACTACTACGACAAGGCGCTCGAGGGCTTCGCGATGTTCTCGCTGAACCAGGGCGAGGTGTGCACCTGTCCCTCGCGGGCGCTCGTGGAGTCCTCGATCTACGACTCCTTCGTGGCCGACGGCATCGCCCGCGTGGAGGCCACGACGCAGGGCGACCCGCTGGACACCGACACGATGATCGGCGCGCAGGCCAGCAACGACCAGCTGGAGAAGATCCTCTCCTACCTCGACATCGGCACGCAGGAGGGCGCGAAGCTGCTCACCGGCGGCGAGCGCGCCGATCTCGGCGGCGACCTCTCGGGCGGCTACTACGTCACCCCCACGATCTTCGAGGGCGACAACTCGATGCGGATCTTCCAGGAGGAGATCTTCGGTCCGGTGCTCGCGCTGACGCGGTTCGACGGCTACGACGAGGCGATCTCGATCGCGAACGACACCCTGTACGGGCTGGGCGCCGGTGTGTGGTCGAGGCAGCAGAACACCGTCTACCGCGCCGGCCGCGCCATCCAGGCCGGTCGCGTGTGGGTGAACCACTATCACAGCTACCCGGCGCACTCCGCGTTCGGCGGGTACAAGTCCTCGGGCATCGGTCGGGAGAACCACCTGATGATGCTCGACCACTACCAGCAGACGAAGAACCTGCTGGTCAGCTACTCGGAGCAGAAGCTCGGCTTCTTCTGAGCAGCCTCCGACCGGCTCGGCCGACGGGCCGGTCCGCGCTGCGGGGCCGACGGACCGGCCCGCACCGCGGGATCGGCCCGTCGGATCCACTGCGGAAGGACGGATCATGACCCAGCACCCCACCACCACCCCGGCACCTCAGCCGGACCAGCCTCCCGCCCCGGATCTGCCTGCGCCGAGCCCGGCCGACGACGTCCTCGAGATGGAGCCGACGATCGAGGGCGAGGACTTCTCCCGGGTCGCGTTCACCCAGGCCGCCGTCGCGCAGATCCAGCGGCTCATCGACCGCAACGGCCCGCTGATGTTCCACCAGTCCGGCGGATGCTGCGACGGCTCCTCCCCCATGTGCTACCCCGAGGGCGACCTCATCACCGGGGATGCGGACGTGCGCATGGGCCACGTCGCGATCCCGCTGCCGGACGGCACCACCAGCCCGCTGGACTTCTGGATGAGCCGGGAGCAGTTCGCCTACTGGCGCCACACCCATCTCACGATCGACCTGGTGGACGGGCGCGGCGGCGGGTTCAGCCTCGAATCGCCCGACGGGAAGAGGTTCCTGACCAGGTCACGGATGCTCGAGAGCTGAGCAGGCCGCGCACCGCTCTCGGGGAGGCGCCCACAGGTCGCCGACCCTCCACGGAAGGACTCGTCATGACCGACCGTTCTGCTCACCTCCGCCCGCTCGGGGCCCCGTCGGCCGGAGGCACTCTGCCCCCGCCGAGCGAGCCGCCGCTGACCCCGCCGGGGCAGCCGCCCACAGACCCGCCCACGCATCCGCCGACCGACCCTCCCGGCCCTCCGCCGGACACCCCGCCCATGCCTCTCCCCGGCCGGCCGCCGGCGCCCTCCCCCGACCCCGCCCCGGATCCGCCCACGCAGCCCGAGCAGCCTCCGCCGCCCGGGCCCCCACCCGGCGCCCCACCGGCGACAGACGCCCCACCCGCGACAGGTGCCCCACCCGCGACAGGGAACGAACTTCTTGCTCCCTGCGTGGACTCAACGCCTCTACGGGGTTGAGCCCACGCAGGCGACAAGAAGTTCGTCGCGCACCCCGGGCCGCACCCTTCCCACCCGGAGTCGCCCGGCGGCCCGCCCCTCCGCCCGGCGCTCCCGACCTGCCCATGTCCGTTCTGCGAACCTCTGCGTCCGGCGCAGGCCTGGAGACCGTCACGTCGGCTCTCCTAGCCTCGAAGTGCACGAAGACACCGCAGTCCCCCACTCATGGAAGGGTCGATCATGACCACCCTCTCCACCCCCCGCACCGATCTCGACGCCCTGGCCGACACCTACGATGAACAGGGGTATGTGCTGGTCAAAGGCCTCCTCACCCCGGAGGAGGCCGCGGAGTACCGCGCCCGCAGCCACGAGCTGATCGCCTCTCTGGACCGCAAGGACGATCCCACCTGGGAGGCGGCGGCGAGCGTCGCGATGGGTCAGAAGACCAGCCTGCAGCACCTGCACGACGCCCAGTTCTACGACGCGGCGTACACGCGGCTGCTCACCGATCCGCGCTTCACCGACGTGGCCGCAGCCGTTCTGCGCACCCCGGACGTGCAGCTGCACCACACGAAGATGTTCATCAAGCCGCCGGAGAACGGCTCCCCGTTCCCCGCGCACCAGGACCACCCGTTCTTCCCCCACACCCACCACCGGGTGGCCGCCGCGATCTTCCACTTCGACGACGCCCCCGAGGTGAAGGGGTGCGTGCGCATCGCGCCGGGCAGCCACCGCGAGGGGCCTCGCGAGCACTCCGAGGAGGGCGGCTTCCACCTGCCGGACTTCCCCATGGATCAGCTGGAGCCGATGGAGGCGGAGGCCGGGGACGTCCTGTTCTTCACCTACCTCACGGTGCACAGCTCCGGCGTGAACGTGAGCGACGAGGCCCGCACCACCTGGCTGGTCCAGTTCCGCGATCCCGCCGATCCGCCGCTGACCACCCAGCACGATCACTCCCTCGGCCAGGGCCTCATGCTCGCCGGGAGCGATCCCACGGGACGTGCCGGCACGGCATGATGCGTTCGTGACCCTGGATCTCGTCGCCCATGCGGCGAACTTCGTCGACCTCACCGGTCTGCTCTCGACCGGTGAGGTCGACGGCTTCACGGTGGGCTATCTCAGCTGGGGCTTCTTCACGCCGCAGGTGTGGCGCAACCACCTGCACACCCACTCGTTCCACGAGATCTGCCTGGCCTACAGCGGCTCGGGCACCTTCACGGTGGACGGGGCGGACCACCGGGTCGAGACCGGCACGGTGTTCGTGGCCCGTCCGGGCGAGGTGCACGAGATCATCTCCGATCCCGTCGAGGGGCTGGGCATCGCCTTCTGGGGCATCGCCCTGCAGCCGGTCGGCGCCTCCCCGGCCACGTCCCCGGGCTGGTGGGATGGGCTGCTGCGCGAGGACAGGCCCCGCGTCTCGACGGCGCTGGGCTCCCTGCCGGCCCTGATCTCGGCGCTGAGCGCGGAGGCGCGCTCGCCCCGCGCCGGGATGGGCGAGCAGCTGCGGGCCCTCGGCGGCGCCCTCGTGGTGGAGACCGGGCGGGCGTTCGCGACGGCGGAGGATCTCGCCGTCGAGGTGGACCCCACCGCGCGCTCGGTCTCGAGCGTGGCCGCGATGGAGCGCTTCCTCGCCGACAACCTCGACCGCCCGCTGCAGGTGGAGGACGCCGCTTCGGTGGTGCACCTGTCCACCCGGCACGCGGCGCGGCTGTTCGCCGCCGAGACCGGGGAGTCGGTCATGGCGGCGCTGCGGCGGATGCGGCTCGAGCGCGGCGCGCACCTGCTGCTGGATTCCGACGCGCCCGTCGCGCAGATCGCCCGCGCCTGCGGCTACCCGGAGCCGCGGGCGTTCATCACCGCGTTCCGCCGGCGCTACGGGCAGCCGCCCGGCGCCTTCCGCACCCGCGGCGGCACCCTCCACCTCTGACCCCCGCCCAGGGGCCCGGCCGGCCGGGCACGTCGAGGGCCCGGCCGGCCGACGGGCCGACGCTCACACGCGCGCGGCGGTCTCCGAGGGCGTCCCGTCGGCGGGTTCGACGGACCCGTCGGCGAGGGCGTGGTGGCGGTCGTCGGCCATCAACCAGCCGGCCAGCAGCACCACCAGCAGCACCACGGCGCCCATGATGACGTAGGAGAGGCTGAAGCCGATCACGTCGTAGGCGATGCCGAACACCCACGAGAACACGACGATGCCCACCTGCTTGGCCATGTTGAAGCCGATCATGTAAGCGGTCGCGGAGATCCGCACGTCGAACATGCGGGTGATGTACTTCATCACCGAGACCAGCATCAGCGGCATCTCGACCGCGGCGAGCAGCCGCCAGAAGATCAGCAGATAGGTGTGGGTGAAGAAGGCCGAGCCGACCACCCGCACCACGAGCACGAGCGCGAACAGCTGCAGGCCCCGCTTCGCGCCGATCCGGTTGATCACGAACGGCATCGCGACCATCACGAGCGCCTCGACGAGGATCTGCACGAACACCACGCGGGAGAACAGCACCTGCGGGTCGATCGCGCCGGTGACGAAGCGGGCGAAGTAGTTCGGGAACTGCTGGTCGAACACGTCATACAGGGCGGCGGCACCGAACATGAGCACCATGAAGCCGAGGAACGAGCGGCTGCGCAGCAGCGTCAGCACGGTCTCGCGCGAGACCTTGGGCTTTTCGGCAGCGGCGTCGGCACCGCCCTCGGCGGCGGCATCGGCCGCGACCGCCGCATAGCCGGGATCGCCCGGCTTGGGGGTGCGGGCCACGAGCAGCAGGGTGCCCAACACGATCGCGGAGACGGTCGCGGCCCACCAGATGTTGTCCGGATCCGAGGCCCAGAGGAATCCGCCGATGAGGGAGGCGGTCGCGCCGGCGACGGAGCCGAACAGGCGCACGTGCCCGTACTCGAAGCCGTTGGCCCGCGAGTTGCGCTCGTTGAACGCCTCGACGATGCCGACGCCGGCGTTCAGGGTGAGCGAGAGGAACAGGCCGCCCACGATCGCGCCGAGCACCTGGTTCACCTCGACCAGCGGTGTGAAGACGAACGCGAAGAACGGTCCCATCAGCGCGCCGACGAGCACCACGAAGGCGAACAGGTGCTTGCGGAAGCCGAGCTTGTCCTGCAGGTAGCCGTACAGCGGCTGCAGGCAGAAGGCGGTCAGCGCCATCACGGAGTTCAGCAGGCCGATGTTGCCGTGGCTCATGCCGGCCTCGACCTCGAGCCAGCGGCTGAGGAAGGTGAAGGCGAGCTGCCAGATCGCGAAGTAGAAGAAGAACAGCCCGCCGAAGTTCCAGAAGGCGGGGTTCTTCAGGCTCGTGCCGGCGCTCGGGGGCGTGACGGCGGCGCTCATGAGAACTCACCCGAGGGCGGGAGCACCTCGGTGGAGGTCGGGGCCGGGCGGGTGCCCGGGGCGGGGGTGCCCCAGAGGGGGCGTCCCGCCTCGTCGAAGCGCAGCACCTGTGCGCAGGCGTGACGGTTGGGGTCGCGCAGCGGGTCGCCCTCGATGTGGGTGTAGGTGCGTGCGTGGTAGACCAGCACCGGCTGGCCGTCGGGCGTGGTGGTGAAGGAGTTGTGGCCCGGGCCGTACCGCTGCACGCTCGGATCGGAGACGAACACCGGGGTGGGGCTCTTGGTCCAGGAGGCGGGGTCGAGCAGGTCCGCGTCGGCCGACGCGGTGAGCACGCCCATCGCGTAGTCGATGCCGGTGGCCGCGCCCGAGTAGGTGAGGTAGAGGGTGCCCTCGTGCTCGAGGACGGCCGGTCCCTCGTTGACCCAGAAGCCCTTGATCTCCCAGTCGTGCTCGGGCCGGGTGAGCTCGACGGCGGGGCCGGCGAGGGTCCAGGGGTTCTCCATCGGGGCGATGTAGAGGTTCGAATGGCCCTCGACCTCGAGGTCCTCCTGGGCCCACACCAGGTACTGCCGGTCGCCGTGCACGAAGCTCGTCGCGTCCAGCGCGAACGATTCCCAGCCGGTGTCGACCTGGCCGCGCTCGGCCCACTCGCCCGTGAAGGGATCCGCGGCGGTGTTCTCGAGGACGAACACCCGGTGGTTGAAGGTCTCGTTGGTGCTGGGCGCATCTGCGGTGCCGTGCGCGTTCGGCGCGGCGGCGTAGTAGATGTACCAGGCGCCGTGCACGCGGTGGATCTCCGGGGCCCAGATCAGCTCGGACTGGGGGCCCTGATCGTGCTTGTGCCAGATGGCGACCTCGTCGGCCGCCTGGAGGCCGTCGAGGGTCTCGGCGCGGCGCAGGATGATGCGGTCGTACTGCGGGTGCGAGGCGGTGAAGTAGTACTGCCCCTCGTGCCGCAGCACGCAGGGGTCGGCGCGCTGCAGCACCAGCGGGTTCAGGGTCGGCTCGTCCGTGCGTCTCATGATTGTCACTCCCTGTGCGGCAGGGTCTCTCCCTGGGCGTGGCAGCGCCTCGATCATCTGGCGAGGCGCCGTCGGATCCTTCGAGGGTAAACGATGTAAAAAGCGCTGAGCAGGCACTTCATCACCGCCCGAATGAGCCCCGGCGCGCTGGTTCCGCCTGCTGGGCCGCATGACCTGCATCGCCGTCGCCCGCAGCCCGCGCACGGCGGGGCGCCGCCGAGAGCAAGATCACGGGCCGCGCCCGGATCTGTCCGGGCCTGCGCGGGGCAGCCCGTCCGGCTCGGCGAGGGCCGGTCTGCCCGGGCCTCCACAGGTCAGCCCGTCCGGCCCTGCGCGGGTCAGGCGGCGGCGATGCTGCGGGCGGCCAGGCGGCTGGCTCCGGGCAGGCTGAGCGCGCGCCGGGCGATCTGCTGCAGGCGCAGCTGGGCGCGGCTCGAGGGCGTGAAGAAGGAGGCGCTGCGCCGGCCCGCGCGCTGCACCCTCTCGGCCGTCGGCCGCCACCGGCGCTCGTACTCGGCCAGCCCCGCCTCGACGTGCGGCCCCGTGGCGCGCAGGCTCCGCGCGAGGGCCTCGGCACCGGCGATCGCGAGGGAGGTGCCCTGCCCCGCCAGCAGCGAGGGAGCGTGGGCGGCGTCGCCGGCCAGCACCACCCGGCCCCGGCTCCAGCGCGGCGCGACCGCCTGCGCGACCAGGTCGTCGTAGAAGCTCTCCGGGGCGTGGGCGAGCGCCCGGTCCACCTGCGGGTGCAGGCCCGCGAAGGCGCGCTGCAGGCGCCCACGGTCCGGCACCGGGCGGGCGGTGCGGGCCGGGTCGACGCGCTCGGCGAGCATCACCCCCACCCGCTGCGCGTCGGCGGCGTACGCCCAGCCCACCCGGCCCACGGTGTCCGTCATGAGCATCCGCTCGCCGAGCTCCGCGGCGAGCTGCGGATCCTCGCAGAGGTAGCTTGCCACCCGGTATCCCATCGGCACGATCGCGCCGTGGCCCGGGGCGACCAGCTCCCGCACGGCGGAGCGCACCCCGTCGCAGGCCACCACGAGATCCGCGTCGAGGGTGCTGCCGTCGGCGAGCTCGACCGCGGCCCGGCGCGACCCGGCCGCCCCCTCCAGGCCCGCGTCGCGCACCGCCTCCACGCGCGCGCCGTAGCGCAGCTGCACCGAGGCCGGCAGCGCGGCCAGCAGGCCCAGCTCCACCTCGGGCCGCAGGATCGAGAAGTAGCGGCCGCCGGCGGCCGCGACCAGGGGGCCGACGTCGATGCGCCCGGTCTCGGTGCCGTCGGGCGCGGCGTAGCGCACCCCCTCGAAGACATGGCCGCGCGAGCGCAGCTCCTCGAGGAGCCCCATCCGCTCCGCGGCGACGAACCCGGGGCCGAAGAAGTCGATCATGTATCCGCCGCCGCGCGGGCCCGGGGCGGCCTCGAGCACGGTGACGTCATGAGCGGGGGCGAGCTCGTGGGCGAGGGCGAGGCCGGTGATGCCGCCGCCGAGGAGGAGGACGTCCATGGGCCGACGCTACGCCTGCTCGCCCTCCCCCGCCACGGCGGTGATCTCGCCGGTGACGCTCAGCGAGCGCTCGAGCACGGCCTCGTCCTCGTCGGGATCCACCCCGGAGGCGAACTGCGACCAGTACAGCCGGTGGTAGGCGCCCTCGGCCTCGAGCAGCTGCTCGTGCGAGCCCTGCTCGACGATGTCGCCGTGCTCCATCACCAGGATCACGTCCGCGTCGCGGATCGTGGAGAGGCGGTGGGCGATCACGAAGCTGGTGCGGTCGGTGCGCAGCGCCGCCATCGCCTCCTGCACGAGCACCTCGGTGCGGGTGTCCACGGAGCTCGTGGCCTCGTCGAGGATGAGCAGCGCCGGATCGGCGAGGAAAGCGCGGGCGATGGTGATCAGCTGCCGCTCGCCGGCGGAGACGTTCGCGCCCTCGTCCTCGATCACGGTGTCGTAGCCCTCGGGCAGGGTGTGCACGAAGCGGTCCACGAAGGTGGCCCTGGCGGCGGCGAGCACCTCCTCGTCGCTCGCCTCGAGGCGGCCGTAGCGGATGTTCTCGCGGATGGTGCCGCCGAACAGCACCGCATCCTGCAGCACCATGCCCACGCGGCTGCGCACCGCGCCGCGGTCGAGCGCGCGGATGTCCACGCCGTCCAGGCGGATCTGCCCGGCGTCGATCTCGTAGAACCGCATGATGAGGTTCACCAGGGTGGTCTTGCCGGCGCCGGTGGGGCCCACGATCGCGATGGTCTGCCCCGGTTCCGCGGTGAGCGACAGGTCGCTGATCAGCGGCTTGTCCGGGGTGTAGGAGAAGGCGACGTGCTCGAACTCGATCCGGCCGCGGGTGGGGCCGGTGAGCTCCGCGGGCTCGATGCGCTCGCCGCGCCCCTCGCCGTCGACGCCCGCGCCGGCGGTGATCTCGCCATCGGCCTCCTGTTCCTCGGCGTCGAGCAGCTCGAAGATGCGCTCGGCGGAGGCCACGCCGGAGATCAGCATGTTCGCCATCCCCGCCACCTCGCCGAGCGGGGCGTTGAACTCGCGCGAGTACTGGATGAAGGCCGTGACCTGTCCCAGCGACATCTGCCCGGAGGCGATCCGCAGGCCGCCCACCACGGCGATGCCGACGTAGCCGAGGTAGGTCACCCACTGCATGATCGGCATGATCATGCCGGAGTAGAACTGGGCCTTGAAGGAGGCCTCCCACAGCTCCTCGTTCCGCTCGTCGAACTGCTCGCGCATCGAGTCCTGGCGGTCGAAGACGGTCACCAGGTCGTGCCCGGTGAAGGACTCCTCGACATGGCCGTTCAGCCGCCCGGTGTTGCGCCACTGGGCGGTGAACAGCTTCTGCGACTTCGCGCCGATGAGCCCGATGACCACGCCGGAGATCGGCAGGGCGATCAGGGCGATGAGCGCCAGCTGCCAGGACAGCCAGAACATCATGACGGTGATGCCCACGATCGTCAGGACCGCGTAGACCAGGGAGGCGAAGGCCTGCTGGAGGGCGGTCTGGACGTTGTCGACGTCGTTGGTGGTGCGGGAGAGCAGGTCACCGCGCTGGCGGGTGTCGAAGTAGGACAGCGGCAGACGGTTGACCTTCGCCTCGATCCTCTCGCGCAGGCGGTAGACGATCTCCATCACCACGTCGTTCAGCAGCCGTCCCTGCAGCCAGTCGAACAGCGCCGCGATCACGTACATGCCCAGCACGATCAGCAGCAGCCGGCCCAGCGCGTCGAAGGCGACGCCGTCTCCGGTGAGGAAGCCGTCGAAGATGACGTCCATGGCGTCGCCGAGGATGGTGGGCGCCCAGACGGTGAGCACGGTGGAGATCAGGCCGAACAGCAGCACCACGGACAGTCCGAGCTTGTGCTCGCCGAAGGTGCCCGCGAGCCGCAGCGCTGAGGGCCAGAACGCCTTCGCCTTGCGCGGCGCGGCCTCGCCCCACTCCCCCGACATCGACTCCTGCATCTCGAGGATCTCGGATTCGGTGAGCTCGGCTCCCGCCCCGGTGCTCTCGTGCGCGTCGCCCCTCCTGCGGGAGGTCTTCTTCGCGCTCATGCCGGCTCCTCCACGGTGATCTGGGAGTCGACGATCTCCCGGTAGGTCTGCGAGCTCTCCAGCAGCTCCTCGTGGGTGCCGCGGCCCACGATCCGGCCCTCCTCGAGCACCAGGATCTGATCCGCGGAGGTGATGGTGGAGATGCGCTGGGCGACGATGAGGGTGGTCGCGCCGCGGGTGTGGCGGGCCAGGCCCTCGCGCACCTTCGCGTCGGTGGTGACGTCCAGCGCGGAGAACGAGTCGTCGAAGACGTACACGCGCGGCGCGGCGACGAGGGTGCGGGCGATGCACAGGCGCTGGCGCTGCCCGCCGGAGACGTTGGTGCCGCCCTGGGAGACGGAGGAGTCCAGGCCGCGGGCGGCGCTCTCCCCCTCCCCGGTGGTGCGGTCGGCGACGAACTCGGTGCCCTGGGCGACGTCGAGCGCGCGCCACAGCTGCTCCTCATCGGCCCCGGGATCCCCGAAGCGCAGGTTGTGCGCGATGGTGCCGGAGAACAGGTAGGGCTTCTGCGGCACCAGTCCGACGGTCCGCGAGATGGTGGCGCGGGAGAGGTCGGTGACCGGCACGCCGTCCAGCAGCACCTGGCCGCCGGTCGCGTCGTGCAGGCGCGGGATGAGGTTGACCAGGGTGGTCTTGCCCGCGCCGGTCGAGCCGATGATCGCGGTGGTCCTCCCCGCCTCCGCGGTGAAGGAGAGGCCGTCGAGCACGGGGGACTCGGCGCCCGGATAGGCGAAGGTGACGTCGCGGAACTCGATCCTCGCGCCGCCGCCCTCCTGTGCGAGGGCGACCGGCTGGGTGGGCTCCGCGAGGGTCGGGACGGTCTCGAGCACCTCGCCGATGCGGCGGGCGCTGATGATCGCGCGCGGGAACATCATGAACATGAAGGTGCCCATCATGACCGCCATGAGGATCTGCAGCAGGTACTGCATGAAGGCGGTGAGCGCCCCCACCTGGACCAGGCCCGCATCGACCCGGTGACCGCCGAACCAGAGCACCGCGGCGGTGGCGAGGTGGAGCACCACCGTGATCGCCGGCCCCATGATCACGAACAGCCGCCCGATCCGCACCGAGGTGTCGGTGAGCTCGGCGTTGGCGCCCTCGAAGCGGGCGGTCTCGTGCCGCTCCCGCACGAAGGCGCGCACCACGCGGATGCCCATGATCTGCTCGCGCATCACGGAGTTGATCGCGTCGATGTTGTCCTGCATCCGCTGGAACAGCGGCATCAGGCGGGTGACCAGCAGCGACACGATCACCATCAGCACCGGCACGGAGACCCACACCAGCCAGGACAGCCCCGGGTCCTCCTGGATCGCCATGACGATCCCGCCGATGGACATGATCGGCACCATCACCATGAAGTTCAGCGTCATCAGCACCAGCATCTGCACCTGCTGGACGTCGTTGGTGGCGCGGGTGATGAGGGTGGGGGCGCCGTAGCGGCCCATCTCCTCGGTGGAGAAGCGGTCCACGCGGGTGTAGATCGAGCGGCGGATGTCGCGGCCCATGCCCATCGAGGCCCGGGCGCCGAACCACACCGAGGCGATCGCGGTGACCACCTGCACCATCGCGACCACCAGCATGAGGCCGCCCACGCGCCAGATGTAGTCCGTGTCTCCGGTGGCGACGCCGTTGTCGATGATGTCCGCGTTGAGGCTGGGCAGGTAGAGGGTCGCCAGGATGGTGGCGAGCTGGAGGACGACGACGGCCGCCACGTGCGGCAGGTACGGCCGCAGGTGGCGCCGGATCAGGGTCCAGAGCATGGGGTCTCCCGGAACAGGGTGATGCGGCCCGGCCGACGGGGGTGAGCGGCCGGGGTCTCGAACCGACGGTCCATCCTCGCCTGCGGCGGCCCCGGGCGCATCCCCTTTTGGTCGCAGGATCCGGGGTGGTCGCAGGATCCGGGACGGTCACAGCCCCTTGAGCATCGCCAGGCCGTTGCCGCCGCCGCGCACCGCGCTCGAGGCGAAGCGCGCATGACCGGGCAGGTAGCGATCCTCGGACCACTCCAGCGGCGTGCCCTCGATGGTGAAGGCGCGTCGGCGCAGCCGCATCAGCGGCGACCCCTCGGGGATCTCGAGCAGGCGCGCGTCCACCTCGTCCGCCCCCACCGCATCGAGCAGGCGCGTGGCGTGGTGGATGTCGACGCCGCTGGCGACCAGCCGCTCGTGGATGGATCCGGAGTCCGGGTCGAAGGAGAGCACGTGGCGGCCCACCTCGTAGGAGTAGCACAGCCGCTCGAGCATGATCGGCACCCCGTCGGCCAGCCGCACCCGCAGTACCTCGACCACCGGGTCGCCCTCGTCGGCGTCGCCTCCGCGGTGGGCTCCCTGGAGGCGGGAGGCACGGCGGTGCTCGCCGGCAGCGTCTTCCCCGGACCGCCCCTCGCCATGGCCCCCGAGGCACTGGTGCGGGGACGCCACTCGCTCATCGGCGTGCACAACTACGAGCCGCAGCACCTCGCGGCGGCTGTCGCGCTGCTCTCCTCCCCCGCGGCGTCCGTGCTCGCGGACCCGGCCGTGCTCAGCATCCCGGTCGGTCTGGACGGGGCAGCGGCCGCCTTCGCCGCGCCGACGGCTCATCTCCGCACGCTCGTACGCCCCTAGCCGCAGCGGCGTACGGGGCGGTGCCCTCTCCGCCGCGTTCGCCGGTGCGCGGATATGCCTGCGCTCTTACGGCGCGCGGCCCCACCCGTCCTCCCACGCTGCCCCGTCCTGTCACGGCGTCCCGCGGACGTGCCCACTGCGGCCTCTCAGGCCGTCACCAGCTGGGCGACCAGCGGCAGGACGAGGGTCATGGCCAGGGCGTTGAGCACCATGGCGGCGCTGGACCAGCCGCCCGAGGTGGTGGATTCGTCGAGCACGCGGGAGGTGCCGATGCCGTGCGAGGTCATCCCGATCGCGAAGCCGCGCGCCCGCTCGTCCCGCACCCGCACCAGGGTGAGCAGCCCCGGCCCGATCACGGCGCCGAGGGTGCCGGAGATCAGGGTGAGCACCACGGCCATCGGCACGGAGGCGCCGAGCGTCTCGGCGATCGTGAGGCCGACGGGTGAGGTGACGGAGCGGGGCAGTGCGGCACGCAGCATCGCCTCGTCGGCCCCGAATCCCACCATCGCGCCGACCGTCACCGCGATGCTCACCACCCCGCCGATCACCAGGGCGGCGGCCACCGCCCCGGCCGAGGAGGCGAGCGCCGCCCCGTTGCGCAGCAACGGCAGCGCGAGCGCCACGGTGGCCGGGCCCAGCAGCAGGGTGAGCAGGGCGACCTGATCCATGTACAGGGCGTACGGCATGCCCGTCAGCTGCAGCACCGCGGCCACGCCGAGAACGGTCACCAGCACCGGCGACAGCAGGCCCGGGCGGCCGAAGCGGTGGTAGAGCCCGAGGGAGAGCAGGTAGATCGTCAGCGTCAGGGCGAGGCCGAAGACGGGCAGCTCGTAGAGCGCGCTCATGCCGGGGACCGTCCCGTCCCGGGACCGGAAGCAGGACCCGCGTCGGGGTCGAGGCCGAGGCGAGGGCCGGAGCCGGGAGCGCCCGACGAGCCGGTGGTGCCGCGTCGTCGGTCCTGGCGGCGCAGCAGGGCCTGCAGCAGCCCTCCGACCACCACCAGCGTCAGCACGAAGGATCCGCCGACGGCGAGCGCGATCGGCAGCGCGTTCTGGGCGAGGGTCTGCACCTCGAGCACGATCCCCACCCCGGGCGGGACGAACAGCAGCTGCAGGTGCTGGAGCAGCGGCGCCGCGGCCGGCTCGGCGGCGCGGACCACGGACCGGGTGGGGCGCAGCAGACCGAGCAGCACGAGCAGCACCAGCCCGAGCACCACACCGGGCACGGGCAGGCCCAGCAGATGCTCGAGCGTCAACCCCACCATCTGCGCGCCGAGCAGGATCACGAGGCCCAGCAGCACCGGGGGCAGGAGGGCGGCACGGGTCATCCGGCCATCGTGCCATCGCCGCCTCTGACCCACCGACCCGGTCCCATACTGACCCCATGCCCCTCACGTTCCCGCTGCACAGCGACCGCCTCGACCTGCGGCCGTTCGAGACCTCCGATCTCGAGGCGGCGCATCGCGTGTACGGCGACGCAGAGGTGATGCGGCACGTGGGAGAGGGCGGGGCCGTGGGCCGGGAGGGCTCCGCCGCGTTGATCGCCGCCTACCGCGAGCACCAGGCCCGGCACGGATTCGCGTTCTGGGCCGTGATCGAGCGTGCCTCCGGCCAGCTGATCGGCGATGCCGGTCTCGAGGTCACCGCCGAGGGCGTCGAGCTCGGATACACCCTGGCCCGGGCGTGGTGGGGGCAGGGGCTCGCCACCGAGGCGGCGCAGCGGTGCGTCCAGGCCGCCTTCGGGCCGTTGGGGCTCACCCGCCTGGTGGCCGTGGTCGATCCCGCGAACCCGGCGTCGGCCGGGGTGCTCGGGCGTCTCGGCTTCCGCGAGGAGCGCGTGGTCACCGCCCATGGCAGACCGCACCGGCTCTTCGCCCTGCCGCGACCGGCCCCCTCCCCGCGGCGGCGGGGTCAGTCGAAGTAGCGGGGCACGTCGATCGGCCCGCCCGCGGCCCGGAACTCCTCGACCGCCGCGGCGGCGAGCACGCGGTCGTGGAGGGCATCGAGCACGGTCGCGGCGAGGCCGTAGGCCCCGTCGGCCGCGGCGGCGCGGGCGTCCGCGGAGACGGCACAGGCCGCGAACTCGCGGGTGTGGAGCGCGACCTCCGGCGGCGCGATCCGGATCACCGGATGGATGCCGGGGATCCGATAGCTGACGTTGCCGAAGTCGGTGGAGGCCGCGAGCGAGGGCGAGACCACGCCGTGCGGCAGCGGATCGCGGCCCCGACGGCGCTGCGCCTCGACCCACCGCCCGGTGAGCGCCTCGTTGGTGCGCACCGGCAGCGACGGCGGATGCTCGTCCCAGCGCACGGAGACGCCCACGCCGGCCATGAGCGCCGCCCCGCGGGCCACGTCCTCGACCCGCCGCGAGAGGTCCTTGAGGGTCTCGGGCCGCTGCGAGCGGACGTACAGGTCCATCCGCGCCCGGTCGGGGATCACGCTGGCGCGGTCGCCGCCCTCGCGGATCACGGCGTGGATGCGATCCGTCGGCGGGGTCTGCTGCCGCATCAGACCGATGCCCTGGTACATGAGGTTCGCCGCGTCCAGCGCGTTGCGGCCCATGTACGGCTGGGCCGAGGCATGGGCGGTGTGGCCGTGGAACTCGACGGTGAGCGTGCGACGCCCCAGCCAGGTCTGATCGGCCAGGTCATATCCGTAGGGGTGCGCCATCACCGCGGCGTCCAGCCCCTCGAACGCCCCTTCACGGGCCATGTGCTCCTTGCCGGTGTGGCCCTCCTCGGCGGGGGTCCCGAGGAACACCACCCGCCCGGGCACGGCCGACGGGTCCTCCTTCGCGAGCGCGGCCAGGGCGAGGAACGCCCCCAGCCCCATCACGGCGATGACGTTGTGACCGCAGCCGTGGCCCACCCCGGGCAGCGCGTCGTACTCGGACAGGATCGCGTAGGTCGGCCCGTCGGCCGATTCGACGGCCGGCCCCTCGACCCCCTGTGTCTCTGTCTCGGCCTCCGTCTCTGTCTCTGTCTCTGCGCCGGCCCGCGCCGTGCCGGTCCCGCGGATCTCGGCCCGGATCGCGGTGTCCAGACCGTGCACGCCCACCTGCGCGTCGATGCCGTGGGCGGCGAGGGACCCGGCGATCGCCCGGGCGGAGCGGTGCTCCTCGAAAGCCACCTCGGGATGCGCGGCCAGATCGAGCATCAGCGCGATCATCTCGTCCGCGTCGGCCGCCAGCTGCTGCTCGAGCCGGTCGTGCAGCGCCCGCGGCGCGCCGGCGAAGGCGGAGCCGGGATGGCTCACGCTCCACATCGCCGACTCGCGCTCCTCGTCGAGCTGCTGGAGGTAGGCGGTGGACACCTCGGAATGCTCGGCGCCACGATGCGCCGTCGACTCGTGGGACATGCGGACACGGTAGGGCACGGGGGTGGACAGTGCCTCCCCGCGTCGCGTAACGGTACGATTCGGTCTCAGTGCCCCGCGGCGACCCCGCACGGGCACGCCCTCGCACGGACCGCCCACCCCTGCGGCCCGTGGTCACCTCCCGGTGGCCGACACCGTCGCCTCGCGGCGACGACCTCGTCGTCCCTCGACGGAGCGCGCAGCCCGCACCGGGCGTGCCCCGTCGCTCGGCGACAGCGCCCGCCGCTCCGTGCGGCGGTCCATCGCGTCCCTCGCGGCGTTCCTTCCCCGGGCCGTCATCGTCGTCGGCCCTCCCCCGTGCCGCCCCTCGCGGCGCAGCTCCCCGGAGGCTCTTCATGAGTGCAACGTCCTCTTCCGCCGGCACCGCGGCGCGGAGCGCCGACCGCGGCGCCTTCTCCGGCCGCACCGCGTTCATCTTCGCGGCCATCGGCTCCGCCGTCGGCCTCGGCAACATCTGGCGCTTCCCGGCCGTCGCCTACGAGAACGGCGGCGGCGCCTTCATCCTGCCGTACCTGGTCGCGCTGCTGACCGCCGGCATCCCGCTGCTCTTCCTCGACTACGCGATCGGGCACCGCTGGCGCGGCTCCGCCCCCGCCGCCTGGCGCCGCTTCAGGCGCTGGACCGAGTTCATCGGCTGGTGGCAGGTGCTCATCGCCCTGATCATCGCGCTGTACTACGCGCTGATCCTGGCCTGGGCCACGAACTACACGATCTTCTCGTTCGACCAGCGCTGGGGCGATGACGCGGACGGGTTCTTCGGCGAGTACACCCAGGCGCTCGGCGGCGCCGACGTGACGATCTCCTTCGACGTCGTCCCGGCCGTGCTGATCTCCATGATCGTGGTGTGGCTCGCGGTCATCATCGTCATGGCGCTCGGCGTGCAGAAGGGCATCGCCGCCAGCTCGATCGTCTTCATCCCGCTGCTGCTGGTCATGTTCGTCATCCTCGTGGTGCGCGCCCTGTTCCTGCCCGGCGCGATCGACGGCCTCGACGCGCTGTTCACGCCGAACTGGGGCGCGCTGCTGGATCCGGCCGTGTGGATCGCGGCCTACGGCCAGATCTTCTTCTCGCTGTCCGTCGCCTTCGGCATCATGCTCACCTACGCCTCCTACCTGAAGAAGAAGACGGACCTCACCGGCTCCGGCCTGGTGGTCGGCTTCGCGAACTCCGGCTTCGAGATCCTGTGCGGCATCGGCGTGTTCTCCGCGCTGGGCTTCATGGCGCAGGCGCAGGGCGTCGCGATCGACGAGGTCGTCACGGACGGCGTGGGGCTCGCCTTCATCGCCTTCCCGACCATCATCAGCGAGGCGCCCGCGGGCGCTCTGATCGGGGTGCTGTTCTTCGGCTCGCTCGTGCTGGCGGGCTTCACCTCCCTGATCTCGATCGTCGAGGTGGTCATCGCCGCGATCCAGGACAAGTTCGGCCTGGCCCGCGTCCCCGCGACCCTGTGGGTGTGCCTCCCCCTCGCCGTGGTCTCCGTCGCCCTGTTCTCGACCACGATGGGCCTGCCGCTGCTGGACGTGATGGATAAGTGGGTCAACGAGTACGGCATCGTCGCAGCCGCCCTGGTCTCCACGATCGTGGTCACCTACGTGGTGCGGGGCCTGCCCACGCTGCGCGATCACCTCAACCACCAGGGCACCTTCCGGATCCGGACCTGGTGGCTGGTGTGCGTCGGGGGGATCGCTCCGATCGTGCTGGGCACCTCGCTCGTGCTCAGCACGATCGAGCTGCTCACGGCCGACGACACCTACAGCGGGTACCCGGGCTGGTTCGTGTTCGTCTTCGGCTGGCTGATGGCCATCGGCCTGGTCGTCATCGCGATCGGCCTGTCGCTGATCCCCTGGCCCACCGGCTCGAACCTGTTCAAGGACGACTCCGACGGCGACCCGATCGCCCCCGAGGTCGTCGCCGGCCAGGGCCTCGACCCCGCGCCCGGGGCGGCCACGCCCCACGAGCTGCGCTCGGCGCCGCGGTGACCACGGTGATCACGGTGATCACGGTGATCACGGTGCCGAGGTGATCAGGGTGCCGCGCCCGGGACGCTCCCCGGGTGCGGCACGAACCGCCCGCTCGACCGACCTCTCGGTCCTCTCCGTCCCCTTCATCCGTTCCTCCCCCTCCGTTTTCTCCGCCCGCTCCCTTCCCGCCCACAGTTCCCGCCGTCGTCTCCGTTCCCTCCCGTCAGGAGTGACCATGTCCGTCTCCGCCATCGTCATGATGTCCGTCGCGATCCTCACCGTCTGGGGCGGCCTCGTCGCCGCCATCGTCAACATCGCCCGCCACCCCGAGGCCAAGGACGACTGACCCCGCGCCTCCGGGCCGGTCCCGGGGTGCCGGGCCCCGGGGTGCAGGCTGGGCTGCCCCGCGGCAGCTCCGCACCGCGCTCCTCCCGAGCCCGCGCTCGGCCCGCGCTCGGCCCGCACCCACGCCCGCGCCCGGCCCAGGACCGCTCTGCGGCGAGCAATTGTGCGCTGTGCACCGATGCGTCCTTCTCGGACCGGTGCACAGCGCACAGTGGCGTTCGCGGCCCGGTGCTCAGCACGTCCCACCTCACCGCAACCGGTGCACAGCGCACAGTTACGTTCGCGGCCCGGTGCTCAGCACGTCCCGCCTCACCGCCGTTCCTCCCCATCGCGCGTCATCCACATCTCGGCGGCCGGCCCGGCGCCGTCGTGTCCCGCGGCCCTAGCGTCCGGGCATGCGCGCCACCCAGATCCCTCGCGGAGCACTGCTCTCCCGCCGCCGGTGGCGCGAGCTCGGGGTCTCCTCGGACCGTCTGTGCGGCCCGCAGTTCGAGACGCTCCTGCCCGGCCACCTCACCCCGCGCGCCGCGCCGGCCTCATTCGAGGAGATGCTGCGGGTGCTGCAGACCGAGCTCGTCCCCGGCGCCGTCCTCAGCCATACGACGGCAGCCGTCCTCTACGGCGTGCCGGTGCCGGCGAGCGCGGACGACGGCGTCGGCCTGCTGCTGCGCCGCTGGGACGTCCATGGCCGGCACCGTCTGAGCCTGTTCTCGCTCCGCGATGATCCCGACGCCCCTCCGCGGGCGAGCCGCGCCACCGATCTGCCGCCCGAGGCTCTCGAGCTCCGCCGTCCGCACGTGCACATCCGCATCCCTCCCGGACGGCAGGCCCGGGCGGGCCCGCACGTGACCGTGCACAGGATGGCCCGCGCGGAGACCCGCGTGCTGCGCGGACTCACCCTCTCCGCCCCACGCGAGATGCTGCTCGAACTCGCGGTCACGCTGGAGCACGACGAGCTGGTCATCGCGATCGATCACCTCCTCGGCCCCCGCGGCCCCTTCGGTCCCCAGGACCGCGATGCGCTGCAGGAGACGCTGGTGCCGCTGGCCGGTCGGCGGGGGTACCGCGCGCTGGTCCGCGCCGTGGAGGACGCTCGCGAGGGCGTCGAGTCGCCGGGCGAGACCCGCACCCGGCTGCTGCTCAGCCGTGCCGGCTTCCCCGAACCCGCGCTCAACCTGCGGGTTCGCGTGCCGTCCGATGCGCGCACGCGCCGTCTCGACCTCGCCTACGAGGATCTGAGAGTGGCCATCGAGTACGACGGGGACGTCCACCGCAGCCGTGGGGCGTGGAGGGAGGATCAGGCCCGGCGGGACTCCCTCGAGTCGATGGGCTGGACCTTCCGCCGGCTCACCGCCGCCGACATCCGCGCCCCCGGACGCTTCCTGGACGCGCTGCGGCGCACCTTCCTCCGGCTCGGAGCCGATGCCCCCGCACCGGACGCATGGCGCGGCACAGCGGGGGCGGAGCTGTCGCGTCCGCGCCCCCGACCGGCTCCCCACCCCAGGCCACGCCCCCGAACCCGGCCTCGACCGTGAGCGTGCCCCCGGGGCACGGGGTGAGGGCCGGGGGCGCGCGCCCCCGGCGAGGTCGAGCAGCGAGCGGCGGGTGGCAGGCCGCGAGTGGCGAGCGGCGCGTGGCGGGCCGCGTGTGGCGAATGGCGGGTGGCGGGTGGCGGGCGCTGCGCGTGGCAGATGTGCGGTGTGCACCGGTGACGCCGCCCTGCACCGGTGCAGAACGCACAACTGCCACGAGACGTCCGCGTGCGCGGTGCGCGAGGGCGGACGACGCGGCGCCGGCCGGGCGAACCCCGGCAGGACGGCGCCGGCTGGCGAGGCCGGGCGACGCAGCCCCGGCCGCGGCGCCGGGCAGGTCCGCGCCGGCGCCGCGGGGTCAGCCGGCGGCGGCCAGCTGCCCGCCGGTCCAGAACGCCCCGGCCACAGCGAGCACCGTCACGGCCACCACGCCCACGTCCCTCGCGGTGACCCGCAGATAGGCGAGTCGCAGCGAGCGGCCGACGGGGTTCGAGGCGCCGTAGGTGAAGCCGCGCGTCTCGAGCGCCTCCACCGTGGTGCGCACGTTCTTGGCGGTGTTGAGCATGATCGGGTAGAACGCGGTGACGGCGAGGACGCACCACTGCCACACCACGCGCCACCCCAGCAGCCCGGGCCGCTCTGCCGGGGCGTGCCGCAGCCGCTGCCCCTCGAAGACGGTCACGTACTCGTCCACCAGGATCGGCAGCATGCGGTAGCCGTAGCTCACCCCGAAGGCCAGCAGCTCGGGGGCGCGGAACCACAGCAGGGCGTCGGAGAGCTTCTCCGGGTCCAGGGAGACGAACGCCGCCATCGACGCCATCGAGACCGCGCCGAGCTTGAGGTTCAGCTCGGCGAGGGCGGCGAGCGTGTCGAGGTTCCCGCCGAACAGGAAGGACGCCGCGAACAGTCCCACCACGTTGCCGAGCAGGCCGAACAGGAACAGGCCCAGCACGAGCGGTCCCACCCGGGCGAGCACCACGGAGATGGCGCCGAGGGCGAAGAGCATCGCGAGCACGGTCACGTCGTGGGTGAGCCAGGGCGCGATGGCCATGACCAGGTACCACGCCAGCACCATGCGCGGGTCCATGCGGGAGAACAGCCCGCCGCGGGTGGAGTAGGCGGTGCGCAGCAGCTCGAGGCGCACCCAGTCGACGCTGAGCACGTCACGGGTCTTGCGGGACATCAGCGCACCTCCGGGTGGGCAGAGTCGGAGACGGCAGGGCCAGAAAAGGCAGGGTCAGAAAAGGCGGGGCCGGAAAAGGCGGTGTCGGAGACGGCGGGGCCGGAAAGGGCGGTGTCGGAGACGGCGGGATCGGTGCAGGTGGCGCTCGCCCGGGCCGGGCCGGGCAGCCAGGCGCGCAGCTCCGCGGCGGTCAGGGGCAGCGGGTCGAGGCCGAGCTCGAGCGCGATGCGGGCGGCCTGCGGCGGGACCAGCCGGGCCTGCGCGGTGACCCCCGGGTGGGAGAAGAGCTCGCGGGGGCTGACGTCGGCGAGCACCGCGCCCTGGTCGAGCACGAGCACCCGGCTCGCCCAGGTGGCGACGAGCTCCATGTCGTGGGTGGCGACCACGGCGCAGCGCACCGTGTCGGACAGGGCCGCGAGCATGGCGGTGACGTCGTCGCGGGAGCGGATGTCGAGGCTCGAGGTGGGCTCGTCCAGCAGCAGGAGGCTGGGCCGCATCGCCAGGCCGATGCCGAGGGTGGCGCGGCGCTGCTGCCCGCCGGAGAGGGAGCGGCCGTCGCGGTCGGCGAGCGCGGCCAGCCCCACCTCGTCGATGATGCGGTCCACGATCTCCTCGGTGTCGGGCCGGCGCCGTCCGCGCGGGAACAGGGCGATGTCCTCGCGCACGGTGTCCTTGAGGAACATCTGCTGGGGGTGCTGGTAGAGGTAGGAGACGTGGTCGGCCAGGCGGGCGGCGGAGCGGCTGCGGGTGTCGATGCCGTCCACGGTGACGGTGCCGCTGCGGGGCACGATCAGGCCGGTCAGCAGCTTCATCAGGGTGGTCTTGCCGGCGCCGTTGGTGCCCACCAGCGCGACCCGCTCCCCGTCGTGCAGCTCGAGGTCGAGGTCATCGAGCACGGTGGACAGACCGCCGCCGACGGACCGGTACCCGTGGGTGACGCCGCGCAGCGAGGCGACCACCTCGTCGGCCGCGACCGGGGGCTCGGGCTGTGCCGTCGGCCGCGGCCGGGTGAGCAGCAGCGGTCGCAGCGCCCGGGCCGCGCTCGGCACGTCGAGGGCGACGGGCCGGGCACCGGCGGCGGCGCTGAGCGCGACCGCATCGGGGGCGGGCACGCCGTGCTCGGCGAGATCGGCGTGGCGGTCCATCGCCTCCTGCACGGGCAGGTGCCAGACGGGCGCGCCGTCGGCCATCAGCACCACCGAGCTGGCGAACTCGGCGATGAACTCGGCGTGATGCTCGATGGTGATCACGGTGATGCCGTGGCGCTGGTTCAGCTCGCGCAGCCGCAGGTAGATCTCGCGGGCGCGGGCGGGGTCGAGCTCGGCGACCGGTTCGTCGACCACGATCACCTCGGGGCGCAGGGCGAGCACCGCGGCGAGGGCGACGAGGTGGGACTGCCCGCCGGAGAGCTGCCACACGAAGTGGTCGCGCAGGTGGGCGATGCCGAGCTGGGCGAGCGCCTCCTCGGTGCGCTCGCGGTGGTCGGCGTGGCCGAAGTTCAGCGGACCGAAGGCGACCTCGTCGCGGACCGTCGGCCGCACCAGCTGGTTCTGGAAGTCCTGGTAGACGTAGCCGACGCGGCTGGAGAGCTCCGCGACCGAGGAGTCCCAGGTGTCCACGCCGCCCACGTGCACGCTGCCGGCGAAGTCGCCGTTCCAGTAGTGCGGGACCAGTCCGTTGAAGGTCTTGCACAGGGTGGTCTTCGCGGAGCCGTTGCCGCCGACCACCGCCACGAAGTCGCCCCGCTCGATCGTGAGGTCGACGTTGCGCAGCGTGTCGCGGTCGGTGCCCGGGTAGCGGAAGGACAGGTCCTTCACGACGATCGCCGGCGCGGCGGCCGACGGGGCGCCCGCGGGGGCGGCGGACGAGGCGGTCGTCGGGGTGGTCGTCGACGCGGGGCGGGTGGTGGGGGTGGCGGTCTGCACGGGGCTGCTCCTGGAGGTGGAGGGGTGGCGGTCAGGAGAGGCGGTCAGGCCCGTTCTGCGGCATCCCGCGCCTTCTGCGACAGGCGGAACAGCAGCAGCGACAGCCCCAGCACCAGCCCGATCGCGAGCACCGAGACCACCAGGAACCAGTCGCCGAAGAGGTCCAGGAAGTCGGGTTCGAAGGCTCCGGCGGAGACGTCGAACGCCTCGAGGAACGCGAAGCCGAAGCTCGCCACCGACAGCAGCAGCATGGCGCCGAGGAACAGCGGGGTGCGGGGCGCGCGGCCGGGGACCGGTTCGCCGGGCACGCGCGGCCGCATGCCCATCAGCGGCTCGATCTTCCCGTGCAGGGCGGGGATCAGCCACAGGGCGGGGATCGCGCCGAGCAGGATCCCGGACATCAGCACGTCCACGCCGAGGCCCAGCGCCTCCAGCGCCAGCATCGACTCGGGCAGGCCGGCGACGAACTCGGCGTCCTCGACGCCGATCCACACCTTCGACAGGTCCACCACCGCGGAGAGGATCTTGTCCACCAGCACCAGCACGATCGCGCCGAGCACGATCTGCGGGCGCGAGCGCGGGGAGCGGATCAGGGAGCCGGCGATGTAGACGGCGAGGAACATCTGCAGGTAGCCCTCGACCTCGGCGAGGCCGGAGAAGTCGCCCATCAGCAGGTCGGTGAACACGATCTCGCCGAGCGGGGCGCCGAGCGCGGCCCACAGCGGGGAGAACAGGGCCGCGATCGTCAGGGGCACGAACACCATATAGGCGACGGAGACGTCGACCGGGCCGATCGAGGCGTCCGGGATGATCTCCAGGATGATGTTCGACAGCCCGAACAGGGACATCGACAGCACGAAGATCATCAGCTTCTGGGAGGTGGACAGGTCGAGGCGGCGGGCGCCGTCGACGGCGCCGCGCAGGGTGCCGCGGCGTTCGTCCTCGGCGGGGCGGGGCGGGATCTGGGTGGACATGGTGTGCTCCTCGCGGTGCGGGCGGGACGGGGTGGGCAGGAAGCGGCGGGGCGGAGACGGGTCAGGCCGGGGGCGCCGGGTGGGGCGCGGCGAGCAGGTCGATCACGTCGGCCGGGGAGTCGAGCACGTGGTGGGCGTCGCCCGCGGCGAGGGCGGCGGCGAGCTGCTCCTCGTCGTCCTTGCCTCCGCGCAGCAGGCAGACGGTGCCGATGCCGGCCTCGCGCCCGCCCGCGCCGTCGTTGAGGGACTTGTCGCCCACGTAGACGACGTCGGCCCGGTCCACGTCCAGGCCGGCGAGCGCGGCCTCGAAGATCGCGCGGCCCGGCTTGCGCACCCCGATCTCGTCGGAGTAGGCGGAGGGGCCGAGCAGCGATCCCACGCCGTAGCGGGTGAGGATCTCCCGCACCCCGCGGCCGGAGATGGTGTTCGAGACGATCCCGACGACGATGTCGTTCTCGTGGCACCAGCGGATCAGCTCGAGCGCTCCGGGGCGCGGCGCGGGCACGCTCTTGGCCCGGTGCAGGGCGAAGGAGAGCTGCGGTGCCTCGAGGCGCAGCGCCGCGCGCAGCGGTTCGGGCAGCCCCTCGCCGACGAGATCGCCCCACAGGGCGGCGGGGTCGATCTCCTCGTGCCGGGCGACGGGGTCGGCGGAGGCGTCGCGGGCGCGTTTGCGGGCGCGGTGCCGGTCCCATCCGGCCTCGACGGCACGTTCCGCAGCGGCCTGGTCGATCGGGCTGCCGATCCGTGCGGACAGCGCGACGATGCGGGCCCCGATCTCGCGGAACCGGTCGGGGTTCGCCGTGGACCAGGTGATGACCCCGCCGTGGTCGAGCAGCAGGGCACGGCGCGCGGGGGCGGCCGACGGGGCGCCGGCCGCAGCGTCGGCGGCGTTGGGGGCGGTGGTGATGGTGGCGGTGGTGGCGTCGTCGGCCGCGGTCGCGCTGTCGGCTCCGGCGAGCGCGGCGCGCAGCGGGTCGAGCAGCCCCTCGGGGGTGTCGAGCACCAGGTCGGGCGTCTCGGCGACGGAGAAGGGCGGGTGGTCGGTGCGGCGGTCGCGGGTGATCACGACGGCGCCCACCGCGGCGCGCCGCCCGGCGACGACGTCGCGGTCGAGGGTGTCGCCCACGTACCAGGCTTCGGCGGGCTGCACGCCGAGCGCCTCGGTGGCCAGGTGGATCATGCCCGGGTGCGGTTTGCGGATGCCCACCTCGTCGGAGTAGATCTGCACCCCGAAGGCGTCCCCGAGGCCGAGGTAGTCGAGGATCGTGCGGTGCGCGCGGCCGGAGTGGGCGTTGGAGACGATGCCCAGGCGGATGCCCCGTGCGGTGCACTCGGCGAGCAGCTCGGGGATGCCGGGGCGGAGGTGATGGTCGGCGACCAGGGGCGCCATCGCCGCGAGCAGCTCCGGGGCGTCCAGGGCGAGGCCCTTGCGCGCCGCCGTCGGCAGATCCGCGAGCAGGAAGTCCTCGACGATCTCGCGCGGGCTCAGCTCGCGCGGGGCGAGGCGGCGGCTGGCGGCGTTCTTCCACAGCGACAGGGCGGTGCGTCCGGCGCGCAGCGATTCCTCGACCGCGGCGAGGTCCAGCTGTGCCCCGAGGGGCCGGGCGCGGTCCACCACGATCTCGGCGAGCTCGCGGGCCCAGCTCACGCGGGCCGCGGTCGAGATGACCACCCCGCCGAAGTCCAGCAGCAGGGCGCGCGGCGCGGGCAGGGCCGGCGCGGGGGTCTCCGACGACGGGGCGGCGGGGGCCGGCACGAGCCGGGGCCCGGGGAGGGTGTCGGCCGGAAGGGGGCTGCGAGGCGCAGTGGTCACGTCTCTCCGATCAGGAAGCGGGGCGGGCGAGGCCTGGTTCCCGCCTCGCACCTGCCACGCTAGGAAGACGCTCGCGCGCTCTCGTGAACTCGGGGTGAACCCCGCGGCACACTTCGGTCGCGGGACCTGAAACTCTTCAGAACCGCCGGTGAGGGACGGATTTCCTGGGGTAGACCGGGGGCATGAGAACCACCGCGGGCCGGAGCGCAGCCGGGGACACGAGACCAGCAGGAGCCGCGGGCGCTGCGGAAGCAGTGGGGGCACCGGGGCCCTCCCGCAGTCCGCGCGTCACGCTCGCGGAGGTGGCCCGCGCGGCGGGGGTCTCCTCCGCCTCCGCGTCGATGGCGCTGAACGACCGGCCTGGCGTCTCGGCGACGACGCGGGAGCGGGTGCACGCGGCCGCGCGGCGGCTCGGCTATCGGCGCCGCGCCCGCGGCACGGGCCTGCTCGGCGTGCTGCCCACGGACCTCGGGAACCCGTATCACACGGACGTCATCGCGGGCATCGAGGCGGAGGCGGAGAGCCTCGGCCTCGGGGTGGTGATCGCGCATGGTCGGCGCGATGGCGCCCATCTGGAACGGCAGCTGCAGCGGCTGCTCGAGCTGGACGTGGACGGCATCGTCGCCGTGACGACCTGGCTGACCCCCGACGCCCTCGAGCAGGCCGCACGTCGGGCGCCGACGGTGGTGATCGGGCGGATGCAGGACGCGGTCGAGGGCACCGACGCGGTGAGCAACCATGACCAGGCCGGGGCCGCGCTCGCGGTGCGCCACCTGGTCGAGCGGGGGCATCGCCGGCTGGCTCACGTCACGCTGTCGACCCGTCCGGGCCCGGCGCTGCGGCGCACCGGGTTCCTCGCCGAGACGGACCGGCTGGGGCTCGGCGGGCGCTGCGAGGTGATCGGCCCGGACCGGGCGGCGGCCGAGGAGGGCATCGACATGCTGCTGCGCGCCCTGCGCCGCGGCGACCCGGACGCCCCCACCGCGGTGTTCGCCGCGAACGACATCGCCGCGGTCCGGGTGCTGCACCGCGCCGCAGACCTGCAGGTGGCCGTCCCCGAACAGCTCAGCGTGGTGGGCTACGACTCCTCGGCCGTGGCGCTGACGGTCCGCCCGCACCTGACCAGCGTGAACCAGCCCCGGCAGGAGATGGGCCGCATCGCGGCGCAGATGCTGCGCGAGCGCTTCGCCGGCCGCGCCCACGATGCCCGCAGCATCGTCGACCCGCAGCTCATCGTGCGCGCCTCCACCGGCCCCGGCCCCGCCCTGAGCCCGGGAGCCCAGGGCCCGGGAGCCCAGGCCCCGGGGTCGCAAATGTGCGCTGTGCACCGATGATCTCGCCTGACACCGGTCCACAGCGCACAACTGCCACGAGAGCCGCCCGCACTGTTCCCGAATCGGGCGGGGTGCGCTACTGTGCCGGCATGCATCTGCGCCACGACTATCCGCACGGCTCTGGGACGAGCCGTGCCGTCGTGCGCCCGCCGACGCCATGAGGCCGGCGCGCTGACGCAGCACCGCTCTTCCCAGAGCCCCGGGCGAGGACCACACGGTCCTCGCCTTCTCCGTTTCCACGGCAGGGGTGTCTGACCAGAGCTCCTCGCCCTCATCGAGAGGAACTCCATGAGCACCCCGCACCGTCCCGACTCACCGCAGCCCGCCGGCCAGGTCCCCGCCGTGCCGCAACCCGCCGGCCAGGTCCTCGCCGTGCCTCAGCCCGTCGGCCCCGGCGCCACCGCTCCCCCGCCCGCGGCCCCGGCCGCACCGGAGGCGGTCCTCGCCGCGCTCGAGCGCACCACGGATCAGATCATCGGCCGCGAGGACCTGCTGGACCGGCTGCGGGAGGGGCGTCCGCTGCGCATCAAGTTCGGCGTCGACCTCACCGCCCCGGATCTGCATCTGGGCCATGCCGTGAACCTGTGGATGATGCGGGTGCTGCAGGATCAGGGCCACACCGTGATCTTCCTGCTCGGCGACACCACCAGCCGCATCGGCGATCCCACCGGCCGCAGCACCACCCGCCCGGTGCTCACCGAGGAGCAGATCCGCGAGAACGCCGAGTCCTTCCTCGCGCAGGTCACGCGCGTGCTGCGCAGCGAGCCCGAGCTGCTGCGGATCCGCCGCAACTCCGAGTGGTTCGACGAGATGGGCGTGCCCGGCCTGCTGCGGGAGCTCAGCCTGGTCACGCACGCCCACCTCGTCTCCCGCGACATGTTCCGGGCGCGGCTCGCCGCGGGCAGCGAGATCGCGATGCACGAGCTGATCTACCCGGTGCTGCAGGGCTTCGACAGCGTGGCTCTCGACTCGGACCTGACGATCGTGGGCACCGATCAGCTGTTCAACGAGGCGATGGGCCGCGAGCTGCAGGTCAAGCACGGGCAGCGCCCGCAGACGGTCATCACCAGCACCGTCACCCCGGGGCTCGACGGCGGCCCGAAGCAGTCGAAGTCGCTGGGGAACTACGTGCCGCTGTGCGCGAGCCCGGGCGAGAAGTTCGGCCGCCTCATGACCTTGCAGGACGAGCTGGTGGGCACCTGGGCGCGGGTCTACACCGACCTCCCGCTCGCGCAGTGCGCGGAGCTCGGCCGACGGGCGGATGCCGGGGGCGCCGCCGCACGGGACGCGAAGCTGGACCTCGCCGAGGCGGTGGTGCGCCGGCACGACGGGGCGGACGCCGCCCGGCACAGCCGCGAGGAGTTCGTGCGGGTGTTCTCCGCCGGGGAGCGGCCGACGGACATGACCCCGCTCCCCCTCGAGCCGGGTACGCGGACTGCGCTCGACCTGGTCCTCGCAGCCCGGCCGGAGCTCTCGCGCTCCGCAGCCCGGCGTCTGCTCAGCGGCGGAGCGGTCACCCTCGAGGACTCGCGCCTGCGCGAGGCGGAGGAGGAGGTGGCGGTCCGTGACGGGCAGGTGGTGAAGGCGGGGCGCCGGCGCTGGTTCCGCATCGAGATGCCGTGAGGATGCCGAGATTCCCGTGCCCCGTGCCGGCAGTGTGACCTGTGCCCGATCGGTTCGCGCCGACCTGTGCCGTCGGGTACGCTGATGCCTGCTCTTACGAGCGCTGGAGGATTCGCATAGCGGCCTAGTGCGCACGCCTGGAACGCGTGTTGGGTGAAAGCCCTCGGGGGTTCAAATCCCCCATCCTCCGCCGAAGGGAACGGCCCTGACCAGCGAGATCACTCGCCGGTCAGGGCCGTTTCGCTGTCCCCGGCCCCTGCACGGAGCGGGGCCGATGCGCGTCCGGTGCGTCGGCAGCGCGCCCTTTCCCGACGCCGCCAGTTCGTGACCGCATCGGAACGTGCGCCGCACACCGGGCGTCCTCGCACGTCAGCGTCTCGGCGTCGGCTGTGCGTCGGCGGCGTCTGCCTCCTGACCGGCCGTTTTCCGCCCGCGCCCCCTGCTCCCGAGGGGAGTGCACGGATATCCTGCCGTGAGCAGTGATGGGCGCGGATGAGGGGGCAGGGGATGTCGAGCTCGGGATGGGGCGGCCCCGGCAACGAGCCGCAGGGCGGGCCAGGGCAGCAGGGCTCGGGGCAGCCGGGCGGTCCGTACGGGACGCCCTCGCCCGGGTGGCAGTCGCCGCCGCCGCGACGGGGTCGCTCCTGGGCGCTGCTCGCCGTCGCCTTCTCCTGCGTGCTGGCGCTGCTGCTCGTGGTCGGCGGCGGGATCACCTACCTGGCCCTCCGGCAGAACGCCGACGAGAGCTCGGTCGCCACGGGGTCGCCGTCCACCTCCACCACGGAGGATGTCTCGCCCAGCGACGACGCGTCCCCCGACGAGGAGGTCCCGCCGACGCCGGAGAAGTCGGAGACCTCGAGCTTCGAGGTGGTGGTGCCCTACGATCCGCCGACGGGCACGGTCGACGAGCTGTGGGACGTCATGGCGGACAACCCGCTGAGCGAGGGCTCGCTGCCGGCCCTGTCCACCTGCGAGCTGCCCGCCACGCCGACCGAGCCGGACGATGCCGAGCTGCAGGCAGTGCTGGATGCCGCCTCGACCTGCCTGAACCAGGTGTGGGCGACCGCGAGCTCGGATCGCGGCCTGCCGTGGACGAGCCCGGAGATCGTCGTCTACCACCACCCGGACGTGCCGAAGGAGGCGACCTGCTCCGACGGCTTCGCGGCGGACTTCCCCCGGGTGTGCAACCTCGATTCGACGATCTACTGGCCGGACGGCTACGGGACCGGCCGCGATCTCGAGGATGCCGCGGACGTGCCCGCCGCGTACCTCTGGGACCTCTCCTACCTCTACATGAACACGGTGACCTGGAACAGCTCGCTGGCCGTGTACTACGGGACCATGAGCACGCAGCTCGAGGAGACCGACGACGAGCGCCACGACGAGGCCTGGCGCCGCTACAACCTGCAGAACCAATGCCTGGCCTCGGCCGCGTCGATGCAGGTCCCGAGCGCCGCGGAGCCCTCGAAGCAGCTGCGTGACATCCTCACCTCGCCGGACACCTGGGAAGCCGGGCAGCCGCCCAAGACCATCACCCCGGAGAACCGCGCGCTCTGGATCCAGCGCGGCTTCGAGGCGGACGGCGACCTCTCCGCATGCAACACCTGGACAGCCGATCTCGAGCAGGTGACGTGAGCACGGTCCCGGCGGGCCGCGCCTCCGCGTCAGGAGCGCGATGAGCGCCCCGTCCCCGTCCGCGCCGCCGGGGGTCGACGCGACGCGCCGCCCGCGCCGACGCGGCCTGCTCCTGCCCGCGATCGCCTTCGGCTGCGCGATGCTCCTGCTGCTGGGCATCGGCGGCGGTCTCACCGCGCTGTGGCTCACCGGGCGGGACGACCAGCCCTCCCCCGCCGCCGACTCCTCCTCCGAGGCAGAGTCCCCGAGCGTGGAGCCCGGCACCTGGCAGCCGCTCGGCGACGGCCAGGCCCCGCCGGGCAGCGCCGAGGAGCTCGAGCAGGTGCTGGCCTCGAACCCGCTCCTGGACGCCGGCCTGCCGTCCCCGGAGGAGTGTCCCCTGCCGGAGACCGAGGGCGGGGCGGTGCCGGCCGAGGAGCTCACCGACCTCCTCGAGGCGGGGGCCGCGTGCCTGGCGACCGCGTGGACCGACGCCCTGGCGCCGGCGGGCATCGACTTCGCGCCACCTGCGGTGGTCGTCTTCACCACCGAGGACCTCCCCGCCGACGCCGGCTGCGAGCCCGAGCGCTTCTCCGACTCGGCGCCCGTGGTGTGCCGGGCCGACAACACCCTCTACTGGCCCGCCCTGTGGGACCCCGGCTTCTCCCACACCTCTGCCGAGGAGGCGCCGCAGCTGTACATGTGGCACCTGTCGTACTCGTACACGATGTTCGCGCTCTCCGCGGCGTCGCTGGACGGCTACTACGGCGCGCTGCAGGTGGCGCTGGCGGAGGATCCCGACCGGGCCGACGAGGCGCAGCGCCGCTGGGCGCTGCAGATCTCCTGCCTCTCCTCCGCCGCGACCTTCCAGATGCCGCAGGGCGTGCGCCCCGACGGGCGGGTCGAGGAGTTCGTGACCTCGGTCGAGGCGCAGGCCTCCCCGGCCACGGCAGGGGAACCCTCCCCCGAGGCCCGCGCGGCCTGGGTCGGCACCGGTCGTGACAGCGGCGGGGTGCTCGAGGGGTGCGGGACGTGGTCCGCCCCGGCCGACGAGGTGGCCTGACCACCACCGCTCGGGACGGAGCTGGTCAGAACAGTGCCGGCTGCGGGGCCAGGTCCAGGGCCGCGGGTGCGGTGCGTGCGCGCCGGGCGGCGTCGGCCGCATGGCGGCGCTGCTCGGGCTGGTCCTCGTCCTCATGCGAGGCGAGGCCGTGGCGACGCAGCAGCGGGCGCAGGCGCTGAGCGAGGTTCCGCCGGTACCCGGCCGGGGCGTAGGAGGAGCTGCCGTAGAAGCGGCGGTAGCCGGTGGCGAGCTCGGGGTGCTCCCGCGCGATCCACTCGAGGAACCATTCCTTCGCCCCCGGGCGCAGGTGCAGCGCGCCGTGGACGACGCGATCCGCCCCGGCCTCCGCGATGCGGGCGAGGGCCTCATCGAGCTGGGCGTCGGAATCCGTCAGCCAGGGCATGATCGGCATGAGGAACACGGTCACGCGGAAGCCGGCGTCGGCCGCGGCGCGCACGGTGGCCAGGCGTGCGGCGGTGCTCGGGGTGCCCGGTTCGACGGCCTTCTGCAGTGCGTCGTCGAAGACGGCGATCGACATCGACAGGTCCACGGGCACCCGTTCGGCGGCGGTGACGAGCTGGGGCAGGTCGCGGCGCAGCAGGGTGCCCTTGGTGAGGATCGACAGCGGGGTGCCGCTGTCCGCGAGCGCGGAGATGATGCCGGGCATGAGCCGGTACCGGCCCTCGGCCCGCTGGTACGGGTCGGTGTTGGTGCCCAGCGCCACGAGGTCCCGGCGCCAGGAGCGCCTCGCGAGCTCGGCGCGCAGCACCTCGTCGACGTTGACCTTGACCACCACCTGCTGGTCGAAGTCGGCGCCGGCATCCAGGTCGAGGTAGCGGTGGGTGCTGCGGGCGAAGCAGTAGACGCAGGCGTGGGAGCAGCCGCGGTACGGGTTCACCGTCCACTCGAACGGCATGGAGCTCGCGGCCGGCACCCGGTTCAGCGCGGACTTCGCCGTGACCTCGTGGAAGGTGACGCCCGCGAACTCAGGGGTGCGCACGCTGCGCACGAGCCCCGACATGCCCAGCAGCGCCCGCTCCCGCTGCTCGGCCCCGACCGTCTGTCCGCTCCACCGCATCACGCCATTCGAACGCGTGTTCGACGGGCTGTCAAGCAACACGGCACAGCGGGCGGGCGCAGCGCGCCGCCCGCACCGCGGCGGCCGGCCTCAGCCGAGCGTGGCGGGGCGCTCCCAGGCCTCGCCGCGCACGTGCTCGTCGAGGAAGCCGAGGAAGGTCTCGTACCAGACCTGCGCGTTGCCGCGGCCCAGGATCCAGTGGCCCTCGTCCGGGAAGTAGAGGTAGCGGTGGCGGGTGCGTCCCTCGGCGTCGCGCGGCGTCGCGGAGAATTCGTGCAGGTCGTACCAGAGGGCGTGACCCTGCGCGATCGGCACGCGGTAGTCCTTGTCTCCGTGGATCACGAGCATCGGCACGACGATGTCGCGCACGAACTCCTTGGGGTTGTACTGCGGGTTCTGCGGGCGCATCGGCCGGTCCCAGGCGGCGTTGTCGGTGGTGTGCCCCATGGTCTCGGTGTCCCACAGGGAGGCGTGGGTGACGATGCAGCGGAACCGGTCGCCGGTGTGCCCGGCCACCCAGTTGGCCATGTACCCGCCGTAGGAGCCGCCGGCGAAGGCGGTGCGCTCGGCGTCGATGTCCTGCCGGGTGATCGTGGCGTCGGTGAGGGCCATGATGTCGGTGTAGGGCGCGCCGCCGAGCTCGTGCTGGCCGCGGTCGATCATCGCCTGGCCGTAGCCGGTGGAGATCGCCGGATCCGGCAGCAGCACGGCGTAGCCGGCGTCCACGAAGGGGCCCGGATTCCAGCGGTAGGTCCAGGCGTTCCAGGAGCCCCAGGGGCCGCCGTGGGCGAAGACGACCAGCGGGTGCGGGCCCTCCCCCTCGGGCAGGCGCAGCCAGGCGCGCAGGTCGGTGCCGTCCTCGGCGGTGGCGGTGACCTCGGCGAGGGTGCCGGGCAGGTCGACCTCGTCGGCGGGGTTCGGCAGCGTCTCGACGGCGCCGGTGGCCGGGTCGATCCGCACCGGGTGCGGGGCCACGGCGATGCCGGAGGCCGCCGCGATGACGGCCCCTCCGGCGACGGAGGCGGAGGAGAAGGCGAGCTGCTGTGCGGGCCCTCCCGCGAGGCGGCGCGGGGCGGGGTCGGTGAGCGCACCGATCCACACGGAGCCGCGGCCGGTGTCGTCGCTGGTGGCGACGAGGGTGGTGTCGTCGAGCCAGACGGGGTCCACCCAGTGGTCCAGCTCGGGCCAGACCTCCTGCGCGTCGCCGGTGCTCAGGTCGAGGACCTCGACGGCGGTGGAGAGGCTCGTGGTCTCGGTCCAGGGGCGGTGGCGGCCCAGGAGGGCGCGGGTGCCGTCGGGCGCGAAGTCGCCGGGTCCGTGCTCGAGCTCGGCGGTGCCCTCGCGCAGCAGCCGCGGCGGCTGGGCGCCGACGAGGTCGACGAGGTAGAGGTCGGAGACGGCGAGCAGGTCGTGGCGGGAATCGGAGACGGAGACGAGGGCGCGGGTGCCCTGGCGGTCCACGGTCCAGCCGTCCAGTCGGCCGGGCGGCATGGGGACGTGGCGGAAGTGGAGCAGCTGCGGGGCGGGGGTCTCGTCCTCGTCGGCCGACGGGCCCGCGGTGGTGCTGTCGGCGGCGCTGCCGCCCGAAGCAGCGGCGCTGCCCGAGGTGACGGCGCTGCCCGAGGTGACGGTGCTGCCCGAGGTGGCGGCGCTGTCGGCGTCGGCGTCGGTCGAGCCCGGAGCCGGGGTGGGTTCGGCCCAGGCGAGGTCGTCGGGCAGGGTGGCGATGGCGAGCACGGGGCGGGTGGGGCCGAGGTCGTGGTCCCAGAAGCGTGTGGGGAAGCCGCTGTGCAGGGCTGCGGTGACCTTGGCGGTGGAGCGCTTCGCGCTGAGCTCCGCGTGCTCGGCCTCGTCGGTCGCCTGGGAGTGCACCTCGAGCTCGGCGACGAGGTGCCGGCCGGCGACGGTGAGGCCGCCGAATCCGCCGGGGCGGGAGGCGAGCTCGCGGGCTTCGCCGCGCACGGGCAGCGCCCACAGCTGGGCGTCCTCGGCCTCCTCGCCGTCCTCGCCCACCCTCTTGGCGGTGAAGTAGGTGGTGCCGTCCTCGGCGGCGGCGACGGCGCCGATGGAGGCGCTGCCCCGGGTGAGCGGCAGCAGGCGATCGCCGTCGATCTCGACGAGGCTGCTGCGGTAGGCGGTGCCCTTCGCGTCGGGGCTCGAGACCTTGGCGAGGATCCTGCCTCCGTCCGTGGTCTCCAGTCCGGCGAGCCGGGTCGCGTCCAACAGGGCTTCGATGCTCTCGCGTGTCATGGGACACCATCCTGCCACCCCCGGATCGCGACCGGCGTCACCTCGGCATTGCACTGCACCTCGCGATAGTTTAAAGTTGCAGTAACTCCTCGGAGCGGCCCGGCCACCGGTGACGACCACCGTGCACGCCCCTCCTGGACACCGACCACCCCGTCAAGGAGCAGCCGTCATGCAGTTCGGAATCTTCACCATCGCCGACATCACGCCGGACCCGACCACGGGCCGGGTGCCCACCGAGAACGAGCGCCTGCGCAACATGGTCGAGCAGGGCAAGCTCGCCGAGCAGGTGGGGCTGGACGTGTTCGCGATCGGCGAGCACCACAACCCGCCGTTCGTCACCTCCTCCCCCACCACCACCCTCGCCTACGTCGGCGCGCAGACGGAGCGGATCATCCTCTCCACCGCGACCACGCTGATCACCACCAACGACCCGGTGAAGATCGCTGAGGACTATGCGATGCTGCAGCACCTCACCGGGGGTCGCGTCGATCTGGTGATGGGCCGCGGCAACACCGGCCCGGTCTACCCCTGGTTCGGGCAGGACATCCGCAAGGGAATCGAGATCGCGATCGAGAACTACGATCTGCTGCGCCGGCTGTGGACGGAGGACGTCGTGGACTGGGAGGGCCAGTTCCGCACCCCGCTGCAGCAGTTCACCTCCACCCCGCGCCCGCTGGACGGCGTCGCGCCGTTCGTGTGGCACGGCTCGATCCGCTCCCCGCAGATCGCCGAGCAGGCCGCGTACTACGGCGACGGATTCCTGCACAACAACATCTTCTGGCCCATGAGCCACACCAGGCAGATGGTGCAGCTGTACCGCGAGCGCTACGAGCACTACGGCCACGGCAAGGCCCACCAGGCCTACGTGGGCCTGGGCGGGCAGGCGTTCATGCGCAAGAACTCCCAGGACGCCGTCGACGAGTTCCGCCCCTACTTCGACAACGCCCCCGTCTACGGCGGCGGGCCCTCGATGGAGGAGTTCACCCGCGCCACGCCGCTGACCGTCGGCTCCCCCGAGCAGGTCATCGAGCGCTACCTCGCGATGGCCGATCACGTGGGCGACTACCAGCGCCAGATGTTCCTCATGGACCATGCGGGACTGCCGCAGAAGACGGTCCTCGAGCAGATCGAGCTGCTGGGCACCGAGGTGGTCCCGGTGCTGCGCCGCGAGCTCGCGGCGCGCAAGCCGGCGGACGTCCCGGAGGCACCCACCCACGCCGCCCGGGTCGCCGAGGCAGAATCACGACACGGCACCTTCGATGACAGCTACCGGTTCGAGACCGGTGACAACTGGACCGGCCTGCGGGCCGAGGACAGGCAGGAGCAGCACTGATGAGCGCACCGATCCGTCTTCTCGCCCTCACCGCGGGGCTCTCCACCCCCAGCTCCACGCGCATGCTGGCCGATCAGCTCGCCCGCGAGTCCGCGGCGGCGCTGGGCCGGGGCGGCGCGGAGGTCGAGGTGAGCACCGTCGAGCTGCGCGAGTACGCGCACGACCTCACCGACGCGCTGCTGACCCGCTTCCCCAGCGAACGCCTGGCGATGGTGATCGAGCAGGTGCGCGCGGCCGACGCGGTGATCGCGGTGACCCCCGTGTTCAACGTCGGCCCCTCGGGCCTGTTCAAGATGTTCTTCGACGCCCTGGACATGGAGCTGTGGCGCGGCAAGCCGGTGCTGCTGGGAGCGACCGCCGGCAGCGCCCGGCACTCGCTGGCGATCGACTACGCGATCCGGCCGATGTTCGGCTACCTGAAGGCGGAGGTCGTCCCGACCTCGGTGTTCGCGGCCTCCTCCGATTTCGGCGCGGACGCCGACGGGCAGGCCGACGAGCAGCCCCTCATCGCGCGGGTGCGCCGCGCGGCGGGCGAGCTCGCCCTGATGGTGCGCGCCGGCCTCGGCGAGGGCGCGGTCCCGACCGGCGGCGAGGAGACTGCTGGTGAAGCCCAGGAGCCGTCCGACGACGGCGGGGCCGGGCTCGACCCGGAGTTCTCCGACTTCGTGCCGATGGACGCCCTGCTGCGCCGGAGCTGACCCGCACCGCTCCCGCCCTCCGCGTTCCCGCCGGGCCTCAGGCCGCGGCGGGGGCGGACGCGCCCCGGCGCCGCAGGGTCAGCAGCGCCGCGGCGAGGGCGAGCAGGGCGGCGCCGGTGGTGACGATCCCCAGCGGCAGGATGCTCAGCGAGCCTGCGAGGCCCACGAAGGGCGCGGCCACGCCGCCGAAGCCGTACCGGGCGGTGCCCAGGATCGAGCTGGCGGTGCCGGCCATCTGCGGGTACTCGGACAGGGCGAGGGTGGTCAGCGCGGGCGAGGAGAACTGCGCCCCGAAGACCAGCAGGAACAGCGCGGCGAGCACCACCGCGAGCGGCATCGCGACGATCCCGGACAGCAGCAGGCCCCCGGCGCCGAGGGCCGTGGTGCCCACGCCGAGGAAGAGCGCGCCGTGCACCCGCCAGTGCTCGGCGGTGCGCCCGCCGAGCCACCCCGCGATCACCCCGCCGGCCGAGTTCAGGGCGAAGGCGGCCGCGTACCACTGCGGAGTGAGGCCGTAGATCTCCTGGAGCACGAAGGTGGAGCCGGCCAGGTAGGAGAAGATCGCCGCGAACACCATCCCCTGGGCGAGCACGGCGCCGACGAACACCCGGTCCGCCAGCAGCACCCGCAGATCGGCGCCCGTGCGGCCGAGCCCGCCGCCGGTGCGGCGCTCGGGCGGCAGCGTCTCGGTGAACCAGGTCGCCGTGAGCACCAGCAGGACCACGCCCACCAGGGCGAGGAAGCCGAACAGGCCCCGCCACGGCACCACCGCGTTCAGCAGGCCGCCGATCACCGGGCTGACGATCGCGGCGGTCGGGCCGGCCACGGCCAGGCGGCCGTAGAAGCGGATCAGCTCCCGCCCCTCGAACACGTCACGGCCCGCGGCCTGCGCGATGACGATCCCGGCCCCGCCGGCCAGGCCCTGCACGAAGCGGGCCACGATCAGCAGCTCGATGCTCGGGCTGAGCGCGCACAGCAGCGAGGTGACCACGTAGGCGCTCACGCCCGCCAGGAGCACCCGGCGCCGCCCGTGCTGATCCGACGCGGGCCCGGCCAGCAGCTGCCCCGCCGCGAGGCCCACCAGGCAGGCCGTCACGGTCAGCTGGGCGACGGAGGTCGAGGCCTCCAGCTCGAGGGTGAGGGCCGGCAGCGCCGGGAGGTACAGGTCCATCGAGAAGGGCCCGAACACCGTCAGCAGCAGCAGGATCCACGGCAGGGCGCGCGGGATCGCGGGGGCGACGGGAGCGGGCGGAGTGCGGGTCACGGCGGGGAGGTCCTCCAGGGGGCGACGAGGGCCGACGAACGATGATCGCCCCGATCCCACCATCGGCCGCCCGCCCGAGCCAGGCCCTGCGAGGGCACCCCTGGCCGTCCCGGGGCGGAGCGGGTCGAAGGTCGGCGCGAGGTGCCAGCGCAGGAGGCGAGGCGACTCAGCCCCGCGGCGCCATCTGCCCGCTGCCGTCCACGTCGCTGCTCCAGCCGCTCAGCGCGGCGGTCTCGTGCCGGGCGAACCACTCCTCGAGCTCCGCGGTGAGCTCTCGCAGTCGTGCCCGATGCGGTGCGGACGCGGAGAGGTCGTGCTCCTCGAGAGGGTCCTCGCCCAGGTCGTAGAGCTCCGTGGGCCCGTCGCGGCGCAGCACGAGCTTCCACCGCTCGGTGCGCAGCATGCGGTGCGCCCCGTACTCGTCATGGATCACGATCGGCATCGCCTCGTCATCCTCGTCCCGAGCGGCGCCGTCCTCGTCGTCGCCGAGCAGCCGCGGAGCCAGGGACCGCCCGGCGCGCAGCGGGTCCTCGCGCGGGGTCGCACCGGTGAGCTCACCGAGGGTGTCGAGGAGGTCGACCGCGGAGGCAGGGCGCTCGTCCACGGCGCCGGCGGGGATCCGGCCGGGCCAGCGCACGATGAAGGGGACCGTGATCGAGGGCTCCCAGAAGTTCAGGGGCGTGGTGCCGTTCCCCTTGCCCCAGTACCCGTGATGGCCGCAGGAGAAGCCGTTGTCCGAGGTGAAGACCACGATCGTGTCCTCCAGGACGCCGCGGCGCTCGAGGTCCTCGAGGAGCGCCGCGATGCTGCGGTCCACCCCGCTGACCGCGGCGCAGTAGCCGGCGAGCGCGCCGTGGCGGTCCGCCACGGCGCGAGGGAAAGAACCGGCCGGGAACCACGGATGCGGTGCGGGAGCGGGCACGGAGGGGAAATCCGTCTCGTCGTAGAGGGCGAGCAGCTCGCGCGGATGGTTCCCGTCGAGCCACGGGTCGTGCGGCGCGGTCCAGTTGACCTGGAGGAAGAACGGGGCCTGCGCCGCCTCGGCGTGCACGCGGTCGAGGAAGTCGAGGCTCTGGCGGGTGATCGCGTCGGTGAGGTGCTCGGGCTCGGTGGTCGGCTCCGCGGGGACGGTCGGCCGCCCGCTGGCCGCGTCGTGCTCCCAGACCGGCGCCCCGTAGTAGGGGCCTCCCCCGAGCTGGTGCGCCCACCAGTAGTCGAAGCCCGGCGCGGGGGTGTCGGAGGAGCCGATGTGCCACTTGCCGACCATCCCGCAGCGGTAGCCGTGGCGCGAGAGCATCTGCGCGATCGAGTCGGCGCCGACGGCCCGGTCGAGGAAATCCGGGTCGATGGGCCTCTCGGTCGCGCCGGCGCGGGCGAGCGCCTCGGGGCGGAGCCAGTCGTGCACCCCGTGGGCGGAGGGCATCCGCCCGGTGGTGAGGCTGGCACGGGCCGGCGAGCAGACCGGGGAGGCGCAGAAGAACCGCTCGAGGGTGGTCCCCTCCTGCTGCAGCCGATCGAGCGTGGGGGTGTGCAGCTCGGGCATCTTCGATCCCAGCGCCCATGCGCCCTGATCGTCTGTGACCAGCAGCAGCACGTTCGGCGGGCGGTGTGCGGGGGTGGGACTCGGCGTGGACACGGTGGCCTCCTGGGCTGGTGCGGGCGCGGTGGGGACCCGGCTCGCCACCCTATCGATCCCTCAGTGCTCGGGAGCACCGCGCACCACCCGTTCTCCGTTACGCTGTGGTAAACGCTTGCCCCGCGTGGGCCCGCACCATCGTCAGGAGTGCTCATGATCCGCCCCGGGCTGTGTTCCGTGACCTTCCGTGAGCTCGATGCCGAGCGCGTCGTCGAGCTCGCCGCCGAAGCCGGCCTCGCCTGTGTGGAGTGGGCGGGTGACGCCCACGTCCCGCCAGGAGATACCGCCGCTGCCGAGCGGGCTCGCAGCCTCACCGAGAGCGCAGGGCTCGCGGTCGCCTCCTACGGCTCCTACCTGCGGTTCGACGGCACCGACGAGGAGTTCGCCGCGGAGTCCGAGGCGGTGCTGGCCGCCGCCCGGGCGCTCGGCGCGCCACGGATCAGGGTGTGGGCCGGCAGGACCGGATCCGCCGAGACGCCCGCGGCGGAGCGGTCCCGGATCGCTGCCCGGATCCGGGAGGTCGCGCAGGCCGCAGGGGCGCACGGCATCGACCTCGGCCTCGAGTTCCACGGCGGCACCCTCACCGATGAGATCGGCTCGACCCTGCGTCTGCTCGAGGAGATCGGCCACGACCGGGTGCTCAGCTACTGGCAGCCGCACCAGGGCATGCCCGAAGGCGACGCGCTCCAGACGCTGCGGCAGGTGCTGCCCCGCACCTCGACGATCCACGTCTTCTCCTGGTGGCCGCGGCACGAGCGCCTCCCGCTCACCGATCGGGCGGCGCTGTGGCGCGAGGTCTTCACGGTGCTCGCCGCAGAGGGCTCGGACCGCGACGCGCTGCTCGAATTCGTGCCCGGGGACGACCCATCCGTGCTCGCCCGCGAGGCGCTTTCGCTGCGCGAGCTGATCGCCGCCGGGACGGAGGACGCCCGATGAAGGCGCTGCTGGCGATGCCGTCGGAGCTGCCCGGCCGCATGTTCGATGCCGCCCAGCTCGGGCGTCTGGGAGAGCTGGCGGAGATCGACACGTTGCGCACCGTCACCGACTTCTCCGCCGCCCCGGGCGAGGTGCTCGCCGAGGTGGAGGTGCTCCTGACGGGCTGGGGTTCGCCCCGGGTAGACGCCGTCGCCCTCGCCCGGATGCCGCGCCTGCGGGCGATCGTGCACACGGCCGGGACCGTGCGCTTCGTGGTCTCCGACGCGGTGTGGGAGCGCGGTGACATCGTGGTGACCTCCGCGACCGAGGCGAATGCCGTGCCCGTCGCGGAGTTCACGCTCGCCCACGTGCTGCTGGCCGGCAAGCGGTCCCTCGCCCAGGAGTCGGCTCACCGCCGTGAGCGCGGGACGGGGTCGAGACTCGGTGCCGATCCGGCGCTCGGGAACTGCGGCAGCGTGGTGGGCCTGATCGGCGCCTCGCGGATCGGCAGCCTGGTGGCCGAGCACCTGCGCCGCTTCGACGTGGAGGTGCTGATCACGGACCCGTACGCGAGCGCCGAAGAGATCACGGCCCTCGGCGCGACGAAGGTCGAGCCCGAAGAGCTGTACTCCCGCAGCGATGTCGTGAGCCTGCACGCTCCGGACGTCCCCTCCACCCAGGGCATGGTGAGCCGGGAGCTGCTCGCCCTGATGCGCGACGGCACCACGTTCGTGAACACCGCCCGGCCCGCGCTCGTCGATGTCGATGCGCTGCGGGAGGAGCTCGTCTCCGGGCGCCTGAGCGCGGTGCTCGACGTGCATGACGACCTCTCCGCCGACGATCCGCTCTGGGATGTCCCGACCGTCTCGATCACCCCGCACATCGCCGGCTCCCAGGGCAACGAGCTGCACAGGATGGGGGCGGCGGCCCTCGAGGAGGTGCGTCGCCTGGCCGCGGGGGAAACTCCCCGCTTCCCCGTCGATGGCAGCGTGCGCGACGTCTCCGCCTGATCTCGCCACGTCGAGCACGCCCTCTCGTTATGCTGAAACGATCGGGACAGCGTTTCCCGGATCGTCCCGGAAGAAGGAGACCCGATGCCCGCCGTCCGACTCAGTGATGTCGCCAAGGACGCCGGGGTCTCCCTGGCCACCGCCTCCCGCGTGCTCAACGGCTCCTCCCGGGTCCCCGGGAAGGCGGTCGCGGAGAAGGTGCAGGCCTCGGCGGCGAAGCTCGGCTACGTCCCCAACGCCCAGGCGCAGGCCCTGGCCCGCTCCCGCTCGGGCCTCATCGGCCTCGTGGTCCACGACATCGCCGATCCGTACTTCGCCACCATCGCCCGCGAGATCCAGCAGCAGGTGTTCGCCTCGCAGTCCCAGGTGCTGCTCACGCAGACCGACCGCGAGATCGACACCGAGATCCGCGCGCTGCGCTCCCTGATCGCGCAGCAGGTCGACGCGCTGGTGCTGGTGGGTTCGCACCGTTACGGCAATGAGTCCGATGCCGCGATCAGCGCCCTGCTCGAGGGCTTCGAGCGCAACGGCGGGAAGGTCGTGGGGCTCGGCCAGTCCCTCGGGGTGGGCCGCACGATCGTGCCGGACAATGCGGCCGCCGCCCATGAGCTCGCCACCGCGCTGGTGGTCGAGGGGCATCGCCGCTTCGCCGTGGTCGAGGGCATCGCGGGGATCCCCTCGGCGGCGGACCGCACCGGCGGCTTCGTCGCCGCGCTCACCGAGGCCGGCATCGAGCCGGAGCTGAGCACCGCCGCGGATCTCACGCGCGACGGGGGGCTCGCCCTCGCCGCGGCCCTGCAGCAGCATCTAGAGGATTCCCCCGCCGACGACCAGCCGCTGTGCGTGTTCGCGCCGGCGGACGTCATGGCCCTCGGCACCCTCGGCGAGCTGCGCCGCCGCGGCCTCGACGTCCCGGGCCAGGTGGCCGTGGCCGGTTTCGGCGGGGTGCCCGGCGCGGCCGACGCGAACCCGACGCTCACCACCATCGCGCTGCCGCTCGCGGAGATGTCGCGCCAGGCGGTCGAGTGGATCCTCGGCGCCCCGGCCACCGACGCCGCCTCTGCCGACGAGGTCTCTGCCGACGCGACCTCGGCCGACGACCCCTCCGCCGACCAGCCCGGCAGCGCCGCGGCCGATGCCCGCGAGGTGCATGTGCGCGGCGACGTGCGGCTGCGCGAGTCGACGGCGCTGGCCTCCGCCATCTGAGCCGCTGCGCGGCCGCCGCTCAGGCGGTGATGTCCAGCCGGCTGCGATCCAGGGCATGGCGAGGCAGCTCCCCGCGAGTGAGCCGGACGAGCTCCTCGAGGGTGTTCTCGGCCATCCGATGCAGCTCATTGCCCTGCGAGCCGGCGATATGCGGCGTGAGCTCGACGGTCGGCACGTCCCACAGCGGATCGTCGGCGGCGAGGTCGTCGTGCACATCGAGCACGGCGCTGATCCGGCCGCTGACGAGCTCCTCGCGCAGAGCGCCCTCGTCCACGAGCGCAGGGCGTGCGGTGTTGATGAAGGTGCTGCCGTCCTGCATCAGCGCGAAGTGCTCCCGGGTGATCATGCCGCGGGTCGAGGGGACGTCCGGAGCATGCAGACTGACCACGTCTCCGGCGCGGAAGATCTCCTCCAGCTCCACCTTGCGCGCCCCGAGCGCAGCGATCTCGTCGGCTCCCGCGAACGGATCGCACATCAGCACTTCGAGATCGAAGGGCTGCAGGCGCTCCGCCGTGAGCCGCCCGGTCCGCGAGGCGCCGATCAGCCCCACCACCGCCCCGTAGTTGCCGGTCTCACCGGTCGCGGTCCAGGCCCCCTCGCGGCCCCGCGCGCGGCGGTAGTCGGCGGACCGCGCCAGCGACCGCTTGCCGGCCAGCAGGATCTGGGCGAGCGTGTACTCGGCGACCGGCACCGCATTGGCCTGCGCGGCGGAACAGACCGTGATGTCCTCGCGCTCCCAGACGGCCTGGCCGACGAAGGAGGCGACCGTACCGGCGGTGTGCACGATCGCCCGCAGCCGCGGCATCCGCTCGAGCGCCTCCGCATCGATCCGGGGAGCGCCCCACCCGGTCACGAGGATCTCCACCTGGGCCGCCACCGACGTCGGGACGGCGCTGAGGTCCGAGACGACCTCCTCCGCCAGCAGCGAGACCAGCTCGTCCAGGCGCCGGCGCTGATCCGGAGCGAACAGCTCGGCATCGAGGCCGCCGCTCATGGCGAGCAGCGCAGCCGGGCGCGCCGGCAGGGCGTGCTGGGCAGGCTGGGTGTGCTGGGTGATCACGGTGGCCCTCCGAAGGGAGTGGTGGGGATCAGGACGGGATCGACGGCCCCTCGTCCGAGGGCGGCGCGGTGGTGCCGCGCACGTGGAGCCTCGGGAGGAGCTCGGTGCGTTCGTAGGGGGCATCGGGCGCCTCCAGCCGCCGCACGAGCATCTGCACCGCGCGGTCGCCGAGGGCGATCTTGTCCGGACTGACGGCGGTCAGCGCCGGCCGGGTGAGGGTGGACAGCTCGTCGTCGTGGGCGGTGATCGACAGGTCCCCGGGAACATCGATCCCGCGACGCCCCGCCTGCTGCATGACCAGGAGCGCCGCCTCGTCGGAATGCACGTGGATGCCTGTCACGCCATGGTCGAAGCACAGGTCCAGGAAGGAGTCGACCTGTTGAGCGGGGTTCCGCCCATGGGTGTCGAGCACCCCGAGCGCGGAGTGCTCCGCAGGCAGGTCGAAGAGCTCCTGTGCACGCTGCCAGGCGGTGAGGATCCGCGGGACCGTGGGACTGGTCCGGTCGTGCAGCAGGCCGAGCCGGCGGTGTCCGAGCTGATGCAGGTGGGCGAAGGCATCCAGCGCCCCCTGCTGGTGATCGGTGCGCACCGAATCCACACCGACGAACGTCGGATCCAGGTCCCGCGCGTCGCGCTCCATGAGCACGACCGGGGCCCTCAGGCCCCTCAGCCGTGCGAGCAGCTCCCCGGACGCCTCCCCCGACCGCAGGTCCGGCGCCAGCAGCAGCGCGTCGATCGCACCCTCGTCCGTCAGCCGCGCGAGGCTCTCCAGGCACTCCTCAGCGCGGGGCGCAGCGGCCTCGATGTGCAGGCGAGCTCCGTGTTCATCGGCTGCGGCACTGGCTCCCCGGAGGATCCGCGGCCAGTAGTAGGTCAGCGAGGGGACGATGACGCCGATGTCCTTCAGCGGCGTGCCGCCTCCCGCGGCAGCGAGGCGGTCGGACCGCTGAGCCGGCTCGTCGCGCGGCACCAGGCGGTGGGCGCCGCCGCGGACCTGCCTCAGCAGCCCCTCCCCGTCCAGGCTCGCGATGTCGCGTCGCACCGTGATGGCGGAGACGCCGAGCTCGGAGGCGAGATCGGCGACACGAGCCTCGCCGCGAGCGTTGACACGTTCGAGGATCGCCTCGCGCCGTCCGACGGGCAGCGAGCGCGTCTGCGCCATGGGGTCTCCGTTCTGCTGTGCGGTGCGAAGAGGTGACTGTTCGGGCGGTGCCGAGCACGGCGCCCGATCCGGCCGCGCGCCGCGACGCCTCGTCGGCATCGACGCTCACCTCGACAGAATAAGCGGCACCGCCAACCCACCATAAAGCATCATGATCGATCACCATCGCTCGACTCCCTTCCGTGAGAGCGCCTTGACAGATCGAACATGATCGTTGTTGGATGCTCGGCATCGCCTGTGGCTGGTCGCGGTGATCGTGCCGGAGTTTTCCGCTGCGACGACCCACCGGAGCATGTCCCGCGGGCGACCGAGTCTGACGGGCCGGCCTCCGCACAGCCCGCTTCACCGTGGAAGGAAGACCAATGACGTTCACCCCCACCCGCCGCAGCATCCTGGGTGCTGCAGCCCTCTCCGTGCCGACCCTTGCCCTGGCCTCGTGCGGGGGCGGTGAGGCCGAGCGCAACGCAGAGGGCAAGATCGAACTGACCATGGCGGCGTGGTCGATCGCCACCACCCCGGAGTTCGAGGTCATCGTCGACGGCTTCGAGGCCGCCAACCCCGACGCGACGATCGTTCTCAAGGAGTACAGCGCAGACGACTACGACACGCAGCTGACCACCGACCTCTCGGCGAACTCTGCACCGGACGTCTTCCCGCTCAAGAACCTCGAGCCGTACTTCTACTACCAGTCCAACGGGGCGCTCGCCGACCTCACGGACCAGGCGTCCTCCCTCCGCGAGGACGGCAACATCGAGCTCGACCTGCTCGATCTGGACGGCGGGATCTACGCCCTGCCCTACCGCCAGGATTCCTGGGTGGTCTACTACAACAAGGAGATGTTCGCCGCGGCGGGCATCGACGAGCCGGACGGCAGCTGGACCTGGGACGATTTCGCCGACATGGCCGAGGAGCTGACCGGTGCGCTCGAGGGCACCGACTATCAGGCCAAGGGCGCGTACATGCACAACTGGCAGTCCATCGTCCAGTCCTTCGCCCTCGCGCAGACCGACGGCGCTGACCTCGCCTCCGGGGATCTGTCCTACATGGCCCCGTACTACGAGCGGCTGCTGGCGATGCAGGACGCCGGCTCGACCGAGACCTTCTCGACGGTGGACTCGCAGTCGCTGAGCTACCAGGCGCAGTTCGGCACCCAGAAGGCTGCGATGATGCCGATGGGCACCTGGTACATCGGAACCCTGCTCGCCCAGCGCGAGAGCGGCGACGCCGACGAGTTCGAGTGGGGCATGGCGCCGGCTCCGCAGCAGACCAGCGGGGCAGGCCCGATCACCTTCGGCGACCCGACCACGCTGGCGATCAACGCCGAGCTCTCGGGCGAGAAGCTCGAGGCCGCCCAGAGCTTCCTGGACTACATCGTCTCCGAGGACTGCTCGAAGGCTCTCGCGGAGATCGGCATCACCCCGTCGTACTTCTCCGACGACGTGGTCGACACGATCTTCTCCCTCGACGGCATGCCCGACGACGAGCTCTCCCGCACCGCCTTCGCCGACACGCAGGTCGAGGCGGAGAACCCGATCGGCGAGTTCACCAACGACATCGTCACCATCCTGGAGGACACCCACTCGGAGATCCTCACCGAGTCAAGCCCGGTCGACGTGGCGCTGACCAAGGCGGAGGAGCAGCTCGACAACGAGGGCCTGACCGCGTGAGTGCCCCCATCGTCCCCCCGCCCGCCAGGACGGCCTCTGAGACGACGCGCGACGGGGCCGGCTCCGCCCGCAGCGCCGGCAGAGCGCTTCGGCGGCGGCGCACCGTCGCCGGCTGGACGTTCATCATGCCGAACTTCCTCGGCTTCGTCCTGCTCACGCTCGGTCCGGTCCTGGCGCTGTTCTACATCGCCTTCACCAAGTGGTCCGCCTTCGGCTCGCCGCAGTTCACAGGCCTGGAGAATTTCGAGCGCCTGATCGGCGACAAGATCTTCTGGACCTCGTTCGGGAACACCCTGTACTACTCGGCGATCCACATCCCGGTCACCTTCGTGGTCTCCCTGAGCCTGGCGCTGCTGCTGAACGAGAAGATGCGAGGGCGGGCGTTCTTCCGCTCCGCAGCGTTCTTCCCGTACTTCACCTCCATCGTCGCGGTCGCGCAGGTCTGGAACATGCTGTTCTCCCCGGAGTTCGGACCGGTCAACCAGCTGCTGCGGTTCATCGGCCTGGAGAATCCACCGGACTGGGTGGCGTCGAGCACCTGGGCCATGCCGGCGGTGATCATCGTGGGCATCTGGCGCGACGCCGGGTACTTCATGCTGCTGTTCCTCGCGGGGCTGCAGTCCATCAACCCTGAGCTCCACGAGGCCGCGAAGATGGACGGCGCGAACTGGCTGGAGCGCATCTTCAACGTCACCATCCCGGGCCTGCGGCCCACGATGTTCTTCGTGACCGTGATGCTGACGATCAACAGTTTCAAGGTGCTCGATCTGATCCTGGTGATGACCGGCGGCGGGCCCGGCAACTCGACGCTGGTGCTCTCCCAGTACATCTATCGGATGGGCTTCGAGCGCAACGATTTCGGCTACGCGTCGACCATCTCGGTGGTGCTGTTCGCGCTCTGCATGATCGTGACCATCATCCAGTTCACCTACAACCGTCGAGCGGAGAAGTGACATGACCCAGCTAGCGTCGCGGCCCGCTGCGGCACCGGGCGAGCCTGACCAGGGCACTGCTCCACTGCGCACTGCGCCGATGAAGCCCCAGGCGGTGATCAGCCGCACGGTGCGCTACGTGCTCCTCTCGGCCATCTCCGTCGTGGTGCTCACGCCGTTCGCGTGGATGGCGCTCAGTTCGCTGAAGCGCAACAACGAGGTGTTCACCGCCCCGATCACGTGGTTCCCCGACGAGTGGCAGTGGCACAACTACATCGACATCTGGACCAAGGCCGACATGTCGACCTGGCTGGGGAACACGATCTTCCTGTCGGTGACGGTCACCGCCCTGCAGGTGCTCACCGGATCGTTCGCAGCCTACGGATTCAGCCGCATCCGCTTCCCTGGACGCGATGCGCTGTTCCTGGTCTACATCGGCACGATCGCGGTGCCGTGGCAGGCGTACATGATCCCCCAGTTCAAGTTCCTCTCCGAGGTGGGGCTCGCCGATACCCGTCTGTCGATCATCCTGTTGCAGGCGTTCAGCGCCTTCGGGGTGTTCCTCATGAAGCAGTTCTACGACACCGTTCCCGAGGAGCTCTCGGAATCCGCTCGCATCGATGGACTCAGCGAGTTCGGCATCTATCGGCGGATCATGCTGCCGCTCTCGGTGCCGTCGATCTCCGCGCTGGCGATCCTGACCTTCACCAACACCTGGAATGACTACATGGGTCCGCTGATCTACCTGCGCAGCCCGGACCTGTGGACCATCCAGCTGGGTCTGAAGACCTTCATCGGCCAGTACAACGCGGACTACGCCGCGATCATGACCGGCTCGGTGCTCTCGGTGCTGCCGATCGCCGTGGTGTTCGCCATCGGCCAGAAGTACTTCGTCCAGGGCATCGCCTCGAGCGGGCTGAAGGGCTGAGCGTCGATGTCGCAGCTGCAGACTCCCCTGCAGGCCCGCCGCGCACCTCTGGTGCGCTGGGGCGGCCGGGACGGCTCGGCGAGCGTCAGCAGCCATGCCGCCCACACGTTCAGCGCGCTCGCCTCGTACGTCTTCGGAGCGCTGCGCCTGAACATCATGCTGGCGATCGGGGCTCTGCCGCTGGTGCTGCTGCTCCTGCTGGCGGCTGACCCCTTCAGCGCACCACCTGCGCTGCTGGCGGCGGTGTATCTGGCGATGCCGATCGTCACGGTCGCCTTCTGCGCCTTCCGCGACAGCCCGGCCTTCCGGGCGGGGCTGTCCGCGCGGGAGGGGGCCGGCGAGGACTCGTGGTGGTCCTCCCATCCCGACCAGTCGCTGCTGCGGCCGGCGCTGCACGTGCTGCGGCGCACCGGACTGCGCACGCTCGGGGCGACCGCGCTGCCCATGGCTCTGGCGCTGATCCTGGTGGTGGACGCCCGGTGGGCGCTGGACCACGCCTGGGGCTTCATGCTCTTCCCGGCGTTCCTGCTCGGTGCGGCGCTGGCCCTGAGCACAGCGTTCAACACCGCGGCGCTGATCAGCGAGCGGGCCGATGCGCCCTGGCATGTGCTGCTCCGCATCGCCGCTTTCGGGGTCCTGCGCAGCTGGCCGCTGTCGCTGCTGAACCTCGCGGTGATGGGGATCGCCGTGATGGGCCTGATCTGGCAGCCGCTGCTGTGCTGGGTGCTCGCCTCATCGCTCGTGCTGTACGTGATCTGGGCCGGCTCCCGCTGGTCGATCCTGCCGACGGTCAGTCCGCGGGCCGGCTGACCTGCACCACCGGGAGCGACAGCTCGGTCACGCTCTCATCAGGCCAGGTGACGCGCACCGAGTCGCCGACGATCTCCACAGCCGTCCCCTCCACCCGGGCGGGACGCCCGCCGAGGTGCACTGCCACCGCGCACACCGTGCCGGCCGGCACGCCCTCGCCGAGCAGGTGCGGCACGGCGAGGTGGGGGCCCAGCGGGCTCACGGCACCCTCCCTGTGCACAGCAGGCGCGAGCTCGCCGCGCAGCGGGGTCAGCGAGCTGTGCAGGGTGGTGCCATCGGAACGGGTCAGCTGCAGCCCGGCCGGGCCGGTCCGCGTGGCCGGATCGGGGCCGGACAGCGGCCAGCCCGCGATCGCCAGCGGAAGATCCACATCGGTCTCGGCCCGCACCATCCGCACTTCGAGATCTCCCCGGACCACGCTCGCGACAGTCAGCACAGGGCCCTCGATCACCTCTCCGCCGCGCCCGGAGCCGTGGTCGCCGCCGGTCCCCTCCGTGAGCACCCAGTGGCAGCGCTGACGGGAGATGCCCAGACCGGTCGACTCGTCGATCTGCTCCAGCGCGAGAGTCTCGAAGCCCGTGCGATGGCTCCACCCGTGCTCGGGATGGACGACCGCGACGGTCTGATCCCGGGGATCCAGGACGTCCGGCCCGGTCATGGGAGGGCTCGTGACGGTCGAGTAGCCGAGGCGGGCGTACAGCGGCGCGTCGGTGCGCCGGCTGCCGGGCAGGGCATGGTCGGTGCCGTGGTTGATCACCCGCACGATCCCGTCCTCGCGCGTCCGAGAGACCAGCCAGCCGGGGACGGGAAGGATCTGTGCGGCATCCTGCCTCCCGCCGGAGCCGCCCCGCTCGACCGGCAGCGGCTCCTCGACGGCGGTCCACACCGCGTGGTCCGCCGGCAGTGCGAGGCCGAGGAACCCCTTCGCCGCCCAGTACGGGGAGCCGGGGCCGGAGTAGCTCTGCGCCATCTCGCCGAATTCGTGGAACCACCCCAGGGTCAGCAGGCCCTCGCCGTCGGGCACTCCGCGGGTCAGGAAATGCTCGAGCACGCCGGAGGCCGCGCGGCGCAGCGCCCCGGGGTCGATCCGCGGCTGCGGGCCGTCCGCGAGCCCTTCGAGCGCCGCGGCCCAGGGGGCGGCGGCCACGGCCATCCGGTAGATGAGGCTGCGCCCCTGGATGAGCGGTCCCCCGTCGGCTCCGATGAGCCCCATGGCGTCGACGGCGAAACGGGCGAGCCGCTCGCGGTGGCGCTCATCGTCGGCCGGCAGGAGCAGCCCGTCCGCCCGCAGCTCATCGGCGCCGCGCATACGGCGCCAGAGGGTCGGGAACACCGCGAAGGCCCAGGTGCCGTAATGATCGACGGCACGCTCGGCACCATCGGTGAACCAGCCGCCCTCCCGGGCACAGGCTTCGTGGACGGCGAGATCCTGACGCAGGTCGGCGCGCAGCGCCTCGACGTCCTCTCCGGCGCCGCAGGCCGGGTCGTACCGGGGGTCCGCACCGCGCAGGAAGGTCAGCACCACGATGCGGAACCACACCCAGTTGATCGGCGGGTATTCGGTGCCGATCACCTCGCGCAGCCAGTCCAGGGTGTGTGCCTGGGTTCGTTCGCTCAGGTGGTCCCAGATCCAGGGCCGGGTGAGGTCCAGCCCGAGGGCGATCGATGCGGCCTCGACCTTCGCCTGTCCCGTGGAGGCCGGACGCGGCCATGCGGTGGCGCTGTCGGGGTCCACGCCGGCGGTGAGCCCGCGTGCGTACTGCGCGATATGGCCCGAGGGATCCCGGCCGTCCTCCCCCGCGATGAGCAGCGCGACGATGAGGAACGAGCGGGCGAATCCCTCGAGGCCGTCGGAGGCGGGCCCGGAGCTGCTGAATCGTCCCGGCGGCAGGATCCGGGCGCCGTCGGCGCTGGTGTGGGGGCGCAGGGCCAGCAGCAGCTGGTCGGCGACCCCCTGCCAGTGTTCCCGGACGAGTCCGGTGCACGGGCTGAGGCGATGGTCGCGGTCGGTCATGATCGTCGCTCTCCTGAGTCGGTGTCGACGGCGGTCAGGGTGAGGTCCGCACGGCCGGATCCGGCCCCCTCGAGGCTCAGCCGGTGCACCGCCCCGCCCCAGGACGCCGCCAGCAGAGGATCGTCGATCTCCCGTCGTTCCAGGGCACCGGCGCCGAGCTCCTCATCCCAGCGCAGCTCGGCGAGCGCCCCGGACAGGGCGCGGACTCGCAGCAGGCCGGGCGCGTGCGCGAGGGGATCGCCGGCGATCACGTGGTGGAGCACGACGGGCGGTTCGTCCTCGTGGCTGCCGCGCGCCTCCAGCTCCCATGCATCGCTGATGCGCACGGTGCGGGCGTCCCGGTCCAGGGCCGCGGTGCGTCGCCAGCTGCGCAGCCCGGCGGCAGCGGGGTAGGCGTCGCGGAGCTCGAGGTCGAGCACGGAGCCGGAGCACGGTCCGCGAGTCGTGTCGGTGCTGGTCCCGCTCAGTGCGGGAACCACGTCGACGGCCCGGAATCGGGCCCCCACGCCCTGCTGGTGGCCCCGGATCTCCGGGAGGTTGTGCCAGGAGCTGGTCATGGTCCAGATCTCGTAGCGACGGTCGGTGAACGTCGTGGCTGTGTACGTGGGCTGCCCGAGGTCGATGAGCACCGGCGAGCCGTCGAGGGCGACGAGGTGTGACCCGACGTCGAGATGGTTGTGCGCCTCGTCGTTGTGGCCGCCCTTGATGGCGAGCGCCAGCCCGCTGGGGTCGCCGCCGCGTTCGCGGGCCACGAGCAGCTGCACCTCCGACAGCCAGGTCTCAGCGGGAAGCACCGGCCGGGCCCCGTGCCCGTCCGCCTCCCTCCAGGTGGCATCGCCGCAAGCGACGAGAACCCGACCGAGCCCTGTCTGCGGGCGCACGAGCGCGCGAGCACCCGAGCCGCGGTGGGCGAGGGCCTGGGCCGCGACGTCTCCGGCTCCCAGCGCATGCGCCCAACGGTGCAGCACGTCCCAGGGCTGTTCGGACGGGGGCCGGGCCGGACCGTCGGCGACGTTGACGAACCATCCGTCCCCGAGCTCCATCCGCTGGGGGAAGCGCAGCAGAGCGCCGATCACCTCGATCCGGGCGACCGAGTCGCGGGGCAGCAGCCCGTCGGAGGCGATGACCAGCAGGTCGATCGCCTCGAGCATCCGGCAGGCGCCGTTCCAGTAGTAGGAGAACCCCTCGTCGATCCCTCCGTCAGCGGGGAAGGATGCCAGATAGCGGTCCACCTGGGCGATCGAGAGAGCGAGGATCGCGTCGCGGTCCTCGCGGTCGCCTTCGCCGTCGAGCAGGAGCAGGGCCGCAGCGATCAGATGCTGGTGGATCCAGCCGGTCCAGTTATGGGCGGCACCGTGCAGCCAGTGCCAGTCGCGCCGAACGAGATACGGCTCGAACACGCGGGCCCGGGCCTTGCGACGGATCAGCGCGCGCAGTCCGGGGACCCGCTCCTCGAGCGCGTCACCGAGCGTGAGGTCCGCCCACGCCAGCACGTGCAGGGTCTGCGCGGCACCGAGGTCGAGCACGGGTGAGTCCAGATCCGGGACCACCCATCCGCGCCGGTCATGCACCTGCTCGTGCGCGACCCAGCACCAGGTCGACAGCTCGCAGAGCAGCATGAGGCCGTCCGCCGCGCGGTCGATCCAGCGGGTCTCGCCGGTGCCGATCGCTGCGAGCACCGCCTCGCCGGTCATGATCCCGAGCCGGCGCACGTCGTCCTCGTAGTCCGTGCGGACGCCATCGCGCCAGTACCGGGCGTACTGACTGAGCAGGGGGAACGGCAGGGGCTCCGCGGCGGAGGCCCGGGCCGGTCCCGCGAGTGCCTCACGCAGCTCGTCGGGCAGGGCCGCAGCACCGCGCCCGGGCTCCAGCCGGGGCACGGCGAGCATGTGCGGAGCCTTGTCGAAGGCTTGCGAGAGGGCGACCGGCACCCCGGCGCGGCGTGCCGCGTGGGGGCCGGTGCCGTGCTCGTCCTCGCGATCGATGGGGAGACCCCACGCCTCGCGCAGTGGAGACGTGCTGGTCATCGACGGTTCAACTCGCTCATGCCGACGGCAGCACGAGCTGCGTGAAGCGTTCGGCGATGGTCTTCGCGGAGTCGTCGGCCGGGGTGGCCCACACGTCCTCGTTGAAGATCTCGACCTCGATGTCGCCGGTGTAGCCGGCCTCCTTGATCATCGCGGTGATCGAGGGGAAGTCGATGTAGCCGTCGCCCATGTAGCCGCGGGAGTGCAGGGGCTCCGCCGCGAGCGGCAGGTTCCAGTCGCACACCTGGTAGCTGAACAGGCGGTCCGACGCCGCGGCGCGCTGGATCGCGCGCTCGAGGCAGGGGTCCCACCACACGTGGTAGGTGTCCACCACCACCCCGGCGGCGGGGCTGCCCGAGGCCTCGGCGATGTCGAGGGCCTGGTCGAGGGTGGACACCACGGCGCGGTCCGCCGCGAACATGGGGTGCAGCGGCTCGATGGACAGCGTCACCCCGCGCTCCTCGGCGTAGGGGGCGAGGGCGGTGACCGCCTCGGTGACCCGGGAGCGGGCGCCGATGAGGTCCTTGTCCTCGCGGTCCACCCCGCCGACGACGAGCACCAGCGTGGCGGCGCCGAGCGCGGCGGCCTCGTCGATCGCGCGGTGGTTGTCCTCGAGGGCGGCGGTCCGGTCCGCCTCGGCGGCGGCGGTGAGGAAGCCGCCGCGGCACAGGCTGCTCACGCGCAGTCCGGCGTCGTCGACCCGTCGGCGCAGCGCCTCCAGGCCGACCTCGGCGACGTCCTGGCGCCACAGGCCCACGGCGTCGATCCCGTTCGCGGCGGTGACCTCGAGGAACTCCTGCAGCGGGGTGGTGCGGAAGGTCCAGCGGTTCAGGGAGAGCCGCGGCGTGCCGGCGCCGAGGCGTTCGGAGGGTGAGGGGGTCATGCGGCGTCTCCTGTCGCGTGGGCGGGGGCGGCGGGCAGCTCGTACCCTGCAAGGCGCAGCAGCGAGTGCCAGCGCTCGGCGGCCAGCGCCGGCTGCTCGAGGTTCCCGGTGGTGGCGGCGAGCTCGATGGTGCGCGAGAGGTGCGGCAGGCTCCGTGCGGAGTGCATCCCGCCCACCATCGCGAACGCCTTCTGGTGGCCGTTCAGCCAGGCCAGGAACGCGACGCCGGTCTTGTAGTGGTAGGTCGGGGCGGAGAAGACGTGCCGGCCCAGCTGCTCGGAGGCGTCGAGGATGCGGCGCGCCTCCTCGGGGTCCCCGGCATCCAGCGCCTGCACGGCGGCGGAGGCGGCGGGGGCGGTCGCGGCGAAGGCGCCGAGCAGCGCATCGGAGTACTCGCCCTTCACCTGCTCCGCGCCGGGGGCGGTGGTCACGGTGCCGTCGCCGACGATGAGGTGGGAGAAGTGGAAGTCGTCCCCGGTGAGCATGCGCACGCCGCCTGGCAGGCGCTCGCGCACGGCGATCTCGGCGGCATCGTCCAGCAGGCTCATCTTCACGCCGCGGATCTTCGCGGGGTCGCGCTCGATGATGCGCAGCATGGTCCGGGCCGCCTCGGCGCTGTCCGTGCTGCCGAAGTAGCCCTCGAGCTGCGGGTCGAAGACGGTGCCGAGCCAGTGGATGACGACCGGGGCGGTCGCCTCCTCCAGCACACGGCGGTAGACCTCCTCGTAGTCCGCGGCGGTCCTCGCGGTGCGGGCGAGGTGCCGGCTGGCCATGAGCACGGCACCCGCGCCGGTGGCCTCCGTGGCGCGCAGCTGCTCGAGATACGCCTCGACGATCTCGTCCAGGCTCAGCTCCGGCTCGGCGCGCTGGTCGGTGTTGACGCCGGCGACCACCAGGTCGCTCACGGCGGCGCCGGCGGGGAACACGGCGGCGATCTCGGGATCCTCGAGCGCGGTGCGGGCCGCCTCGGCCGAACGGCTGATCAGCTCACGGGTCGCGGCCGGGTCCAGGCCCATGTTGCGCTGGGCGGTGTCCATCGCGTCGGCCACTCCGAGCCCGCGGGACCACATGGTGCGGCGGAAGGCGAGGGTGGCGTCCCAGTCGATGTCGGCCGGGGCGCCGGGGGTGTTGTCCCCGTGCACCTGCGGCACCACGTGCACCGCCGCGTAGATCACGCGGGAGCGCAGCGGCGCGGTGGGCCGGGCGAAGGCGGGGGCGTCGGCGAGCGCGATGGTGCGCAGCGAGCCGTCCTCCTCCAGCAGGGTCAGCGGCAGGTCGCTCATCGTGCTCACACCTCCGTGAGCGGGTCGAGGCTGATGCGGCGGCCCTCGGCGGAGCTGGTCAGGCCCGCTTCGGCCAGGCGCACGCCGCGCGCGCCGGAGAGGAAGTCGAAGGGGTACTCGCGGCCCTCTGCATAGTGCGCGAGGAAGTCCTCCCACTGCACCTTGAAGCCGTTGTCGAAGCCGTCCGGTCCGGCGTTGTCCGGCACCTCGATCCAGTCGCCGCGGTAGTCGTGCGGGTCCTTGACGTCGGGGTTCCACACCGGCTTCGGGGTGGCCTCGCGCGGCTGGACGCGGGCCCCGTGCAGGCCGACGACGGCGCTGCCCCTGGTGCCGTCGACCTGGAACTCGACCAGCTCGTCGCGGTGCACGCGCACGTCCCAGCTGGAGTTCATCTGCACCACGGTGCCGCCCTCGAGGCGGAACACGCCGTAGGCGGCGTCGTCGGCGGTGGCGGTGTACTGCTCGCCCTGCTCGTCCCAGCGCCGCCCGATGTGGGTGGCGGTCTGGGCGTAGACGTCCTCGATGCGGCCGAACAGCTCCTCGATGACGTAGTTCCAGTGCGGGAACATGTCCGCGACGATGCCGCCGCCGTCCTCGCTGCGGTAGTTCCAGGAGGGCCGCTGGGCGCTCTGCCAGTCCCCCTCGTAGACCCAGTAGCCGAACTCGCCGCGCACGGAGAGGATCTCGCCGAAGAAGCCGGAGTCGATGAGGCGGCGCAGCTTGAGCAGGCCGGGCAGGTACAGCTTGTCGTGGACCACCCCGTTGACCACGCCCGCCTCCTTCGCGAGCTTCGCGAGCTCGAGGGCGTCCTCGAAGGTCTCCGCGGTGGGCTTCTCGGTGTAGATCGCCTTGCCGGCGGCGATCGCCTTCTTGAGGTTCGCGACGCGCAGGTTGGTGACCAGGGCGTCGAAGTAGACCTCGTAGTCCGGGTTCGCGAGCGCCTCGTCGACGTCGGTGGTCCACGCCGTCAGGCCGTGCTTCTCCGCCACGCCCCGCAGCTTCTCCTCGTTGCGGCCCACCAGCAGCAGGTCCGGCAGCAGCCGGTCGCCGCCGGCGATCTCGACCCCTCCCTGCTCCTGGATCGCGAGCAGGGACCGCACCAGGTGCTGGCGGTAGCCCATGCGCCCCGTGGCGCCGTTGACGATGATCCCGATCCTGCGTGTGGCCATGTGGCAGCTCTCCTTCGTGGTGGCCGGCACCGGTCTCGCAGCACTGCGAACGGTAACCGCTTTCCGTCGCGACCAGTCAAGCACATCGGATCAGGTTCGGGCAAGCGCTTGTCCAGTGAGCGGCGCCACCGGCGGGTCGGTGCCCGATCGCGAGCACCCCGGCCCGCAGGATGGAGGTGACGCGCCCGCCCGGCACCGACGAAAGGCTCCGCCCCGTGACACCTCCCCCCGCCCTCCTCCGCCACGGCCCCGCCGAGCGCTGGCTCGAAGCGCTCCCGCTGGGCAACGGCCGGCTCGGCGCCATGGCCTGGGGCGACCCGGGCCGTGCCCGCTTCTCCCTCAACGAGTCCACGCTGTGGTCCGGCGCGCCGGGCGTCGATCTCCCGCACCGCACGCCGCGCGCGGAGGCCGCGGCCGCGCTCGAGCGCTCCCGCGCCCTGTTCACCAGCGGCGCGGTCCAGGAGGCGCAGGAGGAGATCGAGCGCCTGGGCGCCTCGTGGTCCCAGGCGTACCTGCCCGTCGGCGATCTGACGGTGCGCCTCGACGGCGACGCGGGCCCCGAGGGCGGCGACGGGCGGCGGGAGCTGGATCTGCAGCACGGCGAGCATCGCGTGCTCGCCGCGGATGGCGAGCACCTGAGCTTCGTCAGCGCGGCGGACGAGGTGCTGGTCCACTGCCTGCCCTGCCCCGAGGGGGCCCGGGCCGTCCTCGAGCTCGACTCCCCGCTGGTCGAGGAGCAGCGCGAGGAGCAGCCCGCGGACGGCGACGCGGCCCTCACCATCGTGCTGCGCGCCCCGTCGGACGTGCCGGGCGGCCAGTTCCGCCAGCAGGAGCAGATCGCCTGGGAGAGCGAGGGGGCGAGCCGCGCGGCGGTCGTGGTCCGCACCCGGCGCGAGGCCGGCCGGCTGCTGGTGGTGTGCGCGATCGTCACCACCTGGCAGGGCCTCGGCCGCACCCCCGACCGGGCCGTGGCGGAGGCGGTCCAGGAGGCGACGGCGCAGGCGGAGACCGCCCTCGCCCGCGGCGCGGAGGAGCTGCACCGCCGCCACCGCGATCGGCCGCGACCGGGGGCGGATGCCGTCGGCCTGCAGCTGACCGGGTCCGAGGAGGCGGAGCTGCTGGCGACCTGCTTCGCCTACGGCCGCTACCTGCTGGCGTCCGCCTCCCGGCCGGGACTGCCGCCGGCGAACCTCCAGGGGCTGTGGAACGCGAAGCTCGAGGCGCCGTGGTCCTCGAACTACACGGTGAACATCAACCTCGAGATGAACCACTGGGGCGCCGCGATCGCCCAGGTCCCCGAGGCCGCCGGAGCGCTCGAGCAGTACGTGGAGATGCTGCGCGAGCAGGGCCGGGACACAGCGCGCCGGCTCTACGGAGCGGACGGCTGGACCGTCCACCACAACTCCGATCCGTGGGGCTACACGGATCCGGTGCGCGGGGAGCCCTCGTGGGCGACCTGGCCGATGGGCGGGCTGTGGCTCGAGCAGCTGCTGGACACCTTCGCCGCCTGCAGCGGCAGCGATCCCGCCGAGGTCGCGCGCGACCGCTTCCCGGCGCTGCGCGAGGCCGTCGCCTTCGCCCTCGGGCTGCTGCACGAGAGCGCCGACGGGCACCTGGCCACCTTCCCCTCCACCTCGCCCGAGAACCGCTGGCGCACTGCGGACGGCACCGTGGTGTGCCTCAGCGAGGGCACCGGCATGGACCGCTGGCTGCTGCGGGAGACCGCGCAGCACCTGGTGGAGGCCGCTGCCGTGCTGGGCCGCGAGGATGATCCGGTCGTGCAGCAGGCCGCCTCCGCCCTCGATCTGGTGCCCGGCCCGCGGGTCGGGGCCGACGGCCGCATCCTCGAGTGGCACCGCGACGGCCTCACCGAGGCCGAACCGGACCACCGCCACGTCTCCCACCTCGGGTTCCTCTACCCGAGCGGGCTCCCGGCGGAGCCGCGGCACGAGCAGGCCGCGGCCCGCTCCCTCGAGGCCCGCGGGGACGAGGCGACCGGCTGGTCGCTGGTGTGGAAGGTGTGCCTGTGGGCGCGGCTGCACCGGCCCGACCGGGTCCAGTCCCTGCTCGAGCTCTACCTGCGCCCCGCCGAGGCGCCGGACGGCACGGCGCGCAGCGGCCTGTACCCGAACCTCTTCTCCGCCCATCCCCCGTTCCAGATCGACGGGAACCTCGGGATCGTCGCCGCGCTCGCGGAATGCCTGGTCCAGAGCCACCGCGGCGAGCTCGAGCTGCTGCCCGCCCTGCCGCCGATGATGGCCGACGGGGCGTTGCGCGGACTGCGGGCCCGGCCCGGGATCGAGATGGACATGACCTGGAACGACGGCACGCTGACCGCCCTGACGCTGCGCGCCCTGGGCCCCGGCGCCCTCGGCACGCACCGGCTGCGCTGCGGGGAGAGGAGCACCGAGGTGACGCTGGGCGACACCGCACCGGTGTCGCTCGATCTGGGCTGGGCGTGCTGAGCGCGGCCGCGCCCCGGTCTCTGACACGATGACCGGACCCGGAACGGCGAGAGGTGCGTGAGGCAGTGGGTGCACGACGAGATCGACGACCGGTGATCACCCGGCGGATGTTCGCGGGAGCGGCGGCCGTGGCGGCGGCAGCGGCCCTGACCGCCTGCACCGAGGACGACGCCCAGCTCCAGGTCGAGCTCGCCGCCGCCCCCGGATCGACGGTGCTGCCCGGTGAGGATCTCGCCCCGACCCTCCTCGCCCTCAGCAGCACACTGTTCGAGGCGGCGGACATCGCCGCCCTCGCCACGGAGGAGAGCCTCACCGACCTGCTCGCTGTGAGCACCGAGGCCGGCCTGCCGCTGCTGCTGGGCACGGACGAGGCGGTCGCCGAGGAGCTCTCCCGGCTCGGCGCGCGCACCGTCGTCACCGCCGCCGGCACCGACCTGGGCGATCTCGGGGAGGATCTCGGCGACGACCTCGAGGTGATCGAGCTCGAGGGCGAGGAGGCCGACGACGACCCGCTGCGCTCCGTGACCGTCGCCGGCCATCCCGCGCCGCTCGCGCTGCTGGTCGATCCCGAGCTCGAGCTGCCCGCCCAGTCAGCCGTGACCGCGATCGTCCAGGCTGCGGGCGGCAGCGTCTCCGAGATCCCGGGCGGCGACCTCGGCCGCAGCGGCGAGTCCCTCGAGACGGCGGCCTCCGCCGCCGGGGACGATCCCGCCACCGGCGTCGTGGCGCTGGGCGAGAGCTTCGGGCCGGCCGAGGCCTGGACGGACACGCTGCAGGCCGCGCTCACGATGCCGCAGCTGCCGGGCGGCGGCCACACCGTCTTCCCCGGGCGGCGGATGATCGCCGTCTACGGCTCCCCCGATGTCCCCTCCCTCGGCGTGCTCGGCGAGCAGGGGCTCGAGGAGACCATCACCCGGGTCCAGGACCTGGTCGCGGAGTACGAGGGGCTCGCCGAGGAGCCGCTGGTCCCCGCCTTCGAGATCATCACCACGATGGCCTCCTCCGATCCCGGCGGCGACGGCGACTACTCCTCCGAACGGGCCCCGGAGCTGCTGCGGGAGTGGGTGGACGCGGCCGGCGAGGCCGGGATCTACGTGGTGCTCGACCTGCAGCCCGGCACCACCGACTTCCTCACCCAGGCGAAGCTCTACGAGGACCTGCTCACCGAGCCGCACGTGGGGCTCGCACTCGACCCCGAATGGCGGCTCTCCGCCGGCCAGAAGCACATGGCGCAGATCGGCTCGGTCTCCGCCGCCGAGGTCAACGAGACCGTGACCTGGCTGGCGGACCTCACCGCCGAGAACGCTCTGCCGCAGAAGCTGCTGATCCTCCACCAGTTCAGCCGCTCGATGATCACCGACCGGCAGGACGTGGACACCTCCCGGCCCGAGCTCGCGATCACGCTGCACGCCGACGGCCACGGCGTGGCCGGGGACAAGCTCGGCACCTGGAACTCGCTGCAGCAGGACCTGCCCGAGGGGATCTTCATGGCGTGGAAGAACTTCTACGACGAGGATTCCCCGATGTTCACCCCGGAGCAGACCTACGAGGTCGAGCCGCGGCCCTGGTTCGTCTCCTACCAGTGAGCCGCCCGGCGCTCGTCCGCCCGGCGCCCGGCCCGTCGGCCCCTCCGCCCGCGCGTCAGGCCGCGCGCAGGTGGGCGAGGACGAGCCCCACCGGGATGCTCACCACGGTCACCACGAGCGCGGCGCGGAAGAGCCACAGCGCCCAGGCCGGTCCGTGCGCTCCCCGGCCGACGGCGCGCATCATCAGCACCATCGCCACCACCAGCAGCGCCCCGCCCGCATCGACCAGCAGCGGCGCGGCCAGCAGGGTCCCTCCGATCACGGCGAGGCAGCCCGCGTTCCAGGAGAGGAGCTGCACCAGGAGGGTCCGCCCGCCGATCCGGGCGGCGAGGAGGTGCTGAGCGACACCCAGGGCGCCCTGCATCACGCCGCCGACGAGCACCTGGAAGGCCGCGGACCAGGAGCCGTGCGCGAGCCCGAGCGGACCGGTCACCGCGGCGACCAGGCCTCCGGTGATCACCCACGCGAGGGCGAGGGCGCGGAAGGGCAGATCGACCCGGACGGTGCCCGGTGCTTCGTGGGCAGCTCCTGGACGGCGGTTCATGCCCTCCATCTTCTCGCCCGAGCACGCGGGGGTGTGCGCCGGTGGCCTGGTGTGAGGCATCGGACGTCGGCGCCCCGCGTCCGCGAACCGGCCGGCGACCCCGTGAAAAGCGCGGACTCGTCGCTCAGTGGTTGCGCGCCACCCAGCCCTCGCCGCAGGTGCCGCCGTTTTCGGAGGCCTCGATCTCGACCTCCTCGCCGCGGGCGTCGAGCAGCGGCTGGTAGCCCGCGGCGACCTCGCGGCTGTCCTCGGGGATGTAGTGGAAGATCAGCGAGCGGCGGAAGCGGTCCGTGCTGGTGTTGGGCTTGGAGCCGTGCACGAGGCTGCCGTGGAAGATCAGCATGTCGCCGGCGCGCATGTCCGTCTGCACCACGCTGAGGTGCTCGGGGATCGAGACGGTGATCGTGGTGAAGGATTCCGTGGCGTCGGCCTCCTCGGGGCATTCGATCTCGTAGCGGTGGGTGCCGGGCACCACGCCGAGGGCGCCGTTCTCGGCGTCGCAGTCGTCGACCGCGATCCAGGCGGCGATGCAGGTCTCCGGGTGGGACTGCAGGAAGTAGTTGTCCTGGTGCATGGCCTGGCCGCGGGCGCCGGCGGGCTTGAAGTAGAACATCGACTGCGCCGCCCACACGGGGCCGACGGCCTCGGCCACGCGCCCCATCACCCGCTGTTCGAGCAGCCAGCGGTGGGAGAGGCGGCCGGGGGTGTGCTCGGCGCGGTGCGGCTGGATCATGCGGGGGTAGGCATGCAGCGGGTCGCCCTCGGGGATCTCGTGGAAGGCGCCGCCGCTGCCGTCGGTCTCGATATGGCTGGTGAAGGCCTCGCGCAGCTCGGCGATCTCCTCGGCGGTGAGGACGCCGCGCAGGTGCACGGCGCCGGCCTGGTCGTAGGCGGCGGCGAGCTGGGCGGGGTCGACGTCGGCGTCGAGGATCGCGAGCCCGGGGGCCCCGGTGGTGTCGACAGGGTCGGCGGGGGTGTTCTGGATGGTGGTCATGCTGTCATTCTGGGCTCACGCCAACGGAGACGACCAGGTGATCGGAGGGCGAGGACATGGATTATCCTGCTGCGCCGCGGCAGGTTGCGGCGACCGAGGTGCCGCCGCCGGAGACGGGCCGGGCGCTGCTGGGCGAGCTGGAGCAGGATGCGGGATACCGGGTGCGCCGCTCGCAGGGCGCCGCCGACTGGCTGCTGCTGCACACGGTGGCCGGGGCCGGGATCCTGCGCGGGGCCGACGGCGCCTCGCTGCCGGTCCGCCCCGGACAGGCGGCGCTGCTCGCCCCGGGCGCGCTGCACGACTACGGCACGGACCCCGCCGCCGGGCGCTGGCGCCTGCTGTACAGCCACTTCCATCCTCCGGCCACCTGGCTCGCCCTGCTGGGCTGGCCGGAGGTCACCCCCGGCATCGGCACGATCCGACTGGGTACCGAGGTGGAGGTGCGGGTGCGGCAGGCGCTGCGCGGTGCGGCCCGCGCCGCACGCCTGGCCGTGGGCCGGCCGGAGCTGTTCGCGCTCAACGGCATCGAAGCCGCGCTGCTCTGGTACGACACGCAGAACCCGCGCCGCCACCAGCTCGACGAGCGCGTGCTCGCGGTGCTCGAGCACGTCGACGCCCACCTCGCGACCGATCTCGACGCCGCAGAGCTGGCACGAGTGGCGCACCTGTCCCCCTCGCGACTGTCGCACCTGTTCACCGCCCAGGTGGGCACCTCGCTCGCCCGCTATGTGGAGGCGCAGCGGCTCGAGCTGGCGGCCCGGCTGCTGGAGATGACGCCCGAGCCGGTGGCGGACATCGCCGGCCGGGTCGGGTTCCGCGATCCGCTGTACTTCTCGCGCCGCTTCCGCACGCTGCGCGGGGTGAGCCCGTCGGAGCATCGGGCGCGGCACCGCTGAGCCGGCGCTGAGCGGCATCGCTGGGCCGGTGCGGGGCGACACCGCAGCGCGGAGACGGGCGGCACCTTTCCTCCACACACGCTTCTCATCCACATTCCCATCCACTGCGGACGCGTTTTCCCTGCTCCTCTTTCCCTCCCCACAACAAGGTTATCCACACTATCCACATATTCGTCTCGAGGGCTGGCGGGAGACGGTGTGCGACGGTAAAATGAGGGCACGTGAAGAATGCTGGCGACGATGCCGGTGAATTCAGAGCAAGGGGGTGACGAGATGTCTTCGGCGATCGATCCGCAGGGCCGGGAGAGCCGCGATATCCCGGCACCGTCCTTCCCCGCCGCAGAGCCTCCGCGCACCCCGGTGCGGGCCCGCACTCCGCTGGATCCGCAGGATTTCGCCGCCCGCACCGTCACCGAGCCGGGCTCCCTCGAAGCGCAGGTGGCGCTCGAGCTCTTCTCCACCCACCACCAGGAGGCCCGCGCCTACGCGACGCGGCTCCGCCGGCTCGCGACGCTCTGGGACGACACCGACGAGGACGGCGACGCCTACGCGGATCTCGTCGCCGAAGCGCGCCGGGTCACCCTCGATCAGGCTCGCACGCTGCTGCGCGATGCCGCTCTCGCCGTCACGTCCCTGCCGCACACCCTGGAGCGGCTCGACGCCGGACACATGCCCGTCTCCTGGTTCGAGCAGATCCTGCGCCGCGTCCGGCACCTCACGCCGGAGCAGTGCCGGCAGCTCGACGATCGGGTCGCCGACTGGGACCTGGCGAACATCAGGCGCGACCGCTTCACCCGGGAGCTGGGGATTCTGATCGCCTGGTTCGGAGTGGCGGCCACCCGGCCCTCGCCGCAGGAGCAGCGTGCCGTCGCGCTCGAGGTGAACCCCGAGCACGACGGCACCGCCTGCCTCCACCTCACCGGGCCGGTCCACGAGATCGTCGACCTCTCCCACCGCCTCGATGCCGCGGCCCGCGCGGTCCAGGACGAGCAGCGCCGCGCGCTGGCGGATGGCCGCCCTGTGCCTTTCGACATCGACGGCGCCGCCAGCCGCGAGGGCCGCCATCTGACCCTCGCGGCGCTGCGCTACGCGATCCTCACCCGCTCCGTGCTCGAAACCGGCGGCATCGAGGCGCCCGGGAGCTGGCTGCGACTGCAGGTGGTGGTCCCGGCGATGACGCTGCTCGGCGAGTCCGAGGCCCCCGGCACGATCGACGGGACCATCCCGCTGCCCGCCCCGATGGCCCGTCACCTCGCAGCCGGCGAATCCACCTGGTACCGGATCCTCACCGACCCCTCCGACGGCGCATTCCTGCCGCTGCCGGCGAAACGCTACTCCCCTACCCTCGCGATGCAGGAACATCTGCGCCTTCTCAATCCCGTCTGCGCCGTTCCCGGATGCACCAGGAACACCTGCACGATCGGGGAAGCGGATCATATCGAGGAATACGATCACGAAAATCCCGAGAACGGTGGCCGGACGGCGATCGAGAATCTTCATCGATTGTGCTGGAAGCACCACAGGTTGAAGACACTCGGACTCCTCGATCCCGTCCGCGAACCGGACGGCAGCACCACCTGGATCCTCTACGGACGCGCAGTGCGGCGGGAACGGCAGAACACGGATCTGCTCACCCCGGCCCTCGCCGAGGCCCTCCAGCGCTCCTGGGAGATCTACGAGGAGACGCTCGTCTGGGACGAGGCACGCCACCGCGGACTCCTCGAGGACGCCGACCCGGCGCCACTGCCCGATCCGGCGCCGCACCCCGAGCCGCCCTTCTGAGCCCACCGACGGCGAAGACCCCTCCGCACCCGTCAAGAACGGGGCAGAGGGGCCTTCGCGGCGAGGTCGATCAGGCTCTGCTCATTGCCCGATCTCCTGCCGCTCGCACGCTCGCAGCACGTCGATCAGGCGTCGACCACGACCGCCTGGACGGCGGGCTCGCGGCGGTAGGTACGGCGCAGGTAGCTGCCGACCGTCTCGACGATGATGTCCTCGATCTCGGCGATGTCCTCGACGTTGTCGGACTTCGCCCGCGCCAGTGCCTTGTTCACCTGGGCCTCGGCACCCTCGAAGGTGCGCTTGTCGTGCACGAAGCCCTTCGAGAGGAACTCGACCGGCTCGACCGGCTTGTAGGACTTCGGGTCGATCAGCGCGACCACGGTGACCACACCGCCGCCGGAGAGCATGCGGCGCTCGGCGAGGGTGTCCTCGGTGGCAGTGCCGATGGTCTGGCCGTCCACGTACACCAGCCCCGCCTCGACCTTGCCGGAGATCTTCGCCTGACCGGCCACGAGGTCCACGGTCACGCCGTCCTGGGCGATGACGATGTTCTTCTCCGGCACGCCGGTGCGGCGGGCCAGCTCGGCGTTGGCGTGCAGATGCTTGGACTCGCCGTGCACCGGCATCACGTTCTTGGGGCGCACGATGTTGTAGCAGTACACCAGCTCGCCGGCGCTCGCGTGGCCGGAGACGTGCACCTTCGCGTTGCCCTTGTGGACGATGTTCGCGCCCAGATCGGTGAGCTTGTTGATGATCCCGTAGATCGCGTTCTCGTTGCCGGGGATCAGCGAGGAGGCCATGAGCACGGTGTCGCCCTCGCCCACCTGGATCTGGTGATCGCCGTTGGCCATGCGGGCCAGCGCCGCCATCGGCTCACCCTGCGAGCCGGTGCAGATCAGGGTGACCTTGTGGTCCGGCATCGACTGGATCTTGCGGAAGTCGACGACCAGGCCCTTGGGGATGTCCAGGTACTCGAGGTCGCGGGCGATCCCCATGTTGCGCACCATCGAGCGGCCCACGAAGGCGACCTTGCGGCCGTTGGCGTGGGCGGCGTTGAGCACCTGCTGGATGCGGTGCACGTGGCTGGCGAAGCTGGAGACGATGATCCGCCGCGGCGACGAGGTGAACACCTGATCGATCGCCGGGTTCAGATCCCGCTCCGACATCGTGAAGCCGGGGACCTCCGCGTTGGTGGAGTCGGTGAGGAACAGGTCCACACCCTCCTCGCCGAGCCGCGCGAAGGCGCGCAGGTCGGTGATGCGGCCGTCCAGCGGGAACTGGTCCATCTTGAAGTCGCCCGTGTGCAGCACGGTCCCGGCCCGGGTGCGGAGGAAGACCGCGAGGCTGTCGGGGATCGAGTGGTTGACCGCCACGAACTCCAGGTCGAAGACGCCCGCCTTGTGCTTCTGCCCCGCCTCGACCTGGATGGTCTTCGGGGTGATGCGGTGCTCCTTGAGCTTCGCGGTGATGAACGCGAGAGTCAGCTCTGAACCGATCAGCGGGATGTCGGCCCGCTCCTTGAGCAGGTACGGGACACCACCGATATGGTCCTCGTGGCCGTGCGTGAGCACGATGCACTCGATGTCGTCCAGGCGGTCCCGGATGGAGGTGAAGTCCGGCAGGATCACGTCGATGCCGGGCTGGTGCTCCTCGGGGAAGAGCACGCCGCAGTCGACGATCATGAGCTTGCCGGCGTGCTCGAACACCGTCATGTTGCGGCCGACCTCGCCGAGGCCGCCGAGCGCGGTGATGCGCATGCCGTTCTTGGGCAGGCGCGGGGGTGCGGTGAGCTTGGTGCGGGGAGAGGGCATAGGAGTGTCTTCTATCGTCGAAGGGTCATGGACAGAGGTCTCGTGGTGCCGCGCGCGTCGCAGAGCTCGCTGCAGCGGTCACACCCTCCAACGTACGCCAGGAAAGCGTCAGAACCGCATTCATGCCGGATTGCCCACGTTGCGGAGCGCGTCGCCCCGTTCCGTCCGCGCAGCCGATCCGGCGCTCTCTCCAGGGCCGACGGGCGATAGCCCGCTCCCGTTCAGCGGAGATGCTCGAGGAATGCGTCGAGCGAGCGTTCGGCGCGGAAGGTGTGCCCGCCGTCGGTGACCACGAGCTCGGGCGGGACGGCGCCGTGCTCCTCCCAGGCCGGTCCGAGCCGCGCGAAGGCGGCGCGGGTCGCCTCGATCGGGAAGATGTGGTCGCGTTCGCCGGCCTCGATCACCAGCGGTCGGGGGGCCACGAGGGCGGCGATGTCCGCCATCTCGAACTCGGGCAGCACCCCGGGGATGAGGTTGCAGGGGCAGTGCCGGATCGAGCAGAAACTCGCCTCGAAGGTGCAGAAATAGGTCGCGACCAGCGCCGCGGCGAGCGACGGATCCGCAGCGGCGAGCAGCAGCGAGACGGCTCCTCCCCCGGAGCCTCCCGCCACCGCCACCCGCTCCGGGTCGACGCCCGGCAGCTGCCGCAGCGCCTGCACGGCGGCGCGTGCATCGGCCGCCCGCCGTCCCATCAGCGGCCGGCCGTGCAGCAGCTCGCGCGCCGCGTCGATGCCGCAGGAGTTCTCCGCGAACTCGTACGGCGGTGCATCCTCCGGACGGGGGAACCGCCGCCTGCCGAAGCTGAGCATCTCCGGGCTCAGCACGGTGAGCCCGGCCCGGACCAGCTTGTGCGCGAGCCCGTCGTGATACTCGTCGACCGGGTCGGTGCGCACCAGATCGTCGATGCCGCGGCCGTGGCCCGCCACGAGCACCACCCCGGCCCCGGTGGCCTGCGCCGGATCGGGGCGCAGCAGGAACGCCGGGATCTCCTCGCCCTCGGGCGTGACCACCTGGACCTCGACCGGCTCGCCGCCACCCGGGTCGGAAGGGAGCCGCGCGAGCCGCCCCTGCCCGGTTCCGGCGAAATCGAGCCCGAGCAGCTCGCGCAGCCGTTCACGCCGTGCTGCGGTGCGGGCGGTCGGGGCGGTCGGGGCTGTCATTTGTCCTCCTGGAGACGTGGTGGTCCGTGCGCGCTGTCGTGGCTGCTGTCAGCCCTTCACCGAGCCGATCAGCGCGCCCTTGACGAAGTAGCGCTGGATGAACGGGTAGACCATGAGCATCGGCAGGGTGGCCACGGTGATCACGGCCATCTTCACGGACTGCGCCGGCGGGACCACGTCCACGGCGCCGGCATCGGCGTTGACGCCGCTGGCGACGATGACGATCTGGCGCAGCAGCACCTGGATCGGCCACTTCGAGGAGTCGTTGATGTACAGCACCGCGTGCATGTACGTGTTCCAGTAGGTCACGCCGTAGAACAGGCCGATCGTGGCGATCGAGGCGATCGAGAGCGGCAGCACGATCCTCACGAACACGCCGAGCTCGGAGCAGCCGTCGATGCGCGCGGACTCCTCGAGGCTCTCCGGGATCCCGGAGAAGAAGTTCCGCATGATCACGAAGTTGAAGGCGTTGATCAGCACCGGCAGCACGAGCGACCACAGCGAGTCGAGCAGGCCCAGCTTGCTCACCACGATGAAGGTGGGGATCATCCCGCCGCTGAACAGCATGGTGAACACGACCATGAAGTTGATGACGCGCCGCCCCACCAGCCGCGGCTTGGCCAGGGCGTACGCCATCAGCGCGGTCACCAGCAGGCTGAGGAAGGTGCCGCCCACGGTGACGATCGTCGAGACGCCGATGGCGCGGAAGATCGTGGGCGTGGAGAGGATGTAGCGGTAGGCGTCGAGGGTGAACTCTCGCGGCACCAGCAGGAAGTTGGAGGTGGCGAGCTCGCCGGGGGTGGCGAAGGAGCTGCCGATGACGTGCACGAAGGGGATCACGCACAGCAGCGCGAACCCGCTGAGGATGATCACGTTGATCACCCGGAACCCCTTCTCGCCGCGGGTCAGGGGGCGCTGCGCGGGCTTCGCGCGCTTGCGCCCGGCGGGCGGCAGGACGGCGGGCGCGGTCTGGGCGGCGACGGACGGGGACGGGGAGGGCGTGGTGGTCATGAGGGGCTCCCATCGGTGACCGGGCGGAGGGCGAAGAAGCCGGCGGCGACGAAGAACACGAACGCGACCGGGAAGAGGATCAGCTGGCTGCCCAGGAGGCAGGCGAGACCGGCGGCGAGCGCCCACCAGCCCGCGCCGCGGCGCCAGGGACGCCGGCGGGCCAGGAACAGGGCGATCACCGACAGCAGCAGCACCGCCACGAGGGTGACGCCGAACCAGGCGGCGAGGGTGTCCGCCAGCAGGCGCGCCTCCTCGACGGGGACCCCGGCCTCGGCGCCGACGAGCGCCGGCATCACCACCTGCTCGAACGTCACCTCGTCGATGCGGTTCATGGCCAGCACGAAGCCGCCCATCGTCACGAAGGACACCGCCATCCCGATCCCGAGCAGCCACTGCTCGGCGGTGCGGCGCACCCGCGGCGGCGGGGCCGTGGAGTCGCGGCGCGCGGGCCGGCGCGGCTCAGCCATGGTGGTCATCGCTCCCCCTCACGTCGAGGTCGAGGTCGGTGCAGGAGGTCGTCTGCACGGCCGGCCCGTCGGCCCCGCGCACCCGCACCCTGCTGAGCTCGCCGTCCGCGACGAAGCCGAGCTCGATCCCGGAGCGGGTCCGCTCCTCGACGCCGGAGGCCATCTCAGGAGCGGCGGCGCGGGGCGCGGCGGCGAAGGTGATCGACACGTCGTGCAGGCTGAAATCGCTCAGCGGCGCCTCCGGCAGGCCGAAGACGTGACCGGCCGAGGCATGCACGTTCGTGGCGGTGAGGTGGGACAGGTGCAGGGAGCGCAGGTGGGGTGTGCCGGCGTCGACGGGCCGGGCGGTGCGGTCGCCCACGTGCGGCTCCTTGCCGTCGGGGCCGCAGAAGTAGAAGGGGTTGACCGTCAGCGGGCACAGCACGTCGTCCATGACGATGGTGCTCACGCGCACGTTCTCGACGGTGCCGCCGCGATCGCGGCGGGTCTTGAGCCGGATCCCGCGGTCGGCGCCCTGGAACACGCAGTTGCTGATCACGACGTTGCGCACGCCGCCGCTCATCTCGCTGCCGATCACCACGCCGCCGTGGCCGCGCACCATCGTGCAGCCGGTGATGGTGACGTTCTCGGTCGCGACGCGGTCCGGGGTGCGCTCCGTGCCGGCCTTGAGCGCGATGCAGTCGTCCCCCACGTCGATGTGGCAGTCGCTGATGCGCACGTTGCGGCAGGATTCCGGGTCGATGCCGTCGGTGTTCGGCGACTCGGCGGGGTTGTGGATGTGCAGGTTCGTGAGGGTGACGTCCTCGCAGAGGGAGGGGTGCACCGTCCAGGCCGGCGAGTTGCGCAGGGCGACATCCCGGATCGTGACCCGCTCGCACTCGTGCAGGCCGATCAGGGTGGGACGCGGATGGGCCAGCTCCTCACGGCGATGGCGGAAGGTGTCCCACCAAGTCTGCCCGCCGCCGTCGATCGTGCCCAGCCCGGTGATCGCCACGTCCCGCTCGCCGTGCGCGTACAGGCAGGGCGAGTGGACCCGGCCGACGGCCCCCTCCCAGCGCGCCTCGACCGCGGGGTACAGCGCCGGATCCGGCACGAACTGCAGCAGCGCCCCGGCCTCGAGGTGCAGCTCGACGCCGCTGCGCAGGCGGAGCGCACCGGTGCGGTGCACGCCGGCGGGCACGCTCACCCGGCCGCCTCCGGCGGCTGCGGCCTCGTCGAGGGCGCGCTGCCACTGCGTCGTCGCGACGGCGGGGTCGACGAGGTCCTGCGGGGGCGAGGTGACGGTCACGGCGGAGCCTTTCGGGGCGGGAGGGCCGACGGGCGGCGAGGGGCGGCAGGGCGGGGACGGCGCCGTCTGCGGTGCCGGATGCGGCACCGTCCCCTGCGGCGGATCAGGCGTTGAACTCCTCGTACGCCTCGGTGTACTCGGAGATGATGTCGTCCAGGCCCTGGCCGCGGGCGCTCTCGATCGCGGCCTCGTAGTCGCCCATCGTGGCCTGGCCCATCATGAACTTGTTGTAGACGTCGTTCAGGCCCTGCTCGATGGTGGCCCACTGGGAGTTGAAGGTCTCCGAGTTCAGCGACTGCACCGGGTTGGTGATCGCGTACTCGGAGTTCTCCTCCATCATCTCGTTGGCGAGGTTCACGTACTCGTTGCTGGACTTGTAGGTGAACGCGTTCTCGGCCAGGCGCGAGCTGGAGTAGGGCTGGACCTCCTGCTCCCACAGCGCCTCGTCGATGATGTTCACCGCACCGTCGCCGTCCACCTCGTAGTGGGTGCCCTCGATGCCGTTGGTCATGAGGTTGTGGACCTCCTCGGTCATCAGGGCATCAGCGAAGGCGAGCACCTCGCGCACCTCGTCCTCGCTCTTCACCGACTGGGTGGAGATCGAGAACAGGCCGCCCATGCCGCCTCCGGTGTCCGAGACGATGCGGCGGGGGACATCCGCGTACGTGATGTCGTTGATCAGGGTCCACTCCACGCCGGAGTCGGGGTTGATGCTGTCGGCGAGCGCCGCGTAGTTCTTCGCCTCGAACAGGCCGGTGACGACGATGCCGCCCTTGTCCTGCGCGATCGCCTGCTGCTGGTTCTGCTTCTGCGTGGTGATGAACTCCTGGTTCACGCCGCCGGCGGCGTAGACCTCCTGGTACCACTCCATCGCCTCCATCCACGCCTCGGAGGTGCAGGCGGGGATGATCTTCCCGGCGGCCTCGTCCAGCTGGAAGGTCTCGCCGGCGCCGAAGTAGCCGGCCAGCGAGCGGAAGCCGACCTTGAAGCTCTCCTCGCGGTCGATGAAGCCGGTGACGGACTGGCCGGTTCCGGTGGGGTCGCCCTCGGCGAAGGCCTTGGCGACCTCGCCCAGATCCTCGATGGTGTGCGGGACGTCGAGGCCGAGCTCGTCCAGCCAGTCCTGGCGCACCAGCACGCCGTACCGGGCGAGGGGCTTCTGGAACGGGACGCCGTAGAGCACCCCGTCGAGACGGGCCGACTCGATGGTCTTGGGGTCGATGCCCTTGAGGTTCTCGAACTCGCCGAGGAACGGCTCGACATCCCAGAACAGGCCGGAGGTCACGCCGCTGCGGATCGAGGAGTTCGTGAGGTTCGTGATCGAGGTGATGTCCGCGACGGAGCCCGAGGCGAGCGCCGCGTTCATCTTCTCCTCCTTGGAGGCGTCGGGCACCCACTGGATCTCGAAGTCCTGACCGGTCTCCTCGGCCAGGCCGGAGTGCACCGGGCCGGCGGCGTCCGGGGTGGTCGGGGTATGCAGCAGCGCCATCCAGCTGAGCGAGCCGCCGCTGCCGCCTTCGCCGCTGCCGCCTCCGCTGCCGCCGCAGGCGGAGAGCGCGAGCGCGCCGGCCGCGGCGACGGGAGCTGCCTGGAGGAGATTCCTGCGAGTGATCATGCCGGGGTTCCTTTCGTGAAGGGCCGCACCGGGTCGGAGACCGACGACGGGCGGCGCGAGCGCGCAACGGTGCGCGCCGCGGAGTGCGCCAGGGGGCGCGGGGTGGTGCGGGGCTCCTCGGCCGAGGAGGGTTCGAGGTCGCGGAGGATCCGCGAGCAGATGGCGGCGAAGACGGCGGCGGGCAGGCCCACCCCGAACAGCGCCAGCAGCGGGACGGCGAAGCGGAGCATCAGCCCGTAGCCGATCACCACCGCGGTGGTGCCGAGGATGGTCCAGTGCAGAGAGCCGATCCCCAGCATCAGGGCGCTGACCAGCTGGGCCCGCAGGCCCTGTACGTCGAGCGCGGCCAGCACGGTGAAGGCGTACGCGGTGATGATCCACAGCACCGCCAGGGCCACGAGGTTCGCGGCCCGCAGATACCAGTCGGACAGGCTCAGCAGGTTCACCAGCACGATCCCGCCGGCCAGCAGGAGCACACCGCCCATCAGCACCGGCTGCCGGCGCAGCTCGCGGGCGTAGCGCAGGTATGTGGGCACCAGCGGCGGGGTCTCCCCGTGGCGGAACCAGCGGTGGAGGTACTTCGCCATCGCGTAGCTGGCCGGGCCCGCGCCGAGCACGCCCAGGCCGGCGGCCGTCACGGCGATCCACAGCAGGTTCAGCCCGGCCAGGCGCCAGATCCCCGCCAGGCGGCGGTTCAGGGCGACGAACTGCTCGAACCCGAACATCAGTACACGCCCTCTTCGCCGAAGCGCTTGGCCAGGGAGTTCGCCCCGATCACGAGGACCAGGCCGACGAGGCCCTTGAACAGGCCCACCGCGGTGGCGAAGCTGAGCTGGCCGTTCTGGATGCCGGCGGTGTACACGAAGGTGTCGAAGATTTCGCCGACGTCGCGGTTCATCGAGTTCAGCAGCAGGAACATGTGCTCGAAGCCGAGCTCGAGGAAGTCGCCGATCGAGAGGATGAACAGCACGATGATGGTGGGCCGGATCGCCGGCAGGGTGATGTGCCAGGTCTGCTGCCAGCGGTTGGCGCCGTCGATCTCCGAGGCCTCGTACAGGGCCATGTCCACGGCGGTCAGCGCCGCGAGGTAGACGATCGTGCCCCAGCCGGCAGTGCGCCACACGTGCTGGAAGACGTACATCGGGCGGAGCCATTCGGAGTCGGTGAGGAAGCCGATCGGGTCCCCGCCGAGGGAGACGATGAGGTTGTTGATCGCGCCGCCGTCGGTCGTGAGCATCACGTAGAACAGCGACACCACGATCACCCACGACATGAAGTGCGGCAGGTAGATGACCGTCTGGATGCTGCGCTTGAACACGACCCCGCGCAGCTCGTTCAGCAGCAGGGCGAGCACGATCGGGATCGGGAACGAGATGAGCATCAGCAGCAGCGAGAGCACGAGCGTGTTCCGCAGCAGCATGAAGAAGGTGTCCTGCGTGAACAGGCGCACGAAGTGCTCGAAGCCCACCCACGGGCTGCCCATGATCCCCAGGAACGGCTTGTAGTCCTGGAACGAGATGATCAGCCCGCCCATGGGCAGGTACTTGAACAGCAGGAAATAGACGATGCCCGGCAGCGCCATCAGGTAGAGGGCACGGTGCTTCCACAGCGTCGCGGCCACTCCCCTGCGGCGCCGTGCCACGGGTGCGGGGCTCGTCGCGGGCTCGGGCTCCGGGGAATCGAGCCGAGGCGCGGTCGCGCTGGTGTCGATGACGGGGTCAGCCACCATTGGCCATCCTTGCTCTGCGTCGAGGGAGATGAGAAACCGTTTCATCGGAAACCGGTCTCCGGTGACGACCCACTATGTCGGGGCGCACTCTCGGTGTCAACAGCCAGCACCCGAGTTTTTTCGCCTCGGCGTCGTCGCAGGCCGCCCAAGATCAGGCATCAGTGCACGTCGCCACACACTTGCCGAACGCCCCGTCACCCCGTGCTCCGCGCGCGCACGAGCCGACGGGGCACCTCTCGCGACCCCGGGAGGCGACTGGTACTGTGTGCCTCCACAGTGTGGGGAACCGGTTACTCGTGCGTTTCCCGCAGCGCTGCGGCGGCGGTTCCACGAGCCTCGTGCCCGCAGGACCGTCGGCCGCCTCGGACCCGTCGACCCGGCCGCAGCGCGCCCCGCCGTGGGGCCTCTCGGTCCGCACCCGCCGGACCTCACCCGTTGGAGGAGAGAAGTTGGAGCACCGTTCGAACCCCGTCCTCGACGCCGATTGGCCCGATCCGGATGTCCTCCGGGTGGGCGATGACTACTGGATGATCGCCTCCAGCTTCCACCGCGCCCCGGGCCTGCCCGTGCTGCGCTCGCAGGACCTCGTGACCTGGGAGCACGTGAGCAATGCGCTGCCCGCTCTGGTCCCCGAGGAGCACTACGCCCTCCCCCGGCGCGGCAGCGGCGTGTGGGCCCCGAGCATCCGCGAGCACGCCGGGACGTTCCACATCGTCTACCCGGATCCGGACCACGGCATCTTCGTCCTCGACGCGCCGCACCCGGCCGGCCCGTGGAGCGCGCCGCGGCTGCTGCTGGCCGGGCGGGGGCTCATCGACCCGTGCCCCCTGTGGGACGAGGACGGCCGCGCATACCTGGTGCACGGCTGGGCCCGTTCCCGCGCCCGGGTGAAGAACCGCCTCTCCCTGCTCGAGGTCACGCCGGATCTCTCCGCCGCCCTCTCCCCCTCGCAGGTGATCATCGACGGCGCGGACCTTCCCGGGATGCTCACTCTCGAGGGCCCCAAGGCCTACCGGCAGGGCGGCTGGTACTGGATCTACGCGCCGGCGGGAGGAGTGGCCGACGGCTACCAGGTGGTCTTCCGCGCCCGGGAGCTGCACGGGCCGTACGAGCACCGGATCGTGCTCGAGCAGGACTCCTCCCCGGTCAACGGCCCCCACCAGGGCGCGCTCGTCGACGACGTGCACGGCGACTGGTGGTTCGTGCACTTCCAGGACCGCGGCGTCTTCGGCCGGGTCACGCACGTCCAGCCGGTCCGCTTCGACGCCGAGGGCTGGCCCCACATGGGCGAGCCGATCGACGAGGTGCGCGGCCGCCCGGTCGCCGCGGTGCCCGCGCTCGGGCAGCGCGGCGACGCGCCCGCCGAGCCAGCCGCGGAGCCCGCCACGTCGGCCCTCCCCTACGAGGAGCCCCTCCGGTCGGATGACTTCCGTGCCGCCCAGCTGCACCCGCGCTGGCACTGGCAGGCCAATCCCCAGCGCTCCTGGCACCGCTGCGGCGAGGGCCGCCTGGACCTCGCCTTCGGCCGGAGCCCGCGCGGTGACCTGCGCGATCTGCCCACCGTGCTCGGGCAGCAGCTGCCGGGCCAGCCCTCGACCTGGACCACCTCGGTGCATCTGCCGGCCGTCGCGGACGGCGGCGCGGCGGGCACCGAGCGCGCCGGAGCGGTGGTGCTGGGGCACAGCTACGCCTGGGCGGGCCTGCGCCGCGACGCGGAGGGCATCGCCCTCGTGCACGGCACCATGGACGAGGATGCGGCCGAGGAGGAGACCCGCACCCACCGCGTCCTCACCGCCGACCCCACCGCCGAGGCCTCCCTCTCCCTCCGGATCGACGTCGACGCGGCCGGGCGGATCACGCTGCGGGCGGAGGATTCCGTGCTGCTCGAGGACTGGCAGGCCGCGAAGGGACACTGGGTCGGTGCGGAGGTCGGCCTTTTCGCCACCGTGGAGAGCATGGTGCACCATGACCTCACGGAGCGCAGAGCGAGCTTCGGCCCCGTCACCGTGCACCGGGAAGGACGTGAGATCTGATGGCTCGCAGCAGCGGAGGGCCCACCATCACGCAGGTCGCCGAGGCGGCCGGCGTCTCCCGCGCGACCGTGTCGCGGGTGCTCAACGGCCGCCCCACCGTCGACCCGCTCATCGGGGCCCGGGTGCGGGAGGCCGCCGACCGCCTCCAGTACCGCCCGAACCTCACCGCCCGCTACCTCTCCACCGGGCGCACCATGACCGTGTCCCTGGTGATCCCCGACCTGGGCAACCCGATGTTCCAGTCGGTGCTGCGCAGCCTCACCCGCGCCGCGGAGGCCGACGGCTACGGCGTGCTGGTCGCCGAGGCGCCCACCGCCGAGCGGGAGGCCGGGATCGCGCGGGACGCCCGCCGCCAGTGCGATGCCGTGGTGCTGGTGGCCCCGCGCATGAACGACCTCGAGCTCGAGGCGCTCGTCGGGCAGATCTCCCCCGTCGTGATCCTCAACCGGCAGCTGCCCGATCCGCGGATCGCGACCGTCGGCATCGACTACGCCAGCGGCATGTCCCAGCTGGTCGCCCACCTCGAGTCCCTCGGGCACCGCGACCTGCTGTACGTCGCGGGCCCGCCCCGCAGCGCCGCCCACCACGAGCGCCTCACCGCGCTGAACGCGCTCATCGACGCGAGCCCCTCCCTCACCCTGCGCACCATCCTCGGCGGCTCGACCATGACCGACGGGCACCGGGTGGCGGAGCAGGTGCTGGAGACCGGGGCGACCGCCGCGATCGCCTTCAACGACCTCGTGGCCTTCGGGCTCCTCGCCCGGCTCAACGAGTTCGGGGTGGACGTGCCCGGGGACATCTCGGTCACCGGCTTCGACGGGATCGAGCTGTCCCGCTTCGCGGTCCCGGCGCTGACCACCGTGGGCCAGGAGGAGCTCGACACCGGCGCGGTCGCCTGGCGCCGCCTGCACCATCAGCTCGCGCCGGGCAGCGAGGGCGAGCCGACGGACCACGCCCTGCTCATCCCGCGGCTGATCGTCGGGGACAGCACCGGCAGGGTGCCGCCCTCGCGCACTCCCCCGACCTCCGACGGTCCGGATCCGGCGCGGCGCCCCGCCGCCGAGCTCGCCCGCATCCCGCTGCGCTGGGCACCCGGCGAGCACGCCTGGAACCTGCAGCACGGCGACTCGCTGCTCGCCGAGCTCGACGACGGCGCCTCGATGGTGCCGGTGCACAGCCCCCGCCCGCACCTCCACCCGGTGCGCACCCTCGCCGGCCGCTCGATGACGGTGGTCACCCCCACCGACCACCGCCACCACTACGGGGTCTCCCTCGCCCTGCCGGACGTCAACGGCAGCACCTACTGGGGCGGCCGCACCTTCGTCGAGGGCCGCGGCTCGACCCTGCTGGCCAACCACGGCACCCAGCGGGTCGAGGAGACCGACGCGAGCGAGGACGGCCGCACCCTGCAGGCGCGGGTGCGCTGGCTCGCCCATGACGGCAGCGACCTGCTCACCGAGCGGCGCACCCTGACCACCGCCCTGCTGCCCGAGGCCGAGGGCTGGAGCCTGCACTGGCACAGCACCCTCCTGGCGGACTCGGCACCGCTGCACCTGACCAGCCCCGCCACCCGCGGCCGGCCGGGCGCCGGCTACTCCGGGCTGTTCTGGCGCCTGCCGGACGGCGACGAGACCCGGATCCTCGTGGCCCAGGGGCAGGGCGAGGGGCTCGCCCACGGCTCCACCGGCGAGGCGCTCATCGTCCAGCGCCGGCACGGCCGGGCCTGGTCCAGCCTGGTGCTCGTGCAGGACGCCGAGGTCCAGGGACGGGTGGATCCGTGGTTCGTGCGCGCCTCGGACTACGTCGGCATCGGCCCGAGCCTCGCCTGGGACCATGCCCGCGACATCGCCCGCGGGGAGGCGCTCGAGATCTCGCTGCGGATGGTGCTGCTGGACCGCCGCGCCTCGATCGAGGAGATCCCCGAGCTGCTCACCGCCCCGGCGGACCGGGCATGAGCGCCGCGCGCACGCGCCGCGTGGTGCTCGCCGGGGACTCGACCGTCGCCCCGTACGTCGCCACGGCCTACCCGATGTGCGGCTGGGGCGCGCACCTGGGGGCCGCGCTCACGGCGCGCTGCCGGGCCACGGCGCCGCTGCACGTGGTGGACCTCGCGAAGAACGGCGCGACCACCGAGTCCCACCGCGCCGAGGGCCTGTGGGAGGCGGTGCTCGATGCCACCGCGCCCGAGGATCACGTGCTGCTCCAGTTCGGGCACAACGACCAGAAGCACGAGCACCTCTCCGCCTGGGGCGGGTACACCGAGAACCTCTCGCGCATGCTCACCGAGGTGCGCGCGCTGGGCGCGCACCCGGTGCTGTGCACCCCCGTCGCACGCCGCCACTACGCGCAGGGCCGCCTGCTGCGCACCCACGGCGACCACCCGGCGGCGGTGTTCGCCCTCGCGGAGACCTTCGACGTGCCGCTGCTGGACCTGCACAGCCGCACCCGCGAGCTCATCGAGGAGCTCGGCGAGGAGCCCTCGCGCAGGCTGTTCACCCAGCTGCCCGCCGGCGCGAGCCCGCTGTACCCCGAGGGCGTCGAGGACAACACGCACTTCTCGATCGACGGGGCGATCGCGGTGGCGGAGATCGTCGCCGAGCTGCTCGCGCCGGTGCTGGCCGGAGCGACGGCCCGCGCCGCCTGAGCGCGGGCGTCAGCCGATCGCGCGGTCCAGGCGCCGGGAGATGTCGGCGAGCACCTCGTCCACGGGCTGCTCGGCGAGCTCGGCCAGGAACGGCTCGACCTTGACCGGGCCGCCGTACCCCGCCGCGTGCACCGCGCCCATGAACCCCTCGAGGTCGATCACGCCGGTGTCATAGGGGAGCCGACGGTCGAGATCCTGCTGCTCGTCACGCTCCCGGTCGGAGCGGGCGTCGTTGATGTCCACGGAGATGATCTCCGCATCGGTGAGCCCCGCGAGATCCGCCGCCCCCTCGCCCGCGGTGTACCAGTGGTAGCTGTCGAGGATGAGGCCGACGTTGCCCGCCCCGGTCTCGGCGATCAGCTCCCGCGCCTCGCGCAGCGAGTGCACGAAGGGGAACCGCTCGGTGGACCACAGGGTCTTCGGGCCGATGTACTCCAGCCCCAGCCGCAGGCCCGCATCGTCGAGGATCTCGGCGACCAGGGAGAGGCGGCCCAGGTGCAGGCGCCAGTTCTGCCGATGGTCGAGCTCCTCGTGCATGGGCCGGATCCAGGTGCCCACGCGGGTCACGCCCGCCGCGCGCAGCAGGGCGAGCGCCTCGGGCAGCTCGACCAGCGCCTCGCGGAACTCGGCGGCGGGGGCGTCCAGCCCGATGGGCAGGCCCGCCATCCCCCATTCGAGGCCCCGCTCGCGCACGGCGGCCCCGTGCTCGGCGGCCGCGGCCTCGCTCCCCAGCCCGCGCAGGTGGCCGAGATCGGGGTCGACCCCGCCGAAGCCGTGCGTCGCGGCGAGCTCGATCGCGGTGGTGTGGTCCAGGGACAGGCCGAGAGCACCGGCCGACAGGTTCGAGAACATCCGATGAGCCTATGTGGGATCGGGGCCGTCCGGAAGGAGAACGGGGCGGCCGGGCGGGGAGCAGCACGACCCGGGCGGGCGCGGAAGAAAGGGCCGAGCGGTCGGTTCCCTCGACGGCCGCGGGGGTGCCGGGCGTACGGTGCACCCACGGAGAGCAGCGAAGGGGGCGTGCAGTGGCTCGTCACGGCACCCCGTACTCCTCCTTCCCGGCGCGCTGCCAGGTCCGCGGCTGCCGGGCATCACCCCAGGAGTGGTACGAGCAGGGACGGACCACGTTCGAGGTGTGCCATGAGCACGGCCTGCACCTGCGGGCCGGGGAGGCGCGCTCGGTCGACGGGGACGAGCTGCTGCTGGGCCCGGACAGCGCCCCCGCGCTGCTCGGGGTGCGGCACCTGCGCTCCGCCGCCGGGCCGCTGCTCACCCTGCGGCTGGGCCGGCACGGGGTGTGCACGCAGGAGATCACGATCCGGGACTCCCCGGGCCTGCGCACGGCGCTGCGCGTGCTGCTCGACCACGGGGAGAGCCCCGGGCCGGACCCCTCGGAGTGACCGCGCGCAGCCCCGCGCGCTCGCTCACTCCCCCAGCTGCAGCTCGACGGTCGCGAAGGAGTGCGGCGGCAGGGTGATCTCGAGGCCGCCCCCGTTCTCGAGTTCGCGCACGTTCTCGAGCGGACGGGGCGCGACGGCCTCGGGCTGCTCGGGCGTGTTGTGCGCGGCGGAGCCCTCGCCGGTGAGCACCGTCGCCGTGTGCCCGGTGACGCCGCGCCCGCGCAGGTCGAGCACGAGCGTGCGCTCCTGGTCCAGGTCGAGGTTGGACAGGGACACCAGCGCCGTCTCGCCCGTGGTCGAGGCGGAGGCGGAGAGCATCGGCAGCGCGCGGCCGTCCACCTCGGCGATCTCCTCGGGCAGCAGCACGTGGGCGTCGAGCGCCCGCGCGTCCTGGTGCCCGGCGTTCATCGCGAACACGTGATACGTGGGGGTGAGCACGAGCGCGCCGGAGTCCGGATCGGTGAGGATCATCGCCTGCAGCACGTTGACGGTCTGGGCGATGTTCGCCATGAGCAGCCGGTCGGCGTGGCGGTGGAAGCCGTCGAAGTGGATGCTCGCCACGAGCGCGTCGCGCACGGTGTTCTGCTGGTACAGGAAGCCGGGGTTGGTGCCGGGCTCGACGTTCCACCAGGTGCCCCACTCGTCGAAGACCAGGCCCACCTTCCGGTGCGGGTCGTAGTGGTCCATGACGGTGCTGTGGCGGGCCACGAGCTCCTCCGCGCGGGCGGCGCGGGAGAGGGTCAGGTACCACTCGTCCTCGGAGAACTCGGTGGCGCTGCCCTTGTCCTCCCAGGACCCGGACATCGTGTAGTAGTGCAGGGAGATCGCCTGGTAGGGGCCTGCCTTGCCGTCGCGGCCCTCGAGGTTCGTGGCGGCCCGCATGAGCGCCTCGGTCCAGCCGAAGTCGTCGATGTTGGCGCCGGCGGCGATGCGGGTGACCTCGTTGCCGCCGTGGTCGCGCACATAGGTGGAGTACTGGCGGGCCAGCGCCGCGTAGTCCTCGGCGCGCATGTTGCCGCCGCAGCCCCAGGCCTCGTTGCCGATGCCGAAGTAGGGCACCGTCCACGGCTCGTCGCGGCCGTTGGCGCGGCGCAGGGACGCCATCGGCGAGTCGTCGGCGCGGGTGAGGTACTCGATCCAGTCGCTCATCTCCGCGACCGTGCCGGAGCCGACGTTCCCGTTGACGTACGCCTCGGTGTCCAGCAGCTCCACGAGGTCCATGAACTCGTGGGTGCCGAAGGAGTTGTCCTCGACGATGTCGCCCCAGTGGGAGTTGACCATGCGGGGCCGCTCCTCGCGCGGGCCGATGCCGTCGCGCCAGTGGTAGTCGTCGGCGAAGCAGCCGCCGGGCCAGCGCAGGTTCGGGATCTGCAGCGCGCGCAGCGCCTCGACCACGTCATCGCGGATGCCGCGCGTGTTCGGGATCTGGGAGTCCTCGCCCACGTAGAAGCCGCCGTAGATGCAGCGGCCCAGGTGCTCGGCGAAATGGCCGTAGAGGTGCCGGCTGATGGTGGCGCCGGGCAGGTCGAGGTCGATCACCACACGGGCCGGGCCGTCGGTGGGGGCGGCCGACGGGCCGGTGGAGCCGGAGGCGCGGGAGCCGGTCTGCGTCGCGCTCAGCGCGGAGACGAGGCCGGAGGTCAGGGAGCGGGAAGACTCGGTCACAGGGTTCTCGGTCACGGGGTTCTCCTCAGAAGACGGGGACGGGTCAGGCCGCGCGGCGGGCCAGGCGCACGAGCGACCAGGAGATCGCCGGCAGCGCGCCGGTGAGGCGGCCGGCCTCGAGGCGCAGCGAGTCGTTCGCCTGCGGGACGACCGTCTCCGGGGCGTCCTTCGTGTTGGCGGCGTAGGGGTCCTCGTGGTGGAGGGTGAGCGCCTCGACCAGCTCGAGCTCGCCGAAGGAGGCGAGGTCCGCGTCGAGGGCGAGCTCCTCCTGGTTGCTGCGGTTGACCACGAAGACGGCCAGCTCGCCCGCCTCCTCGTCCCAGGTCGCGACCGCGTCGGCCGCGGAGCTGGTGCCGAAGCGGGCGTTGTCGAAGGTCGGCGCATCCAGCCGCACGTCGAGCACCTCGCCGCGGGCGTGGCGCGAGGTGAGCGCGAAGGGGTGGAAGGTGGTCTGCTTCCAGCTCGCGCCGCCGGGCTCGGTCATGATCGGGGCGATCACGTTGACCAGCTGGGCGAGGGAGGCGGAGGCGACGCGGTCGCTGTGGCGCAGCAGGGAGATCAGCAGGTTGCCGAAGACCACCGCGTCCTGGGCGCTGTAGACGTCCTCGAGCAGCACCGGCGCGACGGGCCAGTCGTCGCCGCTCGGCGGGCGGGACTCGGCGCGGTGCTGGTACCAGACGTTCCACTCGTCGAAGCTGATCATGATGCGCTTGTCCTTCTTGAGCTTCGCGCGCACGTGATCGGCGGTGGCCACGACCGAGTCGATGAAGTGGTCCATGTCGTCGGCGGAGGCGAGGAAGGAGGCCTGGTCGTCGTCCCGCTCCGCGTAGTAGGCGTGGGCGGAGATCATGTCCACGAAGTCGTAGGAGTCGGTGAGGACCGTGTTCTCCCAGGCGCCGAAGGTCTCCATCGAGGAGTTCGAGGAGCCGCAGGCGACGAGCTCGAGGTCCGGGTCCTCCTGGCGCATCGCGCGGGCGGTCTCGGTGGCCAGCCGCGCGTACTCCTCGGCGGTCTTGTGGCCCGTCTGCCAGGGGCCGTCCATCTCGTTGCCCAGGCACCACATGCGGATGCCGTGGGGCTCGGGGTTCCCGTTCGCGGCGCGCTCGTCGGCCAGGGCGATGCCCTGCGGGGCGTTGGCGTACTGGAGCACGTCCAGCGCCTCCTCGATGCCGCGGGTGCCGAGGTTGACGGCGTACATCGGCTCGACCTCGGCCTTGCGGGCCCAGGCCATGAACTCGTCCAGGCCCACGGTGTTCGGTTCCGTGGAGTGCCAGGCGAGGTCGTGGCGCGCGGGGCGGTCCTCGACCGGGCCGATGCCGTCCTCCCAGCGGTAGCCGGAGACGAAGTTGCCGCCGGGGTAGCGCACGGAGCTGACGCCGAGCTCGCGGGTGAGGGCGAGGACGTCGCTGCGGAAGCCGTCCTCGTCGGCCGCGGGGTGATCCGGCTCGTAGATGCCGGTGTAGACGCAGCGGCCGAGGTGCTCGACGAAGGCGCCGAAGGTGCGGCGGCGCACGGGGGCGACGCGGAAGGCGGGGTTCAGGGTGAGGGTGACCTGCGATGACATCGAGTTCGAGCCTTTCAACGGCACTGGTGGCGGGCGATGACGAAGGATCGGAGGACTCGGGGACCGCTGCTGGCCCCGAACCCGATTTGCAACGTTGTATGAAACCCAATCATGCCCGCTCGCCACCGTCAAGCGCACCAGGGCCCGCAGCCGGCCGGGGGCGCGGTGCGAGGGGCGGATGAGATAATCCCGCCATGGCCTCAGAATCCCCTCGCCGCCGGCGTCCGCCCGGGCTGCGCGACGTCGCCGAGCTCGCAGGGGTGTCCATGAAGACGGTCTCCAACGTGGTGCACGGCTACGCCCGGGTGCGGCCGGAGACCCGCGAGCGCGTGCAGGCGGCGATCGACCGGACCGGCTATCGCCCGCAGCTGGCGGCGCAGCAGCTGCGCACCGGCACCAGCGGCATCGTCACCCTCGCCGTCCCCTCCCTGACCTTCAGCTACTTCTCCGACATCGCGCAGCACTTCATCGATCAGGCCCAGGAGCGGGGCCGCACGGTGGTCCTGCACAGCACCTCCGCCGGGCGCGAGCAGGAGGTCGAGGTGCTCGAGGGCTTCAAGCGGCGCCTGGGCGACGGGGTCATCTTCAACCCCCTGCTGCTGGAGGAGCAGTACTTCAGCACCAAGGAGGAGCTCCCCCAGCCCACCGTGCTGATCGGCGAGCACGTCCCGGACCGGGACCTGCCGGCCGGCTCGGACTACGTGCGGATCGACAACACCCGCGCCACCGCCGACGCCACCGATCACCTGCTGGCCACCGGGCGGCGCGCCTTCGCCTTCATCGGCGCCCTGCCCACCGACCCGACGGTGCACCCGCACGGCTCGGCGCCGCTGCGGATCGACGGCTTCCGCCAGTCGTTGACCCGGCACGGCATGAACCCCGATCGCGCCCCGCTGCAGCAGGTCGACAACTGGCACCGCCACGACGGGCGCAGCGCCGCGCACGTGCTGCTCGACGAGCACCCGGACGTCGACGCGATCGTGTGCGCGAACGACGAGCTCGCCCTCGGCGTGCTGGCCGGCCTGCGCGAACGCGGCCGGCGCGTGCCGCAGGACGTCGGCGTGGTGGGCTACGACGACTCCCCCGAGGCGCCGTACTCCTTCCCGCCGCTGACCACCATCAGCCCGGACAAGACCTTCCTCGCCCGCATCGCCCTGGACATGCTCATCGAGCGCATCGACGGTTACGACGGGCCGCCGCGCATCGTCACCGCCCCGCATCAGCTCGTGGCGCGCGAGTCCTCCCGCGCCGCGACGCTCGACGCCTGAGCCGCCCGCACCGCCAGAGCCGCCCGCGCTTCCCGAGCCGTCCGAGCCGCCCGGGCCGCCGCGGGTTCATCCGCGCTGGTCCCGGCACCGCCGACCGCTCCTTGGCCCGCGGCGACCCCGCCCCCGCCGCGCCGACCCCTTGCTTTTCCGTTTTACAACGCTGTAATGTCAGCGCCGGCTCGTCCGCTCAGTGCAGAACAGGACGGCCACGTGCAGATTTCCCTCCCGCAGGACGGAACACCATGAAACGACGCAGTTTCCTCGCGGCCTCCGCCGCTGCAGCCGGGCTCGCCGCCTCCGGGTGCGGCAACCTCGCCACCTCGGACCCCGACACACTCACCTTCATGTTCCGCGGCGGCGTCGCGGAACGCGAGGCATACAACCAGGCCATCGCCGAATTCGAACGACAGAACGACGTCACGGTCAACGTGATCGTCACCGATCCCGACCAGTACGCCACCAAGCTCCAGGCCGCGATCCTGGGCCGGAAGACCCCGGACGTCTTCTACTTCGACTCCGGCACGCTCAAGCCCTACGTGATCAACGATGTACTCGCCGACCTCACGCCCCATCTCGAGGGCGCCGGAACCGCCGTGGACGAGATCTGGCCGCTGGGCACCGACCTGTACCGCTACGACGGCACCACCCAGGGCGAGGGCCCCCTCTACGGGCTGCCCAAGGATCTGGGCCCCTTCTCCTTCGGCTACAACCGCACCATGTTCGAGGAGGCCGGGATCCCCCTGCCGGACCCCGAGGTGCCCTACAGCTGGGAGGAGTTCGTCGACGTCTGCAGCGAGCTCACCCGCGACCTCGACGACGACGGCGCCCTGGACCAGTGGGGCACGGGGCTCAACGTCACCTGGAACCTCCAGCCCCTGGTGTGGTCCCACGGCGCGGACTGGTCCGATCCGGACGCACGGACCGTCACCGTGGACACCCCCGAGTTCGCCGAGGCGCTGCAGTTCTTCGCCGACCTGCAGAACGTCCACCAGGTGACCCCCTCGATCGCCGAGTCGCAGACGATGGACACCTACCAGCGCTGGATGCGCGGCCAGATCGCCTTCTTCCCGGTCGCGCCCTGGGACCTGTCCACCTACCGCGACCTCGACTTCGACTGGGACCTGATCCCCTACCCCGTCGGCTCCACCGGGCAGACCGCCAGCTGGATCGGATCGCTGGGGATCGGGGTCGCCCAGAGCTCGGCCAACCCCGAGATGGCCACCCGCCTGGCGGCCCACCTCTCCGCCGACCCCGACACGCAGGAGCTGCTGGTCGAGGCCGGGATCCAGATCCCCAACATCCGCTCCACCGCCCACGAGTGGGCGGAGGACGACAGCTACATGCCCGTCAACAAGGCCGAGATGATCCAGATCGTCGAGGACTACGGACGGCCGCTGCCCGGCTACAACACCTACACCGCCGAGTGGTACACGGAGTTCTTCACCAACATCCAGCCGGTCCTCGACGGCGACCAGACCGCCGCCGAGTACGTCGCCTGGGTCCAGCCGCGGATGCAGAAGATGCTCGACGCCGCGAACCGCCAGGAGCAGATCGACAAGGGGGAATACCGATGAGCACCCTCGAGACCCAGGTGCCGCGCACCCGCCGTCCCGGCCCGACCGGCCCGGCCCCCGTCGGCCGCCGGGGCGGCACCACCACGGCGCTGCACCGCAGCGAACGCCGCTGGGCGGCGCTGTTCATCACCCCGGTGACCCTCGGCTTCGCCCTCTTCGCGGTGCTGCCGTTCGTGTTCTCGCTGTACACCGCGTTCACCAACTGGAACGGGCTGAGCGCCCCCACCTTCACCGGTCTGGAGAACATCCGGCTGATGATGGCCGACGGGTACTTCTGGCAGTCGCTGTGGAACACCCTCTTCCTCATGATCGGCATCCCGATCGGGCTGTCGATCTCCCTGGTGCTCGCCCTGGCGATGAACCGCAGGATGGCCGGCCGCTCCCTGTTCCGCGTCATCTACTACCTGCCGGTGGTGACCTCTCTGGCCGCCGTCTCGATCCTGTGGCAGTGGGCCTTCAACGGCGACTTCGGGCTCATCAACCAGGGCCTGGCGATCGTCGGCATCGAGGGGCCGAACTGGCTCATGGAGGCCGCGACCTCGAAGCCCGCGCTGGTGCTGATGATGGTGTGGAAGGGGCTGGGCTTCTCGATGCTGCTCTACCTCGCCGCGCTGCAGTCCGTGCCCCGCTCGCTGTACGAGGCGGCCGAGCTCGACGGGGCCGGCTCCCTGTCCACCTTCCGCCACATCACCCTGCCGATGCTGCGCCCGGTCACCTTCTTCCTGGTGGTCACCAACATCATCGGCGGCTCGCAGGTGTTCACGGAGGTCAACATCATGACCCCCACCGGTGGCCCGGAATTCTCGACCGCCACCATCGTCTGGTACATCTGGCAGAAGGGCTTCCAGAACCTTCAGCTGGGGTACGCGACCGCGATGAGCCTCGCGCTCGGGCTCATCGTCTTCGTCATCACGCTCATCCAGTTCCGGATGAACGCCCGCACCTCCTTCTCGGTGGAGTGAAGCCATGAACCGTCACCACTCGTACCGCCTGGTCAACATCCTCGTGATCGTCCTGCTGAGCCTCGGCTCGGTGCTCATGCTCGCCCCGCTGCTGTGGATGCTCTCCACGTCGCTGAAGACGATGGACGGGGTCTTCGAGCTGCCGCCCCAGTGGATCCCCGACCCGTTCGTCTGGGAGAACTACCTGCGCATCTGGGAGGCCGGGCCGCTGCTGTCGGGCATCCGCAACAGCGTGATCGTCTCGCTCACGGTCACCGTGATCGGCACCCTCACCTCGTCGATGGCCGCCTTCGCGTTCTCGAAGATGCGCCTGCCCGGCAAGAACGGGATCTTCCTGGCGATCCTGGGCGGGATGATGATCCCGTTCCCGGCGCTGATGATCCCCACCTTCATGATCTTCGCGCAGATCGGCTGGGTGGACACCCTGCTGCCGCTCATCGTGCCGGGCCTGCTGGGGAACATCATGATGGTGTTCTTCCTGCGCCAGTACCTGCACAACGTGCCCGATTCGCTGGTGGAGGCCTCCCTCATCGACGGGGCGACCTATCCGCAGATCTTCTGGAAGATCCTCTTCCCGCTGATCCGCCCGGCGATCGCCGCGCAGTTCATCCTGTGGTTCATGGCCGTGTGGAACGACTACCTCGGCCCGATCATCTATCTGAACTCGGAGAACGTGCAGACCCTCCAGCTGGTGATCGCGAACTTCAACGCCACCTACGCGATCCAGACCGACTACCCGCTGATCATGGCGGCCTCGCTGGTGGCGCTGCTGCCGGTGCTGGTGGTCTTCCTGATCTTCCAGCGGCAGATCATCGAGTCGATCGCCCTGACCGGATCGAAGGGCTGAGCCGATGAGCCACCAGCTCATGGCCTGGCTGCAGGTGCTCACCCGGCTCGTCCTGGTGCAGATCATGATGGCGGCGCTGACCGTGCTGGGCCTCGGCCTGCTCGGCGCGGCGCCCGCCGCGGCCGCCGCGGCCCGCGTGGCCGGGCCGATCCGCCGCGACGAGGCGCTGCCGGTGGTGGGCACGATGTGGCGCACCTGGCGCGCCACCTTCTGGCGGGCGAACCTCGCCGCGGCGCCCGCCGCGGTGCTGATGGCCGCCGCGGCCGGGAACCTGCTGCTGCTCGGCGTCGGCGGCGTCCGGATGCCGCCGCCGGCCGGGGGCCTGCTCGCCTCGCTGGCCGCGCTGATCGGGCTCGTCGGCCTCCTGATGTGGCTGGTCAGCGCCGTGCTGAGCAGCGAGGAGGAGAACTCGCCCGGGCAGGTGCTGCGCGCGGCGGTGCTGCTGCCCCTGGCCGTCCCCGGCACGGCGCTGTCGCTGCTGATCACCCTCGCGGGGGTGACGCTGATCGTGGCCGTCGTGCCGGTGCTGGGGGTGCTGTGCGGGGCGTCGGCGGCGATGCTGCTGACCGAGCTGCTGGTCTCCACCCGCCGCCAGCTCCTCACGCACCACCTCGCCGGCGCCTGAGGCCGGGATGCCGCCGCACCGAACGGCATGGACGGCATGGACGGCACGAACGGGATGGACGGCATGACGGGACGAACCAGATGAACGAGCCGGGGAGCCTGTGGGCCGGCCCTCATCCTCTGCGGTTCGCCCGACTGCGCACGATCGTCGATGGAAGGATGGGGCCCATGCCAGAACCCGCCCGCTCCGGCCCGCCGCGCCCGCCCACGCTGCGCGACGTCGCCGAGCTCGCCGGGGTCTCCATCAAGACCGTCTCGAACGTGGTCAACGACTTCCCCCACGTGCGGGCCTCGACGCGGGAGCGGGTGCAGGAGGCGATCCTCACCGTCGGCTACCGCCCGCAGGCGGCCGCGCAGCAGCTGCGCACCGGCGCCAGCCGCATGATCACGCTCGCGCTGCCCTCGCTGAAGTTCACCTACTTCTCCGACATCGCCCAGGACTTCATCGACGAGGCGCAGCTGCGCGGCCAGACGGTGATGCTGCACTCGACCTCCGCCGGCCGGGAGGAGGAGCGCAACGTCCTCAACGGCTTCAAACGCGTCATCGGCGACGGGCTCATCTTCAACCCGCTGCTGCTCGAGGAGGAGCTGTTCGCGCGGATGGAGCGCACCCCGCAGCCGACGGTGTTCATCGGCGAGCACCTGCCCGAGACCCTCCCCGCCGGCTGCGACTACGTGAAGATCGACAACGTCGCCGCCGCCCGCGACGCGACCTCCCACCTGCTGGCCGGCGGTCGCATGCGCGTCGCCTTCATCGGCGCGATCGACTCCCCGCAGGGCAAGCAGCCGCACAGCTCGGGCAGCCTGCGCCGGGACGGCTACCTCGCCGCTCTCGAAGCCCACGGCCAGGGCGCCGGGGCCGCGATCGTGCAGGCCGTCGACGACTGGCACCGACAGGACGGCGCCGACGGCGTCGAGGCGCTGCTCGCGCACCATCCCGGGATCGACGGGATCGTGTGCGGCAACGACGACCTCGCCATCGGCGTGATGGCGCGGCTGCGCCAGCACGGCATCCGCGTGCCCGAGGACGTGGCCGTGATCGGCTACGACGACACCCTCGACGCGCCCTACTCCTCCCCGCCGTTGACAACCATCTCCCCGGACAAGAAGGTTCTTGCCAGCACCGCGCTGGACCTCCTGGCCGAGCGCATCCAGGGATACGACGGCCCGCCCCGGGTCGTGGAGACCCCGTACTCCCTGGTGGTGCGCGGCAGCACCCCGGCCCTCCCCGAGCGAAAGGGTTCCTGATGACGATCCCCACCCCCTACGAGGACCTGCTGCGCGAGGTCATGGAGACCGGGCACGCCAAGGGCGACCGCACCGGCACCGGCACCCGCAGCCTCTTCGGCAAGCAGATCCGCTTCGACCTGTCGCAGGGGTTCCCGCTGATCACCACCAAGCGGGTGCACACCCGCTCGATCATCCTCGAGCTGCTGTGGTTCCTGCGCGGGGACACCAATGTGCGCTGGCTGCAGGAGCGCGGGGTGAGCATCTGGGACGAGTGGGCCGACGAGAACGGCGACCTCGGCCCCGTCTACGGCGCGCAGTGGCGCTCCTGGCCCACCCCCGACGGCGGCGTGATCGACCAGATCACCGACGTGGTCGAGCAGATCCGCACGAACCCGGACTCGCGGCGGCTGATCGTCTCCGCATGGAACCCGGCCGACATCCCGCAGATGGCGCTCGCGCCCTGCCACGCCCTGTTCCAGTTCGAGGTGCACGACGGGAAGCTCTCCTGCCAGCTGTACCAGCGCAGCGCCGACCTCTTCCTCGGCGTGCCCTTCAACATCGCCAGCTACGCGCTGCTCACCCACATGGTCGCCCAGCAGACCGATCTCGAGGTGGGCGACTTCGTGTGGACCGGCGGGGACTGCCACATCTACGACAACCACCACGAGCAGGTGCAGCGGCAGCTGTCCCGCGAGCCGTTCCCCTCCCCGAGGCTGCGGATCGCGCGCCGGCCGGAATCGATCCTCGACTACGAGCTCGAGGACATCGAGATCCTCGACTACCAGCACCACAAGGGCATCAAGGCCCCGGTGGCGGTATGAGCCCGGCCGAGGAGCGCCCGCAGATCGCGATGATCTGGGCGCAGGCCCGCGGCGGCGTGATCGGGGCCGGCGGCACCATGCCCTGGCACCTGCCGGAGGACCTGAAGCACTTCTCCCGCACCACCACGGGCTCCCCCGTCGTGATGGGCCGGCGCACCTGGGAGTCCTTCCCGCCGAAGTACCGTCCCCTGCCGGGACGCACCAACATCGTCATCACCCGCGACGACGAGCTCGAGCTGCCCGGGGCGGTGCGGGCGCGCTCCCTGCCGGAGGCCCTCGAGCTCGCCGCCTCCGTCGCAGGCCCGGGCACCACCACCTGGGTGATCGGGGGCGGCGCGATCTACGCCGACGCGATCGGCGTCGCCGAGCAGCTGGTCGTCACCGAGATCGACCTCGCGGTGGACGGCGACACCCTGGCGCCCCGAATCCCCGAGGACTTCACCCTGGCCGGCGCCGATCCGGCGGAGGGCTGGCACGAGGGGGCCGGCGGCCTGCGCTACCGCATCCTCACCTACCGCCGCTGACCTCACCCGCCCGGCGCTGCTGCTCCACCGCCCGGCGCTCCCCCGCCCGGCGCTGCTCTGCTCCGCCCGGCACCTCCGCTCACGCGCACCAACTTCTTGTCGCTGGCGTGACCTGAACTCGCCTGGGAGGTTGAGTCAACGCCAGCGACAAGAAGTTCGTCGGCTGGGGGCGTGGGCGGGCCGGTGGGTGGGTGAGTCGGGAGAGGCGGCGGGCTCAGGCCGGGCGGCCCCGGCGGTGGACCCAGCCCAGGCGGCCCCGGCGGTGGACCCAGCCCAGGCGGCCCCGGCGGCGGGTCCAGGCCGGGCGGTGCCTGCCGGGGTCAGGCCTCGCGGGTGCCCCAGAGGCTGCGGCCGTCCGGTCCGAGCACGGTGAAGGTGGTGGTCCATGCGCCGGCGCTCTCGCGCCAGCCGCGGGTGAACACGCCGGAGCAGGTCTCGCCGTCGAGGATCACCGTCGCGCGGTCCCCGCCCTCGAGCCGCCAGCGGCCGGTGAGCTCGCCCGTGATCCGGCCGTTGCGGTGCAGCTGCACGCTGCGGGACACGGGCACCTCGGGGCTGATCTCCCTGCCGTGCTCCACCACCTGCCACGCCCCCTCGAGCGCGGAGCGGTGCGGCAGCGCGCCGTGTGCCCCGGCGGGCAGCTCGCCCGCGTAGCGGTGCGGGGAGACCACCGGCCAGCCGTCGCGGGTGAAGTGGATCCGGTGCACGCGCAGCTGGTGCAGCTCGTCGGTGCCGGGGAACCGGCTGTGCAGGAACAGGTAGGTGTCCTGCTCATCGGGGCTGCTCCAGGCGGAGACGTGGCCGGGCGAGACATAGCCGGAGCCCGGGCCGTCCTCGGCCGCATCCGCATAGCGGTGGTTGCCCACCAGCGTCGCGCCGAACGGCTCGATCGAGGCGTCGTCGAACAGCGGCAGGTCGGGATCGGCCTTCGCCTCCCGCAGGTCCTGCCCGCGCGGGTCGAGGTAGGGGCCCTGCACGTCGCGGGCCCGGCCCACGCGCACGTTGTACCCGCCGTCGGCGTCGAGACCGCCGAAGGTGAGCAGCAGGTAGTAGTAGCCGGTGCGGCGCGAGTGCAGGATGTAGGGCGCCTCGATGCGGGCGTGGTTGCCGCCCGCGAGGTGGATGCCGTAGCCCTGTCCGGGCTGCGGGTGGCCGGTCGCGGGGTCGAGGTCGAGCAGGAAGATCCCGCCGGAGTAGGAGCCGTAGACCAGGCGATGGTTCCCGTCGGCGTCGACGAAGGCGTGCGGGTCGATCGCGTTGGGGTGGACGAGGGCGTCGTAGATCTCGCCGTCCTCGCTGGGCTCGTCCCACATGCCCGAGCGCAGGAAGATGCCCTCGTCACGGTACGGCCCCTCGACGTCGTCGGCGATCGCGGTGCCCATCGCGGAGCGCGGGGAGGAGCCCTCGCAGGCGCAGTAGTACATGCGGAAGCGGCCGTCCGGGGTCTGGCTGACGTCGGCCGCCCAGAGGGTCTCGCTGCCCGCCCAGGCGAAGGCCTCGGCGAGCTCCTCGGTGACATCCTCGAACAGCGGGTTCTCGTGGCTGACCAGGTCGGCGACGCCCTCCCAGTGCAGCAGGTCCTCGCTGCGGGCGGCGGAGAGGTGCGATCCGAACACGTGGAATCCGGCGTCCGTCACGATCACGGACGGGTCGTGCACCGAGACCTCGGTGAACTCCGGTGCCGGCGGCGGCTCCGCTCCCGGTGGGGCGGCGTCCGCCCGGCCGGCGCCCAGGGCGGTGCCCCCGGCGGCGGTGGACAGTGCGGCGGTCGCGGCGAACAGGCCGCGGCGAGAGACGGTTCCCATGCTCAACTCCTTCGTCGGGCGCCCCGGGGGTCCTGGTCTGCGCCAGGGCGGCCGCGGCCCGTCGGGGCACGAGGGAGCCGCGGCCGCGGCGATGCCGGGCTCAGGTGCCGGCGATGCCGGTGGTGGAGATGCCCTTGATGATCTGGCGCTGGAAGAACAGGAACACCACGATCAGCGGCAGCGCGGCGAGCACCGCCTGGGCCATGTTCTGCGCGTACTGGATGCCGTAGGCGCTGATCACCGTCTGCAGACCGACCGGGAGGGTCATGAGGTCCGCGTCGTTGATGACGATGAACGGCCACAGGAAGTTGTTCCACGCGCCGATGAACACGAAGATCGCCACCGCACCGAGGATGGGCCGCGACAGCGGCACGATGATGCTCCACAGGATGCGCAGCCGGCTCGCGCCGTCCATGAGCGCCGCCTCCTCCAGCTCCTTGGGGATCTGGTCGAAGAACTTCATCAGGATGAACACCATCGGGGCCGCGACCACCTGCGGCAGGATGATGCCCCAGTAGGTGTCCACCAGGTCCAGCGAGAGCATCAGCTTGAACAGCGGCACGATGAGGATCTGGCTGGGGATCATGATCGAGGCGACCGTCAGCGTGATGATGAGGCGGCGTCCCGTGAACGTCATGCGCGAGAGGGCGTACCCGGCGAGCGCGGAGATCACCACGGTGATCGCGGTGACCAGCGAGGAGGTCAGCAGGCTGTTCCACGCCCAGCGCGGCACCTTCCCCTCGCTGAGGGTCTCCTTGTAGGCGGAGAGCGTGAAGCCGCTGTCCGGCACGAGCGTCACCGGCATCGCGGCGGCCTCCGCCTCAGTCTTCAGCGAGGTGAGGACCGCCCACGCCACCGGGACCAGCCAGGCCAGGGCCAGCACCGCGAGGATGACGAAGGCCAGCACGCGGAACGGGTCCAGCTTCCGGCGTCGGCGCGAGGGGGTGGGGGTCGCGACGTGCGCGGCCGCGGCCTCGGCAGGGCGGGTCGGGGTGATCGGATTCGCTGCTGCGGTCATGCCTTCACGCTCCGTCGGGACGAGATCACCATGTACGCGATGGAGACGATGATGATCAGGAAGAAGAAGATGTACGAGATGGCCGAGGCGTAGCCCAGGCGGTAGCCGGTGAAGCCGACCTCGTAGACGTACAGCAGGATCGGCCGGGTATCGCCCCCGGGCCCGCCGTCGGTCATCTGGTAGATCTGGTCGAACACCTTCAGCGAGGCGAGCATCTGCAGCACGAGCACCAGCACGGTGGTGGGCGCCAGCTGCGGGAGGGTGATCGAGACCAGCCGGCGCCAGCGCCCGGCGCCGTCCAGCGCCGCCGCCTCGTAGAGGTGGTCGGGGATGTTCTGCAGCGCCGTGAGGTACAGCAGGAAGTTGAACCCGACGGTCCACCACACGGTCATCACGACCACGGCGAGCATCGCGAGGTTCGGGTCCTGCAGCCACGCCGGTCCGGTGATGCCGAACCAGCCCAGCACCGTGTTGATCAGGCCCAGCTGCGGGTTGTACATCCACACCCAGAACTGGGAGGCCACGGTGGAGGCCAGCAGGTACGGCATGAAGAAGGACAGCCGCCAGAACCACTGCCCGGGCAGCCCGATGTTCACCAGCACCGCGAACACGAGCGCGACGATCACCAGCGGGACCGCGGAGAGCACGGTGAACCACACCGTGTTCAGCAGGCTGCTCCACACGTACGGATCCGAGAACGCCTCGGCGTAGTTCTCCAGGCCGACGAAACCGGTCTTGGTGCCGGCGAGGCTGGTGCCGGTCAGGCTCATCCAGAACCCGTAGATCGTGGGCCAGATGAGGAACAGCACGAAGGCGGCCAGGAACGGCAGGCAGTACAGCCAGCCGCGCAGGTTGTCCGCGCGGCGGCGTCGGCGACGCAGCTCGGAGCTGCTCGCGCCGTCGGCGGAGGTGGGGGCGGGTCGTGCGGCACCGCTCGGCGGGGCGAGACCTTCAGTGGTGGTCATAGATCGTCTCCTTCGGCGAGCTGGGGATCACATCGGGCTCGGCTTGGCGAGCAGGTCATCGATACGGGCGACGAAGGCGTTCCAGCCCTCGAGGGGGTCGGTGCGGCGCGCCCACACGTTCTGCATGGTGTTGCCGAAGTACGTGCTGAAGTCGCTGCCCGAGCCGGTGAACCAGGCCGGCGGGTCGTAGACGAGGTGATCGATCGCGTCGGCGTAGTGGGACTGCGGCTCGAGCGACTGGTAGGCCGGGTCCTCCACCACCGGGGCGTAGGCCGGGATGTGGCCCGCATCCGCCCAGGCGAGCGAGTTCTTGAGGATGTAGGCGACCATGGCGTGCACGGCGCGGCGCCGCTCCGGATCGGGGGAGCTCTGGAAGGGCAGCACGAAGGAGTGCGAATCGGCGTAGGCCGTGGGCGGTCCGAACACGCCCGGCACCATCGTCATGTCGAAGGGCACGCCCTCGTCGCGGTAGCTGCCGATCTCCCAGACCCCTCCGAAGAAGGCGCCGCTGCCGCCGGTGGCGAACTCGGAGATCGCGGTGCCGCCGTCATGGCTGGGATTGCCCGCCTCGCCGTCGATGAGGGAGAGGATCCATTCGATCGCGTCGATCGCGATCTCCTCCTGGTACTGCATGGTCCCGCCCTCGGGCAGCTCCATGGTGCCGCCCATCTGGGTGTAATACGTGTAGAACATCCGCCACTGGTTCATGCCGTCGCCCAGCCAGCCGAAGGACAGGCCGTATCCGCTGGGGGCCGCGCCGGAGAGCTCGAGGGCGAGGTCCCGGAAGTCCTCGGGGGTCTCGGTGGGCAGGAGCAGGCCGTCGCTGTCCAGCACGCCGGCCTCGTCGGCGATGTCGGTGTTGTAGTAGAGGACGAAGGGGTGGGAGTCCAGCGCGATGTTCAGCAGCTGGCCCTCGACCTCCATCTTGTCCCAGATGAGCTCGGGGAAATCCTCCTTGTGCACGCCGAACTCGCCGAGCAGGTCGAGGTCCCAGGCGTCCAGCAGACCGCCGGGCGCGTAGCCGGGCACGCGGGCCGAGTGCATCACGGCGATGTCCGGGGCGCGCCCGCCGGCCGAGGCCATCGCGAGCTTCGTGTAGTACGGAGCGCCCCAGCCGAGCACGGTCTGGGTGACGTCGCCGGCGCCCTCGGTGGTCATGTAGTCGGCCAGCAGCTCGCCCATGGTCACGCCGTCGGGTCCGGAGAGCAGGTGCCAGAAGGAGATCTCCTCGGCGGCGGAGGCGCTGCCGCAGCCGGCCAGGGCGGCGATCCCTCCGGCCGCGCCGAGGCCCCCGGCGCCGCGCAGGAAGGAGCGGCGACCCAGACGCCGCTGCGTCGCCGTCGAGAAGGTGCTGCTGTGCTTCATGTGTCCACCCCTTCGTGGTGGAAGCAAGGGGCGCTGCGGGCTCCGCCGGCGCCCCTCGTTCCCGTGGGCTGCTGTGCTGGCGTCAATTTACAGCGTTGTAAACCTGGGGGTCAAACCCCCGGCGCGCCTCGGCGCATGTGGCACCGGCCACACCGGCGGGTCGCCGCGCGGAGGGTTCGAGCCCGCCCCTCCCCCGGACGGCGCGCGAACTTCTTGTCGCTGGCGTGGGCTCAACCCGCATAGGGAGCTGAGTCAACGCCAGCGACAAGAAGTTCGTTCGCTCGCCGTCGCTCCCGGCTGTCAGACCACTCCGCTGCCGTCAGCCCAATCCCCGCCGTCAGCCCTTCAGGCCGGAGCCGGTCACGCCCTCCACGATCTGGCGCTGGAAGAACATGTACAGCACCACCAGCGGGAGGGCGGCGAGGATCGCGCCGGCCTGGATGTCCGCGTAGCGGAGGCCGAAGCTGCCCTGCACGGTGGCGAGGCCCACCGGGATGGTCATGAGGTTCGGGTTGGACAGCACGAACAGCGGCAGCAGCAGGTTGTTCCACGTCCACACGAAGGTCAGGATCGCCACGGCCGCCGTCACCGGGCGCGAGAGCGGCATGATCACGCCCCAGTAGATCCGCCACAGCCCGGCGCCGTCGACCCGCGCGGCCTCCTCGAGCTCCTTGGGGATCCCGTCGAAGAACTGCTTGAAGATGAACACCGCGATGACCGAGGGGACCTGCGGGAGGATCACGGCCCAGTAGGTGTTCAGCAGCTGCATCACGCGCAGCTCCTGGAACAGCGGCACGATCAGCACCTGGCTCGGGATCATCAGCCCCATGATGATCAGCAGGTAGATCGCGGCGCGCCCCCGGAACTGCAGGCGTGAGAGCGCGAACGCCGCCATCGACGCGAACAGCAGGGTCAGCGCCGCGGTGATCACCGAGGTCACGAAGCTGGAGAGGTACCAGTTCCAGATGTCGCCCTGCTGGAGCAGGCCGACGTAGGACTCCAGGGTGGGGCTGAGGTCGGTGAGGATCTCCTGGGCGCCGAGCGCGGCCACGCCGTTGTCGGTCAGCGAGGTCTTGATCGCGAACAGGCTCGGGATCAGCCAGATGATCGCGGCGATGATCAGGAAGATGCCGGTGACGCGGGTGAAGGTCTGCCCGCTGGCTTTCATGCGCGGGGCCGGAGCGGCGCCGGAGACGCCGGTGCGCCGACGACGATTGGTCTCGATCGTGGCCATGTCAGGAGGCCTCCTCACGCTTGGTGCCGATGCGGCTGACGATCTGCTGGAGGATCGCGATCACCAGGATGATCAGGAACAGCAGCACCGACGCGGCGGAGGCCGCACCGACCCGGTTGTCCGTGAACGCCGTGTTCGTGATCAGGCCGAGGGAGACCTGCGTCGAGATGCCCGGCCCGCCGGAGGTCATCAGGTACACCTGGTCGAAGATCTTCAGGCTCGCGATGATCTGCAGGAGGATCACCAGGCCGGTGGTGCGGTTCAGCAGGGGCACGGTGACGCGTCGGATCTGCTGCCAGGGCGTGGCCCCGTCGACCGCCGCCGCCTCGTAGAGCTCGCGCGGGATCTCCTGCAGGCCGGCCAGGTAGAGCACGAAGTTGAACCCGATCGTCCACCAGACCGTCGCGATCGCGATGCCGATCATCGCGGTGCTCGGGCTGGACAGCACGCCGGCGCCGGGGTCCAGGCCGAGCAGCGTCGCCGGGAGGGACCACAGCCCGGAGGTCGGCGTGAAGATGAAGACCCAGATCAGGGAGATCGTCGCCGAGGGGAGGATGAACGGCAGGAAGAACGCCAGGCGGAAGAACCACTGGCCGCGCGCCATGCGGTTGGTGAGCACCGCCAGCACGAAGGAGAGCACCACGAGCGGCGGCACGGTGTAGAGCGTGAACTGGAGCGTGTGCCACAGCGAGGACCAGAAGTCGTCGCGGGCGAACATCTCCTTGTAGTTGTCCAGGCCCGCGAACGATCCGAGCCCGGAGCGCACGGTCGAGGTGTTGAAGAAGCTCGCCACGATCATCCAGATCATCGGCCCGACCATGAAGGCCAGGTGGATGACGGCGAAGGGGGCGAGGAACAGCCAGGCCTGCGGGGTGCGGCGCAGCACCTTGCCGCCCTGCCGGGCGCTCGCGGCCGGTGCCCGCCCGGCGGGAGCTGCGGTCGGAGACATCGTGGTCATGAGATATGCCTTCCGGGTCAGAGCGGGCTGGGGGTCGAGGTGTAGATCGCGAGCTGGTTGCGGATCGCGGCCAGGGCCTGCTCCGGGGAGAGCACCCCCTGCTGGACCAGCCCCAGCTGCGCGCCGACGGTGTCCTCGAAGGTCGAGCCGGAGCCGCCGTACCAGGCGGCGTCGTCGTAGACCGCGTAGTCCGCGGCCTCGGCGTAGTAGCGCTGGGGCTCGAGGGCGAGGTACTCCTCGCTCTCCGCCGTCGGCATGTAGGCGGGGACGTGGCCGCCCTCGGCCCAGATCATGCTCTGATCGAGCATCGTCTTGATGAACTCCATCGCCTGCTGCCGCTGCTGCGGCGAGCGGTCCTTGCGCGGGAGGATGAAGGTGTGGGAATCGGCCTGCACGGCCGGCTTGTCGAACACCTGCGGGATCGGGGCCATCCCGAAGTCGAGCCCCTCGACGGACTGCGCGGTGGAGATCTCCCACTCGCCCTGCAGGTAGAACCCCGCCTTCCCGGTGAACATCTGGGTCTGGGAGGTCGCGTAGTCCAGGGCGCTGTTGAGCCAGCCCTGCTCCACCCACTCCTGGATCTTCCCCATCACCTCGAGGAACAGCGGCTCGTCCACGCTGATGGTCGCGCCGTCGTCGGAGAGGAACGGGGTGGCGCCCTCGAGCTGGTTGTACAGCGTCCAGAAGAACCGCCAGGGGGTGGAGGTCTCGGAGACGTTCGCGACCGAGAGCGCGATGCCGCCGGTGACCGCGCTGATCTCCTCGAGCGCCTCCTCGAAGGCGTCCATGCCGGAGAGGTCCACGAGCAGCCCGTCCTCGTCGAGCAGCCCGGCCTGCTCGCACACCTCCCGGTTGTAGAAGAGGGTGAACGGGTGGGTGTCCAGCGGGATGGCGATGTTCTGGTCGTCGGTGCGCTGGGTGGACCAGGCCTGGGAGTTGAAGTCGTCGACGGACAGGCCGACGCCCGCGAGGTCCTCCTCGGTGATCGGGTCCAGCAGCCCGCCGCTCCACAGCGGCTTGGCGCGGGTGAGGTGCGCGACGGCGACGTCCGGCGGCTGGTTGCCCACGGTCGCCAGCGTCAGCTTCGAGTAGTACGGGTTGCCCCAGGCGAGCGTGGTGGCCTGCAGGGAGCGGGGGCCGAAGAGGTCGCGGTAGCCCTGCTGCATGTCCTGCATGCGCACGCCGTCACCGCCGCCGAAGAGGTTCCAGTAGACGAGCGTCTCGGGGTTCAGCTCGGAGCCGAGGAACCCGGCGCCCAGCGGGGAGGAGCATCCGGCCAGCGGCAGCGCCGCGGCGGCCAGCGCCCCGGCACCCAGCAGCCGACGACGGCTGATCCCCGCGTTCGCCGCGGGGAGGAGGGGCGCTGAGCGGGGTGGGCGATTGCTCATCTCATCACTCCATCGGGATCCGACTGACGGTCGGGAGCTTCACGTCCCGCACGCTGCATCGCGCACGGCCCGTCGGGGCGTCTCTCCAGCGAGCCGCACCTGCCTGCCGACCACTGCGGCAGATGTGCTCTGCCTCACGTGGGCAGGTTACATCGTTGCAGGTTCGGACACAACGCCCCGCCGTCCGAGGCCGGGAGAGGCCGACGAACCAGCATCTGACCTCCGCGTCCTCCAGTGCCGGACCTCCCCGAGCACCGGCGCCACTCCTCCCCCTCCACTACACGGCAGAACGCGCAAACTTCTTGTCGCTGGCGTGGACTCACCCCGTATACGGAGCTGAGTCAACGCCAGCGACAAGAAGTTCGTTCGCCGAGACCGGGAGGGGCTGGCCGGGCGGCGCCGGGTGGGCGCAGCCGGGTCAGGCCGGACCGGGTGGGTGTAAGCCGGGCCGGACCGGGTGGGCGCAGGGTCAGGCGCCGGTGCCGGAGCGCTTCTTGTTCCAGACGTCGAAGGCGACGGCGATCAGCAGGACCACGCCGCGCACCACCGACTGGGTGGACTGGTCGATGCCCATGATCGACATGCCGTTGGACATGACCGCCATGATCAGACCGCCGATGATCGCGCCGTGGACCTTGCCCACGCCGCCGGTCACCGCGGCGCCGCCGATGAAGGCGGCGGCGATCGCGTCGAGCTCGAACATGTTGCCGGCGCCGGGCTGGGCGCTGTTGGAGCGCGCCGAGTAGACGATGCCGGCGATGGCCGAGAGCAGGCCCATGTTGACGAACAGCCACATGTTCACGCGGCGGGTCTTCACACCGGAGAGCCGTGCGGCCTGGAGGTTGCCGCCCATCGCGTAGATGTGCCGGCCGAAGATCGTGCGCTGGCTGACGAAGCCGTAGATGAGCACGAGGGCGGCCAGCAGGATCAGCACCACGGGCAGGCCGCGCGAGTGCGCGAGCTGCCAGGCGAAGGCCATGACCACGAGGGCCACGGCGAGGTTCTTCACCCAGAACAGCCAGAACGCCTCGACCTGCTGCTTGTACTTCAGCTTCGCGAGGCGGCCGCGGTACTGCTGGATCACGAACACCGCGATCAGCGCGGCGCCGAGGATGAGCGTGAAGGCGTCGTAGCCGTTCCCGCCCAGCAGCCCGTTGAGGAAGCCGCCGGAGATGTACTGGTACTCCTTCGGGAACGGCGAGAGGGAGACGTTGCCGAGCACCTGCATGGTCAGGCCGCGGAAGATGAGCATGCCGGCCAGGGTGACGATGAACGCCGGGATGCCCACATAGGCCACCCAGAAGCCCTGCCACAGCCCCACCAGCACGCCGGTGGCGAGCGCGGCGACCACGCCCACCCACCAGGGCAGGCCGTTGCCGATCACCACCACGGCGGCGACCGCGCCGGTCAGCGCGACCACCGAGCCCACCGACAGGTCGATGTGCCCGGCGACGATGATCAGCACCATGCCGATCGCGAGGATCAGGATGTAGGAGTACTGCAGCACCAGGTTGGTGAGGTTGCCCGGGCTGAGCAGCTGTCCCTTGGTGAGGATCGAGAACAGCACGATGATGAAGACGAATGCGATGTAGATGCCGCTCGAGCGCATGTTGCGCGTGAGCAGCTCCTTGATGTCAGAAGTTCCGGCCATGAGGCCCGCTCACTCCCTCTCCATGGTCATGAGCTCCATGAGGTGCTCCTGCGTGGCGTCCTGGGCGGCGACCTCGCCGGTGACCCGGCCCGCGGACAGTGTGTAGATGCGATCTGCCACCCCCATCACCTCGGGAAGCTCCGAGGAGATGACGATGATGGCTTTGCCCGACTCGGCGAGCTGGTTGATGATCGAGTAGATCTCGAACTTCGCGCCGACGTCGACGCCGCGGGTGGGCTCGTCGAGGATCAGCAGCTCGGGCTCGGTGTACAGCCACTTGCTGAGCACCACCTTCTGCTGGTTGCCGCCCGAGAGCTTCCCGACGGTCGCCATGACCGTCGGCGTCTTGATGTTCAGCGAGGAGCGGTAGCGCTCGGCGACCGCGATCTCCTCGTTGCCGTTGATCCAGCCGCCGGTGGTGATCTTCTTCAGCGCGGCGGCGGTGACGTTGGTGCGGATGTCCTGGATGAGGTTCAGCCCGTACTGCTTGCGGTCCTCGGAGACGTAGGCGATGCCGGCGTCGATCGCGTCGGCGACGGTGCGCATCCGCACCGGTCGGCCGTGCATGTAGGCGGTGCCGGTGATGTCCCGGCCGTAGGACTGGCCGAACACGCTCATCGCGAGCTCGGTGCGGCCTGCGCCCATCAGCCCGGCGATGCCCACGACCTCGCCGGCGCGCACGGTGAGCGAGGCCTTGTCCACGACGGTGCGGCCGGGCTGGGTGGGATGGCCGACGTGCCAGTCCTCGATCCGGAAGATCTCCTCGCCGATCTGGGCGGTGCGCTCGGGGTAGAGGCTGTCCATGTCGCGGCCCACCATCCCCTTGATGATGCGGGGCACGAGGGTGTGGCGCTGCTCCTGCGGGACGCGCATGTCGATCGTCTCGATCGTCGAGCCGTCGCGGATGACGGTGGTGGCGTCGGCGACCGCGGCGATCTCGCCGAGCTTGTGGGAGATGATGATGCTGGTGACGCCCTCGTCGCGCAGGCCGCGGATGAGGCCGAGCAGATGCTCGGAGTCGTCGTCGTTCAGCGCCGCGGTGGGCTCGTCGAGGATCAGCAGGCTCACGTTCTTCGAGAGCGCCTTGGCGATCTCGACGAGCTGCTGCTTGCCCACGCCCAGCTGGCCGACGGGCGTGACGGGCTTCTCCTTGAGCCCCACGCGTGCGAGCAGCTCGGCGGCCCGGGCGTTGGTCTCGTGCCAGCTGATCACGCCGCCGCGGGCCTGCTCGTTGCCGAGGAAGATGTTCTCGGCGATCGAGAGGTGGGGCACCAGGGCGAGCTCCTGGTGGATGATCACGATGCCCTCGGCCTCGGAGTCGTTGATCGAGGCGAAGCGGACGGGCCGGCCGCGGTAGTGGATCTCGCCCTCGTAGGTGCCGGCCGGCTCCACGCCGGAGAGCACCTTCATGAGGGTGGACTTGCCGGCGCCGTTCTCGCCGCAGATCGCGTGGATCTCCTGCTCCTGGACGGTGAGGGACACGTCCTTGAGCGCGACCACGCCGGGGAATCGTTTGGTGATGGACCGCATCTCGAGGATGTGTTCGGCCACGGGGTCCTCCTTGGGGCTGGGGGTCCCGGCGACGCGGAGCGTGCCGGGACCCCACCGGGGTGCTGCGGAACCGTGCTCGGTGCCTTCTCGGCTCCCGCTCAGAGCTGGCCGGCCTCGACCTGCTCCTCGGTGTAGTAGCCGGAGTCCACGAGGATCTCCTCGTAGTTGCTCTCGAGCACCATCTGCACCTCGAGCAGGTACGAGGGGACGACCTTCGCCCCGTTGTCGTAGGTCTCGGTGTCGTTGGCCTCGGGCTCCCCGCCGGTGAGGATCGACTCCGCGGCGACGATCGCCTGGTCGGCGAGGTCGCGGGTGTCCTTGAAGATCGTCGAGTGCTGCACGCCGTCGGCGATGAGCTTGATCGAGGCGATCTCGGCGTCCTGCCCGGTGACGATCGGCAGGCCCTCGTCGATGGTGGGGCCCAGGCCGGTGTTCTGCAGGGCGTTGATGATGCCGCGCGAGAGCGGGTCGGCGGGGGCGAGCACCCCGGCCAGCTCCTCGCCGCCGTTGTAGTGCGTGGTCAGCAGGGTCTCCATGCGCTTCTGCGCGGTCTCCTGCTCCCAGCGCTGGGTGGCGGCCTGGTCGATGTCCATCTGGCCCGAGAGCACCTCGAGGGTGCCGTCGTCGAAGTACGGCTGCAGGGTGTCGATCGCGCCGTCCCAGAACAGGTGGGCGTTGTTGTCGTCGAGCGAGCCGGCGAACAGCTCCACGTTCAGCGGCCCCTCGGGGGCGTCGTCGGCGGGCTCGAAGCTCTCGTCGAGCAGGCCCAGCCCGTACAGCAGGGCGTTGGCCTGGTTCACGCCCACCTTGTAGTTGTCGAAGGTGACGTAGAAGTCGACGTTCTCGCTGTCGGTGAGCAGGCGGTCGTAGGCGACGACGGGGATGCCCGCGGCGGCCGCGGCGTCGAGCTGGGCCGAGAGGGAGGCGCCGTCGATCGAGGCGATGAGCAGTACGCTCACGCCGGAGTTGATCATCTGGTCGATCTGCTGCTGCTGGGTGGGGATGTCGTCGTCGGCGTACTGCATGTCGACGGTGAAGCCCTTGCCCTCCAGGCCCTCCTTGATGTTGTTGCCGTCGGCGACCCAGCGCTCGTAGGTCTGGGTCGGCATGGCGACGCCGACGGTCTGCTCGCTGGGCGGGGCGTCGGGGTCGGGGCCGCCGGAACCGGCGCCCTCACCGCCGCAGGCGGCCAGTCCGAGCGCGGCCGCGGCGGCCGTCGCTCCCAGCATGAAGGTTCTCCGGTTGTGCATGGGCTTCTCCTCGTCGAAAATCGCCGTCCGCTGCGCACAGCGGTGGTGTCCGGTCGGAGCTCCGCGGCGGCGCGGGCGTCGGTGCCGGTCGAGCCGGGGCGTCGATGCCGTGCGCGGCGCCGACGGGGCGTCGGCGGAACTGCCGGGCCCGGACGGGCCCGTGGGGTGGTCCGCGCACCGACGATGGCGCGGCGCCGCCGGGGTGGCGGGGACCGCTCGAATGCTAACGTTCACATCGACACAGGTGTCAACAGGACCACCGTGCCTGCGGGTCACAACTCGGCAACGGGCGGCGACTGCCGCCGGGCCCCCGCTGCGACCTGCAGGGTCCTCCGAGGGGCCGGAGCCGCGCCCCTGCCCGACCATCCGCACCGTCCCGACAGGAAGCCCCGCATGAGCCCCACGCCGCGCCGCCCCTCGATGGGTGATGTCGCGAGCCGCGCCGGTGTCTCGTACCAGACCGTCTCGCGGGTGCTCAACGCCCCGGACATCGTCCGCCCGGACACCCGCGAGCGCGTGCTCGAGGCGATCTCGGAGCTCGGCTACACCCGCAACCGGGCGGCGCGGGCGCTGAAGACCGCCCGCTCCTCGCTGCTGGGCGTGCTCACCGATGATCTGTCCCTGTTCGGCCCGGCGGAGACCACCACCGCGATCGAGGCCGCGGCCCGGGAGGCGGGGTACTCGGTGGTGCTCACCTCGATGGCGCACGGACCGCACGGCGCGCATCAGATCGGGGCGGAGCTGCTGGGCTCCGGGGTGGAGGGGATCCTGGTGATCGCCGCCCATGAGGGGATGACCTCGGCGGTCTCCGCCGTGGCGAGCTCGACCCCCGTGGTCGCGGTCTCCGCGCAGCCGCCCGAGGAGGCCGACGTGGAGGTGGTGGGCATCGACCAGGGGCGCGGCGCGCATGAGGTGGTCGAGCACCTGCAGCGCACGGGGGTGCGCTCGATCGTGCACCTCGCCGGGCCGACGGACTGGTTCGACGCCCGGGCGCGGCGCAGCGGCTTCACCGCGGCGCTCGAGGCGCTGGGGCTCGACGGGGAGGTGGTCGGCGCGGGCGACTGGACCCCGTGCTCGGGCTACGAGCTCACCGGCTCGCTGCTGCGCTCGGGGCGGCCCGAGGCGATCTTCGCCGCGAACGACATGATCGCGATCGGCGTGCTGCATGCCCTGCACGAGCACGGCCTGCGGGTTCCCGAGGACGTCGCCGTGGTCGGCTTCGACAACACCCTCGGCGCCGAGTTCCTGGTCCCGTCGCTGACCACCGTCGACCAGCCGTTCGCCGAGGTGGGCCGGGCGGCGCTGCGCCATCTGGTGGGCATGCTCGAGGAGGACCGTCCCGCGGCGGACGTGCCCCGCACCCTGCCGCCGCGCCTCGTGGTGCGCCGCTCCACCCGCCCGGAGCGCACCCACTGACGCCGCCGCCGATCCACCCGGCGGACCCGCTGATGTGAACGTTGACATCACCCCGGCCGGATGGTTCAGTGGGCGTCATGACGCACGCCGCCGTGACCCCCGCACCCCGCCCCGAGACGGCCGCCCTGATCGCCGAGGGCCGCGCGCACCTCGGCCTCGAGCTCGGCTCCACCCGCATCAAGGCCGCCCTGATCGACGACGGCGGCGCCGTGCTGGCCACCGGCTCGCACGCCTGGGAGAACCAGCACGTCGAGGACAGCTGGACCTACTCCCTCGAGAGCGTCCATGCCGGCATCGGCGACTGCTACGCGGATCTCGTGCGGGACGTGCGCGAGCGCCACGGCGTGGAGCTCACGCAGCTGGCGAGCGTGGGCATCTCCGCGATGATGCACGGCTACCTCCCCTTCGACGCCGAGGGGACGCTGCTGACCCCGTTCCGCACCTGGCGCAACACCTACACCTCCGAGGCCGCCGCCGAGCTGAGCCGGGCGCTGGGCCGGAACATCCCGCTGCGCTGGAGCATCGCCCATCTGCTGCACGCGATCCGCGGCGGGGAGGAGCACGTGCGCGACCTCGCCGAGCTCACCACGCTGGCCGGGTACGTGCACCGCCGGCTCACCGGACGCTCCGTGCTCGGGGTCGGCGACGCGAGCGGCGTGTTCCCCATCGCCGCCTCCGGCGAAGGCTACGACGCGGAGCTGCTCGAGCGCTTCGGCGCGCTCGAGGGCGTCGCGGAGCTGCCCTGGTCTCTCGCGGACGTGCTGCCCGAGGTGCTCAGCGCCGGGCAGGACGCCGGCTCGCTGACCGCCGAGGGCGCGGCGCTGCTGGACCCCACGGGCGCCCTGCAGCCCGGCGCGGTCGCCGCCCCGCCGGAGGGCGACGCGGGCACCGGCATGGTCGCCACGCACGCCATCGCCCCGCGCACCGGCAATGTCTCCGCCGGCACGAGCGCCTTCGCGATGGTGGTCCTCGAGAAGCCGCTGTCCGGTCCGCGCGAGGAGATCGACATGGTCACCACGCCCGCCGGCGACCCGGTGGCGATGATCCACACCAACAACTGCGCCGGCGACCTCGATGCCTGGCTGGGCCTCTTCGGCCGCTTCGCCGAGCTGCTGGGACGCCCGGCCGACGCGGAGGAGCTGTACGGGATCCTCTTCGGCGCGGGCGCCGAGGGCGAGGCCGACGCCGGCGGCGTGCTGAGCTACAACTACATCTCCGGCGAGCACCAGACGAGGGTCCCCTCGGGCCGTCCGCTGCTGGTGCGCGAGCAGAACGCCCGCTTCACGCTCGAGAACTTCATGCGCGCCCAGCTCTACGGCGCCTTCGGGGCGCTCGCGGTGGGCATGGAGGCGCTGCTGAAGGACGAGGGCGTGCAGCTGGACGTGATGTTCGCCCACGGCGGCATCTTCCGCACCGCGGGCGTGGCCCAGCAGGTGCTGGCCGATGCGATCGCGACCCCGGTCGCCGTCGGCGAATCCGCCGGCGAGGGCGGGGCGTGGGGCATGGCGCTGCTCGCCGCGTTCACCGCCGCCCGCCAGGGCGCGGCCGGCTCGGCCCCCGCCTCGCTGAGCAGCTTCCTCGCGGAGCAGATCTTCGCCTCCCAGGAGCTGTCCACCCTCGAGCCGCAGGAGGCCGGCATGGCCGGCCACGCGCAGTGGCTGGACGCCTACCGCGCCGCGCTGCCCGTCGAGCGCCGCGCCGGCGAGCTGCTCGCCTGACCGGCCGCCCTCTCCCCTGCCGCCCCGACTCGTCCCCCTCCCCTCTCACCGATCCAGGAGTCCCCGATGACCCTCGTCCTCACCGAGCTGCCCTCGTCCACCCAGGAGGCGGTCGCCGCGACCCGTGAGCGCGTCGCCGCGCTGCACGCCGAGCTGCCCCGCAACGAGCTGGTGGTCTGGACCGCCGGGAACGTCTCCGAGCGGGTGGCCGCCACCGATCCCGCGGTGCCCGGGCTGATGGTGATCAAGCCCTCCGGCGTCTCCTACGACGAGCTGGCCGCCGAGAACATGGTGGTCTGCACCCTCGACGGCGAGAAGATCGACGACGGGACCCCCGCGAGCCTCGTGCCCTCCTCGGACACCGCCGCCCATGCCTACGTCTACGCGCACATGGAGGAGGTGGGCGGCGTGGTCCACACCCACTCCACCTACGCCACCGCCTGGGCCGCGCGCGGCGAGGAGATCCCCTGCGTGCTCACGATGATGGGCGACGAGTTCGGCGGGCCGGTCCCCGTCGGCCCCTTCGCGATCATCGGCGACGACTCCATCGGACGCGGCATCGTGGAGACCCTGGAGGGTCACCGCAGCCCCGCCGTGCTGATGCAGAACCACGGCCCGTTCACGATCGGCAAGGACGCCCGCGCCGCGGTCAAGGCCGCGGTGATGGTCGAGGAGGTGGCCCGCACGGTGCACATCTCCCGGCAGCTCGGCGAGCCGCTGCCCATCGCCCAGGAGCACATCGACTCCCTGTACGACCGCTACCAGAACGTCTACGGCCAGCACGACCAGAAGGGCTGACCGGCCCGCGCCACCACCACCCGCGGGGCCTTCGCACTCGAGCGTCGCCGCGCTCGACGGTCGCCGCGCTCAGGCGGTGGTGGTGCGCAGCAGCACGATCCCCACCGCGACCAGGCCGCTCGCCGCGACCCCGCGGGTGGTGAGCGGCTCGCGGAACAGCAGCCGCCCGGCGAACACCGCGACGATCACGCCCGTCTCCCGCAGCGCCGAGACCAGGGCCAGCGGTGCGAGCGACTGCGCCCACACCACCACCGCGTAGGCGATCAGCGACAGCACCCCGCCGAGCATCCCCGGCCGCGCGTGGCGCCGCAGCCCGGCGAGGAAGGCGCGCCGGTCGCGGCTGAGCACCCAGCAGGTCAGGGGCACCGTCACGCCCTGCAGCAGGAACAGCCAGGCGGCGTAGCTCAGCGCGTTCCCGGCGCTGCGCACCCCCACGCCGTCCACCAGGGAGTAGGCGGCGACCACCGCGCCCACCACGAGCGCGAGGAGCAGGCCGCGGCGGGTCTGGGTGCGGGAGGAGCGCAGGGCGAGCACCGCGAGCGCGACCACCACGAGCAGCACCGCCAGCAGCTGCCCCGGCGCGAGGCTCTCCCCCAGCCACAGCACCGAGACGGCGGTGACCCCGAGCACGGCGACGCCGCGCATGAGCGGGTAGGCGGTGCCGAAGTCGCTCGCGGCGTAGGCGGCGGTGAGCAGGATCAGGTAGGCCGTCTGCAGCACTGCGGAGAGCAGCAGGGAGGGCACCGCGCCGGCCGCCGGTAGCGGCAGGACCAGGCATGCGAGCCCTCCCAGCAGCAGGTACGCCAGGCCGATGAGGGCCGAGGAGACCAGCCGGTCCGGGATCAGCTTCGCGAGCGCGTTCCAGGTGCCGTGCAGCAGGGCCGCGCCGAGCACGGCCAGCAGGATGCCGCCGCTCACCGCCCGGTCTCGGCCCGGGCGCCGAAGGGGCGGCCGGCGATGGTCCCGAGGTCGATCTCGATGCCGAGCGCCGTCAGGGCGTGCGCCATCACGTCGGCGTGGTCGACGCCGCGCCCGGAGTCCGAGTCGATGCCCGGGCCGGCGGCGACGATCCAGGCGAGGCGCTCGTCCTCGCTGTCGCCGCCGTGGCCGCCGGTCTCGGTGTGGCCGTGGTCGGTCACGACGATGACGGTCCAGTCCTCGCTCTCGCGGTGCGGACGGGCCTCGATCGCCGCGAGCAGCACGCGGAGCTGGGCGTCGCAGGTCTCGACCGCGGCGCGGTAGGCGTCGGTGACGCCCTCGTGGTGGCCCACCCCGTCGGGCAGGTCGTGGTGGGAGAAGACGGCCGCGTGATCGGCGGTCAGCAGCTCCTGGGCCACGCGCCCGGTGACGGCCTCGTCGCAGGCGGCGAGCGCGGCGAGCGGGTCCTGCCCGCCGAGCTCGAGGTGGTGGCCGCCGGGGAAGAGGGGCCCGCCGGAGTCCGTGGTGACCAGCGGCGCCCAGGGTGCCGCGGCGAAGGTGGTGGCCCCCGGCCCGGCGGCGCGCACGCGGCTGAGCACGTCGGGGTGCTCGGCGAAGCGGTGGGAGCGGAAGTCGTTGTCCACCACGCCGTGCTGATCGGCGTGGACGCCGGTCGCGATCGTGGACCACACCGGCCCGGAGATCGTCCGGTTCTTCTCGTGCACGCGCACGGTGCTCTCGAAGCCGCGGGTGGCGAGCCGGTCCAGGTGCGGGGTGCGGGCGGCGCGGCGCACGTCGTCGCGCACCCCGTCCCACCCCATCACGAGGACGTGGGGCGTGCGGTGCTGGGTCTCGGTCATGGGGGTCCTCCTGGTCGCCGGTCCCCGCCGCGCCGGTGGGGCGGCGAGCGGTCGGCACACTACGCACGCGGGACCCGCCCGGCCAGGCCGCACCCATCGGCTCGAGCTTCTGGGGTATAGATGTTCTCTATGAGCATGCTGCAGCTGCGGGCCTTCGACGCCGTCGTCGCCGAGGGCGGGATCGGGGCGGCCGCCCGCGCGCTCGGCGTGAGCCAGCCGACCGTCTCCGCGCAGCTCAGGGCGCTCGAGCAGCAGCACGGGGTGCGCCTGGTGGAGCGGTCCACGGGGGAGCCCACCGCGGTGGGCGAGCGGCTGCGCGAGGTCACCGCGCCGATGATCGCCCTCGAACGCGCCGCCCGCGCCGTGCTCACCGAGGCGGAGGGCAGCGGCGACGGCGTGTTCACGGTGGCGGCCGACGCCCCCTCGCACCTCATGCCCGTCCTGCGCGGGCTTCGCCCGGCCTTCCCGCACACCGTCTTCGAGGTGCGGGCCATGAACTCGAGCACCTCGCTGCGGGCGGTCGAGGCGGGCGAGGTGGATCTCGCGATCGCGGCCGACGTCCCCGAGGCGCCGACACTGCACCGCCGCGAGCTGCAGCGGCAGGACCTCGCCGCTGTGCTGCCGGTGGCTCATCCCCTCGCCCGGGGCAAGACCCTCCCGCTGGCCGCACTGGCCTCCGAGACGATCGTGGCCCGCGAGGAGGGCAGCCGCACCCGCGCAGCGCTCACCCGCGCGGCCCGGACCCAGGGCGTCGCGCTGCGACACGCCGTGGTGGCCGACGACCGCGAGACCATGCTCGCCGCGGTGATCTCCGGCTTCGGCATCGGGATCCTCGCCGAGAACGAGATGATCGACGATCCGCGGATCGTCATGCTCGACCTGCGCCGGCCCACGATCTCGCTCACCGAGCACCTCGTGTGCGCGGCGCACCGCCGCGAGGAGCCGCTGCTGCGGGCGGCCTTCGCCGTCGCCGGCGGCTGAGCACCGTCGGACGCTCCCGCCCGGGGCTCGGACCGGGAGCTCCGAACCACCGCTCCCACCGCGGCTCCGACCAGGGCTCCGACCGGGGCTCCCCGCAGGGGCGCGAGAGCCGCCCGTCGGCCCCGGTCAGCGCTTGACAGTCGCAATGTGAACGTTCACTCTGGGTGTGTCCCGCGCGCCGACGCGACGGGACAGCCGCACCCCTTCGTCGAGGAGTCTTCGTGGACAACCCCTTCACCGCACGCGAGATCTGGTTCCTGACCGGCAGCCAGGGCCTGTACGGCCCCGAGACGCTCGTCCAGGTCGCCGAGCAGTCCCGCACCATCGCCGAGACGCTCGATGCCGCGAGCGACATCCCGGTGAAGATCGTCTGGAAGCCGGTGCTCACCGACCGTGACGCGATCCGCGAGATCGCCCTGGCCGCGAACGCGGACCCGGCCTGCGTGGGCGTCATCGCCTGGATGCACACCTTCTCCCCCGCGAAGATGTGGATCCAGGGCCTGGATGCGCTGCGCACCCCGCTGCTGCACCTGCACACCCAGGCGAACGTCGAGCTGCCCTGGTCCACGATCGACATGGACTTCATGAACCTCAACCAGGCCGCGCACGGCGACCGCGAGTTCGGCTACATCGCCACCCGCCTGGGCGTGGACCGCAAGACCGTCGTGGGCCACGCGAGCGACGAGGGCGTGCAGTCCAAGATCGGCCGCTGGGCCCGCGCCGCGACCGGCTGGGCCGAGATGCACTCGCTGAAGCTCGCCCGCTTCGGCGACAACATGCGGGGCGTCGCCGTCACCGAGGGCGACAAGACCGAGGCGGAGCTGCGCCTCGGCGTCTCCGTGAACACCTGGGGCGTCAACGACCTGGTCACAGTAGTGGATGCGGTCGACGACCGAGATGTCGATGCGCTGGTCGCCGAGTACGAGGAGCTCTACGAGGTCGCCCCCGAGCTGCGGAAGGGCGGGGAGCGCCACGAGTCGCTGCGCTACGGCGCCCGCCAGGAGATCGGGCTGCGCACCTTCCTCGAGGAGGGCGGCTTCGGCGCCTTCACCACGAACTTCGAGGACCTCGGCGGTCTGCGCCAGCTCCCGGGCCTGGCCGTGCAGCGCCTGATGGCCGACGGCTACGGCTTCGGCGCCGAGGGCGACTGGAAGACCGCCATCCTGGTGCGGGTCGCCGCGGTGATGGGCCACGGCCTGCCCGGCGGCGCCTCCCTCATGGAGGATTACACCTACGAGCTCACCCCGGGCAGGGAGAAGATCCTCGGCGCCCACATGCTCGAGGTCTCCCCCTCGCTGACCACCCAGAAGCCCACGCTGGAGATCCACCCGCTGGGCATCGGCGACCGCGAGGACCCGGTGCGGCTGAAGTTCACGGCCGACCCCGGCCCCGCCGTGGTGGTGGCGCTGAGCGACATGCGCGAGCGCTTCCGCCTGGTGGCCAACGTGGTCGACGTGGTCGAGCCCGATGAGGAGCTGCCGAACCTGCCGGTGGCCTGCGCCGTCTGGGAGCCGAAGCCGGACTTCGCGACCTCCGCCGAGTGCTGGCTCACCGCCGGCGCCGCCCACCACACCGTGATGAGCAACGCCGTGGACCTCGAGACCTGGGAGGACCTCGCGACGATCGGCGATCTCGAGCTCGCGATCATCGACGAGGACACCACGGTGCGCTCCTTCGCCCAGGACCTGCGCACCAACCAGGTCTTCCACCGCCTCGCCCAGGGCTTCTGAGCGACCCGGCCGGGCAGGGCGCGACCCCGCCCCCGCCCGGCCCCGCGGGGGCGCCCCGCCGACCGACGACACCCTGGAGCGACGATGCCCACCTCGACCCCCGCCGACCACACCCTGGGCGGCCCCGGCCGCAGCTGGTCCGGGACCGTGGACTACGGCCCCGGCCCGCTGCACACCCCGACCGGCCTCGAGGAGCTGCGGGCGCTGATCGCGCGCAGCCCGCGGATCCGGGCGCTCGGCACCCGGCACTCCTTCTCCACGGTCGCCGCGAGCGACGCGGACCTCGTCACCCTCACCCGGATGCCCGCCGATCTGGACATCGACAGCACCGCCGGGACCGTGCGGGTCGCGGCCGGGGTGCGGTACGGCGAGCTCGCCCTCTCCGCCCACGCCCAGGGCCTGGCGCTGCCGAACATGGGCTCGCTGCCCCACATCTCGGTGGGCGGGGCGAGCGCCACCGGCACCCACGGCTCCGGGGACGCCGAACGCTCCCTCGCCTCCGCCGTGCGGGCGATCGACATGGTCACCGCCGACGGGGACCTGCTCACCCTCTCCCGCGAGGACGACCCGGAGATCTTCGACGGGGCGGTGCTGGCCCTCGGCGCGCTCGGCGTGGTCACCCACCTCACGCTCGACCTGATCCCGGCCGCGCCGATGCGCCAGAGCGTCCACCTCGACTTCCCCGCCGCGCGCATGGGCCAGGAGGACCTCGCCGCGATGCTCGCCGGCGGCACCAGCGTGAGCCTGTTCCACCACTGGGAGGGGCACATCGCCCAGGCCTGGGTGAAGCAGGTCGTCGGCCGGGACGAGGAGCTGCCGGAGACGTGGCTGGGCGGGCGGCGCGCCCGTCGGCCCGTGCACCCGCTGCCGGGGATGCCCGCGGACTTCTGCACCGACCAGAGCGGCGCGCCGGGCCCCGCCCATGAGCGGCTGCCGCACTTCCGCCTCGAGTTCACCCCGAGCAACGGCGAGGAGATCCAGTCGGAGTACTTCGTGGCCCGGGAGGACATCGCCCCCGCCCTCGCCGCGGTGATGCCGCTCGGGGAGCGGATCCGGCCGCTGCTGCACGCCTCCGAGGTGCGCACCGTCGCCGCGGACGAGCTCTGGCTCTCCCCCGCGCACCGGCGGGACAGCGCCTGCGTGCACTTCACCTGGAAGCAGCGCCCCGAGGAGGTCGCAGCGCTGCTGCCCGCGATCGAGGAGCGCCTGGCCCCCTTCGCGCCGCGCCCGCACTGGGGGAAGGTGTTCACCACCGCACCGGAGCAGGTGCGTGCGCAGTACCCGCGGCTCGCGGACTTCCTCGCCCTGCGCGAGCGGCTGGATCCGCAGCGCGTGTTCACCAACGCCTACGTCGAGCGGCTGCTCGGGGCCTGAGCCCCGCCCCGCCGGATCATTCCCACCTCACGGAGCCCACATGACCCGCCTGCCCTCCGCCCCTGCCGGCCTCCCTCCCGCCGACCCGTCCCGCCCGCCGATGGGCTGGAACTCCTGGGACAGCTACGGCACCTCCGTCACCGAGGCCGAGGTGCTCGCCAACGCGCACTTCCTCGCCGAGCACCTGGCCCCGCTGGGCTGGGACACCGTGGTCATCGACATCGACTGGTCCGATCCCTCGGCCCGCTCCCACGGCTACAACCAGGACGCCCCGCTGACGATGGACGAGCACGGCCGCCTGCTGCCGGACCCGGCTCGCTTCCCGAGCGCCGCGGGCGGCGCCGGCTTCGGCCCGCTGGCCGAGAAGATCCACGCCCTCGGGCTGCGGCTCGGCATCCACGTGATGCGCGGGATCCCGCGCCGGGCGGTCGCCGAGAACACCCCGCTCCTGGGCACCGACCTGCGCGCCGCCGACGTCGCCGATCCCACCAACGCCTGCGAGTGGAACCCGCACATGGTGGGCCTCGACCACAGCGTGGAGGGAGCGGGCGCCTACTACGACTCGGTGCTCGCGCTGTACGCCGAATGGGGCGTGGACTTCCTCAAGGTCGACGACATGCTGTGGCCGTATCAGGCCGCGGAGATCGAGGCCTTCGCCGGGGCGATCGCCCGCTGCGGCCGGCCGATGCAGCTGAGCCTCTCCCCCGGCCGCGACCTGTCCCTGGCCCGCCTGCCGCATCTGCGCGAGCACGCCACGATGTGGCGGATCTGCGATGACCTCTGGGACCGGTGGGAGGACGTCGAGGCGAACTTCTCCCGCTTCGCCCGCTGGGCCCCGCACGCCGGCCCCGAGGGCTGGCCCGACGGGGACATGCTGCCGCTGGGCCGCATCGGGATCCGCGCCGAGCGAGGCGAGCCGCGCGATGACCTGCTCACCCCCGACGAGCGGCGCACCCTGATGACGCTGTGGGTGATCGCCCGCTCGCCGCTGATGGTGGGCGGGGACCTGCCGACCTCGGATCCGGCGACGATCGCGCTGCTGCAGAACGCCGACGTGCTCGCGGTGCACCGCGAGGGGCATGGCGCGCGCGAGGTGTTCCGGGAGGATCCGCTGATCCTGTGGACCGCCGGCGGGCCCCGCGGCGAGCGCTATGTCGCCGCCTTCAACACCGGTGAGGACGAGCTCGCAGTGTCCCTCGACAGTCAGGACGTGGGCCTGCCCGCCGCGCTCGAGGGCGAGGTGCGGGAGTTGTGGTCGGGCGAGATCGTGCCGGCACGTGCGGTGAGCGTGCAGTCCGACGAGGCACGCGGCGTCGCACCCGGCTCGACCGCGCTCGACGTGGTGATCCCGCGTCACGGGGCGGTGCTGCTGCGGTATCCGGCGGTGGGCTGAGCTCACATCGGCGCGTAGCGGGAGCGCAGCACCGAGTAGAGGCCGAAGAGCACGAGGCCGGCGCCGATGACGGCGAGCACCACGGAGCCGGCGGGGAGGTCCGCCATGGTCTTCAGCGCACCGTCGAGCCCGGTCGCCTTCTCCGGATCCGCGCCGAGACCGGCCCAGCCGAACAGCAGGCCCACGCCCACCAGGGCGATGCCCTTGGCGATGTAGCCGAGCACGCCGGTCACCACGATCGCGCGGGCCACCTCCTTGCCGCGGGGCACGCGCAGCTGGTCCTCGAAGCGTCGGCTCGCGCCGAGGTACACGTGGGCGAAACCGATCACGAGCACCACCAGGCCCACGGCGACCACGGCGAGCCGTCCGCCGGCGCTGCCCATCAGCCCGGCGGTCATCGACGAGGTCTGCTCCCCCGAATCGCTGCCGGCACCGGCGGCGAAGCGCAGGGAGGTCACGGCGAGCGCCGCATAGACCACGGCCTTGCCGAGCGTCCTGGCCACGTGCCACACCCGCTTCTTCACCTCGCGGGAGGAGGCACGGGCGCCGAACCATGCCTCGGCCAGGTGCCAGAGCACCAGCGCGGCCATCGCGATCCCACCGATCCACAGCAGGATGTTCCCTCCCGGAGCCGCGGCGACCGCCTGCAGCGCACCGGACTGGTCCGCGTTCTCCGAGGAGCCGCCGAAGGCCATGCGCAGGGCGATCGCCCCGATCAGGGCGTGGACGATCCCGCTCATCACGAAGCCGCCGCGGGCGACGGCCTGGAAGGCGGGATGCTCGGTGACGTCCTGCGCGGCGTCCTCGACGGCCTCGGCGCCCTCGCGTGCATTTCTGGCTGCTGACATGGACACACTGTAGGGCGGCGGGCGGTCTCAGGAGCGGGTCGGTACCACGACCGACCAGGCGGTCATGCGCGGGGGCGTCGTGCGTCCACCCGCACCAGCACCTCCGCGTCATAGCTCTGCGAGGAGCGCATCGTGCCGCGATACCAGGCGAGCACCTCGCGGGAGGGGTCGCCGGGCACCGCGATCGGGCGGAAGTTGCTCACCGCCGAGCCCTCGGTGACCGGCGTCCAAGTCCAGCTCTCCCCCGCATCGCTCGTGCGGCCGTGGAAGATCTCGTGCACGGGCAGCGCGGTGCCGTCGCGCGGATCGACCACGGTGGAGATCCACAGCGCGCCCGGGTCCTCCGGGTCGATCGTGCCGAGGCCGGTGTAGTCCTCCTCGTGGGCGAGCAGCTGCGGGCCGGCGTGGGCGAGGTGGTGCACCTGCCAGTCGCTCTCCCCCGGTGCGAGCACGGCCCACAGGAAGCGGTGGTCGATCGGATCGGTCTCGTGGCGGCTGGTGGCGGTGCCGAGGGTGTCGTCGGCCCGGGCGGTCATCAGCGCCACCAGCGTCCCGTCCGCGAAGCGGCGCAGGTCCGTGGTCCAGGCGTGGGTGATGATCGCGCCGCCCCAGGTGGAGCCGCTGGCGAGCACGCGGGTGAGGTCCTCGGCCCGCGGCGCGGTCTGCTCGAGCCCGCGACCGAGCTCGCCCACCGGTGTCCCGTCGGCGCGGTGCAGGCGGCCGCCTTCGAGGTAGCCGTGCCAGATGGAGGTGGCGTAGTCGCGGGGGTGGTGCTCGGTGATGATCAGGTCGATGCGGTCGTCGGTGCCCAGGTGGGTGCCGGAGGCGTAGCGGGCGTAGCCGTTGACGTAGCCGATCTTCTCGCGGGTCAGCAGGCGGCCGCCGAACTGCCAGGTCTCGCCGTCGTCGTGGGAGACGAGGTAGCAGGGGTCGTCGTTGATCGCGCGGACGAAGCAGTGCAGCACGCCGTCCAGGGCGTGGACGTTCTGGTAGGTCACGCCGCGGCCGCCGCCGAGCGCCTCCGCCTCCTGCATGTCCGTGAACAGCTCCGTCCAGTCGAAGGACTGCTCGGGCCCCCAGAGGGTGGGGTCGGTGCCCTCGCTGACCCTCCAGCGGGTGAGGTCGTCGCTCTTGTGGCGGCTGTAGACGGCGACCCAGCGCCCGTCGGCCCGCCGCCACAGGGCGGGGTTGTCGTGGTCGTCGGATTCGAGGCCGGGATGGAGCACGATGGTGCGGGCGGCGCCGGGCTCGCCGAGCCGGTCGAGGTCCACCACGTGCAGGTCCACGTCCCCTCCGCGCCCGTCGCCGCCTTGCCCTCCGGCGGAGGCGACGGCGCCGAGCAGCAGCGTGCCGGTCGCGGGATCGATCAGGGCGCGCTCGTCCTGGAACCAGCACCAGCCGCCGTTGCGGCTGATCACCGCGGTGCGGGTGGTGGTGGGGGCGCGCGAGACGGTGACCAGCTCACCGGCAGCGGCCTGCGATTCGGGGGTCTCGCGGGTGGTGGGGGCGGCGGGGATCCCGTCGGCCTCCCGCAGTGCGGCGAGCGCCCCCGCCGCCTCGGCGGCGAGGTCCTGCCAGTGGCATTCGATCGAGACGGCGCCGCGGTAGCCGCCCTCGCGCAGGGAGGCGAGGAAGGCGCGCAGCGGCCAGTCGCCCTGGCCGGGCGGGCGACGGTCGGTGTCGGCGATATGGGCGTGGGCGACACGTCCGGCGTGCTCGCGCACCCTCTCGAGGCTCTCCTGCTCGAGCATGATGTGGAAGAGGTCGGCGACCACGCGCATGTCCCCGAGTTCGTGCGCGTCGAGGAACTCGATCGCCTCGGCGAGGGAGTTGATCTGATCGGTCTCCCCGCAGTGGAGCGGCTCGAGGATCGCCTCGAGGCCGTGCTCGGCGGCGAGATCGCGGGCGAGGCGCACGGTGCGGGCCAGCTGCTCCCGGGCCGCGGCGGGGTCCACGCCGTCGGGGGTGGCGCGGGCGGCACCGCTGCCCAGCACGACCGTGGCGCCGGGGCGGGCGCGACGGGCCGCAGCGGTCATCACCAGGCGCAGGTGCCGGGCGATCCTCTCGGGGTCCGCGGCGGGGTCGGAGAGGCCGAGGCCGGCGGGGGCGATCACCGCGAAGGAGGGTGCGGGCTGCCAGGCGTCGGCCAGGGGCGCCTCCTGCCAGGTGCCGTCGGCCTGCTCGATCAGGAGGTTGTGCAGGATCGTGGGTTCGACGTAGTCGGCGCCTGCGGCGTAGGCGGCGGCGGTGCCGGCACGATCGGTGAGGATGCCGTGCTCCACGGCCTCAGAGCTCCTTCATCAGGGCGGCCAGGCGGTCACGGGACTCGGCGGCCTGGGGCAGGCCCACCTTGTTCAGGTGCCCGTGGGTGACGCCGCGGCGCACCTCGTGCTCGACCTCGACCCCGGCCTCGGCGAGCTGCTCGGCGTACCGGCGGGCACTGGTGCGCAGGTCGTCGTACTCGTCGGACTCGATGTAGGTGCGCGGCAGCACGGAGAGCTGTTGCGCGGTGCCCAGGCCCGGGAAGTCGTGGGCGGTCGCGTCCTCGAGGGGGCGGCCGAGGTAGTTCTCGCTCATACGGCGCATCTTGTCGGGCGTGAAGCGGAGCAGCTCGGGCAGATCGGCGAGCGCTACGGCCTCCTCGGCGGTGGCCTCGGGGTTCAGCGGATGCGCGACCGGGTACATCAGCAGCGAGAGCGCCGGGGCGCGGCCGGCCTCGGCCAGCCGCAGCGAGGCGGCGGCGGCGAGGTTCCCGCCCGCGCTCGCCCCGCCGAGTGCGAGTCGATCCGGGTCGATGCCGAGCTGCTCAGCTCGGGCGCGGGTCCAGGCCACGGCGGCGATCACGTCATCGCACGGGATCGGGGCGCGCACCTCGAGCGCGGGGTCCGTGCCGGGGATCTTCCGGGCAGGGCTGCCGCCGGGCGGTTCGTCGCACAGCCGGTAGTCGACGGAGACGACTACGACATCCGCGCGGCCGGCGACGCCGCGGGCGGTCGCATCGGCCTCGGGCATGTCGAGGTCGCCGTGCTGGAAGGAGCCGCCGTGGCAGAACACGAGCACGGCCCGCGGCCCGCTCGCGGGACGGATCGGGGTGTAGACCCGCACGGGGACGGGGCCGTGGGGCCCTGGCGCCTCCCAGTCCTGGATGCGCAGGTCCCAGCGCTCGGGACGGCCGTAGGGCGCGTTCCAGGCCGCCTCGTCCTCGGGGCGGAGGGGGCCGCGGGAGGCGGCGTCGGCCAGGGCGCGCAGGCGGCGCACCATCTCGGCGGGAGCGGTGACGGTCATCGGGGGTACGAGCCTCTCGGGACGTGCGGGGTGGGAGGGGATCAGAGCTCGCCGAGGATCTCGGCCAGACGGTCCATGGTCTGCGCGGCCTCGGGCAGGCCGATCCGGTTGAGGTGGCCGTGGGCGACGCCCTCGCGGATCACGTGCTCGACCTCGACGCCCGCCTCGGAGAGCTGCTCGGCGAAGCGGCGGGCGCTGATGCGCAGGTCATCGTGCTCATCGGCCTCAAGATAGGTGCGCGGCAGGGCGGCCAGCTGCGCGGTGTCCGCGAGACCGGGGAAGTCGTAGATGCCCGCCTCGGACACTGGGCGGCCGAGGTAGTTCTCGGTGAAGCTCCGCGTGGTCTCGAGGCTGAAGCGCAGCATCGCAGCGAGGTCCGCGACGGCGGCCGCCTCTTCGGCGGTGGGCTCGAGGCGCAGCGGGTGCAGCACCGGGTAGAGCAGCAGCGAGGCGGCCGGGGCGCGGCCCTCGTGGGCCAGGGACAGGGTGGCCGCGGCGGCGAGGTTCCCGCCCGCGCTCGCGCCGCCGAGAGCGAGACGCCCCGGGTCGATGCCCAGGTGGTCGGCCTCGGCCACCGTCCAGCGCACCGCGGCGAGCACGTCCTGGAGCGGGACCGGGGCGTGGATGACGAGGTCCTCGGGGGTGCCGGGGAAGCGTCGGGCCCTCCGCCCGCCGAGCGCCTCGGGCTCATCGCACAGCCGGTAGTCGACCGAGACCACCACGGCGCCGGCCCGGCCCGCCACGCCGCGGGAGGTCGCGTCGGCCTCGGGCATGTCGAGATCGCCGTGCATGAACCCACCGCCGTGGCACCACACCAGCACCGGGCGCGGCGCTCTCGCGGCCGCAGCCGCGGTCGCAGTCGCGGCGGGGGTGTAGACCCGCACCGGCACCGGGCCGTTCGGGCCGGGCGCCTGATGCTCCTCGATGCGCAGGTCCCACTGCTCGTCGGGCCCGTAGGGGGCATCCCAGGCGGCGAGCACGTCGGGGGCCACGTCGTCCCAGCCGGTGAAGGGTCGCAGGGCGGGGAGCCGCTCGCGCATGGGGACGACGGCGGGTCGAGGATCGGGCGGGGTGGCGGGCACGGGGGCTCCTGGCGGGTCGAGGAGGGGGCTCAGCATGAGAGCGGGTGCGAGCAGGATGCGTCAGCATGGACCGGAGGGCAAGCGCTGTCCACAGCTCAGGCGAGGTGGAAGTACTGCGGGAGCACCTGCTTCTCTCCGCCGCCCGCGGTGAAGTACTCGCTCATCGCCGCCTCCCAGCGCGGGGAGATCTCGGCGCGGGCGATCGCGTCCTGGGCGGCGTCGACGTCGTCGGCCTCGAAGTAGCCCACGACCATGCCGTCCTCGGGGCGCAGGAAAAGGGAGTAGTTGCGCCAGCCCGCCTCGGTCAGCGCGGTGCGCATCTCCTGCCAGACGTCCTGGTGGGCGGCGACGTACTCGGTGAGCTTCTCGGGCCGCACGTGCAGCAGGAAGCAGCAGCGGTGAGGGCTGCGGGCCCCGGTGGTCGCGAGCAGGTGGTCGAGATCGGGAGCGGGCATCGCATCTCCTCGTCGAGAACAGCGGTCGGGTCGCGGCGCGCAGGGCGAGGCGAGCGATCGCGGGGGCAGGACGGAACGCTAGAGCACATCCTGAGACGTTTCAAGAATTGACTTCCGCCCACCCCCGTCATCCGGCGCTGCGTGATACGCTGTGTTGAGTCGTTTCAAACAGTGCGGGTCGTGCATCGCCTCCAGCGAGCATCCTCGCCGCTCACCGCTGAGCAGCGGTCGGCACGCACACCCGCCCCTCATCCCGCCGAAGGAGCCCCCGTGACCACTCCCACCGCCTTCCCCGCCGAGATCGCGCGCGATCTCGCCGAGTTCACGATCGAGGTCCCCAGCTGGGGCTACGGGAACTCCGGCACCCGCTTCAAGGTGTTCGGCACCCCCGGCACCCCGCGCGATCCCTTCGAGAAGATCGCCGACGCCGCGCAGACCCACGCCTTCACCGGCTCCGCCCCGCGCGTGTCCCTGCACTACCCCTGGGACAGGGTCGAGGACTTCGGGGCGCTGCGCGAGTACGCCGCCGAGCAGGGCATGACGCTGGGGATGATCAACTCCAACACCTTCCAGGACGACGAGTACAAGTTCGGCTCCCTCACCCACGGTGACAAGACCATCCGCCGTCGGGCGATCGACCATCACCTCGAGTGCATCGACGTCATGCGCGCCACCGGCTCCAAGGAGATGAAGATCTGGCTGGCCGACGGCACGAACTACGCCGGCCAGGACTCGATCCGCGCCCGTCAGGACCGCCTGGCGGAGTCGCTGCAGGAGATCTACCTGGGCCTCGGGGACGATGAGCGCCTCGTGCTCGAGTACAAGTTCTTCGAGCCGGCGTTCTATCACACCGATGTCCCGGACTGGGGCACGAGCCTGCTGCACTGCCTGGCCCTCGGCGAGAAGGCCCAGGTGGTCCTCGACACCGGCCACCACGCCCCCGGCACCAACATCGAGTTCATCGTGGCCCAGCTGCTGCGCCAGAACCGGCTGGGCGCCTTCGACTTCAACTCCCGCAACTATGCCGATGATGACCTGATCGTGGGCGCCGCGGATCCGTTCCAGCTGTTCCGGATCCTGTTCGAGATCGTGCAGCAGGACGCGCACCTCCCGGCCTCCGGCGTGAACTTCATGCTCGACCAGTGCCACAACCTCGAGTCGAAGATCCAGGGCCAGATCCGCTCGGTGCTGAACGTGCAGGAGACCCTCGCCAAGGCGCTGCTGGTGGACCGCGAGGCCCTCGCCGCCGCGCAGGAGGACAACGACGTGCTACTCGCCAACGAGATCCTGATGGACGCGTTCTGGACCGACGTGCGCCCGGCGCTCGCGGCCTTCCGCGAGGAGCGGGGCCTGCCCGCTGATCCCTTCGCCGCGTTCCGCGCGAGCGGCTACGAGCAGAAGATCGCCACCGAGCGCGTGGGCGGGAACCAGATGGGATGGGGAGCCTGAGCATGAGTGAGAGGACCGCTGTGAACGAGACCGTCGCCGCCCTGCTGGAGCGCTCGAACGCGCTGGGCTCCGATCCGCGCAACACCAACTACGCCGGCGGCAACACCTCCGCCAAGGGCTCCGCGACCGACCCCGTGACCGGGGAGGAGACCGAGCTGCTGTGGGTCAAGGGCTCCGGCGGGGACCTCGGCACGCTCGAGGAGAAGGGCCTGGCGGTGCTGCGCCTGGACCGGGTGCGCGCCCTGCAGGACGTCTACCCGGGCGTCGAGCGCGAGGACGAGATGGTCGCGGCCTTCGACTACTGCCTGCACGGCAAGGGCGGGGCCGCCCCCAGCATCGACACCGCGATGCACGCCCTGGTCGACGCCGAGCACGTCGATCATCTGCATCCCGATGCGGGCATCGCGCTGGCGACCGCGGCCGACGGGGAGCGCCTGACCCGCGAGTGCTTCGGCGAGGCCGTGGTGTGGGTGCCGTGGCGCCGGCCCGGCTTCCAGCTGGGCCTGGACATCGCGGAGATCAAGCGCGAGAACCCCGGCGCGATCGGCTGCATCCTGGGCGGGCACGGCATCACCGCCTGGGGCGAGACCTCCCAGGAGGCGCAGGAGAACTCGCTGCGGATCATCCGTGAGGCGACCGAGTTCATCGAGCGCACCGGCACCCCCGAGCCTTTCGGCGCGCATGATCCTGCGCGTGCCGCGCTGCCGGAGGCGGAGCGGCGCGCGAAGGCGTCGGCCCTGTTCCCGGTGATCCGGGGCCTGGCCTCGACGGATACGCCGATGGTCGGGCACTTCACGGACACCGAGGCGGTGCACGAGTTCCTCGCCTCCGAGAAGCTCTCGACGCTGGCTGATCAGGGCACGTCGTGCCCGGACCACTTCCTGCGCACCAAGGTCAAGCCGCTCGTGCTGGACCTGCCCGCGGACGCCTCGATCGAGGACTCCGTGGCGCGGCTCAAGGAGCTGCACGAGTCCTATCGCGCGGACTACACCGCCTACTACGAGCGCCATGCCGATGCCGACTCCCCCGCCATGCGCGGCGCGGATCCGGCGATCGTGCTGATCCCGGGCGTGGGCATGTTCTCCTTCGGCGCGGATGCGCAGACCGCCCGCGTGGCCGGCGAGTTCTACGTCAACGCGATCAACGTGATGCGCGGCGCGGAGGCGATCTCCACGTACTCCCCCATCGAGGAGTCGGAGAAGTTCCGCATCGAGTACTGGGCGCTCGAGGAGGCGAAGCTGCAGCGCAAGCCGAAGCCCAAGCCGCTCGCGACCCGGGTGGCGCTGGTGACCGGCGGCGGCTCCGGCATCGGCAAGGCCACCGCCGAGCGGCTCGTGGCCGAGGGCGCCTGCGTGGTGATCGCGGATCTCAACCTCGAGGGCGCCGAGGCCACCGCCGCGGAGCTGGGCGGGCCGGACCGGGCTGTCGCCCTGCGGGCCGACGTCTCCGATGAGCAGGCCGTGGTCGAGGCGGTGGCCGAGGCGGTGCTCGCCTTCGGGGGCCTCGACCTCATCGTCAACAACGCCGGGCTCTCGCTGTCCAAGCCGCTGCTGGAGACCACCGCGAAGGACTGGGACCTGCAGCACGACGTGATGGCGCGCGGCAGCTTCCTCGTCTCCCGCGAGACGGCCCGGGTGATGATCGACCAGGCCATGGGCGGGGACATCATCTACATCTCCTCGAAGAACTCCGTGTTCGCCGGCCCCAACAACATCGCCTACTCGGCGACGAAGGCCGATCAGGCGCACCAGGTGCGGCTGCTCGCGGCGGAGCTCGGCGAGCACCAGATCCGCGTCAACGGCATCAACCCCGACGGGGTGGTGCGCGGCTCCGGCATCTTCGCCGGCGGCTGGGGCGCCTCGCGCGCGAAGGTGTACGGCGTGGAGGAGGAGAAGCTCGGCGAGTTCTACGCCCAGCGCACCCTGCTGAAGCGCGAGGTGCTTCCCGCGAACGTCGCGAACGCCGTCTTCGCGCTCACCGCCGGGGACCTCTCGCACACCACCGGCCTGCACATCCCGGTCGACGCCGGGGTCGCGGCGGCGTTCCTGCGATGAGCACCCCCGGCACCCGCTCCCCCGGCACCCCGGCCCCACCGACCTCCCCTCCCCCGAGGGGTGGCCCGGTCGCGGTCGCGGCGGTCGATCTGGGCGCGACCTCCGGGCGGGTGATGCTCGGAGTGCTCGAGCAGGGGCGGATCGAGCTGCTGCCCGCGCACCGCTTCGAGAACCGCCTCGCCGAGCGCGACGGGCACCTGTGCTGGGATGTCGACGCCCTGTGGGCGGAGATCCGGCAGGGCCTGACCGAGGCGCACCGCCTCGCGCGGGGCCGCGGGCTCGCAGGCCTCTCCTCGATCGGGATCGACTCCTGGGCGGTGGACTATGCGCTGCTCGGACCGGACGAGGTCGGGCCCGACGGCACACCGGTGCCCGGCTCGGGCGCGCGGATCGGCGAGGTGATCGCCTATCGCGACTCCCGCACCGAGACCGTCGCCGACGAGTTCGCCCGGCGGGTGTCCCGGCAGCGGCAGTTCGCGCTCACCGGCATCGCGCAGCAGAGCTTCAACACGCTCTACCAGCTCGCGGCCGAGCACCGCCTGGCGGAGCTGCCCCCCGGCAGCTCGCTGCTGATGGTGCCCGACCTCCTCGGCTATCTGCTCACCGGGCAGCGCCGCACCGAGCTCACCAACGCCTCGACCACCGGCATGCTCGCCGCGCAGGGGCACGAGTGGAGCGCGGAGCTGCTGGAGGCCGCCGGGGTGGAGCGCGAGCTGCTCGCCCCGCTGATCGCACCGGGAGAGCAGCTGGGCACGGTCCTCGCGCCGCTGGCCGCGCAGCTCGGCATCGGGGAGGTGCCGGTCCATGCCGTCGGCTCCCACGACACCGCCTCCGCGGTGCTGGCCGTGCCCTCCGAGGGCTCCGGCTCCACGGCCTACATCTCCTCCGGCACCTGGTCCCTCATCGGGCTGGAGCTGGAAGCGCCCGTGCTCACCGAGGAGGCGCGCGAGGCGGGCTTCACCAACGAGGGCGGGGTCGACTCCACGGTGCGTCTGCTCAAGAACGTCGCCGGGATGTGGCTGGTCAGCGAGTCGATCCGGCAATGGGAGGAGGAGGGGGCACGAGTCGAGCTGGCGGATCTGCTCGAGGCCGCCGCGGCCGTTCCCGGGGACCGCTTCCGCATCGACCCCACGGATCCCGCGTTCCTCGCGCCCGGACGGATGGCCGATCGGGTCACCGCCGCGGCCCGCCCCCTCACGGACGAGGACGAGTTCCCGCGCACCCCGGCGCAGCTGGTGCGCTGCATCCTCGAATCCCTGGCCGAGACCTACCGGGACGAGCTGCATGCCGCCTGCCGTCTCGCCGGAGTGCCGCTGCCGTCCCGGCTGCACGTGGTGGGCGGCGGCAGCCGCAACGCGCTGCTGAACCGGCTCACCGCCGAGGCCCTCGGGATCGAGGTCGTGGCCGGGCCGATGGAGGCCACCGCGCTGGGCAACGTGGCGCTGCAGGCGCGCACGCTCGGCGCGATCCCCGCGGAGCCCGGCGCGCTGCGGAAGGTGGTGCGGGAGAGCGTCGAGCTGGGGGTGTTCGCGGCGGGCGTGCCCGCTCGCTGACGTCCCCTCCGCGGCTCAGCCGGTCGTGGACTCCCGCTCCACCAGCTCCGGCGCGAAGCTCACGTGCCGCGGCGCGGCCTCGGGACGGGCGATCTGCTCCTCGAGCAGCGCGAGCGCGGTGCGTCCCATCAGCTCCGAGGGCTGGGACACGGAGGTCAGCGGCACCACCGTGGAGCGGGCGAAGGCGATGTCGTCGTAGCCCACCAGCGCGATCTCCTCGGGCACCGCGACCTGGTGACGGAAGGCGAAGGCCTGCAGCATCCCCACCGCGAGCAGGTCGTTGACGCAGAACACGGCATCGGGACGCTCGGCCCGGGGCCGGGCCACCACGGCCTCGCCGACGGTGCGGCCGGCCAGGACGGTGAGATCCTCCGCGTCGAGCACCTCGAGCTCGATCCCGGCCGTCTCGGCGGCGCGCCGGGCTCCGCGCAGCCGGTCGGCGACCTGGCGCAGGTCCTGCCGGGCCGCGACCACGCCGATGCGCCGCCGCCCGAGCGAGGCGAGGTGCTGCACGGCGATCTCGCCGCCGGCGATGTCATCGACGCTCACCGAGGAGCCGCGCTCATCGGGGTCGCTCTCGACCAGCACCACGGGGGTGCCGCGGCCGCGGATCGCCTCGACGAGCGGGCCGGTGCCGCCGGTGGAGGCCAGCAGGATCCCGCGCACCCGCTGCTCCTCGAAGAGGGAGAGGTAGAGCCGTTCGCGCTGCTCGCGATGGCCGGTGCTGCCGGCGATCACCATCAGCTGGGAATCCTCGGCGGCCGCCTCGATCCCGCCCACGAGCTGGCTGTAGAAGGGGTTGCCGGAGTCGAGCACGATCGCGCCGACGGTGCGGGACTGGCCGAGCTTGAGCTGCCGGGCGGCGTCGTTGCGCACGTAGCCGAGCTCCGCGATCGCGGCCTCGACCCTGTCACGGCGGTCCGGGGAGACGATCTCGGGGCGGTTCAGCACGTTGGAGACGGTGCCCACCGAGACCTCGGCATGGCGCGCGACGTCCTTCATGCTCACCAGACGGCCTCCGGCCACGACCCACTTCCCTCCCGCTGACGGCATGATCCCGGGGACTGCGCCCCGGGATCTCGATGCCGTGACTGTATCGCGCGCAGGGCGACCTCCACCCTCCCTTGGCGGGAACCGTCGGACCTGCCAGACTGAGAGCTTGAGTCGTTTCACACCGTGGCGTGGCGCTCGCCGTCGCGCGCACCGCTCACCGCGCAGGCAGCGCCGCGCACCCGAGGAGACCTCCCATGAACTCTGCCCCCGCCTCCCCCGCCGACACTCCGAGCGCCGGGGCGGGCCGCCCGGCCGCACAGCTCCAGGACGCCCTGGCGATCACCGCGGTGGAGGACACCGGCCGCCTCCCGCAGCTGGTCCACACGGTGACGCTCGCACAGCCGCGGGACCAGGTGCGGCGCGCCGAGCTGCTGGCCACCGCCCACGGCCTGTACGAGATGAGGATCGGCGGCGCCCCGGCGACGGAGTCGGTGCTGAACCCCGGATGGACCACCTATGAGCGCCGCCTCCAGGTGCAGCGTCTGGATGTCACCGCCCAGGTCCGTCAGCGCCCGGAGGGTCTCGCCGCAGCGGACGCGGACCGCCTCGATCTCGAGGCCACGCTCGCCGACGGCTGGTGGCGCGGGGACCTGGGCTTCGACGGCGGGGTGCGCTACGGCGACGATCTCGCCCTCCTCGCCGCCGTGGAGATCGAGTTCGCGGACGGCACCCGCCAGCGGGTGGTCACCGACGAGTCCTGGCGCTCCCGGCCCAGCGCGATCATGAGCGCGAACATCTACCACGGCCAGCACGAGGACCGCCGCCTGGGCCTCGGCCCCGAGACACCGGTGCGCGTGGTCGAGATCGATCGCAGCACGCTCGTCGAGCAGGTCTCCCCGCCGGTGCTCCGCCACGAGTCGCGCCGGCCCGAGCGGATCTGGACCTCGCCCGCGGGGCGCACGCTCGTGGACTTCGGCCAGAACCTCGTGGGGTGGCTGCGGTTCACGGTCACGGGCCCCGAGGGCACCGAGATCGTGCTGCGCCATGCCGAGGTGCTCGAGGACGGCGAGCTCGGCACGCGACCGCTGCGCGCCGCCCGCGCCACCGATCGTCTGGTCCTCGCCGGCGACCCGGCCGGCGAGACCTTCGAGCCGACCTTCACCTTCCACGGCTTCCGCTACGCCGAGATCAGCGGCTGGCCGGGAGAGCTCGCGGCGGAGGATCTCGAGGCCGTGGTGGTCCATTCCGCGCTGCGGCGCACCGGCTGGTTCGAGTGCTCGCATGCCGGGGTGAACCAGCTGATCAGCAACTCGCTCTGGTCCCAGCGCGGCAACTTCCTCTCCGTGCCCACCGACTGCCCGCAGCGCGACGAGCGGCTCGGCTGGACGGGCGACATCGCCGCCTACGCGGCGACCGCCGCGTTCCAGCACGACGTGGGGGACTTCCTGCACGGCTGGCTGCTCGATCTGGGCCAGGAGGCGCGCATGAACCCGCACGGGATCGTGCCCTTCGTGGTCCCGGACCTGCTCAAGCCCGGCCTCGGCGCCGGCGATCCTGCCGCGGCCGACGAGGGCTGGGGCACTCCCACCGCGATCTGGGGCGACGCCGCCGTCTGGGTCGCCGAGGCGCTGTGGACCGCCTACGGGGACCTGGACCGGCTGCGCGCGCACTACCCCGCCATGGTGCGCCACCTGGACTCCGTCGACCGCGCGCTGTCCCCCAGCGGGCTGTGGGACACCGGCTTCCAGTTCGGGGACTGGCTGGACCCCGACGCCCCGCCGGAGGCCGCGGACCGGGCGAAGGCCGACAAGGGCGTGGTCGCCACGGCCTGCCTGGTGCGCTCCGCACGCTTCGCCGCACAGGCCGCCCGCCTGCTCGGCGAGGAGGTCGACGCCCGCCGCTGGCAGGGCCTGGCCGAGCGCACCCTCGCCGCCTTCACCACCGCCTATGTGCATGAGAACGGCACCATCACCTCCGACTGCGCCACCGTGTACGCCCTCGCGATCGCCTTCGACCTGCTCGATGCCGGGACGCGCCCCCGCGCCGCCGCGCGGCTCGCGGAGGTGGTCGCCGAGGCCGGCCACCGGGTCTCCACCGGCTTCGCCGGGACGCCGTTCGTCACCTGGGCGCTGTCCGAGACGGGGCACGTGGAGGAGGCCTACCGCCTGCTGCTCGAGGAGGGGTGCCCCTCGTGGCTGTACCCGGTCTCGATGGGTGCCACCACGATCTGGGAGCGCTGGGACTCGATGCTGCCGGACGGCTCGATCAACCCCGGTGAGATGACGAGCTTCAACCACTACGCCCTCGGCGCCGTCGCGGACTGGGTCTACCAGGTCGTCCTCGGCGTCCGGCCCGCCGCCCCGGGATATCGCCGGATCCGCATCCAGCCCGTTCCCGGCCCCGGGATCGAATGGGCCGAGGGCGCCCACGACTCCGCGGCCGGCCGCATCGAGGTCTCCTGGGAGCATTCCGCCGACGGGCTGCGCGGCACCGCCACGATCCCCGAGGGCGCCGAGGCGGAGATCGTGCTGCCCGACGGCCGGGCCCGCACCGTCGGCCCGGGGCGGCACAGCTTCTGAGCTCAGCCGCCGGCGCGGCGCAGCACGGGCACGGACGCGAGGCCGGTCGCGACGCCGTCGAGCATCCGCTCCAGCTCCTGCGGCTGGAACCGCTCCCCGTAGGTCTCGTGCGCGGCGGCGACCTGGCCCGCGGCGGCCTCGGCGTTCTCCGGGAGGGCGGCGGCCGCGGCGGTGGTGCCATGGATCCGCAGGCGCAGCCGGGAGGTGCCGGCCCGGAGCCGGCCGGTGAGCGCGATCCGGTACGGCGGCCGCCACAGCACCCCGAGCTCCTCGCCGTCCACCTCGAGCACGGCGATCTCGCGCACCGGGGGTTCGAGCAGGGCGCGGTAGCCGCTGCCCTCGCCGGTGTGCGGCACGGCCCGGCCGGGGCCGAGGTCGAGCACGAGCGGCCCGCGGGCGGTGTCCTCGTCGAGGGTCACGGTCGTCTCCAGCAGCAGGGGACGCAGGTCGGCGGCGTCCTGGCCGGTCAGGAGGTGCGGCAGGGTCACGGCGCGCGGCGCCTCTCCGGGCCGGGAGGCCGTCCACGGGCCGTCGAGCGCAATCGGCTCGGGCTCCGCGGTGCCGGTCTGCGCCGGGCCGTGCGCGGCGTCGGTCGCGGGCGCAGCGCCGTCCGGCGCCGGCAGCGGCTGGTCCGTGGCCAGCAGCAGGACTGCCTGGTAGGGGTGCAGCACGAGCCGGGCTCCGGTCGAGGGCAGGGGGCGGAGGCCGGGCTCGGCGGGGTCGTGGAGGGCGAGCGCGCGGCGCGGATCGCGCGGCGTCACCTCGACCTCGCGCCGCCGCGGCCCCGTGTGGGCGAGCAGGTGCAGGTCGCCGTCGGCGAGCCGGCGGTGCACCGTGCCCACCTCGCCGCCGTCCCCGCTCAGGAGCAGCGGCGGGGTGTGGGCGCCTCGCAGCGCGGCCGCGAGCGGGTTCTTCCCGCCGGCGGCCTCCCCGTCGGCGCCTTCCCCGTCGGCGCCCTCCTCGCCCTCCGCGTCGCTGCCGCCCCGTGCGCCGACCATCGCGAGGGTCGCGTGGTCGCGCAGGCGCGCGTCGTCGCCGTCCTCCTCGGGCAGGGAGAGCTGCTGCCCGGCCGGGTAGGCCGGGGAGTCCACGGCGAGCACGCTGCCGCCCGCGGCGCGCACCCGGTCCAGCCAGCGCCTCGTCTCCGCAGGCAGCCGGCTCACGCGCGGCAGCACGACCACGGGATAGGCCGCGGGGTCGAGCGCGGCGAGGGCGTCGTCGTCGAGCAGGTCGAGGTCGTAGCCCGCGCGGCGGATCGCGGCGGGCAGCTGCTCGCCGATGTGGGCGCGGCAGGCGGCCCACAGGTCGTGGCCGCGGCCGCGGGCGGCGCGCACATCGGCGTAGGGCAGGTACAGCGCCACCTCGGCGCCCGGCGCGCCCAGGCGCAGCGCGGCGCACAGGCGGGTGAGATGTGCGGTGAGCTCCGGCATCGCGGGCCACCAGGCGTTGCGGTCATCCAGCGCGCCCGCGGCGTAGAAGGTCCAGCCCAGGCCCGGTGCGTCGGGCGCGGTGTACGGCCAGCCGTGGCCCACGAAGTGCGTGATGCCCAGCAGCAGATGCTCATGCGCCTCCCCCAGCAGATCCAGCGGCGCGGCGCGGAAGGCGGGTGAGCGCACCCAGGTCCACACCTCGCTCGAGACCACCTCGCGGCGGTCCAGATGCGCGGCCGACGAGGCCCAGCGGGACTGGGTGAGGGCGGTCCATCCCGCGCCCTCGCCCTCGATGAGGTGCGCGCCGCGCTGGGCGCTGAGCGTGATCGGCGGCTGCCCGTAGCCCTGCAGGCGGAAGCGCACCCCGTGCTCCTCGGCCCAGGCCCGGCAGGTGCCGACGAATCCCTCCTCGACCAGCTCGGAGAGGGTGAGGCCGTAGTCCTCGCGCACCTGCTCGGCGCCGGGCGCGTCGACCTCCAGCAGGTGCAGCACGGGCAGCAGGTCGTAGCCGCGCCGCTGCCGGAACTGCTCCGGCAGCGCGGCGGTCCAGCCCGCGTCGTACACCTCGAGGCTGTCGCTGAACACGGAGCCGAGCAAGTGCGCGGGGACCGCGCTGAGCAGCGCACCGCCCACCACGTCCAGGTGGTGCCGCACCGCGGTGGCGCTGAGGTGGTCCACGACCGGGCCCTCGGCGCCCGCCGCAGAGCGCTTCACCTGCTGCCCGGTGACCTCCGACCAGGCCAGCAGCACGGTGCGCGGCCCGCGACCGGCGGGGATCTCGAGCCGCTCACCCACCGGGTCGAGCCGCGTCCACCCGGAGGGCGGCAGCCCTTCACCGAGGTGCACGGAGACCAGCTCGTCGCCGGGCCAGGAGGGGGTGAGCGGCCAGCTCAGCGGCTGCGGTCCGAGGTCGCGCCGCTCCCAGCGCAGGCGGCGCGCGGCCTGTTCGGGGCCGATGTGCGGGCCGCCGTAGGACCATCCGCTGCCGAGCGTCACGTCCAGGCGCAGCCCGAGCTCGCGGGCCCGCTCGGCCGCGTGGCGCACGTGGCCCAGCGCCTCGTCGCCGAGGTAGTCCGGTGCGCCGGGCCGCAGCGGGTACACCAGGGCGATCTCCGCGCCGCCCAGTCCTGCCGCGGCCATCGCCCGCAGCTCGCGATCGATCTCGGCGCGGTCCATGTCGGGGCCGAACCACCACCAGCGCATCATCGGCCGGGCGGCCGGATCCGGGTGGGTCAGGGCGTCGAGCACGTGCTGGGCGGTGTGCGAGCTCATGGCGGCTTTCGGGATGGGGAGCGGGGTCGGTGGCGCGGCCGACGGGTCGGCGGGCGCGGGCGCCCTCCCGGCCCGGGCGGGGCCGGGGAGGGCCGGCCGGGTCAGGCGCCGGCGGGCGGGGTCCAGCGGTGCACGGCGTCCTCCCGGGCCCAGCTCACGCCGAGCTCGCTGAAGGGCCGGCCGGCGGTGAGCGCGGCCTGCAGCGTCTCCTCGATGTGCTCGACCACGGGGTGCGCGGCCGCGCCCTCCCCCCTCCAGGTCACCCCGGTCTCGATCGGCAGCGGGTCCGGGACGGTCTGGATCGCCTCGAGCACGGCGCTGAACACCCCGGTCGAGGCCAGCGAGGAGAGCAGGGGCACCTGCCGGTCGCGCACATGGGCGATGAGGTTCTCCATGAGGTCCACGCGCTCATGGGTGAGCTCCTCGCGGGCGCCGTCGGCGCTGGTGCGCACCGAGCGGTCCTCGGTGTAGTAGAGGCGGTGCGAGCCCCGGGGCCCGCTGATCTCGACCCAGGGGCTGGACTGCGCGGGCGCCGTGGTGGTCAGGGCGCACACCACCGCCGGCCCCGTGCCGGTGGGGTCGATGCGCAGGAAGGTGGTGTCGTCGGCCTGGATGTCGTGGGCGCGGCGCAGCTCGGTGGTGACGCCGGCGATGTCCGCGACCTCGTCGATCCCGGCGATCGCGAGACCGGCGTGCACCGAGTGGGCCAGGGGGTTCGTGGCGACCCCGTCGGCGACGCGGCGGCCGTCCAGGCGGCGCTTGCCCGCCCAGGCGGAGCGGGCGTAGTAGGCGCGGTCGCGCTGCCACGCCCCGTACACGTGCACGGCGGTGACCGGTCCTAGGCCCCCGCTGGCGCCGGAGGCTCCCTCGGCGACCTCGCGGCGCAGCACGTCCACTCCCCCGCCGCCGCGGGCCTGGAAGCCCACCTGGACCGACCGCCCCGCGGCCCGGGCCGCCTCGAGCAGCGGGCGGTGGTCGGCCAGGGCCGGCACGGGCGGCTTCTCGAGGTAGACGTCGAGCCCGGCGGCCAGCGCCTCGGTCGCCAGCGGCACGTGGGTGTCGATCGGGGTGGCGATCGCGACGATCTGGGGGCGGTCCTCGACGGGCGTCGCGGCGAGCAGGTCGGCGAGGCTGCGGTGGTGGAGCGCGGCGAGCTCGGCGGGCGGCTCGGCGACGTCCACCACGCCGACCAGGCGCGCGGTCCCGGCCTCCTCGAGGCGGGCGAGGGTGCGCAGATGCACGGCGCCGAAGCCGCGGGTGCCGATCAGCGCGACCCTGACGGGCGCCGGGCTCATCGGGAGGCTCCCGAGAGGTCGGCCTCGCGGGCGAGGTCCAGGCCCAGGAACTCGGTGACGCCGACGGGCGCCCCGGCGGCCAGCGACTCGTTGCCGCAGATGCCCACGGAGATCGCCCGCAGCCCGTCGCGGTGGTCGGAGGGGCGTCCCAGCTCGTCGTGGACGGGGCCGACGAACACGTCGCGCAGCAGCAGCGCGTCGCCGCCGCCGTGCCCGCCCACCCCCTCGGGGATCTCCAGCTCCCGTGCGGGGGCGAAGTGCTTCTGCACCACCAGGCGCTCGCCGCGGCGGCGCACCCCCTCGTCCGCGGCGGTCACCGCGACGGCGCTGGGGTCCACGTGGGCCCGTCCGTCCTCGCCCTTGGCGACCACCTCGGCGCGCTCGACCACCTCGAGCTCGGCGCGCCCGGCGGTGCCGTTGAGCGCGACCCGGTACCCCTCCCAGGGGCTGTGGGCGTTCAGGGCGTAGGTGAGCACCGCGCCGCGGGAGTAGTCCACGAGCGCGGTGAGGTTGTCCTCCGCGGTGATGCCGGCATCGAACACGGAGCGGTCGCGCTGGTAGCCGTCGTGCTCCTCGGCCTTGAGGTAGAGCGCCTCGAGGCGCTCGTCGGAGCGCAGGTCCAGTTCGAAGGGGTCGTGCGGGCCGTCGTGGGTGCCGCGCTCGGGCAGGGCGGCCTGCCCGCGGGCGGCGGCGGCGTCGGCGCCGTAGAAGCGCAGCCCGCCGCGCGCGTACACCTGCACCGGGGTGTCGTCGATCCACCAGTTGACCAGGTCGAAGTGGTGGGCGGCCTTGTGGACGAACAGCCCGCCGCTGTGGCTCTTGTCGCGGTGCCAGCGGCGGAAGTAGTCCGCGCCGTGCTGGGTGTCCAGCACCCACTCGAAGGTCACCGAGACCACGTCCCCGATCTCGCCGGAGGCGATGACCTGCTTGAGCGCCGAGTTGCGGGGGCTGTAGCGGTAGTTGAAGGTCACCACCACGCGGCGGCCGGTGCGGTCGATCGCCTCCTGGATGGCGCGGGCCGAGGGGGCGTCGATGGTGAGCGGCTTCTCGACCACCACGTCGGCCCCCGCCTCGAGGGAGCGCACCACGTGCTCGGCATGCAGGTGGTCCACGCTGGTGACGATCACGCGGTCCACCCGCTGCTCGCGGATCACCTCTTCGAGCTGCTCGGGACCGGCCAGGCGCACCTCCGCGAAGGCGCTCACCCGGTCGCGGTGGAACTCGCGCCGGGCCGGGTTCACGTCCAGCAGCGCCACCAGCTCGGCGACGTCGGCGTGGGGCCCGGCGATCGCGTCGAGGTACATCTGGGCACGGTGGCCGGAGCCGATCAGGGCATAGCGGGTGCGCATGGAGCTTCTTTCGTGTCAGGGGTGAGGGGCGGGATCATTTGATGCCGGTGGTCGCGAAGCCCTTGACCAGGAAGCGCTGGCCGAAGAGGAACACCAGGAACAGCGGGATGAGGGAGACGACGGACATCGCGAACATCGCTCCCCAGTCGGAGGAGCCCTGGGTGTCCAGGAACGACTTCAGCGCCAGCGGGACGGTGAAGTTCTCCGGCGTGGTGAGGTAGATGAGGGAGCCGAAGAAATCGTTCCACATCCACATGAAGGTGAAGATCGTGGTGGTCGCGAGCGCCGGCAGCATGAGCGGCAGGATCACCTGGAAGAAGATCCGGAAATGCCCGCACCCGTCGATGCGCGCGGCCTCGTCGAGCTCGCGCGGGATGCCGCGGATGAACTGGACCATGAGGAACACGAAGAACGCGTCGGTGGCGAGGAACTTCGGCAGGATCAGGGGCACCAGGGTGTTCACCCAGCCGGTCTGGGAGAAGATGATGTACTGCGGCACGATCACCACGTGGATCGGCAGCATGAGGGTCATCAGCATGATCGCGAACGCGATGTTGCGGCCCCAGAACTTCAGCCGTGCGAACGCGTAGGCGGTCAGCGAGCAGGCGACGAGGTTGCCGATCACGCAGCCGAGCACCAGCAGGGTGGAGTTCATCAGGTAGTGGCTGAACGGCTGGGCGAGGGATTCCCAGCCGCGCTGGTAGTTCGAGAAGTCCAGGCTGATCGGGAACAGTCCGGGATTGCGGAAGATCTCCTCGTTCGGCCGCAGCGAGGAGACGACCATCCACAGCAGCGGGTAGATCATCGCCAGGCTCGCCGCGATCATCACCACGTGCCGCACGGAGCGGCGCACCAGGCGGCGCGGACGGAGCGGGCGCACGGGCTGCGCGCCCGCGGACTGCGCGGCCGACGGCGAGAAGGCCGGGCTCATGCTCTGCAGATCAGTCATCGTAGAACACCCAGAACTTGGAGACGAAGAAGTTGATGGCGGTGAAGATCGCGACGATGATCAGCAGCAGCCACGCCATCGCCGAGGCGTATCCCATGTCGAACTGGGTGAAGCCCTTCTGGTACAGGTACAGCGTGTAGAACATCGTCGAATCCGAGGGCCCGCCCGTGCCTCCGGAGACCACGAACGCCTGGGTGAAGGATTGGAAGGCGTTGATCACCTGCAGCACCACGTTGAAGAAGATGATCGGGGTGAGCAGCGGGATCGTGATCCGGAAGAACTGTGCGAGCTTCGAGGCGCCGTCGACGCTGGCGGCCTCGTAGTACATCTCCGGGATCTGCCGGAGCCCGGCCAGGAAGATGATCATCGGGGAGCCGAAGGTCCACACGTGCAGCAGGATGATCGTGCCCAGCGCCGTATCCGGGTTGGAGACCCAGCCCGGCAGGTTCTCGAAGCCGAACATTCCCGCGACCTGGTTGACCAGGCCGTTCGCGCCGAACATCTGGCGCCACAGGATCGCGATCGCGACCGAGCCGCCCAGCAGCGAGGGCAGGTAGAACACCGAGCGGTAGAACGCCAGGCCCTTCATGCCCTGGTTCAGCACCACCGCCAGCAGGAGGGCGGCGAGCAGCTGCAGCGGCGTGCCCACGAACACGTAGATGAACGTGACCACGAGCGAGTTGTGCAGCCGGGTGTCGGCCATCATCGCCGTGATGTTGTCCAGCCCCACGAACTCCGGGGGTGCCAGCAGGCTGTAGTCCGTGAACGCCAGCGCGAACGAGGCGATCATCGGGATCAGCGTGATCCCGAGGAAGCCCAGCATCCAGGGCGCCATGAACACCATTGCGGGCTTGTTGTCCGGGTGCTTCTCCTTCGGTCCGCCCTTCTTGCGGCTGGACACGATGGAGGCGAGTTCTCCCACCGCACTCATAGGCTTCTTCCCTTCGTGGTCGGTCCGGCGGAGCCGGTCGGGCGAGGTGCGTCCCCTCGCCCGGCCGGGCCCCGAGGTGACGTGCTGGTCAGCCCAGCGCCGAGGCGAGGTCGTCGAGCACGCGCTGGCCCGCCTCCTCGGTGGTCGTCTGGCCGAAGAGCATGTCCTCGCAGGCACGGGTGAGGATGTCCTCGAACTGGCCGCCGCCCTGCGGGGTGATCTCGGGGGCCTCGCCCAGCTCGTCCTCGACGGATTCGAGGAAGTCGACGGCCTTCATGTTCGGCTCGTCCAGATCGGGCACGATCGCCTCGCGCACCGTGAGGTTGCCCGGCACGCCGCGCTCGACGGAGAGGATCTTGCCGGCATCCGGCGAGTTCACGAGGTAGTCCACGAAGGCGACGGCCGCCTCCGGATTCGGGGTCCGCGCGGAGATCGACCAGTACATCGAGGCCTTGTACCAGAGCTGCGCATCGGCGGCGGAGCCGGTCATCGACGGCGGCCGCAGCACGACGACGCCCTCGGGGACGAGCCCGTCGTGGGCGACGACCTGGTTGGACCAGGCCACGGTCATGCCGATCTTGCCGGTCGCGAAGAGCGACTGGTCCATCGCCTGGGCGGAGTCCTCGACGGAGACGCTCGCGCTGGGGCCGGCCTCGGTGTCCTGGATCTTCTTCGCCCACTCGAACCACTCGGCCGCGGTCTCTGCGTCGAAGCCGGCCTCGCCGTCCTTGTACTGGTCCTGGCCCGCCTGGCGCACGTACACCTGGAACAGGCCCTGGACGGAGCCCATCTGGGTCATCCCGTAGGTGCCGTCGGGGGTGTTCTCGGTGATCTTCACGGCGGTGTCGATCAGGTCGTCCCAGGTCCAGGTGGTGTCGTCGGGGATGTCGACCCCGGCCTCCTCGAAGACGACGGGGTTGATGAGGAACGCGAGGGCGTTCAGGCCCGCCGTGATCGCGGCGAGGCCGACGTCCGGCAGCTCCCCGGTCTCGACCGAGCCCGGGGCGAAATCGGAGGTGTCCAGGCCGGCGTCGGCGAGATCGAGCAGCGCGCCGCGCTCCCCGTACTCGGCGAGGTACTTCTCGTCCATCTGCACGATGTCGGGGAAGTCGCCGCCGGCGGTCTGGGTGGCGAGCTTGTCCCAGTAGCCGCTCCACTCGCCGGGCTCGAGGGAGATCGAGACATCGGGCTCGACCTCCTCGTAGGCGTCGACGACGTTCTGGGTGTTCTCGTCGCGGGTGGGGTTGCCCCACCAGGCCAGGCGCAGCGAGGCGGAGCCGTCCTCCCCACCGGAGCCTCCCGAGCCCCCGGCGGCGTTGGGGCCGCAGGCGGCGAGGGCGGTCAGGCCGGGGACGGCGATGCCGAGGGACAGGGCGGAGCGTCGGGTGAGCATCAGATCTCCTTTGATCTACGTCGTGGCGGCGAGGGCCGCCGCGAGGAAAGGGGCCGACAGGGGCGTGCGGGGGTCGGAGTCCTGCGGGACAGGTCGTGCGAGACAGGTCGTGCGGGGTAGGAGGGGCGGTCAGGGATGGCCGCCGAGCGGGTGGGGCGAGGGGCGTGACTCATCGGGTTCAGGGGCATCCGGAGCGTCATCGGCGATGCCCCGGGGTCGAGGTCGCTCCGGCCGGGGCCGGACGGTTCTGGGTTCGGGATCCTCCGGCCACAGCACCAGCGAAATGTAATTTTTGCAGTCCCGCCCGGTCGCCTCCCTCGTCGCCGGGAGAAGGCGTCCATGCGGTGGTGCATCACAGGAAAGCGCTTGTCGTCGGGTTTGTCAACCACTCCTCATCACGCTCACGTCACGAAACCCGGCGGCCTGCGGGGCCCGTCGGGATGAGAACGTTTTCAGGCAGGCGGGACTGGCGTGCGGGCCGCCTCCCGCGCCCACGACCAGGAGGGCGAGCCCCACGATTTGAAACGACTCACGATAAGCCTGGAGCATACCTGGCCGCGTGCCGCCCGGCGAGGGCGAGGCGCGCCGCACCGCGGAACCGGCCTCCCCGGATCCGGCCCCGCGCGCCGCCCAGGTCGGCATTGCTCTGCCCCCAGCCCGGCCCTACTCTCGGAGCACTCCCCGCCCCGGCCTCGTTCTGGAACGACTCACGGCCCGGCGCCCGGCCGTCCGAAAGGATCGACGATGATCACCCGCCGCCGCACCCTCGCCCTGCTCGCCGCCGCCGGAGCCGTCCCGGGCCTGGCCGCATGCGGTCCCAACGCGCCCCGGGGCGGAGGGGACGACGCCGAGGGCGGCGCGGTGCGGGTCTACTGGTGGGGCGGCGATCTGCGCGCCGGGCTCACCCGGGACGCCCTGGATCTCTTCACCGAGTCCCAGGAGGACGTCGAGGTCTCCCCCGAGTACAGCGAGTGGACCGGCTACTGGGACAAGCTCGCCACCCAGTTCGCCGGGGGCGACGCCCCGGACGTGCTGCAGATGGACGAGGCGTACATCGACTCCTACGGCACCCGCTCCTCGCTGCTGGATCTCGACTCCGTCGCGGACGTGCTCGATCTCAGCGCCATGGACGAGGCGGTGCTGGAGACGGGGAGGCTGGCCGACGGCACGCTCGTGGGCGCCCCGCTCGGCATCGGGATCTTCTCCGTCGGCGTGAACCCGGTGCTCCTCGAGCAGGCCGGCCTCGAGATGCCGGATGACACCACATGGACCTGGGAGGACTTCGCCGAGATCAGCACCCAGGTCACCGACTGGGCGCAGGGCGCCGGCGAGGACGTGGTGGGCTTCGACTTCTTCGGCACCGCCGCCGCGGAGCTCGGCGCCTGGGCGCGCCAGAGCGGGGAGCAGCTCTTCCCCCGCGAGGACGAGACCCTCGTCAGCCACGACACGATCGTCGCGTACCTCGAGTACGCCCGGGCCCTGGTCGAGGCAGGTGCGGTGCTCACCCCGTCCGAGCAGCTCGAGGACTTCGCCGCCGGGGTCGAGCAGGGCCGCTTCGGGAACAATCGCGCCGTCTTCCACCTGCAGTTCCACTCCCAGGTGCAGACCTTCCAGGAGTCCTCCGGCTCACCGCTGCAGCTGCTGCGCCTGCCCGCCCGGACCAGCGGCGACCACCAGATGGTGAACAAGGCGTCGATGTACTGGTCGATCTCCGCCCAGACCGCGAACCCGGAGCCCGCCGCGACCCTGGTCGACTTCCTGCTGCGCGACCCGGAGGCTGCGAAGATCCTCAAGATCGAGCGCGGCGTCACCGCCTTCCCCGAGCTGCAGACCGAGATCGAGTCGGTGCTCGACGAGAACGAGATGGTCTCCCTCGACTTCGCTCGCACGATGCAGGAGGAGGTGGTGCGCCCGCCGCTGGTCACGCCGGCATCGGGCGTGGGATTCGGCGATGAGCTCTCCCGCCTCGGCGAGGAGTCGCTGTTCGGGAACCGGCCCCCGGCGGATGTCGCCGAGGAGGTCCTCTCCCTCCTCACCGGCATGCAGCCCGAGCCCTGACCCTCCGGGTCCGGGCCCGGACCCGCCGGTCCCGTCCGCGGCGGCGGAGCGCCTACGCTCGGGACATGACCCGCTCGCCCGCCTCCGGTCCCGGCTCCGGGCGCGCCGGTCCCGCGGCGGACGTCGGCCGCTGGTTCTCCACCGCCACCACCGCGCCGCTGGAGGGCCCCGGCCCCACCCGCGGCGGCCCGCGCCTGCCCGCCTGGGGGCCGATGGAGGGCGCGCACTACGGCCGCCGCAGCGCGCCGGGAGAGGTCGACGCCGGGCTCGCCCTGCTGCCCGACCGCCCCGTCGCCGTCCTCACCGGTGCCGGGATGTCCACCGGGTCGGGCCTGCCGGACTACCGCGGGCGCGATGCGGTGCCCCGCTCCCCCATGACCTACCAGGAGTTCATGGGCCACGACCTGGCTCGTCGCCGCTACTGGGCCCGCTCGACCGTGGGCTGGGAGCAGTTCCGCACCGCCCGTCCGGGCCGGGCGCACCGCCTGCTCGCCGCTCTCGGCGACACGCTGTTCTCCCCCACGGCGGTGATCACCCAGAACGTGGACGGCCTGCACCAGGCCGCGGGCTCCGACCCCGTGATCGACCTGCACGGGCGCCTCGACCGGGTGCGCTGCCAGCACTGCGATGCGCTGTCCTCGCGCCGGCTGCTCCACGAGCGGATGCTGATGATGAACCCCGAGCTCGCCGCTCGGCTGCCGGAGCTCGCGGCCGACGCCGCACAGGCACCCGACGGGGACGCCGAGGTGGACCGCACCAGCACGTTCCGGTACCCGCCGTGCCCGCTGTGCGGCGGGATCCTCAAGCCCGACGTGGTGTTCTTCGGGGAATCGGCGCGGCGGGAGGTGGTGACGGCCGCGTTCACCGCGCTCGAGGCCGCGCAGGCGCTGCTCGTGCTCGGCTCGAGCCTCACCGTGCAGTCCGGTCTGCGGTTCGTGCGGGCCGCCGTCCGCACCGGCACACCGATCGTGATCGTCAACGACGGCCCCACACGGGCGGACTCCCTCGCGACCCTGCGCGTCCACGGCCGGATCGAGGACATCCTGGCGGTGTGGGCCGGGGCTGCGGAGGAGCGGGCCGGGTAAGGCCTGCGGGGCGCGGCGGGGCGCGTGCGCCCGGGGCCGGGCGAGCGCAGTGACACGATGGGTCCACGCCACGCCACGGCACGACACGGCACGACGGGGCGGGGCGGGGCCGCACCCTGGCCGTCACGCACGGCGCGGCCTACGCTGACCTGCACTCCCCCGTCGGAAGGGAACGCCCACGATGACCACCGCTCACCGCCCGCTCGACCTCAACGCCGATCTCGGCGAGGGCGTCGGCGCCTGGTCGATGGGGGACGACGCGGCGATGCTCGAGGTGGTCACCACCGCGAACGTGGCCTGCGGCGGTCACGCCGGGGACGCCGGGACCATGCGGGCCGCGACCCGGGCCGCGGCCGCCCGCGGCGTCGCGCTCACCGCGCACGTGGCCTACCCGGACCTGCAGGGGTTCGGCCGGCGCTTCCTCGATATCACCCCCGCAGACCTCACCGACCTGGTGATCGTGCAGGTGGGGGCGCTGCAGGCGATGGCCCGGGCGGAGGGTGCGCAGGTGCGGGGCGTGAAGCCGCACGGCGCGCTGTACAACGCGCTGGCCCATCACGAGGTGCAGGCCGCGGCGGTGGTGCGCGCCCTGCAGGAGCTCGGCGGACTGCCGCTGGTCGCCGCGCCCGGCGCCGTGGTCGTCGACGCGGCCCGCACCGCCGGGATCGCGGTGGTGCTCGAGGGCTTCGCCGACCGCGCCTACCTGCCCGACGGCACGCTCACCCCGCGCAGCGTCCCGGGCGCGGTGCTCACCGACCCCGCCGCGGTCACCGCGCAGGCCCTGTCGATCGCGACCGCTCGCGGTGTGCGCACCGCCGGCGGCGAGTGGGTCGAGCTGCCGGTCCGCTCGCTGTGCCTGCACGGGGACACGCCCGGCGCGGTGGCGCTCGCCCGCGCCGTGCGCGCCCGGCTCGAGGACTCCGGCGTGCACCTCGAGGCGGCGCTGTGAGGGACCGCCTCGCACCGCCTCTCGCGGTGCACCGCGCCGGGGAGTCCGCCGTGCTGGCGGAGTACCCCGGCATCGAGGAGGTGCTGGCCGCGACGGCCGCGGTGCGGGCGCTCGCCCCCGCGCACCTGCGGGACCTCGTGCCCGCCGAGCGCACGCTCCTGCTGGCCGGGACCGCCGCCCGGGACGTGCCGGCCCTCACCGCGCTCCTGCGCGATCTGCCTCCCGCGCCCGCGCAGGACGGCACCGCCACCGAGGTCGCGGTGGGGATCGTCTACGACGGCGAGGACCTCGAAGAGGTCGCCGCGCTGCTGCGGATGAGCCCGGAGGCGCTCATCGACGCGCACAGCAGCATCACCTGGACCGCGGCCTTCGGCGGGTTCGCGCCCGGCTTCGCCTACCTGCTGCCGGATGCCGCGACCGCCGGCCCCGCACCGTCGGCGCAGCCCACGGGGCGCCGGGAGGAGGGCGAGGGGCCCGTCGATCCTCCCTGGGACGTGCCGCGCCGCAGCCAGCCGCGCACCGCGGTGCCCGCCGGCGCCGTCGGCCTCGCCGCCCGCTACTGCGGGATCTACCCGCGCTCCTCGCCCGGCGGCTGGCAGCTGATCGGCCGCAGCGACGCGGCGCTGTTCGACGTGGAGCGCGAACCGCCGGCCCTGCTCAGCCCCGGCACTCGGGTGCGCTTCGTGCCCGAGCGGCCGACGGCGCGGGTCAGCGCAGGCAACACCGCCCTCGCGCAGGTCACCCGGGCGGCGCGGGAGGCTGCCGCACCGGTCCGTCGGGGGCGTCGCCGCGGCGCCGCGGGCGATCCTCCGCCGGTGCACGAGGTGCTCGAGGTGCTCTCCCCCGGCCCGCTCACCCTGTGCGAGGACACCGGCCGGCCCGGCCGCGCCGCGAGCGGGGTCTCCGCCTCCGGGGCTTTCGACCGCGGTGCGCTGATGCGGGCCAACCTCGCCGTCGGCAACCCTGCCGGGGCGGCGGCGCTCGAGAGCCTCGCCGGTCCGCTGCAGCTGCGGGCGCGGGCCGCGACCGTCGTCGCGCTCAGCGGCGCCCGGGCACCGCTGTCCGTGCATCGCGCCGACGAGGACGGCGCCGACCTGGAGCTCACGGCGCAGGAGAGCCAGGAGCGGGCGATCGCCCTGGATCCCGGGGACCGGCTCGAGCTGGGCCCGGCGGCCGAGGGGCTGCGCCTGGTGCTCGCCGTCCGCGGCGGGCTGCAGGGGGCCGGCGCGCAGCGGGCCGTGCTCGGCTCCCTCTCCCGCGACACGCTCTCCGCGCTCGGCCCGGAGCCGCTGCGCGTCGGGGAGGTGCTGAGCGTCGGCCCCGAGCACGGTCTGGACGCCGTGCCGCCGGCCCCCGCGACGGAAGAGGCCGACGAGGTGGGGGAGGCCGGGGAGGCCCCGCCGGAGACGGTGCTCGAGGTGCCGGTGCATCCCGGGCCGCGCGATGCCCTGCTGGGCGCCGCGGCGCTCGCCCACCTGCTGGCCACGCCCTGGACGGTGCGCGCGGACTCGGACCGGGTGGGGGTGCGCCTGGACGGCGAGCCGCTGCCGGTGCCCGAGCAGGCCGCCTCGCTGCCGAGCGAGCCGATGGTGCCCGGCGCGATCCAGGTGCCGCCCTCGGGGCTGCCGGTCGTGTTCGGCCCGGACCATCCCACCACCGGCGGGTACCCGGTGCTCGCCGTGGTCCCGCGCGCGGGGCTGGACGCCCTCGCGCAGGCGGGCCCCGGCCTCACGGTGCGCTTCGTGACCGTCCCGGGAAGTCCGCGGCGCGGGTGACGGCGCTCCGCGTCCGAGGCCGCCGACTCTGCTGGCCGGCACCGACGATGACACGATGTCCTCATGCCACGTCTGCTTCCCGATCCGGCCTATTTCGCGTCCCTGCCCAAGGTGATCAGCTCCGGCGCGGTGATCCTGCGCGACGAGCACGATCACCTGGTGATCGAGAAGCCGAACTACCGCGACCACTGGCTGCTGCCCGGCGGCGGCGTCGACGCCGGGGAGGACGCGCGCGAGTGCGCCCAGCGCGAGCTGTGGGAGGAGCTCGGCCTCGAGGTCGAGGTGGGCCGCCTGCTCACGGTGGACTGGCTCCCCTCGAGCGCGGTGCGCAGCTCCCCGATGGGGGTGCACTTCCTCTTCGACGCCGGCGTGATCCCCCGCGCCGAGCTCGAGGCGACGGTGGTGCCGCAGGCCTCCGAGCTCGACGACTGGGCGCTGATCCCCGACTCCGAGGCGCATCTGCTCTCCCCCTGGGGCGCCTCGCGGGTGGAGCGGGCGCTCGCGGTGCTGCGCGGCGAGGCCGAGGTCGAGTTCGTCTCCTACCCGCTGCGCTGAGCGGGCGCGCTCACCGGGGCCGCGGGGCGGGCTCCCCGTGCCGCCGGGTCCCGGTCCGTCGGCCCCGCCGCGCACCGCATGAACTGCAATGAATCCGAGACCTCCCCCTTGTTCTCACAGTGACCAGGAGGGAGACGGCCCGGCCCCGCCTGCGCGCCCTCCGCGTGTGATCCATGCCCCAGGAGATTCCTCGCGAGTGCGCCATGATGTGCCCACCGTGTCCCTGTCGACGGAGATGAGAATGAGCCCCTCGACCACCACCCCGCCCGCCGCGACCACCGCCTCCGGCCCGCTGACCAGGTCACAGCGCCTGGACCGGCTGCCCTTCACCCGCAAGCACGGGAAGCTGCTGGGCGCCTCCGGCATCGGCTGGGCGCTGGACGCGATGGACGTCGGCCTGATCTCCTTCGTGATCGCGGCGCTGAGCGTCCACTGGGAGCTGAGCAAGTCCGACGGCTCGCTCATCGCCTCCGCCGGATTCGCCGGCATGGCGATCGGCGCGAGCGTGGGCGGCCTGCTGGCCGACCGGATCGGCCGCCGCTCCGTCTTCGCGCTGACCCTGCTGATCTACGGCCTGGCCACCGGCGCCTCCGCCCTCGCGATGGGGGTGGGCGCGCTGATCGTGCTGCGCTTCATCGTGGGCCTCGGCCTCGGCGCGGAGCTTCCCGTCGCCTCGACCCTGATGAGCGAGTTCGCACCGGCCCGGATCCGCGGCCGCGTGATCGTGTGGCTCGAGGCGTTCTGGGCGCTGGGCTGGATCCTCGCGGCGGTGATCGGCACCTTCGTCGCCGCCTCGGGGCCGACGGGCTGGCGCTGGGCGCTCGCCGTCGGCCTCGTGCCCGCCGCGTACTCGCTGGTGATCCGGCTCGGAATGCCCGAATCGGTGCGATTCCTGGAGCGGAAGGGCCGCACCGAGGAAGCGGAGCGGGTGGTGCGCAGCTTCGAGGAGGCCGCCGGGATCGACGCCCCCGGGCCCGCCTCCGCGGCCGCGGAGGCGGGCCAGGTCGGAGCCGGCGGGGCTGCCGCCGAGGGGCCGGTCGCGGCCGCAGGACGGGTCGCGGCCGACGAGGTCGGCACCATCCCCGCCGCGGACCAGGTCGAGACCAGCGGCGGGATCTGGTCGGCACCGCTGCGCGCCCGCACCGCCGGGCTGTGGGCGGTGTGGTTCTGCATCAACCTCTCCTACTACGGCGCCTTCATCTGGATCCCGACCCTGCTGGTGGACCGCGGATTCGACCTCACCCGCTCCTTCGCCTTCACGCTGATCATCACCCTCGCCCAGATCCCCGGCTACGCCGCGGCGGCCTGGCTGATCGAGGTGCTCGGGCGGCGCTGGACCCTCACCGTCTTCCTCGCCGGCTCCGCCGTGGCGGCCACCTGCTACGGCCTCGCGGACTCGGAGGCGACGATCATCGCCGCAGGCTGCGCGCTGAGCTTCTTCAACCTCGGCGCCTGGGGCGCGCTGTACGCGATCGGACCGGAGCTCTACCCGACCCGGGTGCGCGGCACGGGCACCGGTGCGGCCGCCGCCTTCGGGCGCATCGCCTCGATGCTCGCGCCCTTCCTGGTGCCGGTGTTCCTGGTGGCGGGCGGCCAGGTGGCCGTCTTCGTCGCCTTCTCGATCGCCTTCGCCCTGGCCGCGGCGGCGGCCTTCACCCTCCCCGAGCAGCGCGGCAAGGCTCTCGCGGAGTAGCCCTCGTGCAGCGGGCGTTCCGAGGAGTCGGAACGCCCGCTGCGCAGCGGTCGAGGGGCAGGTGCTCTCAGGCCTCGTCGAGCGAGCCGTCGTAGGCGCAGATGGCGTCGACCTTCGCGGCCGAGGAGGACTCCGGATCGAACTCCAGGTCCAGCCACACCTTCACCAGCTCCTTCGCGAGCTCGAGGCCCACGACCCGCTCGCCCATGCACAGCACCTGCGCGTTGTTCGAGAGCACGGAGCGCTGCACGGAGTAGAGATCGTGCGCGGTCACGGCGCGGACGCCGGAGACCTTGTTCGCCGCGATCGCGACGCCCAGGCCCGTGCCGCAGATCAGCAGCGCCCGGTCCGCCTCGCCGGCGGCGACCTTCTCCGCCGCGGCGACCGCGACGTTGGGGTAGTAGGTGCCGTCCTCGCGGCCGGTGACGCCGACGTCGATGACCTCGTCGACGCGCGGGTCGTTCTCCAGCAGGTCCTTCAGGGCGCTCTTGTGGCCCACACCGGCGTTGTCCGATCCGGTGACGATCTTCCAGCCCATGATGAGTCTCCTTCGTTCGAGATGAGAGGTGGGATGAGGGGACGCGGTGCGGGGCGCGGCGGCGCCGCGCCCGCGGCCCGAGGTGTCAGCCGGCCAGCTGCTCGCCGAGCAAGGTGACGATCTTCGAGAAGGAGATCGCCCCCGGGTCGGGCGTGCCCACGGACTTGTCGCCGTGGTTGCGGGCGCGGCCCATCCGGGCGGCGATGTCGGCCGTGGCCTCGGCGGCCTCGACCGCCCGCGCGGCGGCGGTGGCCACGGCGCTCGCGGCGGAGCCGGCCGGCGCGTCGGACCCTCCGTCGGCCCCCGGGTCAGCCTCCGCGAGCGCCTCGCGGAACGGCACCGCGGCGTCGACCATGGTCTTGTCGCCCGGCGTCGCGCCGCCGAGCCGCTCGACGGCCTCGACCGCCTGCACGAGACCGCTCAGCAGCTGCTCGCCGGTCACGGCGGCATCGTCGGCGAAGGCGCTGCCGAGGCTGGTCAGCGCCGCGCCCCAGAGCGCGCCGGAGGTGCCGCCGGCCTCGGCCGACCACGCCGCCCCGGCCTGCACCAGCACGGTGCGGGCGCCGCAGCCGCCCTCCACGGTGCGGCGGGCCGCGGCGTGCGCGGCGCGGGAGCCGAGCACCATGCCCTGCCCGTGGTCGCCGTCGCCGGCGATCTGGTCCATCCGCCCCAGCTCCGGCTCGAGCTCGACCAGCAGCTCCTCGACCGCGCCGAGCACGCCGGCGATCCGCTCCGCAGAGGCGCGGGACTCCTCGGTCGCCTCGGGGATCGGGTCCTCCCCCGGGGTGTAGAGCTCGCCGCGCTCCTCGCCGAGGTCCCCCTCGACGGTGCCGCCGCGGCGGAAGGCGGGGGCGTCGGCCGGGGCCAGCCACAGCGCCTCGAGCTCCTCGTCAAGCCGCATCACGGTGAGGGACAGCCCGGCCATGTCGAGGCTCGTCACGTGCTCGCCCACCTCGGGGCGCACGATGGTCAGCCCCGCCTCCTCGAGCAGCTGCGCGGCGTGCTTCCACACCACGAACATCTCCTCGTGCTTCACGGTGCCGAGCCCGTTGAGCACCACCGCGACACGATCCGAGGCCAGCTCCGGGGTCTCCTCCAGCACCCCGTCGACCAGCACCTTCGCGAGCTCCTTCGCCGAGGGCATGGGCTGCTCGTCGATGCCGGGCTCGCCGTGGATGCCCAGGCCGATCGCCATCTTCCCCTCGGGGACGTGGAACAGGGCGTCCTCGGCCCCGGGCAGCGTGCAGCCGTCGAAGGCGACCCCGAGCGAGCGGGTGGCGTCGTTCGCCTTCCACGCCAGGCGCTCGGCCTCGTCGAGATCGGCGCCGGCCTGGATCGCGGCGCCGGCGATCTTGAACACCGGCAGGTCGCCGGCGATGCCGCGGCGGTCGCGGTGCTCACCGGCCCGGCCCGAGGCGATGTCGTCGCTGACCGCGACGATCCGCACATCGATCCCCTCTGCGCGCAGCGTCGAGGCGGCGACCCCGAAGTGGAGCACGTCCCCGGCGTAATGGCCGAAGCCGAGGATCACGCCCCCGCCGTTCTCGGCATTCTTGGCGACCGCGTAGACCTGGTCCGAGGAGGGCGAGGAGAAGATGTTGCCGCAGGGGGCGCCGTGGGCGAAGCCGCCGCCCACCCAGCCGGCGAAGGCCGGGTAGTGGCCGGAGCCGCCGCCGACCACGAGCGCCGGCTGCCCGGCCGGGGTGGCGCGCTTGCGGACCACACCGCCGTGCACCTGCAGCAGCTCCTCGGGATGCGCGGCCACCAACCCCTCCACGGCGTCGGCGGGGAAGGTCTTCGGATCGTCGAACAGGTAGGTCACGGCGCTCTCTCCTCTGGCGGGGTGGCTTCTCTGGTGGGCGGCGTCCCGGGCGGGCGTCTGCGGCCGCAAGGCGTCCGGGGCGGACGGGATGGAGGGTGGACGGGCGGTGCCGCCGCGGCCGGGCGGGCCCCGGCGGTCCCGGTGCGGCTCAGGCGGCGGTGTAGCCGCCGTCGATCGAGAGGATCGAGCCGGTCACGAAGCTGCTGGCGTCGGCCGCGAGGTACACCGCGGCGCCCGCGAGCTCCTCCGGCTCGCCGGGACGGCCCATCGGGGTCATCAGGTTCCACTGATCGATCTGCGGGCCGCCGGCCTCGTAGAAGCCGCGGGTCAGCTCGGTGCGCATGTACCCCGGCGCGATCGCGTTGACCCGCACCCCGCGCTCGGCCCACTCGAGGGCGGCGCTGCGCGTCAGGTTGTGCACGGCCGCCTTGGAGGCGTTGTACGAGGCCTGGGTCTGGGGGATGTTGGCGATGATGCCGCTCATCGAGCCGGTGTTGATGATGCTGCCGCGGCCGCGCTCGAGCATCTTCCGGCCCACGGCGGAGAGCACGTGGTAGACGCCGTCGAGGTTCAGGCTCATCACGGCGCGCCACTTCTCGCCGTCGCCGTCCTCGAGGGGGTGGTGGATGGTGCGGCCGGCGTTGTTCAGCAGGATCTCGATGCCGCCCGCCTCCTCGTCGATCTCGGCGACGACGCGCTCGACCATCGCCTGGTCGGTGACGTCCAGGTGGCGGTAGCTGACGCTGACGCCGGTCGCGGCGGCGAGCTCCTCGGCCGCGGCGCGCCCGGTCTCGTCGTCGATGTCGGCCAGCACGATCGGGGCGCCGTGCTCGGCGAGGCCGCGGGCCATCGCCAGGCCCAGGCCCTTCGCGCCGCCGGTGACCAGCGCGGTGCGGCCGGTCAGGTCGAACAGGGGGGAGATGCTCTGTGCCATGTCAGGCTCCTTCAGGGGGTCGGTGGATCTCGGGGAGGAGGGGGCGCGGGGTGCTCAGGCCGTGGCGTCCGCCTCGGCGTCGTCCTTCACGCCCAGACGGGGCTGCTCGACCTTCAGCGCGAAGGTCATGAGGAAGGCCAGGGCGTAGAGGACCACGAACGCCCAGACCACACCCACGTTGCCGCCCCAGGGCCGCACCACGGCGACCACGAAGGAGCCGAGGAAGGTCGCGCCGCCCGCGGCGGTCGTGTACATCGCCATCGCGGCGCCCTTGTGGTCGGGGGCGAGCGCGGGCATGATCGCGCCGAGCGGCACGAAACCGGCCAGCAGGATGCCGAAGACGGTCCCGGCGATGACGGAGACGACGAAGCCCCAGTCCGAGCCGGCGGGGACCCAGTGCGGCACGTACCACCACAGCAGCAGCCCGATCGCCGAGCCGACGATGCCGAACCAGCGCACCGTGGTGGTCCAGCCGACGCGGTCGCCGAGGGCGCCGAAGGCGGCGTTGAACAGGATGTTCCCGGCGAAGATGACCGAGGTCATCAGCAGCCAGCGGGACTGGCCCCAGCCGAGCGTCTCGGCGATCACGGTGGGCAGGATGATGAACATGCCGAACTGCGGCGCGGTGTTGATCAGGCGGGTCAGGAAGCCCATCATCACGCGCTTGTTGGTCAGCGACAGGCGCACGCCGGAGAGGATCACCTCCGCGGAAGTCTCGCCCTCGGGGGCCAGGCGGCGGTCGCCGTGCTCCTCGCGCACGCCGAGCCAGGCGATGAGGAAGCCGCCCACCACGATCGCGGTCGAGGCCACCATCGCCCAGCGCTCACCGAAGAAGCCGCCGCCGAAGGCGGGGATCAGTCCGATCGCGACGAGCGAGCCGACCGTGGGCATGCCGCCGGTGAACATGACGTAGAACCAGCCGACGGCCGCGCCGTTGCGCTCCTTGGGCACCACGGCGTTGACCCACACCAGGAAGGAGAAGGCGAACAGCGGGAAGCCGAAGCCGCGCACCAGGTAGGTCGCGAAGATCAGCGCCACCGACTCGGTGGCGAGCGCGCCGACGAAGGCGGCCTGGAACACCACCCACACCGCGACGCCCAGCAGCATCACGCGGCGCGGACCCCACAGGTCCGAGAGCGCCCCGGCGAGGTAGGAGCCGATCAGCGAGGCCAGCGAGTAGAAGGTGATGACGGTGGCGGCGAGGTTGATCATCTCGTCGCCGCCGCCGAACACCTTGGCCATGTGCGGGGAGACGAAGTTGGTCTCCACGCCGTTGCCGGTCATGAAGACGAGGACGCCGAGGAAGCCCCAGCGCAGCGCGTGGGGGATGCCGAGCCGGTCCAGGAAGGTCTCGTGGACGGAGCCGGCGGCGGGGACGGTCGGACCGCCCGTGCTCGTGGTGGATGCGGTGCTCATGTCAGCACTCCTGTGTGCGGGGAGACGGAGGAGAGGGGCGGGACGGCCGACGGGCCGAGGGTCGGGTCCCCGGGCGCGAGCGGCCGTCCCGCAGGGGTGTCAGAGACCGGGGACGATCGAGACCTTGACCGAGGCGCCGGCGGAGTCGGCGACCGAATCCAGGGCCTTCTGGAAGTCGGCGAGGCCGAACTGGTGGGTGCAGATGTCATCGAGCGGGAGGTCGCCCTTCTCGATGATCTTGATGGCGCCGGGCCAGGTGTGCGGGCCCAGGTGGGCGCCGCGCACGTCGAGCTCCTTGTCGTCGGAGATGATCGACCAGTCCACAGAGACGTTCTCCTTGAACACCGAGTACTCGACGAAGCGGCCGAGCTTGCGCAGCAGGTTCAGGCCCTGGGGGACGGCGCTGGGGTGGCCGGTGCACTCGATGTAGACATCGGCGCCGTAGCCGCCGGTGAGATCGCGGATCTCCTGGTAGATGTCGACCTTGGAGGGGTTCAGGGTGAGGTCCGCGCCGCACTTCTTCGCCAGCTCGAGCTTGGCGTCGTCGAAGTCGAGCACCACGAGCAGCTTCGGGGTCTTGTGCGCCGCGCCGATGGTCGCGCCGAGGCCGATCGGGCCGGCGCCCGCGATGACCACGACGTCCTCGAAGAGGATCTCGGCGCGCTCGACGGCGTGCAGCGAGCAGGACAGCGGCTCCGCGTAGGCGGCGTGCTGCGGGGCGATGTCCTTGGAGATCTTGTGGGCGCGGGCCAGCGGCGGCACGATCATGTACTCGGCCATGCCGCCGTTGTACTGCTTGAAGCCGAACATGTCGTGCGGGTCGCACATCCAGTACCAGCCGCGGCGGCAGTACATGCACTCCTCGCAGGGGACGATCTGCTCGACGACGATGCGGTCGCCGACGGCCACGCCATGCTTGGCCAGCGCCTCCTCGGAGCCGCGGACGATCTCGCCGGTGATCTCGTGGCCGGGGATGATGCCCGGCTCGACCCAGCGGTCACGATTCTCGTCGCCCCAGAACTTGGCGGCACCGGCGTAGGCCTTGAGGTCGCTCGCGCAGACGCCGGTCGCCTCGACCCGGATCAGCAGCTCGTCGGCGGCAGGGGTCGGCACGGGCCGCTCCTCGAGCCGGTAGTCCTCCGGTGCGTGCATCACGACTGCCTGCATGGTGGTCGGGATCTCGGTCATCTCGGCACATCTCCTTCGATACGTTCCGGGCGGGACCGGCTGTGCGGGCCGGCGTCACACCGGGCGGGGCGGTGGCGAGGTCCGTGGGCGTGGTCGACATGTGGTCGGCACCACCGCGGCACCCGTCGGGCTCGACCCTAGGCGAGCCGGGCACATTCGTCAAGAACATTTGTTCCTCCGCGAGGAACATGCGGCGGACACCCCGGGCGGGATGACATCAGTGCTGGTCAGAGCGAAACGCCCGGCGTCCTGTGAAGCGCACCTCATGGCCCGTCGCGGGCAGGAAGGCTGCCTGATCTCCCCTCAGGCGGGGACTCGATGCCAGGCAGGCGGCTCGACGTCAGGCGAGCGGCTCGACGTCAGGCGGGCAGCTCGATGCCGGCCTCGGCGAGCACGGCCTCGGCCGTCGGCACGTCCGTGACCAGCGAGGTGAACAGCCCCGCCTTGGCGCCGGCGCGGATCGAGGGGGCCTTCTCGCGGCCCGCGGCGAGGGCGATCGTGGAGGGGATCGCCCGCAGCACCTCGAGCGGGAGCCGCACCAGGAACTCGGAGCCGGGGAAGGTGAGCGTCGCGCCGTCGGCGTCGAAGAAGTGCAGGCAGATGTCGCCCGCGGCGCTCTCGAGGGTGGGTTCGTGGCGCGGCACCACCGAGGTGAGGCTGGTGCGGCCGCGGTAGGGCCCGCCCACTCCGACCACGGCGGCGCGGGCGCCGTCCCAGAGGTCCACGACGGAGCGGAATCCCGGATCGGCCTGCAGCGATGCCCACAGGGTGGGGCTCGTGAGCGCGGGCGCGAAGATGAAGCGGGGCTGCGCACCGGTGCGATCGGCGAAGCGCCGCACGGTCTCGTTGGTCTGGAAGGACGGATCGGGCTCCTGCTGCCCGCCGACGGTGGGGACGATCAGCACCCCGGGCATCTGCGGCATCCCGCCCATCCCGGTGACGGCGTGGATGGTCTTGCCCGAGGAGACCAGGACGACCTCGCCGCTGCGGATCTCGAGCTCGCGCAGCTCCTCCGCGAGCAGGTCCCCGATCCCCCGATAGTCGCGCTGCACCTGGTCACCGGGCGCGATCCGCACGGACTCGATGCCCAGCAGCTCCCGCAGCCGGGCGGCGAGCTCGGTGAGATCGACCGTGGGCACGTCGAGCACGTCGAAGCGGACCATGCCGATCCGTCGAGCCTCGGCCAGCAGCTTGCTGACGGAGGGGCGGGAGACGCCGATCTTGTCGGCGACCTCGGCCTGGCGCAGCCCGTCGAGGTAGTACGCGGAGGCGGCGCGATGGAGCAGATGCAGGTCCATCGACGTCTCGAGCACGGCGCTCCTCCTCTTCCTCGGGTCGGGCCGCAGTGCGCGGCGGGCAGGTCGAGGCCGATCCTACGGCCGCGCCCGGTCAGCGCCGTCGCGAATGGAACAATCGTTCCGCACTTCTGTCATCGGGGCAAGCGGAGCGTCGAGCGCGAGAAGGTCCCACCCGGCGATGGCAGGATGGATCGACACGCGAGACGAGGTGCGACGAGGCACGAGGCAGCACGGGAGAAGAGGCACGGGATGACGACAGCGGTGAGCGCGGTGCTCGGCGTCGATGTGGGCACCGCGAGCACGAAGGGCGTGCTCGTCGCCCTCGACGGCACGATCCTGCGCAGCGCGGTGCGCGAGCACGAGGTGGAGCGGCCCGCGCCCGGTCACGTGGAGATGGATGCCGAGATCTGGTGGGAGGAGTTCGTCTCGATCGCCCGGGAGCTCACCGCGGGCGACGAGGCGAGGGTCACCGCCGTCGGCGTCTCCGGGATGGGGCCCTGCGTGCTCCTCACCGACGAGCACGGCACCCCCGTGCGGCCCGCGATCCTCTACGGCGTCGACTCCCGCGCCGAGGAGCAGATCCACCGGATCACCAACGTGCTGGGCCGCGAGGAGATCCTCGCCCACTGCGGCGCACTGCTGACCTCGCAGTCCGCGGGGCCGAAGATCGCCTGGGTCGCCGAGCACGAGCCCGCGGCCTACGCCCGCACCCGCCGGCTGTTCATGCCCTCCTCCTTCCTGGCCTTCCGCCTCACCGGCCAGTACGTGCTCGACCACATCAGCGCCAGCCAGGCCCCGCCGCTGTACTGCCTGCGGCGGCAGGACTGGCACACCGACTGGTCCGAGCACATCGCGCCCGGGCTCGAGCTGCCCGCGCTGCGCTGGGCGGGAGAGGCCGCCGGCACCGTGAGCGCGGAGATCACCGCGCAGGTGCCGGGGCTGCCCACGGGGATCCCCGTGATCAGCGGGACGATCGACGCATGGGCGGAGGCGGTGAGCGTCGGCGCCACCCGGCCCGGCGACCTGATGCTCATGTACGGCACCACCACCTTCCTGGTCGCCACGACCGACGAGCCGGTCGCCAGCCGCACCCTGTGGCCCACCTCCGGCGTCGCCGAGGGGACCTACCACCTCGCCGGCGGCATGGCGGCCTCGGGCGCGATCACCGGCTGGCTGCGCGACCTCACCGGTGAAGCGGATTTCACCGCCCTGGTCGCCGAGGCCGAGGCGAGCCCTCCCGGCGCGAACGGCCTGGTGATGCTCCCCTACTTCGCCGGCGAGCGCTCCCCCGTCTCCGACCCGTCGGCCCGCGGGGTGGTGGCGGGGCTGACCCTCTCCCACACGCGCGGGGACCTGTACCGCGCCGCGCTCGAGGCCGCCGCCCACGGCGTGCGCCACCATCTCGAGACGCTCGACGCGGCCGGGCTGCCCGTCGGGCGGGCGATCGCCGTCGGCGGCGGGGCGCGGCACGACCTGTGGCCGCAGATCGTCTCCGACGTCACCGGGCTCACCCAGCACATCCCGCGCAGCACCGTCGGCGCCTCCTACGGGGGAGCCCGGCTCGCCGCGCAGCTCGCGCACGGCACCGACACCTCCACCTGGAACCCGAGCGACCACCGGGTGGTCCCGGATCCCGCGCACCGCGCCCGCTACGACGAGCTCTACCGCCTCTACCGCGAGCTCTACCCCGCCACGCGGGACATCACCCACGCCCTCGCGCGGCTGCAGCAGGGCTGAGCCGGCAGAGCCGCGGCAGCGGCAGCGGAGGTCAGAGCTTCGGCTCGATCTCCTTGGTGAAGATCCCTTCGAGGGTCTCCTTGAGTCCGTCCATCGCCTCCTGGACATCGCCCTCCGTGGTGACGATCGAGGCGATCGCCTCGGCCATCTCCTGGTCCGCGCCGGGCAGGAACACGCGCGCGAAGTCCTGCGGCCGGGTGACGTCGAGCTGGTCCACGGCGGTCTGGATCTCCGGGGTCTTCTCGGTGAGCTCGGTGAGGTCCGCGCTCTTGCGCACCGGCATGTACCCGGTCGCGGCGGAGAAGGAGACGGTGTTCTCGGGCCGGCCCATGAACTCGATGAGCATCGCACCGGCCAGCTGCTCCTCCTTGCTGACCGCCGCGGGGATCCCGAGGCCCGCCCCGCCGGTGGGGCACACCGGCCCGTCCACGCTGCCGCCGGGCAGGAAGCCGACGCCCACGTCGAAGGTGGCGGAGTCGAGCACGCCGACCAGCGAGCCGGTCGAGGCGATGGTCGCCGAGCACACCCCGGCGGCGAAGGTGTCGGCCGAGTCGCTCGAGGCGACCTGCGCCCAGCCGTTGGCGAACACCGAGTCCTGGACCCACTGCAGGGCCTCGACGGCCTCCGGGGAGTTGCAGGTGATCTCCCATTCCTCCGACCAGGCGGCGCCCTGGCCCCACAGCACGTTCTGCAGCGTCCAGCCCGCGTAGCCGGCGAGGTCCGGGTACATGTACGCGGTCTCGGCCTCGGTGAGCTTCGGAGCCCACTCCTCGAACTCCTCCCAGGTCTCCGGGGCGCGGTCCGGGAGGCCCGCGGCGGAGAAGTGGTCCTTGTTGTAGTAGAACAGCGGCGTGGAGCGGCCGTAGGGCAGCGCCCACTGCTTGTCCTCGTACTGGTAGTCCTCCACGAGCGAGTCGCGGTAGTCGGACAGGTCGATCTCGAGCGTCTCGACGAGGGTGTCGATCGGGATGATGTTCCCGTTGAGGTAGTAGCGGAACCACCACACGTCCGAGAGCACCACGACGGCGGGCAGCCCGGAGTTCGCGGCCTGCGCCGTCTGGAAGCGCTGGGCGATCTCCTCGTAGTTGGAGCCCGCGGTCACGTGGGTGACCTCGATGCCGGTCTCCTCGGTGAAGGCGGCGAGGAGCTCCGCCTCGACCTCCTGGGAGCCGCCGGGGTGGCTGGTCCAGAAGTCGATCTTCTGTGCGGGGTCGACGTCCGCGAAGTCGAGATCGAGATCCTCGGTGCCTCCGCCTCCGTCGCCGCCGACGTCGGGGCCGCCGCAGGCGGCGAGGCCCAGGGCTCCCGCCCCCGCAGCTCCGAGGCCGAACAGGGAGCGCCGGCTGAGGCCGCGCGGGCGATGGGATGAGCTGGTCATGGGACAGTTCCTTTCGGGGTGGTGGGCGGACGCGGGCGCGTCAGCCGGTCACGCTGCCTTGGGTGAGGCCGGAGACGATGTGCCGCTGCAGCATCGCGAAGACGAGGAGGACGGGCGCGATCACCAGCACGGTGCCGGCCATGAGGATGCCCCAGCCCGCGCCGGTGTTGCCCTCGGAGTTGTTCAGCGCGGTCAGGCCGACGGGCAGGGTCATCCGGCTGGCCTCCGAGGTGATGATCAGCGGCCAGATGTAGTCGTTCCACTCGGTGACGATGGTGACCAGCGCGACGGTCGCGAGGGTCGGCACCGAGATCGGTACCACCACGGAGAACAGCGTGCGCAGGTGGCCGGCGCCGTCGAGCTCGGCGGCCTCGAGCATCGCGGGCGGGATGGTGAGGAAGAACTGCCGCAGCAGGAAGGTGCCGAAGGCGGTGCCCAGGCCCGGCAGGATGATCCCCCAGTAGGTGTTCACCCCGCCGAGGCCCGCGATCAGCACGTAGTTGGGCAGGATCGAGACCTGCGGCGGCACCATGAGCGCCACCAGGATCAGCACGAAGATGACCCGTTTGAAGGGGAAGCGCACGAACACCAGCGCGTAGGCGGTGAAGACCGCCAGCAGCACCTTGATGCTCGAGCCGATCGTCGTGACGATCACCGAGTTCAGGAAGAAGCGCGGGATCGGCACCGAGTTCCACGCCTGCTCGTAGTTCGACAGCGACGGGTCCGCGGGGAGCACCACGAGGTCCGTGGAGAGGATCTCGTGCGGGGACTTGAAGGAGCTGATCACCATCCACAGCAGCGGGAGCACCATCACGAGGGTCGCCACCAGCAGCGGGAGGTAGCCGCCGGTGAGGGTCGCCCACAGGTTGGCGCGGGAGAAAGGGCCGTTGTCGCGGCGGCGGGCGGGGCGCTCGGGGGCGGTCTGGCCGGGCCCGGGGAGGGTGGGGGCGCTCATGAGTAGTGCACCTTCCTCTCGACGAAGAGGATCTGGGCGACGGTCATGACGATGAGGATCACGAACAGCAGCACCGAGATCGTGGCCGAGTAGCCGGCGCGCGAGTAGCCGCCGAACGCCTGCAGGTACGACTCGAAGATCATGGTGTTGGTGCCGCGGCCCGTCGGGGTCATGATGCGCAGCAGGTCGAAGGCCTGGAGGCTGTTCAGCGTGGTGGTGATCAGCAGGAAGAACGTGGTGGGAGACAGCAGCGGCAGCGCCACGCTCACGAAGCGGCGCACGGCGCCGGCCCCGTCGAGCTCCGCCGCCTGCATCACGTCCTGGGAGAGGGACTGCAGCCCGCCGAGGTAGACGATCGCGCAGTAGCCGAGGTTCTTCCAGACGTACACGATGATCACCATGACCAGCGACATGTCCGGGTCCAGGAACCATTGCGGGCTGCCCAGGCCCAGCTGCCGCAGGATCCAGGAGAGCACCCCGAAGTTCGGGTCGAAGATGAACAGCCACACCAGGCCCACGCCCACGCCGGAGAGCACATAGGGCGCGAACACGGCGGAGCGGGCCACGGTGCGGCCGGGGATGTCGATGTTCAGGGCGAGGGCGATGAGCAGGCCGAGCACCATCGCGCCGCCGACGGTGAGCAGCGTGAAGATCGCGGTGATCCGCAGGCTCTCCAGCCCGGCGGCGGAGGTGAAGAACTCGATGTAGTTGTCCAGCCCGATGAAGGTCGCGGTGCGGGAGCCGAGCGTCCAGTCGAGCATCGAGTACTGGATGTTCAGGATCAGCGGGCGGTAGGTGAACATCGCGATGAGCACCAGGTTCGGTGCGGCGAGGGCGAGGAAGACGAGCGCGTCGCGGCGCGCGCGGCGGCTCATGCCGCGTCGCCGGCGGGGCGGGCGCGACGAGGAGGAGCCGGAGCCACCGGCGTCATCGAGGGCCTGCGAGGGCGCGATCTCCGGGGCGACGTCGCCCGGGACCGTTCTCGAGGGATCGGTCATGGGGAGCTCATTCGGTCGGTGCGAGTGATCGCCGGCCTCGGTGCCGACGACTGGCGCCATTATGGGCACGGATCCGGAGGTTCCGGGCGTTTTCGGCAGACTCCGGCGGGTCCTCCGCTCCCGGGCGGCGCCGCGTACGGTGGGACCCACGGCCGACGCCCCGCTCGTCGGCCCCTGTCCCGCACGGAACCGGAGGCTCCCATGCACGCCGAACGCATCACCGAGTCCATCAGCTACCACGCCGAGGGTCCGTACTGGTCCGACACCTGGGGAGGACTGCGCTGGGTCGACATGCTCGCCGGCGACATGCAGCACCTGGGCCCCGACGGCACGACCGCCCGCATCCCCACGCCGAGCCCGGTGGTCGCGTGCGTGCGGCCGGCCTCGAGCGGCGGCGCGGTGCTCGCGATCGAGAAGGGCTTCGCCCTCGAGGACGCCGACGGCTCGATCTCCCCGCTGCCGGCGCTGTGGGACGGGAACGTGCGGATGAACGAGGGGGCGGTCGCGCCCGACGGCTCGTTCCTGTGCGGCTCGATGGCCTATGACCAGCGCCGGGGCGCCGCGGCGATGTGGCGGCTGCGCGCGGACGGCACCACCACGCAGCTGTTCGGCGATCTGACGATCTCCAACGGGCTCGCGTTCTCCGCCGACGGTGCGCACGCCTTCTACGTCGACACCCCGACGGGCCGGGTGGACCTGTTCGACTGGTCCGACGAGGACGGTCTCGTCGGCCGCCGCCCCTTCGCGGATCTCACCGGCGAGGACGGCCACCCCGACGGGCTCTGCCTCGATGCCGAGGGCAATGTGTGGGTGGCGATGCACGGCGGCTCCCAGGTGCTCGGGCTCGATGCGCGCGGCGCCGTGGCCCAGAAGATCTCGGTGGGCGCGCGGCAGGTCACGGCCTGCGCCTTCGGCGGGGAGGACCGCTCCACGCTGTTCATCACCACCAGCCGGGAGAACCTGCCCGAGGGCGAGGATCCCGCGGCCGGCTCGCTGTTCGCGGCGCGGCCCGGGGTGCACGGCCCCGAGGGCGAGCTGCTCTTCGCGGGCTGAGGGTCCTCAGGCCCTCGCGCCCGGCTCCCCCGCCGCGGCCGCCTCGGCCGTGCGGTCGCGCGCCTCGCCCGTGGCGAGCGATTCGAGCATGTCGTCGTACTCCTCCATCGCCGTCGCCGGCGGCTGCGGGGTGATCAGGCTGACCACGATCGCCAGCACCAGGCAGACGAGGAAGCCGGGGATGATCTCGTAGAGGTGCTGGGAGCCGAACAGGCCCCAGGCGACGTCGGGCTCGAACTGGCCCCATACGAAGGCGACGCCGGCCCCGGCGACCATCCCCGCGCCGGCCCCGGCCGCGGTGAGGCGGCGCCAGAACAGCGACAGCAGCACGATCGGTCCGAAGGCGGCGCCGAAGCCCGCCCAGGCGAAGGCCACCAGGCCCAGCACGGAGCTCTCCGGATCCAGCGCCAGCAGCAGCGCGATGATCGAGACGGTCAGCACGCCGATGCGCCCGCCCCACAGGGCCCCCTTCGCGCTGAGCGTGATCCCGACGCCGCGCACGAGGTCCTCCACCAGGGCGGAGCTGGAGACGATCAGCTGCGAGGAGATCGTGGACATGATCGCCGCGAGCACCGCCGCGAGCAGCAGGCCGGCGATCAGCGGGTGGAACAGGATCTGCGCGAGGTCCAGGAACACGGACTCGCCGTTCTTCGTGTCGGTGAGGACGGCGTCCGCGTTCTGCTGGAAGAAGGCCAGGCCCGCGAGGGCGGTGAACACGGCGCCGAGCACGCACAGCACCATCCAGGACATGCCCACCACGAGGCCGTACCGGGCATCGCGCGAGGAGCGCAGCGCCATGAAGCGCACGATGATGTGGGGCTGCCCGAAGTAGCCCAGCCCCCAGGCGAGCGAGGAGATGATGCCGATGAAGGTGCCGCCGGCGGTCATCGAGCCGAAGTTCGCGTCGACCTCCCGCACGGACTCGAGCATCGCCGCCGGTCCGCCCACGACGACCATCGCCGTGATCGGCACGACCAGCAGCGAGACGAGCATGATCAGGCCCTGCACCACGTCGGTGTAGCTCGCGCCGAGGAAGCCGCCGAACAGCGTGTACACGATCGTCACGCCGGCCACCAGCAGCATGCCGGTGACGTACCGGCCGCCGAACATCGACTCGAAGAACACGCCGCCGGCGACCATGCCGGAGGAGACGTAGAAGGTGAAGAACACCAGGATGATGACGCCGGCGGCGATGCGCAGGATGTGCGTGCGGTCGTGGAGGCGGTTGCCGAAGAAGCTCGGCACGGTGATCGCATTGCCGGCGATCTGCGTGTACTGGCGCAGCCGCGGCGCGACGAAGAACCAGTTCAACCCCGCGCCGAGGGTGAGGCCGACGGCGATCCACGCCTCCACCAGCCCGTTCATGTACAGCGCGCCGGGCAGGCCCATGAGCAGCCAGCCCGACATGTCCGAGGCCCCGGCGGAGAGCGCGGCGGTGAACGGGTGCAGCTGGCGCCCGCCGAGCATGTAGTCCTCGCCGTCCTCCGTCTTGCGGAAGGCGTAGAGGCCGATGCCGATCATCGCGCCGAAGTAGACGGCCAGGGCGATGACCTTGAAGACGACATCCATGGGAGGGCTCCGATCTCACGGGGACGCGCGAGGGCCCTGGTCGGACAACGGCGGCCGACGCGGTCACCGACGAGGCGCCAGCGGCGCCCCGGGGAACCAGGGAATGCTCGAACCTTACGCCCGTTATGCCCGGAGCACAGCCCTCGTTGCCCGACGGTGACCTCCGCCCCCCCGCCCGATCGCAGCGCAATGTCATGCCGCAGAACCACAGCGGCCGCTCTGGCGCAGCACATCGGTGACCGTGATTGGCGCAGCACATCGGTGACCGTGATCGGCGCAGCACATCGGCGACCGCGATTGGCGCAGCGCACCGGTGACCGTGATTGGCGCAGCGCACCGGTGACCGCACAGTCATGTGCACACCAGAGCCATTCCTGGCACTCAGGTGCACATAACCGTGCGGTCACCGGGGTGAGGGCCCCGGGGGCCCCGGGGGCACTGGGGGTGCTGGGCGGGGCGGCTCAGCTGTGCAGGGCGTCGGTGTCCTCGTCCACCCAGTCCAGCGTCCGCTCGACGGCCTTCTTCCACAGGCGCATGTAGCGGTCGCGGGTCTCGTCCTCCATGGCGGGCTCCCAGCGCTTGTCCTCGGCCCAGTTGTCGATGACGTCCTGCTCGCCCTCCCAGAAGCCGACGGCGATGCCGGCGGCGTAGGCGGCGCCGAGCGCGGTGGTCTCGATGACCTTCGGGCGCACCACCGGCACGCCGAGGATGTCAGCCTGGAACTGCATGAGCGTCTCGTTCATGACCATGCCGCCGTCGACCTTGAGCTCGGTGAGCTCGACGCCCTCGCCGGCCGCATCCGCGATCGCCGCGTCGAGCACCTCGCGGGACTGGAAGGCCGTGGCCTCGAGCACCGCGCGGGCGATGTGCGACTTGTTGTGGAAGCGGGTCATGCCCACCATCGCGCCGCGGGCGTCGGAGCGCCAGTGCGGGGCGAACAGGCCGGAGAACGCCGGGACGATGAACAGCCCGCCGTTGTCGTCGACCTCCTTGGCGAGGTCCTCGATCTCCGGGGCGCTCTTGATGAGCCCGAGGTTGTCGCGCACCCACTGCACGAGCGAGCCGGTCACCGCGACGGAGCCCTCGAGGGCGTAGATCGGCTTCGCGTCACCGATCTTGTACGCCACGGTGGTGAGCAGGCCGTTCTCGCTGCGCACCAGGTCCTCACCGGTGTTGACCAGCATGAAGTTGCCTGTGCCGTAGGTGTTCTTGCCCATGCCGATCTCGAAGCAGGCCTGGCCGAAGGTGGCGGCCTGCTGGTCGCCGAGGATGCCGGCGATCGGGGTGTCGATGAGCAGGTCGTTCTTGCGGCCCTTGCCGTACACCTCGGAGGAGGACTTGATCTCCGGGAGCATCGACAGCGGGATGCCCATGTCCTCCGCGATGTCCTCGTTCCAGTCGAGGGTGTCGATGTTCATGAGCATCGTGCGGGAGGCGTTGGTGACGTCGGTGACGTGGATGCCGCCGTTGGTGCCGCCGGTCAGGTTCCACACCAGCCACGAGTCGGTGTTGCCGAACAGCAGGTCGCCGGCCTCGGCCCGCTCGCGGGTGCCCTCGACGTTGTCGAGGATCCACTTGACCTTGGGACCGGAGAAGTAGGTGGCCAGCGGCAGCCCCACGCGCTCCTTGTACCTGTCCGCGCCCTCGTCGCCGGCGAGCTCGTCGCAGATGTGCTGGGTGCGGGTGTCCTGCCAGACGATCGCGTTGTAGACCGGCTCACCGGTGTTCTTGTCCCACACCACCGCGGTCTCGCGCTGGTTGGTGATGCCCACGGCGGCGAGCTGATGGCGGTTGATGTCCGCCCCGGTGAGCGCCTCGCCCACCACGGAGCGGGTGTTGCGCCAGATCTCGAGCGGGTCGTGCTCGACCCATCCCGACTTCGGGAAGATCTGCTCGTGCTCCTTCTGGCCGGTCGAGACGATCTGCCCGTCGTGGTCGAAGACGATCGCGCGGGTCGAGGTGGTGCCCTGGTCGATCGAGAGGATGTACTTCTGCGTGTCGGTCATCGGAACTCCTTCGTGAGGATGAGCGGTGGTCGGTTCGTGCCACGGGCCGCGCCGCGGCGGCCGTGTCGGGCGGCGATGCCCGGGGACGGGGTCAGAAGGCCATGGCGGCCACGCCGCCGAGCGCGCCGCCGATCAGGGGGCCGAGGACCGGCACCCACGAGTATGCCCAGTCGCTGCCGCCCTTGTTCGGGATCGGCAGCACGGCGTGCGCGATGCGCGGGCCGAGGTCGCGGGCGGGGTTGATGGAGTATCCCGTCGGGCCGCCGAGGGAGGCGCCGATCGAGACCACCAGCAGGGCGACCGCGAGCGGGCCGAGCCCGTGCGGGGTGTTGCCGAACATGATGATGATGAAGACCAGCACGAAGGTCGCGATGATCTCGGTGACCAGGTTCCAGCCATAGGAGCGGATCTCCGGACCGGTCGAGAAGGAGCCCAGGATCGCGCCCGCGTCCTCCTCCTGGTCGTAGTGGGTCTTGTAGGCCATCCAGGCCAGCACGGCGCCGAGGAAGGCGCCGATCATCTCCGCGGCGAAGTACGCGATCGTGGTCGCGGCGGTGACGGGGATCCCGTCCGCGTACTCGCCGCCGCCGTTGGCCAGCAGGCCGATGGTGACGGCGGGGTTCAGGTGGGCGCCGGTCTTGTAGGCCGTCCACACGCCGGCGAAGACCGCGAGGCCCCAGCCGAAGTTGATCAGCAGCCAGCCGCCGCCGTTGCCCTTCGTCTTGCCGAGGACGACGTTGGCGACGACGCCGCCGCCCAGCAGGGTGAGCATCGCCGTGCCGGCGATCTCGTACAGGAAGATGGTTGCCATAGGGCCTCCTCGTCGAGCGGACCCGCAGCTCTGCGGGACCGTTGGCATCCAGGGGTGAGGCGGACGACGTCCGCGATGGCGCCGCGGGCGGGTGCGCACGGCGGGTCAGAGGGAGGGCGCAGCTCGGGCCAGGTCCTGGGCCCGAGCGGCGTCGGTCAGCTCCTGGCGGGCACCTCCGGGGCGGCGGCGATGCGAGCGGCGGCCTCGCCGTCCGAGGAGGTCGCCTCCCCCGCCAGCCGCGCGTCGATGAACTCGCGGTACGCAGCGATCTCCCGCTGCACGGTCGCCTCGTCCCAGCCGAGCTCGGGCGCGATCAGCGCCGCGATCTCGTCGGCGGCCGCGACGCCGCGGTCGCGGGTCTCGTAGTCCAGGCGGGTGCGGCGCTGCAGCACGTCGGCCAGGTGCCGGGCGCCCTCGGCGCGCACCGCGTAGAGCACCTCGGCGCGCAGGTAGCGCGGCGCGTGCTCGAGCGGGGTGCCGAGCGAGGCGTCCTCGTCGATCAGGGCGAGCACGTCGTGCAGCAGCGCGCCGTAGCGGAACAGCAGGCGGTCGGTGCGGATCTCGTCGAACCCGTGCCGTCGGCCGATCTCCTGCTTGTCCCGCACCAGGGTCTGATAGCCCTGTGCGCCGATCACGGGGACCGAGCGGGTGAGGCTGGGGCGGCCGGGCTGGGAGTCCTTGATCGCGAAGTCGACGACGTCCTCGGCCATCACCCGGTAGGTCGTGTACTTGCCGCCCGCGATCGCGGTCAGGCCCGGCTCGACCTCCATCACGGTGTGCTCGCGGGAGACCTTCGTGGAGGACGAGGAGCGGCCCGCGGCGTTCTTCTGCACCGGCTGCAGCAGGGGGCGCAGCCCTGAGTAGACGCCGATGACGTCCTCGCGGGCGAGGTCGTCGGCGAGCACGGCGTTGGCGTGCTCGAGGACGTAGTCGATGTCGTCGTGCGTGGCGCCCACGTCGCGAGGGTCCCGGGTCCAGGGGGTGTCGGTGGTGCCGATGACCCAGTACTCGTCCCAGGGGATGATGAACAGCACCGACTTCTCGGTCTGGGTGATGATCCCGGTGTCCGGCACGGCGGGGATCCGGTCGCGGGCCACGGTGATGTGGATGCCCTTGGAGGCGAGCACCTCGAGCCCGGCATCGGCCCCGGCCAGCTCCTGCTGCTCCTGGGTCCAGACGCCGCCGGCGAGGATGGTCTCGCGGGCATGGACGTCGAACTCCTCGCCGCTCTCCTCGTCCCGCACCCGGGCGCCGATGACCTGCTCGCCCTCGTGGAGGTAGTCGATGACGGTGGTGTAGTTCGCGACCGCGGCGTCGTGCTGCGCGGCGGAGCGCACCAGCATCATCACGAAGCGGGCGTCATCCATCTGGGCGTCGTAGTACTCGAGCGCGCCCACGGCCTTCTCGCCGTCCAGAGCCGGGAACACCTCGAGCATCTTGTCGTGCAGGAGGTGGCGGTGCATGGGCACGGCCCGCTTGCGGCCCACGGACTGCATCGCGTCGTAGAGCATGACGCCGGAGCCGATGAAGGCGCGGTCCACGACCTTGCGGAAGAACGGGAAGACGAACTTGATCGGCTTCACCAGGTGCGGGGCGGTGTGCTCGAGCAGCAGGTCGCGCTCGCGCAGCGCCTCGGCGACGAGCTTGAAGTCGAGCATCTGCAGGTAGCGCAGGCCGCCGTGCATGAGCTTGGAGGAGCGCGAGGAGGTGCCCGAGGCCCAGTCGTGGGTCTCGACGAGGCCGACGGACAGACCGCGGGTGGCGGCGTCGAACGCGGCACCGGCGCCGTTGACCCCGCCGCCGACCACGAGCACGTCCAGCGGCGACCGGGCGGTGGCGGCACGGAGGCGCGCGAGGTGCTCCGCACGGCCGGAGGGGGTGAGTGCGGACCGCTGCTGTTCGGACACGGGCTGCTCCTTCGCATCGACGCCTGAGAGTCCTGGCCGCGGGGCCTGGAGGGGGTGCTCCGGCCGGACTCGCCTCGGCCAGGTGGGCTCGTCGCCATCCTGGGATCTACGTGCAGCACCCCGCAAGCTCGATGCACGAACGTGCAAGGATGGTGGGCATGACCCGCGAATCCCGCCTCGAGGCTCTCTTCACGGCTGCACGGATGTACTACGAGGAGGGGCAGACGATGGAGGCGATCGCGGGCCGCTTCGCCGTCTCCCGCTCGACCGTCTCCCGGATGCTGCGCGATGCGCGTGAGGCCGAGCTGGTGCAGATCACGCTGCGCCCGCCGGACGTCCAGCGGGTCGAGGAGCTCTCCCGCCGCATCTCCCGGCAGTACGGGGTGCAGGTGCACGTGGTGCCCGCCGCGCCCGGCGACGATGAGCGCGCGCGGCTGCACACGGTGGCCCGGACGGGCGGGGAGCTGCTCGACGAGATGCTCGAACCGGGCACCACCCTCGGCATCGCCTGGGGCACCACCATGGCCGAGCTGCTGAGCACCGTGCGCTCCCGGCCGGTGCCCGGCATGCGGATCGTGCAGCTCAACGGCGCGATCAACGTCGAGGGCTCCGGGCTCACCTATATCGCCACCGTGCTGGCCCGCGCCGCGACGCGCTGGGATGCGACCGTGCACCAGTTCCCGGTGCCGGCCTTCTTCGACTACGCCGGGACGCGCGAGGCGATGTGGCGCGAGCGCTCGGTGCAGCGGGTGCTGGCCACGCAGCGCGAGGCCACCGTGGCCGTGTTCAGCGTGGGCGCCTTCGACGCCGAGGTGCCCAGCCACGTCTACACCCACAACTACCTCACCGGCGAGGACCTGCGCTCGCTGCGGGCCGACGGGGCCGTCGGGGACGTGTGCACCGTGTTCCTGCGGGCGGACGGCACCTTCCGCGACATCACGATGAACCGGCGCGGCTCCGGCACCGGCCCGGACCGGCTGGCCCGGATCCCGCGGCGCCTGCTGGTCGCCTCCGGCTCCCGCAAGGCGCTGCCCCTGCGCGCCGCCCTGCGCGCCGGCGTCGCCACCGACCTGGTCGTCGACGAGATCACGGCCGCGAGCCTCCTCGCCCTGCGCTGACCCGCGATGCCGGGGCCGGGTGCTCAGCCCTCGACGGCGGCGAGGTCGAGGCGGTCGGGGCGGGTGTAGACGTTCATGCGGCCGTCGCCGTCCTCGGCGGCCCGGGTGAAGCCCACGAGGGTCTGGCCGAACTCGTGCGCGGTCTGGACGGCCAGCGAGCTCGCCGCGGAGACGCAGGCCAGCAGGGGGATGCCCGCCATGCAGGCCTTCTGGGCGATCTCGAAGCTGGCTCGGGAGGAGACCAGCAGGAAGCAGTCCCGCAGCGGCAGCCGGTCCTCGAGCAGCGCCCAGCCGATCACCTTGTCGACCGCGTTGTGGCGGCCCACGTCCTCGCGCACCACCAGCACCGTCCCCTCGAGGTCCACGAGCGCTGCGGCGTGCACGCCGCCGGTGCGGGCGAAGACGGGTTGCTGCTCGCCCATGCCGCGGGCCGCGGCGAGGAGGACCCGCGGATCCAGCTGCCAGTCCTCCGCGAGGGTGTACCGGCTCTTCGTCCGCACCGCGTCGATGCTCTCGGAGCCGCACACCCCGCAGGCCGAGGTGGTGGCGAAGTTCCGTCCCACCAGCGGCAGCAGCTGCGGGCGGGCGGTCGTGAAGTCCATGACGTTGTAGGTGTTCTGCGCGAAGCCGCTGCCGTCGTCCACCACCGCGCCGTCGCAGTAGCGGCCCTCGGTGATGTCCTCGCGGTGCGCGATCAGCCCCTCGCCGTGGAGGAAGCCGTGGATGAGCTCCACGTCGTGGCCCGGGGTGCGCATGGTGAGCGAGAGCTGCCGGCCGTTCAGGCGGATGTCCAGCGGCTCCTCGACGGCGACGTGGTCGCCCTTGCGACCGGCGTACAGCCGGCCCTCACGCACCCGGACGGTGCGGATCCGTGCGCGATCGGTGACCCTGCCCATCGTTCGAGGATAGCCCTCTCACCTGCGGGGGCAGGCGGTGCCGCTCACGCCCCGCCGGTCTTCTCGGGGACGGCGGCCTGCCCCTCGTCGGCCGTGGCGTCGTCGGCCGTGGCGTCGTCGGCCGTGGCGTCGTCGGCCGCCTCGCGCGGCCCGCCCTCGGCGAGGGTGCGCGCCACCTCGAGCTGCTCCTCCCAGCCGCGGAGGTTCTCCTCGTAGTTGCGGCGGCGCACGGCTTCGTCCAGGCCGAGCTTCGCGAAGCCGCGTTCGCGCACGGTGAGCCGCACCAGGTTGCGCTTCGCGGTCCCCGCCGGGTCGATGACGAACTCGACGGTGTTGTTCGGGGCGTCGGAGATCTCGCCCAGTCCTCCGCCGAGCCAGCGGAAGGCGACCCGGTTGGGCGGCTCATGCGCCTCGACCGCCAGCTGGAAGGTGCCGTGGATCGGGTCGGTGACCTGTGTGACCGGCCCGTGCTCGGAGATCCGGTGCTCGCGGTACTCGCCGTCGTTGAGGAACCATCCGGGTTCGCCGATCACGGCGAACACCCTCTCGGCGCTGGCCTTGATCAGGATGCTGCGCACGATCTCGTCGGGGACAGGTTCGTTCGCGGGGAGGACGGACTCGTCGGCCATGACTGTGCTCCTCGGGGTCAGGACGGCGGCCTCGTCGCCGCCTGGCACCAGAGTGGCAGAGTTCCGCTGCCGCGGCGAGCGCACGGCGAGCGCACGGCGGGCGCACCGCGGTGCGCCGGCGCGCGCTCGGGCCCGCGCCGAGGCGCCGGCCCTCCCCACGCCGGCCGGGGCCCGCCGGCCTCCGGCGCGCTGCACCTCGCCTCGCCGTGCGGACGGGCCCGCTCGCCGTCAGGGCTTCGTGACCGCCGCGGCGAGGAGGTTCAGCGACTGCTCGAGGTCCTCCTGCGGGATGGCGGGGAAGCCCACCTTCTCCAGCAGCTTCGGGTCGGTGACGTGGGACCAGTCGTAGGTGAGGGACACCTCGGTGGAGTCGTTGCCGAGGGACTTCAGCTCGTAGAGCCACTCCCAGCCCAGCGGCTCGGTCGGCGCGGTGCCGTCCTCCGCCTCGGGGGCGGGCTGCCAGCCGATCATCTTGTTCTCGTCGTAGGCGGTGACGAAGTTGTGGGTGCGGTAGTCGCCGTCGGACCCGCTCTGCATGTTCATCACGAACTTCTCGCCGGTCTTGTCGATGCGCTCGGTGTCATCGGCGTTGCGCACCATGCCGGAGCCGTCGAACTCGTGGTGCCTGGCGGGCAGGGTGAGCACGGCGAAGATGTCCTTCGCCGCGGAGTCGATCGTGCGGGTGACGGTCACGTGCGTCGTGTCGTTGCTCATCCGGCCACTGTGCCGCAGCGGCTCCTGCTCTGTCACGCGGTGGCCGACCGCTCGTTCAGCCGTGCCCGGGCCGTATCCTCGACAGCTCGTTCGATTCCGTGGGAAGGAAGCTGGCCGTGGAGACCGACGTGGACGGAGGGCGGCGATGAGGCCGTCGCCCTCGCGAGATCCGCGCCCCGCGCCGAACCTCGCACAGGTGGAAGCGCTGATCGCCATCGTCGACTACGGCTCCTTCACCGCCGCGGCCGAGGTCCTGCGGATCTCTCAGCCCTCCCTCTCACGGCGCGTCCGAGCCCTCGAGGAGGCCCTCGGCACGCGGCTGTTCCTGCCCGTCGGGCGGCGGAGGGAGCTGACGGACACCGGGCGCCGCATCGTCGCCGCCGGGCGCAGAGCGCTGGGCGAGATGAGCTCCATCGAGGCCATGGTCGCCTCCGCTCGGGAGCTCGCGACAGGATCGCTGCGGGTCACGGGCCTGCCGTCGCTGGTCTCGACGGTGCTCACCGATCTGGTCGGAGTCTTCCATCGCGAGCATCCTGGAGTGCGGATCGAGATCTCCACGGTTCAGGACCGCGACGAGCTGCTCGAGGCGATCCGCGTGGGCCGGGCGGACGCCGCCGCGGGCGTGATCGACCGCGTGCCCGACGACCTCGCCGCGATGCCTCTGCCCTCCCAGGAGTTCGCAGCCGTCCTGCCGTCCGCCGGCCCGGACAGCGCGCGACACCCCGACCGGTCTCTCACCGCCCGGGACCTGAGCGAACGCACCCTGGTGACCCTTCCCCCGGGCGCGTCCATCCGTCAGCTCGCCGAATCGGTCTATCGCTCCTTCGCGGTGGAGCCGGCACGGATCCTCACGACGACCCAGCGCGACAGCCTGGTCCAGCTGAGCGTCGCCGTCGGTGGCGTGACCGTCGTACCGGACGTGCTCGCACGCACCGCTCCCGCTGTCGGCGGCCGACGGCTGCCGTTGCACACCCCGGTGCAGCGGGCCATCGGGATCCTCCATCGCCAGGACCGGTTCCAGAGCCCCGCTCTGCGCCGGTTCCTCGACCTGGCGCGCTCCCACGAAGGCGCGTGACCAGGCACGATCCTGGGACATAGCCGGGCCGCATGGGTTCGCCGGCCCACGCTATTGGATTGCCGCACCCCGCGCATGGTCGGGTGGCCCGTGGAGCCGAGCGACGACCAGCAGGAGGAGGGCCCATGCCCATCGGCAGGAGCAGACCGCCTCACGCCCCGAGACCGCAGGCTCGGCATCGGCGTCGCAGCGCACGCCCCCTGATGCTCCGCCCTGCACGCATCGCGGCGGTCCTCGCCGCCGTGGTCGTCCTGACCGCGGTCGGCGGCGTGTCGCACCTGAGCAGCAACGTGTCCACGGCTCCGCTGCGGGCGGAGCCCACGGGCTCCTCTGCCGTGGAGCAGGGCGATGACCTCGACATCCTCCTGCTCGGCTCCGACAGCCGCGATCTCGAGGACGCCTCCTTCGGCGCGGCCGACGGCTCGCGCCGCAGCGACGCGATGGTGCTGGCCCATCTCTCCGCGGAGAACGACCGGATCGATGTCGTGCAGCTCCCCCGCGACACGCTCATGACCCTCCCAGCCTGCCCGGACACGGGCAGCGGTGCCTTCTCCGGGGGCCGCGGGATGCTGAACTCGGCGCTGAACTTCGGTGCGGCCTGCTCCGTCGCAGCCGTGGAAGAGCTGACCGGCCTCCGGATCGACCATTTCGTGGAGCTCGATTTCGAGGGCTTCATCGGGATCGTGGACGCCCTGGGCGGTGTGCCGGTGTGCCTGGAGTCGGCCATGGATGACCCCGCCGCGGACCTCGATCTGCCTGCCGGACCGCAGACAGTCGACGGGAAGGACGCTCTCGCGCTGGCGCGCACGCGTCACGCGGTGGGAGACGGCAGCGACATCGCGCGCCTCGGGCACCAGCAGATGGTGATGTCCGCGCTGGTGCAGGAGGCGACCAGCCGCCATCTCCTCGCGCGCCCCGACACGCTCTACTCGTTCCTGGACGCGTCCACCTCGGCGCTCACCGTCGATCCGGGGCTGAGCTCGCTGGTGGACATGACCTCGCTCGGCCGTCGGGCGGCGCAGGTCGAGCCCGAGAACGTCACGTTCATGACCATGCCGTGGCAGCCGGACCCCTCCGACCCGAACCGGGTGGTGCCGTCTCCGGAGGCCGCGGCCGTCTTCGAGAACCTGGCCGCCGATGCGCCGATCACCGCACCGACCAGCGACGGTCCCGGCGAGCCCGCGCCCGACGGGGCGTCATCCCCGCCGGGCACGGCGGACCGGTCAACGCCCACGCCGGCCCCGCCCTCGACGAGCGAGGATCAGCCCGACGGCCGGGCCACGGCCGACGCCGAGGCCCAGACCGAGACCGAAGCCGAGACCGAAGCCGAGACCGAGCCCGAGACCGCCGTCGAGACGAGAACCGCCGACCGAGACCTGTGCGCTCCCTGAGGGCACAGGAGCAGGCCCGGCACCGCAGCGCTCAGACCAGGCCCTTCTCCGTGAGCCAGCCCGTGGCGATCTCCGCGGAGGAGGCCTGGTCCACGACGCTCTGCCGGTTCAGCTCCACGAGGTCATCGGCGCTGAGCTGGGCGAGGACGGCGTCGATCGCCTCGGCGGCGGCGTCGTCGACCTTCTCGGAGACCACCGGGACCACGTTCTGCGGCAGGATCATGGACTCCGGGTCCTCGAGCACCACGAGATCGTTCTCGGCGATGGCCGGGTCCGCGGTGTAGATGTCCGCGAGCTGCACGTCGCCGTCGAGCAGGGCCTGCACGGTGAGCGGGCCGCCGGAATCCTCCACCGGCACCACGGTGACGTCGACCCCGTAGACGCTCTCGACCCCGTCGGGCCCGTAGGGGCGCACGTCGAACTCGCTGTTCGCCGCGATCTTCAGATCCTCCTCCACGCCGGCGAGGTCGCCGATGGCGGCCAGGGAGTGGGCGCTCGCGAAGTCCGAGGTGGTGGTGTAGGAGTCCTGGTCGGAGGCCTCGGCGAAGGAGAGCACGCGCAGCCCCTCGGGCAGCGCCTCGCCGAGCGCGGCGTGGATCTCCTCGGGGCTCGCGGTCCCGGCCTCGGAGTCGTAGTGCTGCAGGAGGTTGCCGAGGTATTCGGGCAGCACGTCCAGCGAGCCGGCCTCGAGCTCCGGCATGTACACCTCGCGCTGGCCGATCTGGAACTGGCGGTCCACGGTGAAGCCCTCGGCCTCGAGCACCTGCGCGAACAGCTCGGCGACGATCTCGTTGGAGTAGTAGGCCTGGGAGCCGACGGCGAGGGTGCCGGAGCCGGAACCGCCGTCGGAGCCGCTGCCGCCGGAGTCGCCGCCGTCCTCGTCGAAGGGGTCGGAGCTGCCGCAGGCCGCGGCGCCGAGGGCGATGCCTCCGACCCCGAGCGCTCCGAGCAGGTGGCGGCGGGTGCTGTGGATGGTCATGGGTGTTCTCCTCGAGAGGGGCGGGCGGGTGGGAGGGACGGTGGGGCCGGGCGCCGGGACCGGTGCCGGTCAGGGCGTCGAGGCGGTCACGGGGCGGTCGCCCCGGGCGGTGCGGTGATCCGCTGGGTCAGCAGGAGGGCGAGGTCCAGCACGAGCGCGAGGACGATCACCAGCAGCGAGCCGGCGATCATCTGCGGGTAGTTCTGCGAGCCCAGGCCCTGGAAGATGTACCGCCCCAGCCCCCCGTTGCCGACGTAGGCGGCGAGCATCGCGGTGGCCACCACCTGCACGGTCGCTCCGCGGAATCCGCCGATCAGCAGCGGCATGCCCAGCGGGATCTCGACCCGGGTGAGGATCTGCAGCTCGGTCATGCCCTGGGCGCGGGCGGCGTCGACGGTGGCGGGGTCCGCGGATTCGATGGCGGAGTAGGCGCCGGCCAGCAGCGACGGGATCGCGAGGATCACGAAGGAGGCCAGCGGGGCCGTGAGCCCGATGCCGAGCAGCAGGGCGAACAGGGTGACCAGGCCCAGGGTGGGCAGGGCGCGGGCGGCACCGGCGGCGGCGACCGCGAGGCCCTTGAACCGGCCCGTGTGGCCGACGTACAGGCCGATGGGCACCGCGAGCAGCGCGGCCACGAGGACCCCGAGCGCGGTGTAGCCGAGGTGCTCGAGGGTGCGCAGCGGGATCCCGTCGGGACCGGACCAGCGCAGCGGGTCGCCGAGCCAGTCGAGGGAGTCCAGGAAGGGGTTGCCGGTCATGGTCTGCGCACCTCCGGCTGTCGGGTCCAGGGCATCACGGCGCGTCCCAGCAGCACCAGCAGCGCATCGGTGAGCAGGGCGAGGGCGGCGGTGGCGACGATGCCCGCGGCGATCTCCTCGACGATGCCGCGGCGCACGCCGTCCACGAACAGCATCCCCAGGCTCGGCACGCCGAGCACGCCGCCGACGGTGACCAGCGAGATGGTGCTCACCGCGACCACCCGCACCCCGGCCAGCAGCACCGGCCCCGCGAGCGGCAGCTCGACCCGGAGGAAGCGGGCGGCGGGCGCGTAGCCCTGCGCGGTGGCGGAGCCGAGCACGTCACGGCTCACGGAGCGGAAGGCGTCCGACGCGGTGGGCACCATGAGGGCGAGGCCGTACAGCGACAGGGCGACGGCGATGTTCAGCGGGCTGCGCACCCCGGTGCCGACCAGGCCCGGCAGCAGCACGAACAGCGGCAGCGAGGGGATCGCGTACATCAGCCCGGAGGTGGTGGTCACGCCCGTGCGCAGCCAGCCGCGGGAGTTGGCGAGCTTCGCGAGCGGCAGCGACAGGGCGAAGGCCACCAGGATCGGCGGCAGGGCCTGGAGCAGGTGCGCGCCGGTGTAGGCGGCGATCACGTCGAGGTTCTCGCGCACCCAGGTCACGGGGCCCGCTCCCCCGCCGGCTCGTCGGCCGTGCCCGCGGCGAGCACCCCGGCGGGCCGCCCCTCGGCGTCCACCACCACGTCGCGGCCGTCGACCCGTTCGACGTGCAGGGTGCGGGCGCCGCGGTCCGCCCCCACGAAGCTCGCGACGAAGTCGTCGGCCGGGGCGGCGAGGATCTCCTGCGGCGTGCCGACCTGCGCGATGATCCCGCCCGGTTTGAGGATCACCACCCGGTCCCCGAGGAGGAAGGCCTCGTCGATGTCATGGGTGACGAAGACGATCGTCTTGCGCAGCTCGTGCTGCAGGCGCTGCAGCTCCCGCTGCAGCTCGGCGCGCACGATCGGGTCCACCGCGCCGAAGGGCTCGTCCATCAGCAGGATGTTCGGATCGGCGGCGAGACCCCGCGCCACCCCCACGCGCTGCTGCTGTCCGCCCGAGAGCTGTGCGGGGTAGCGGTCGGCGAGCGCGGCGTCGAGGCCGACGGTCCCCATCAGCTCCTGCGCCCGGTCGCGGGCCTCCCGCCGCGGGGTGCCGCGCAGCACCGGCACCGTGGTGATGTTGTCGAGCACGGTGCGGTGCGGGAGCAGACCGGAGGCCTGCATGACGTAGCCGATGCGGCGCCGCAGCTGGACCGGATTCAGGCCCGCCACGTCGTCGCCGTCGATGTGCACCCGCCCGGAGGTGGGGTCGACCATCCGGTTGATCATCCGCATCAGGGTGGTCTTGCCCGAGCCGGAGCTGCCCACCAGCACCACACATTCGCGCGAGGCGATCTCGAGGCTGAAGTCCTCGACCGCGAGAGTCCCGCCCGGGTACTCCTTGCGGATGTTCTCGAAACCGATCACGGGGCCTCCCAGCGGGGTCGCGCCGGCGGGCTGTCACCGCCGGAGTGTCCACCTTATCGAGCCGGGACCGCGCCGGTGGGAGGGCCCCGACCTTCTACCAGGCGGTCGAGCAGGGCGTCGTGCCCGGGCCGCGCGCTCTCAGCGCGGGGTGACCGCGAGCTGCGGGCGCACGGCGACGCTGAGGCGGGCGCGGTCGATCACGAGCGCCTGCCCCTCTCCCACCTCGAGGTATTCCGTCTGCGGGATGCCGGAGGAGGCGACGATGACGCGGTCCGCGTCGATCCGGTAGCGCAGCGCATACACGTGCGGTCGGCCGTGGCGGCGGGCCTGCTCCGGATCGGACTGCTGATAGGCGACCAGCACGTCCGGGGTCATGTAGAGGCAGTTCAGCGATTCGGGCACCCGGGCACCGTGCTCGAGGCACAGCGCGGTGAGCTCCGCGGCGGCGCGCTGCACGGCGGCGGCGGGATCCTCCTCCCGGGCGTGCAGCTCCACGAGCGAGAAGAACAGCTCCGAATCGGTGGTGCCGGCGGGACGGCGACCGCCCCGGGCGAGCAGCGCCTCGCGCAGCGCCGGGGTGAGATCGAACTGGCCGTTGTGGGCGAAGACCGTCTCGCCCTCGCGGAACGGGTGGGTGTTGCGGATCTCCAGCGGCAGACCGGGGCTCGCCTTGCGCAGGTGCACCATCATCATCGGCCCGGTCGCGGCGTGGATCGCCTCCCGATAGGCCGCCGATTCGCGGGCCACGTCCAGGTGGCGGCGGATCTGCGGCCGACGGGGGTTGCCGAGCCTCGACCCGGCCGTTCCGGCCCCGCCTGCCTCGTCAGCCCGGCCGGAGCCCGGAGCATCGGCCTCCCCGGGGCGGTCCGGCTGGTCGCTCTCGAACCAGGCCACGCCCCAGCCGTCCCGGTGCACCTCCGACTGCGCCGTGAACGGCTCGATCTCCTCCGCGACGGCCTCGTCGAGGGAGAGGGGTTCACGGGAGACGACACCGAGCAGGCGGCACATGGAGCGGGACCAGCTTTCGTGGAGGACGGGACAGGGACGGGGCGCGCCGTCGGGGCGGGGCCGACGGACCCCGCCGGCCGCGCCCGACGCTCAGCCCGCTGCGGCGCGGGCCTTCATCCGCGCGTCGAGGGAGAGCGCGACGCGGGTGAGCATGAGGTTGATGACGATGTAGATCACGGAGACCACGAGATACGTCTGCACCAGGTAGCGGGTGATCGAGACGAGCGTCTTGCCCTGGAACTGCAGCTCGTTGTAGCTGACCACGTAGCCGAGCGTCGAATCCTTGAGCAGGGTGACCAGGGCGAGGATCAGGCTGGGCAGCACCAGCCGCACCGCCTGCGGCAGCACCACGTAGATCAGCGAGTCGCGGCGGCTGAGCCCGATCGCGTCCGCCGCCTCGTGCTGCCCCTTGTCCACCGCCTTGATGCCCGCGCGGAACACCTCCGCGGTCGCGGCGCTGGAGACCAGGATCATCGGGACCACCAGCATCCAGAAGCGCGGGAACGTCACGCCGAACGCCGGCAGGGCCAGCAGGAACGCATAGACCACCAGCAGCATCGGGATGCCGCGGAAGAACTCGATCCAGGTCACCGCCACAGCCTTGAGCAGCCGGAACCGCGACATCCGCGCCAGGGCGAGCAGCAGCCCGAAGGGGAAGGCGACCACGGCGGCGAGCGCCGTGACCTTGAGCGTCCCCCACAGCCCGTGCCCGAGGAAGGCGAGGTAGTCGGCGCGGAGATACACCACCCACTTGTTCGGATCCAGCTGGCCGTTCGCGTGGAACTGCCACAGCGCCCCCGCCAGCAGCGCGAGGATCGCCACGACGCTGAGGATCGACAGCAGCAGGATGCGACGCCGCCCCTTCGGGCCGGGAGCGTCGAAGAGGACCTGGGTGGCGGTGGAGGAAGACGTGGCAGTGCTCATGCGCGCATCTCCTCCCGCTCGTTCCTCGCAGTTCGTCGACCCGCAGTGCTCATGCGCGCATCTCCTCCCGCTCGTTCCTCGCAGTTCGTCGACCCGCAGTGCTCATGCCTGTGCTCCTGCCGTGACGTCGAGCGTGGCGCGGTGGCCCGAGCGGCCCTCGCCGCCCGGGGCGACCGCCCGCTCGATGACGCCGCCGAGCGCGGCGCCGCCGAGGGAGAGGATCAGATAGACCGCACCGGCGATGAGGAACATCAGCACCGCCTGGGCGTAGCGGATGTTCAGCGTCTGGGTGACCCAGGTGACCTCCTGCACCGCGATCGCGGAGCACAGGGCGGAGCCGATCACGGTGCCGATGAACACGTTGACCAGCGGCTGCACCATCGAGCGGAACGCCTGCGGCAGCACCACGAGGCGCAGCGTCCCGAAGAAGCCCAGGCCGATCGACCGGGCCGCCTCCGCATGCCCGATCGGCACGGTGTTGATGCCCGAGCGCACGTTCTCGCACACGAACGCCGCCGAGGAGAGGGTCAGCCCCAGCACCCCGCACCAGAAGTACGGCAGCAGCAGGCCCACGTCCGGCAGACCGAAGGAGATCAGGATCAGCAGGCTCAGCAGCGGGATGTTGCGGAAGATCTCGACGTACACCGTCGCCGCCCCGCGCAGCGGCGGGATCGGGCTGACCCTCGCCACCGCCAGCAGGGTGCCGAGGATCAGAGCGAGCGCGTAGCCGATCACGGTCAGCGCGACCGTGGTCCCTATGCCCTGCAGCAGCAGGGGGAAGTTCTCGCGGATGGCGTCCATCGGGGCCTCTCGATGCTGTCGGGGGTGGCCGACGGGGAGCGCATGCGGCGGGCGCTCCCCGTCGGCCCCGGTCGGGGGCGACCGGCCGCGCGCGGCCGGTCAGCGCCGGCGGGTCAGGCGGGCAGCTCGCCGGGCACGGGCGGCTCGGGGGCCTCGCCCTCGATGACCTCGCCGACGGTCGCGCTCCACAGCGCCTCCCACGTGCCGGAGTCGATGATCTCCTGCAGGAAGGTGTTGACGAAGTCGACGGCGCCCTCGCTGTCCTGGGACAGGCCGATGCCGTAGGGGTCGTCCACGAAGGGCTCGCCCACCACGACGACCTCGTCATCGGCCGCGGAGTTGCCCAGCAGCACGCCCTGGTCCAGCACATAGGCGTCGGCGCGGCCCTGCTTGAGCGCGGCGACGCAGGACTCGTTGTCCGGGAGGGTCTGGACGTCCCCCGGATCGGGGACGTTGTCCTCGATGGCCTGGATGCCGGTCGAGTTCGCCTGGGTGACGAGGTTCAGGCCGCTGAGGTCCTCGGGCCCGGAGATCGAGTCCTTGTCCTCGGCGCGCACCTGGATCGCGGTGCCGGAGAGGTAGTAGGGGCCGGCGAAGTCGATGACCTCGAGCCGCTCGGGGGTGATCGAATAGGTCGCGATCACGCAGTCCACGGTGCCGTTCTGGACCATGGTCTCGCGGGTCTCGACGGTGGTGTCGACGTAGTCGACCTTCTCCTCCCCACCCTCGCCGAGGATGTACTTGGCCAGCAGCTGGGTGATGCCCGCGTCGAAGCCGGTGGGCTGGCCGCCGGTGGTGGAGGCGAGGGAGAACACCTGGTTGGCGACGGTGCCGCCGCGGATCAGCTGGTCCTTGTCCTTGATGGCGCTGGCCCAGGCGTTCGCCGAGATCGCGTCCTCCTCGGCCACGGGGCCGGAGGCGAGGACGTCGGCCATGGGCGAGCCCTCCTCGTCGGCGCCGCCCTCGCCGCCGCCGAGGTCCGGGCCGTCGCCGGTGTCGGAGGAGCAGGCGGCGAGGCCGACGAGGGGCAGGGCGGCTGCGGCGGCGACCACGGCGCGGCGGCCGGGTCGGAAGCTGGTGCGGGTCATGGATCTCTCCGATGTCTCGAGCCGCTCCGGGCGGGGCGGCGGGGTGTGGGTGAAGGGAGCGCCGGTCATCGGCGCAGGTCAGTGGGCGAGGATCTTGCTGAGGAAGGCTTTCGCCCGCTCGGTGCGGGGAGCGGTGAAGAACTCCTCGGGCTCGCCCTGCTCGACGATCTCGCCCTGGTCCAGGTAGACCACGCGGTCGCAGACGTGCCGGGCGAAGCCCATCTCATGGGTGACCACGAGCATCGTCATGCCCTGCTCGGCGAGCTCGGTCATGACGTCGAGGACCTCGTTGATCACCTCGGGGTCGAGCGCAGAGGTGGGTTCGTCGAAGAGCAGCGCCTTGGGCTTCATCGCCAGCGCCCGCGCGATCGCCACACGCTGCTGCTGGCCGCCGGAGAGGGCGGTGGGCAGGGAGTTCGCCTTGTCGGCGAGGCCCACGCGCTCGAGCAGCTCCTCGGCCTGGGCCTCGGCCTCCGCCTTGGGGACGCCGCGCACGCGCCGCGGCCCGAGGGCGACGTTGTCGATGGCCTTGAGGTGCGGGAAGAGGTTGAAGCTCTGGAACACCATGCCCACGTCGGCCCGCAGGCGGGTGAGGTCCTTGCCCTCCTCGGGCAGCCGCTCCCCGTCGATGGTGATCTCGCCGTGGGTGATCGTCTCGAGACGGTTCAGGCAGCGGCACAGGGTGGACTTCCCGGAGCCGGAGGCGCCGATCAGCGCCACCACCTCGCCGCGGTGGATGTCCAGGTCGATGTTCTTCAGCGCCTGGAAGTCGCCGAAGAACTTGTCGACGCCGCGCGCGGAGATGAGCGCGTCACCGATGCTGCTGCTCTCGTTCATGCACCGAGAATGCTGTGCTCCGCGACATCTGTCCACATCATGACGCGCCTGGCCGCATGTCGGAACGGTTTCGTGACCGCTGCGGGGACCGCGCTCACCCCGTGCGCAGCCCCCGGTGCTCCCCGCGCCGCCGCAGCGGCCGCTCCGCCTCGTCGGCCCCCGCGCCCGCTGGCGCGCCCCGCGCCGACGGGGCGGGGCCGGCGGGGCGGGGCCGGCGGGTCAGGCCTGGTAGGCGCCCTGGTAGACCGCGTCGAAGGGGGTCGCGCCGGGCTGGCGGTGTTCGATCGAGCTGGTGACGATGGCCTTCGCGGTGCGTGCCGCCTCGAGCGGGCTCGCGCCCTTGGCGAGCTCGGCGGTGACCGCGGCCGCGAGGGTGCAGCCTGCGCCGGAGACGCGGTGCTCGCCGATCTTGGGGCTGCGCAGCTCGATGGTCTGCTCGCCGTCGTGGAACACGTCCACCGCGTCCGGCCCGTCGAGCACGACCCCGCCCTTGGCCAGCACGATCACGTCGTAGGTGTCGTGGATGCGGCGGGCCGCCTCGGCGAGGTCCTCGACGCTCTCGATGCTGTCCATCCCGGAGAGGGTCAGGGCCTCGAAGTGGTTGGGGGTGACGAAGGTGGCCAGCGGGAGGATCTTCTCCTTGAGGGCGTTGTCGGTGTCCAGCGCCGCGCCGGGCTCCTGGCCCTTGCAGATCAGCACCGGGTCCAGCACCACGTTCGTGAAGGAGCGCTCGGCGAGCGAGGCGGCGACCGTGTCGATGGTGGCGGGGGTGCCGAGCATGCCGATCTTCACCGTGTCGATCTCGTGCACGGCGGTGGTCGCCTCGATCTGGTCGGCGATCACCTGCGGGTCCACGGGCACGAAGCGGTGCGCCCAGTCGTTCTGCGGATCGAAGGAGACGATGCAGGTCAGCGCCGCGGTGCCGAAGGTGCCGAGCTGGTGGAACGTCTTGAGATCCGCCTGCGCCCCGGCGCCTCCGGTGGTCTCGGAGCCGGCGATGGTGAGGGCGACGTGAGTCATGGGGGCCTTCCTTGAAGATGTCGTTGCCGGTGCCGCGCGCTCCCAGGCCCGCCCGGTGCTCCCGGCGGTGCCGTCGCTGCGGCGGTGACCGGGCGCTCCCAGGGCCGGGATCCCGCAGGACCCGCCGACCCGTCGCCGCGGTCTGGCCACGCGCTCCCAGGGCCCGGCGCCGAGGCGCTCCGGCCCGTCGCAGCGGCCGAGGCCCGATCTTATCGCCTCGGGTACAGTGCCGGGCGTGCTGACGCCGGACCAGACGACGCAGGAGGATCCTGCGTCCCCCGCTTCCGCCGGCACCTCTGTGCCTGCGGGCGCTGCCCAGCACCCGAGCACCGCGCGCCGCGACCGGCTCGCCGCGCTGCTCGCCGAGCATCTGCGCCCGACGGCGACCTTCCTGCTGGTGGGCGGGGTCGTGTTCCTGCTGGACGCCGCGATGTACAACCTGCTGGTGTTCTGGAGTCCCAGCCAGGGGTGGGGCGCGGGGCTGATGCACGGCTCACCGCTCACGGCGAAGCTGCTCACGATCGCGGTCGCCTCGTGCCTCACCTATCTGGGCAACAGGTTCTGGACCTTCGGCGACCGGCCCCGACCGGACACCACCCGCTCGATCGTGCTGTTCATCCTGGTGAACCTCATCGCCGCCGGGCTGCAGCTGTCCTGCCTGGGCTTCTCGCGGTACGTGCTGGGACTGGACTCGGTGCTGGCGGACAACATCTCCGGCACCCTCGTCGGGCAGGTCGTCTCGACCTCGTTCCGCTACGTCACCTACGGCCGGCTCGTCTTCCCCAAGCGCTGAGCCCCCGCCGCGGGTGCGGCGAGCACGGCGACGCGGTCCCGGCCGTGCGCCGCTATGCCTCCGCCCAGCGGTGGAACGCGCGCTCGGCCTCCTCGCCGAAGGGCACGAACACCACGGTCCCGATCGTCTCGGCGACCTCGTCGGCGGTCTCGCGCACCGTCTGCACGGCGATCCGGGCGGCATCGTCCATCGGCCACCCATAGACGCCGGCGGAGATCGCCGGGAACGCGATGCTGCGGGCCCCGACCTCCGCGGCCGCGCGCAGGCTCTCGCGGTAGCAGGAGGCGAGGGTCGCGGAGCGGTCCTCGCGCCGGGAATGCACGGGGCCGACGGTGTGGACGACCCAGCGGGCGGGCAGGCGCCCGGCCGTGGTGGCGACGGCCCGGCCCGCGGGCAGCCCGTCCGGCAGCTCGCTCTCGCGCAGCGCGCGGCAGGCGGCGAGGATCTCGGGGCCTCCGGCGCGGTGGATCGCGCCGTCGACCCCGCCGCCGCCGAGCAGGCTCGAGTTGGCGGCGTTGACGATCGCCTCGGTCGTCTCCTGCGTGATGTCCCCTGCTCGCACGACGATGTCCATGTCCGTTCTCCTTCGTCCGGTGGGCGCTTCGCCCGGCGGATCGGGGGCTCCGTCCGTTCTCCTGCCTCCACCGTAGACGGCGGTGCGCCGCGCCCGACAGCGGCCGGACCCCTCGCTCCTGCACGACAGCGGACGGGCCTCCTCCCGGGTGCACGACCTCTGACAGACTCGTCGGCATGAAGACCACCGGCCCCTGGACCCGTGCCGCCGCCGCTGCCGGCCTGCTGAAGGACGGCGAGGCCCGCCCGACCGTGTTCGCCCAGATGTCCGCGCGCGCCGCGGCGCACGGCGCGTTGAACCTCGGTCAGGGCTTCCCGGACGACGCCCCGCCGACCGCGGTCTCCGAGGCGGCGGTCGACGCGATCCGCGAAGGTCGCAACCAGTACCCGCCGGGTGCCGGGGAGGCCGTGCTGCGGGAGGCGATCGCCGAGCACCAGGCCCGGTGGTACGGGCTGCGCTGGGATCCGGCGAGCGAGGTGCTGGTGAGCACCGGGGCCACCGAGGCGCTCGCGGCGACCCTCCTCGCGCTCGTGCAGCCGGGTGATGAGGTGATCACCCTCGAGCCGTTCTACGACCAGTACGCGGCGATCATCGCCCTGGCCGGCGGGGTGCATCGCACGGCGCCGCTCACCTCCCGCACCGACGAGACCACCGGCGACCTGGTCCTCGAGGTCGACGAGGACGCCCTGCGCGACGCGTTCTCGCCGCGCACCCGGGCGGTGCTGGTGAACACCCCGCACAACCCGACCGGTCTGATGCTCGCGCAGAGCACGCTGCAGCTGATCGCCGACGAGGCCGCGCGGCACGACGCCCTGATCGTCACCGACGAGGTGTACGAGCACCTCACCTTCGGGGCCGCGCACCGCCCGCTCGCGTCCCTGCCGGGCGCGCAGGATCGCACCATCTCGATCTCCTCGGCCGGGAAGACCTTCTCCGTGACGGGCTGGAAGATCGGCTGGCTCACGGCGCGGCCGGAGCTGATCACGGCGATCACCGGGGTGAAGCAGTGGCTGACCTACTCCTCGGGAGCGCCCTTCCAGCCCGCGGTGGCGGCGGGCCTGGCAATGCCCCCATCGGCCTTCCACGAGCTGGCGGAGGATCTGCGGGGGCGGCGTGACCTGCTCACCGACGGTCTGCGGGAGATCGGCTTCCGCGTGAGCGTGCCCGAGGCCGGCTACTTCACCGTCGCGGATGCCTCCCCGCTCGGGGAGCCCGACGCCGACGCGCTCGCGGAGCGTCTGCCAGCCGAGGCCGGCGTGGTCGCGATCCCGCTGACCGCCTTCTACCGCGAGGGCCAGGCCGGCGCGGCGACCGCCTACCTGCGCATGGCGTTCTGCAAGAGCCGCGCGACGATCGAGCAGGCGCTCGAGAAGCTCGAGGCCTGGGCGGCGCCGCGCCGCTGAGCCGGCGCGGCGGGCGGCTCAGCTCGCGGAGACCCACACCTTGTCGCCCGTGAAGTCCAGCAGGGCCTGGACGGTGAAGGAACCGCTGTCGACCTGGTCCTGCGGGATGAGGATCCCGTCGGACCAGGCGGCGGTGCCGCCGTCGTAGACCGTGCCGACGTCGATCCAGGAGTCCGGGGTGATGGCGCCCGCGTCGGAGTAGGAGTTGCCCTTGTCGGAGACGTATTCCACCGAGAGCGAGAAGCCCGGCTCGAAGGAGTCGTCGCCGTGGTACGTCACCTCGATCGGGACGAGGATGTAGGTCTCGCCGTCCTCCGGCTCGGTGTTGAACTCGTTCGCCTCCATGACGGCGTCGGTGGCGTCCCAGTCCACCTCGCCGAGGGTGACGTCCAGGGTGCCCCCGTCGGCGTCCTCGATCGTGAACGTCTCGCCGAGCGCGTAGGGGCTGTCCTTGGTGCCGCCGCCGTCGGCCGCCGGCTCCTCGGCCGCGTCATCGCTCGGCTCCTCGGCACCATCGTCCGACGGCTCGTCGGTCGGCTCCTCGGCCGCGCCATCCGACGGTTCATCGGCGGGATCGTCCGTGGGCTCGTCGGTCTGCTCCGCGGTCGCGGTGGTCCCTCCGCCGCCGGTGGGCTCATCGCCGTCGCGGACGAGGAAGTAGAGGCCTCCGCCGACGGCGAGGAGCACCAGCACCATCACGGCACAGCCCGCGCAGAGGATGATCGGCAGCGTGTTCGACTTCTTCGGGACCCCGCCCTGCGGGGCCGTCCCCTGACCGCCGGTGTCGCCGAAGCCCGGCGCGAAGGACGGATCCTGCCCGTAGCCGGCGTTCGGCGAGGCCTGGCCGTAGCCGGGCTGCTGCCCGTAGCCCTGCTGCGGGTCCTGTCCGTACCCCTGCGGGCCGTAGCCGCCGTTCGGCGAGGACTGTCCGTAGGGATCTCCGGAGGGGGACTGGCCCCATCCGCTCTGCGGTGGCTGCGACATGTTCTTCTCCGGCGCCGCGCGGCGCCGTCCCCTCTCTGCTGACACGACCTTCTCGGTCGAACCCCCTGGGCTCGTCCGCTCATCGTACGGCGCTCCCAGACTGCGTTCAGGGTGCGGGGATACCTATCCGATCACGAAGCCGGCCGTCAGCCGCGCCCGGTGAACAGCTCGCCGTGGAAGGTGCGGCCGGCGGCGCGCTGCGAGGCCCCGGAGGCGTCGAGGTACGGGGTGACGCCGCCGCGGTGGCGGGGGAAACCGGCACCGAGGATCAGGGCGAGGTCCACCTGTTCGGGCCGCTCGACCACGCCGCTCTCGAGCATCAGCGCGATCTCCTCGGCGAGGCCGTCCTGCACCTTCTCGAGCAGGGCGTCGCCGACGGGTGCCGCGGAGCCGTCGGCCCCCGAGATCCCGAAGGCCTCGGCGACGGTGGGCGAGACCGGCGGGTGCACCGCCGTCTTCGACGGCTCGGTGAAGCGGGCCTTCCTCTCCGCCATGGCGTTCAGGCCCGGGGAGGCGTGGAAGCGGTCGCCGAGCTCCTCGACGAGCACGGTGCCCACGTGGTCGGCGACGGCCAGGCCCACCAGGTCCAGCAGCGCGAAGGGGCGCATCGGCATGCCGAGCGGGTCAAGGGAGGCGTCGACCTCGGCCGGGTCCGCCCCGGCGTCGACGGAGGCGAGGACTGCGCCGAGCACCCGGAACAGCAGCCGGTTGACGATGAAGCCGGGGGCGTCCGCGCTGCGCACGGCGAACTTCCGCAGGCGGCGCACCACCTCGAGGCCGGTGGCGAGGGTGGTCTCGTCGGTGGCCTCGGTGTGGATCACCTCGACCAGCGGCATCTTCGCGACGGGGTTGAAGAAGTGCAGGCCCACGACGCGTTCGGGGTGGGTGAGCTCCTCCGCCATCCGTGCCACGGACAGCGAGGAGGTGTTGGTGACCAGCAGGGCGTCCTCGTCCAGCACGCCCTCGAGCTCCGCGAAGACGGACTTCTTGATCGCGAGCACCTCGGGGACCGCCTCGAGCACGAGGTCGCAGCCGGCGAGGTCCTGCAGGTCGGTGGTCGCGGAGAGGTTGCCGGCGATCGTCGCGGCGGCGGTCTCGTCGAGCTTCCCGCGGGCGGCGGCCTGGGCGATCACGTCGCGTGCGGCGGCCAACCCCTTGGCGGCGATGTCCTCGTCGAGGTCGCGCATCACCACGGGCACCTGCAGCCCCAGCGCGAGCTGGGCGGCGATCTGCGAGGCCATCAGCCCGGCACCGGCCACGCCCACGCGGCGGATCTCGCGGGCACCCTCGACCGGGGTGCGGCCCGGCCTGCCGCGGCGCAGCAGCTCGGCGGAGTACATCGAGGCCGCGGCGGCGTCGCTGCGCACCAGCTCCTCGAGGGCCTCCGCCTCGCGGGCGAGCGCCTCGGGGAGGGTGGAGCCGGGCAGGGCCTGCAGCAGCGCGAGGGCGCGGCCGACGGCGGGGGCTCCCTGCGCCTCGAGCCGTGCGGCCCAGGTGCGGCGCGTCTCCCCGCCGCCGTGCGCGGCATCGAGCGCGTCGAGCAGCGCTTCGGCCTCGGGGGTGTCGGCGGCGGGCACCGGCGCCTCGCGGCCCACCCAGGCGCCGGGAGCGTCCGCCGGGGCATCGGCCGCGGTCGCGGCGAGAGCGGGGTCGACGATGTCGGCGTCGGACTCGTCGAGATCGATGTGGGCGGCGACGAGCGCGGCGAACTGGTCCAGCGCCGCTTCGAGATCCTCGGCGAGCTCGTCGACCAGTCCGATCTCGAGCGCCTGCTCGGCGTCGAGCTGCCGGTCGCGGGCGGGGTCCTCGAGGATCATCCGCACGGCGGCCTCGGCGCCGACCACGGACTGCAGCAGCGTGGTGCCGCCCCAGCCGGGCAGGATGCCCAGCGAGGTCTCGGGCACCCCCAGCCCGCGCACCGCGGGGGCGGCGGTGCGCACATCGGCCATCAGCGCGACCTCGAGACCGCCGCCGAGGGCGACGCCGTTGAGGTGGGCGAGCACCGGCACGGGGCTGGTGCGCACCCGCACCTGCAGGTCATGGGCGGCGCGGGTCATCGCCGCGACGTTCCCTGCGGCGGCGGGGTCCGCGAACATCGACAGGTCCGCTCCGGCGAGGAACACCTTCCCGGTGCCGGTGAGCGCGATCGCCTGGATCTCCCCCGCCTCCGCGCGGTCGAGCGCCGCGGCGATCGTGCCCGTGACGGCCTCGATCGAGCGGGGACCCAGGGTCGCGGGGCGGCGCTCCTCCCCCTCCGGCGGGGCGAAGGTCAGCACCGCCACCGTGCCCAGGCCGGGATGCTCGCGCTCCTCGGTGAGGACTCGGGTGACGTGCTCGGTGTAGCTGCTCATCAGTGACCTTTCGCGAACTCTTCGTCGAGGGCGGGCGGCTCCCGCGCAATTGTCTGATACTGCGGGTTTCAGATAGATCATGCCTCAGGTCGGCGGCGGGTGTCCACCGCGCCGGGCACGGTCCCGCCCCTCAGACCAGCGCGACCCAGGCGCCCTCCTCGAGGGCCTGCCCGGTGTCGCGCAGCACCACGTGGCCGCCGCCGTCGAGGTGCTCGGGGATCTCGAAGGGGAGCTCGGCGAGGAAGGCCTCGCCCGGAGAGGCGCCGGCCTGCTCGATGAGCTCGTCGAAGCGCGGGGTGACGCGGTAGACGCGGGGGTGCTCGGTGCCGTCCTGCGCCACATAGGAGGCGCGGATCCAGCTGGGTGCCCAGTCCACGGCGCCCTCGCCGTGGTAGACGCCCTCGAGGGAGAGCAGGGCGTACTTGCTGCCCTCCGCGGGCTCCTCGGTGAGCGAGTTGGTCTCGAGCATCTCCGCGGTCGCGTCCCAGTCCATCGCCGTGAAGGTCACCTCGATCTCGCCCTCGAGGTGGCTGGAGCGCAGAGGGATGGTGCTGCCGAAGGGGACGGCGGCCTCGGGGCCGACGGGGGTCTCCTCGAGCACCGTCGCTGACCCCTCGGGGGTCGTCACGCCGCCGGTCTCAAGAGCCGGGTCGCCCGGACCTGCGCTCCCGGAGGTCGCCTCCTCGGGATCCGCGCCGCCGGGGCTCGCACCTCCGGGCACATCGCCCGCGGGCTCCCCCGCCTCGCCGCCGGCGAGCGGGGCACCCTCGCCCTGCAGGGTGCGCACGCCGACGAAGCCGCCGACGCCGAGCACCAGGCCCGCGATCACGGAGAGGCAGCCGACGGTGACGTAGAAGGTGGTGCGCGGGCGTCGCGGGCGCACCACGCGGGTGGCGTCGGGGTCCGGCAGCGGGGCCGTGGGAGGCGTCTGGGGCATGGCACGGTCACGGTAGCCCACCTGCACTGGTCAGCCCCGCCACCTGCACTGCTCGGCCCCGCGGTGCCCGGGGCGGTGGCGGCGAGGTCGACCTCGAGCGCGGTGACCGCGAGGGTGCCGTCGGTCCAGACGGCCCAGCTGAGGGTGTGCTCGCCGACGGCGGCCGGCTCCCGCCGAGCACGAGGGCGACGGAGGCCACCAGACCCGCGAGGCGCGGCGACCGTGGTCGGGCAGCGCGCGAGGCCCGGAGAGCGGCCCGGAGCCAGCCCTTGCATGCACAACCGAACGGTTGTAGATTTTCGTCATGCAGCGGATCGACGACGACCGGGCGGACGCCTGGTTCCATGCGCTCTCGGATCGCACGCGGCGGGACATCCTGCGGCGGGTGCTGCGACGCGAGGAGTCGGTCTCGTCCCTGGCCAGGAACTACCCGATGAGCCTCACGGCGGTGCAGAAGCACGTCGTGGTGCTCGAGCGGGCCGGCCTGCTCACCCGGCGCCGTCACGGCAGGGAGTCCCTCGCCCGTGGCGCCGCCGGCACCCTCCGCACCGCCTCCGCGATGCTCACCGAGCTGGAGCAGAGCCGACGCGAGCACATCGCCCGCATCGACGAGCTGCTCACGGCCGAGAAGGACCCGCATCGCGAGGACGACGGCGACGTCGACCCCGCGGTCCGCGACCGCCCCTCCCGCCGGCCGGCACCACCCCCGCGACAGCGCGGCGCCCGGCCCGCGCCCCCACCCCAGGAGTGACCATGCCCGTCACCGACATCAGCCGCGACCTCGACTCCCTGACCCTCACGATCACCGCCCGGTTCGCCGCACCGGTGGAGCGGATCTGGCAGATCTACGCCGACCCGCGCCAACTCGAGAAGGTGTGGGGGCCGCGCGAGTACCCGGCCACCGTGGTCGATCACGACCTCACCCCCGGCGGCCGGGTCACCTATTACATGACCGGCCCGGAGGGGGATCGCCACTACGGGTACTGGTCGGTGCTCGAGGTGGACGAGCCCCGCTCCTTCACCGTCGAGGACGGCTTCGCCCACGAGGACTTCCGACCGAACACCGAGCTGCCGGCCTCGACCAGCGTCACCACCCTCACCCCGCAGGACGGCGGCACCCGCGCCGTGTACGTCACCACGTACGGGGACCGCGAGAGCCTGCAGACCGTGCTCGACATGGGGGTGGAGGAGGGCTCGCGCTCGGCGATCGATCAGATCGACGAGCTCGTCGCCTGACCCGCCGGGAGGAGCTCCGGGACCGCGGCGGCCACGGCCTGGTCGCTGCGGTCCCCCTCCCCGAGCGCGGCCCGGACCCCGAAGAAGCCGGCGAGCGCGAGCAGCAGCACCAGCAGGAACAGCACGGCGGCGACGAGCGCGGGGGACGGCCCGGTGCCGCGACGCCGGGGTCCCGTCGGCCGCGGGGCCTCCCCGGAGGATGCCGAGCCGTGCTCGGAGGGTGCCGGGTCGTTCTCGGCATGCGTCGAGTCGTCGCCGGTGCGGTCCGGGTCCTGCGGGTCGGTGGGTGGCGGTGGCGGGGTCATGGGCGGCATCCGGCCCGTGCGGGCCGTGGTCCTTTCACGAGTCGGTCCCGCCGGCGCACGGCGGTCGGGGAGCACGCTATCGGAGTGCGGACCGCCCGGGCTCCGTGCGCGGCCGACATACCCGGCGGCGGGGCCGACGCGACCGGCCCCGCAGGAGTACTGTGCTCCCGTGATCTCGCTCGACAACCCCGCCTGGTCCTCGCTGAGCGGGGCCCACCGCTGCCTCGCGGAGGGCAACGAGCACGTGCTGCGCTATCCCGCGGACGTCTCCCCCTTCGTCGGGGTGCGGGACTGGGAGCATCCGGAGGTGTGGGACGCGATCCTCGACGTGTTCGGCCACGGTGCCGAGGTGAGCGTCTCCCACGCCGAGCCGCTGCTGCCCGAGGGCTGGACCCCGGTGTTCTCGATCCCCGGCGTGCAGCTGGTCCAGACCGACCGCCTCGTCCCCCGCCCCGAGCCGGAGGCGGTCGAGCTGGGTGCGGCCGACAGCGCCGAGATGCTCGCTCTGGTGGAGCGGACCCGGCCGGGCCCGTTCCACCGCCGCACCCATGAGATGGGCCGGTACGTGGGGATCCGCCGGGAGGGCCGGCTGATCGCGATGGCCGGCGAGCGGCTCCACCCGGCGGGGTGGACCGAGATCAGCGCCGTCGCGGTCGATGAGCAGCACCGCCGCCAGGGCCTCGCCTCGCGCCTGGTGCTGGACGTCGCCTTCCACGTCCAGCAGCGGGGCGACCGGGCGCTGCTGCACGCCTCGGCCGGGAACACGGCGGCGATCGCCGGCTACGAGAAGCTCGGCTTCGCCCTCCGGCGCCGTCTCACCTTCGGGGCCGTCCGCACTCCGTGACGGCCCGGCTCAGAGGCCCAGCGCGCCCGGCGTGCAGGTCTCGGCGTCGATCAGCGCTCCGCGCAGCGAGAGGCGCCCCTGCTCGTCGAGCACCAGCTCGGTGCCGTGGTCGTCCTGCGTGCTGACGCTGTGGAGGGCCCCGGAGCGCGAAGGGGCGCCGAGATCCTCGAAGCCGTGCTCGCTCAGCACCGGGTCCAGCTGCGCGGCGAGATCGTCCCAGCCCTGATCGCCGGAGACTCCCTCCAGCGGGTCTCCGGCATTCCACACGCCCGGGGAGTACAGGCAGGCGCCGCCCTCCTCCTCCACGCTGCGCTGGTTCTCCTGCAGGGTCCATTCCTGGCCGGAGAGCTCGGCGGTGAGGGCCTCGGCCACGGCGTCGTAGTGGGCGACGGCCTCCTCGGCCGGCAGCGGGTCGCCTCCCCCTCCGCAGCCCGCGGTGAGCAGGAGGATCGCGCCCAGCACCCCGCTGCGAGCCGTCCACGCCGGCCTGCGCGCCCCCTCTGCACGCCGTGCGCCGGTCCGCTCCATGCTCTCCACTCCCCCGTCGTCCGCAACCCCTGCAGGTGGCCCGCGCGCGGGCCCTTTCCTCGGTATTGTGCATGACGCGGGTCTCCCGGGGAGCGGAGACGGACGAAGATCGCCCGCACCGGGCCGCGCCTCACCCCTGGGGCAGCTGGGTGAACAGGTAGGCGGCGCGGTCGCCGTCGTAGCCGTGCTGGGCGGTGGCGTACCAGCTGCCGTCCCCGCCGCCGTCCGGCGTGCCGGTGAGCTCGCACTGCCCGTGCTCGCCGCCGTCGGCCACCTCGCAGTCCACGGTGAGCTCCTCGGGCAGCTCTCCGTCGTTCGCGTAGCCGAGCATCACGGCGCTGGTCGCGGCGTCGGCGAGGTCCTCGTCGGTGACGGCGGAGACGTCCTCGGTGCCGAGGGTCTGCAGGCCGACGGGGGCGCCGGCCGCGACAGGGAGCTCGGCTCCCTCCATCTGCCCCTCCGTCTCGGTCACGCCGAAGAGCAGGGCGGTGTTGCCGAAGCCGGTGTGGACCAGGCGCACCTCGGCGCTGCGTTCGCCGTCGGAGCCGTCCATGGCGGTGAAGGTGCAGTGCGCGGCGTCCCCGTCGAGCACGGCCACGCCCTCGCACTGCGGGTCCGCGCCGGCGAGGAACTCGGAGCCCTCGATCTCCTCGGCGCTCATCTCGTGCACGGCCTGGTCGCCGTGGAGGGTGACCATGGCGAGGTAGGAGGAGGGGCTCTCCGGGGCGAAGGGCTGCGTCGAGATCGTCCCGGCCCACTCCTCGGGCAGGGTCGCACCGCTCTCCTCGCCCTGCGTCGCGGCACGGACGTCGGACTGCGCACCCGTGGCGGCGTGCGAGCCGCCGGCCTGCGAGTCGTCCGCCGGCGCGGACCCGCCGGAATCCGTCCCGGCGCCGCATCCGGCCACGAGCGCGGCGGTGGCGCCGAGCGCGAGCAGCTGCGCTCCATGGCGGGCGATCCGGTGGCGGACGGTCCTGGTGGTGTGCATGGTGCGTTCCTTCCCCTGGGGTGCGGCCGACGGGTCGGGTCGTGCTCCTGCGCGGAGCCGGGAGGGTGACCGCACGAGGGACTTTACGGTTTCTTGACCATGAGCGCCACCCGCCTTTACATACTCTCCCCATTCGGGCCGGAGCACCGGCTGCGCGACCCCGCCGCCCCGGCGAGGAGGCCTCGAGCGGATGCCGCCGTGCCAGCGGCTACGGTCATGGCATGAAGCAGAACGCGACGTGGCCGGAACCCCTGCAGGACGTGGACCGCAGCGATGATGCGCTGCGCGCCTGGGTCGCGGAGCGGATCCACCGGCTCGATGCCGACGGCCGCCGCAGCGCCGATACGCACCTGGTGCGGCTCGCCCTGCCCACGAGCTGGGACATCGAGCTCTACCTCAAGGACGAGTCGACGCACGCCTCGGGCAGCCTGAAGCACCGCCTGGCCCGCTCGCTGTTCCTGTTCGCGCTGGTCAACGGGCAGCTGCGTCCCGGCATGCCGGTGATCGAGGCCTCCTCGGGCTCCACCGCGGTGAGCGAGGCGCATGTGGCACGGATGCTCGACATCCCCTTCATCGCGGTCATCCCCCGCGGCACCAGCACCCGCAAGATCGCGCTGATCGAGGCGGCCGGCGGCACCTGTCACGTGGTCGACGGCGCCGCGGACATGAGCCGCGCCGCGCAGCACCTCGCCGAGGAGCGCGGCGGGCTGTTCCTGGACCAGTTCACCCATGCCGAGCGGGCCACGGACTGGCGGGGCAACAACTCGATCGCCGTCAGCGCGCTGTCCCAGATGGAGCTCGAGCCGCATCCGGTGCCGCGCTGGATCGTGGTGGGCGCCGGCACCGGCGGGACGAGTGCGACCTTCGGCCGCCTGCTGCGATACCGCCGCCTGCCCACCTCGCTGTGCGTCGCCGACGTGGAGAACTCCGCATTCTTCGACGGGTGGGTGCAGGGCGACCTCACGGTGACCACCGAGCACGGCTCGCGCATCGAGGGGATCGGACGCCCGCAGGTCGAGCCGAGCTTCGTGCCCGGGGTCGTGGACCGCATGATCTCCGTGCCGGACGCCGCCTCGGTCGCCGGCGCACGCTACCTCTCCGAGCGCCTGGGCCGGCGGGTCGGCGCCTCGACCGGCACGAACCTGGTCGCGGCGGCCCAGCTCATCGCGCGGATGCGCGAGCGCGGCGAGACCGGCTCGGTGCTCACGCTGCTGTGCGACCCCGGGGACCGCTACTCCGACACCTACTTCGACGACGCCTGGGTCGCCGAACAGGGCTGGGAGCTGGATCCCTGGCGCGAGGCGCTCGAGCGGATGCTGCCGCTGGGGGTGCGCTGAGCGCCCGTCGGCCGCGATTCCCGAGCGACGGTCTCTCCGGTTAGGCCAGCCTTGCCTAAGCGGTCCTGCTCTGCGTACCGTGTGGCCCGGCCGTGCCGGCCCTCCGCCGGCAGCGTGCCGCCCGCCGTCGTCCCGACCCCTGAGGAGCATCGTGATCGCTCGCACCCCCCGCCACCTCCTGATCGGCGACGAGCAGGACGTGTCGCTGCTGCGCATGGTGCTCGCCTCCTTCCCGGAGGATGCCGTCGGCGAGCTGCTGCTCGAGCTGCCGAACCCGGAGTGCCCGCCGATCCCGGCGCCAGACGGCATCGCGCTGCGCCCCCTCCCCCGCGCCGTCGGAGCACCGCCCGGGGTGCGGGCGTGCATGGCGCTCGGGGCGTGGATCGACGAGTGGGTGCTCGACGAGCACGCCTCGGCGAAGGGGCATGCGATCTTCGTGGGGATGGCCGGGAACCCCTTCGTGGAGCGGTGGTGCGAGGCGATGCTCGGACATCATCCGCAGCTCCACCTGCACCGGCCCTGGCGCGCCAGCGCACCGCAGTGACCTGCAGCGGTCCGACGGCCCGACGCCCCGCGCCGCGCCGCTCTGCATGCCACCGCCCGTCACGGCACGTCGCTGCGCGCCACTGCCCTTCGCCCTCCACCCCCGCGGACCCCTTTGGTCCCGCACGCCCCGGCGCGCCGGGGCGAGGATGGTGGGCGCCCCCACCCGTCTCATCTCTGGAGGACTCGATGACCGTCGTCAAGATCAACCGCCTCGCCGTGCCCGAGGGGCAGGAGGCGGAGCTCGAGAAGCGCTTCGCCGCGCGCAAGCACTCCGTCGACCAGGCGCCCGGCTTCGAGGGCTTCGAGCTGCTGCGCCCCGTCGGCGGCGAGGACCGCTACTTCGTGGTCACCCGCTGGGCCGACGAGGAGAGCTTCCGGACGTGGGCGGCGCAGCGCACGCCGCGGGATCCGTCGACCACGGTCTCGAGCGCCGAGGGGATCCTGGAGTTCGAGGTCGTGGACCTGGACTGAGATCCACACCTCGCCCGGGCACCGGCAGAACGGACATAAAGGGCGTCTGACCTGCAGGGAGCTGGCGTCCGGAGTGGACATCGGACGTCCCGGCGCTACAGTGTGCCATTGCGCCCGCCCCGGCGGCGGGAGGCCTCTCCCTCTCCCCTCGTCGAGGATTTCTTCATGCATGACCAGCCCCTCGGGCTCTCCCCTGCCCTTCGCCGTCTGACCGCCGCCGCCGCGACGCTGTGCGTCGTCGGCACCGGCCTGTCGTCCCTGGGGGCCGCTCCGGCCTCCGCCGACCCGGCCGACGAGCGGCCGCAGCTGTCCGTGGATCCCTCCCTCGGCGCCGCCGCGGACATCGGCTTCCACGACGACACCCGCGACGGCTCGGAGCGCCCCCTCCGGGACGACCTCACCGGCGAGCTCGGCGGCATGGTCGAGTTCGTGCAGTCCACGACCTCGGACCCGAGCGGCAACCAGGAGAACGACCACCCGGACGTCGTCGCCGACCGGGTGGCGCTGATGCTGTTCACGCCCACCAGCGAGATCACCGGCGCGAGCGCCGAGGTGCGGGTCGACGGGGAGGTCAAGGGCACCGTCGACCTGGCGCCCCCGCGCGAGCTGCCCGCCTCGGACCAGTCCTACGACGAGCGCGGCAGCGTGGCCTACTCGCTGCGGGCCTGGTCCGCCGAGCTCCCGGCCGACTGGGTGCAGCCCGGCATGACCATGACGGTCACCGACGAGGACGGCAGCGCCGGCACCCTCGACCGCGTCGACATCGCCGCTCCCGACGAGCTGGTCCTCAACAACATCCGCCTCGGCATGCTCACCGACGCCCCCGAGAGCGAGAAGCACCGCTTCATCGTCGACCCGGCCGCGGGGGCGACCGACTACTTCCAGACCCTCCCGATCTCCAAGCTCACCGTCGCCCAGTACGAGACGGTCGAGCTGGACGAGGTGATCGTCGGCTCCGGCGACATCTACACCGTCGACTCCCCTGATCCGAGCGAGGGCAGCGTCTACGCGGGCACGATGCGCGAGGACGTGGGCAAGGCACAGGTCTCCACCGGCATCAACCTCGCCACCTGGGGGATCACGAGCTCCCCGATGAGCCAGGAGCAGCCCGGCCACACGAACCAGCGGGTGATCCACCACTCCGCGGGCCAGTACGCCAACGGGCGCCAGGAGCACGGGCTCTCCGGCGGCAACGGCATGGCCACGCTCCACTCGAGCGTCGGCAACGAGCTGAGCCACGAGCTCGGCCACTCCTACGGGCTGGGCCACTACCCGGGCCAGGACGACGCGCTCGGGGGCGACGACGCGATCCGCGACGCCGTGCACCACATGGACTCCGGCTGGGGGTACATCCCCTACCGCGGCCTGATGAGGTCGAACCTCGACACCGGTGAGTACGACGCGAACACGACGATCAACGGGGTTCCCTTCGGCGAGAACCTCGCGGGGAAGTACAACTTCAACACCGATGCGATGTCCGGCGGCTGGGACGACAGCCCCGTCTCGGACTACACGCTGCACACCGCCTACTCCCTCACCCGCATCCAGGACAGCCTGGAGGATCTCGTGGCGGACACCGAGTACCCCAGCGGCTACCGCGCCTGGGACCCCGAGGCCGGCCAGTGGGCCGACGCCGCGGCGCTGGATCCCGACTTCTCCCTGCGCGCCCCGGACGAGGTGGGCGTGCCGGTGTTCACGATCCTCGGCGGTTACAACCCGGCCGACGCGGAGCAGACCCTGGTCTACCCCGCGTTCCGCTCGAACTACGGGGTCACCTTCGATCTGCCGCAGGCGGATCCTGCCGCGACCGCGCCGGAGCGCGCCTGCTGGCTCGAGGTGAGCTTCGCCGATGCCGAGACCCAGCACATCGAGCTCGACCCCTCCGACGGGGTGAAGCAGCTGAACGTCAACATCGCCGAGTCCGAGGCGCCCACCGGCGCGCAGGTGCGGTGCAAGACCGGCGACACGGTCACCGATCTGGGCTCCCCGATCGACATCGAGACCGACCTCGCGCCGATGGACGACCCGACCGTGGTGGGCGGCGAGGCGGGCTTCGACGAGCTGCGCGCGCAGGAGCTGGCCTCCCTCGAGCCGAAGCTCGCGGAGCAGTCCGGTTCCGCCGCCCCGGTGCTGGGCGCCGATGACCTGCGCATCCTGCAGGGGTGGGCCGATGATCTCTCCCCGCTGAGCGGCGCCGCCCGCGAGGTCGCCGAGACGATCCTGTCCCTCGAGAGCGATGCGCGGGACGTTGAGGCGTTCCTCGCCGAGCACGTGGTCGACGGCGCCCCGGATTCCGAGGAGTCGATGGCCGAGCTGGCCGCCTTCCTCGAGGCGCGCGGCCACCTCGACGAGCGCGGTCAGGTGCTTCCCGCCGGGTCCCCGGTGACGGTCGCCGACGGCCACTGCCTGTTCCTCTCCGAGAACACGCTGCGCGTGCGGCCGGAGGACACCGGCTGCGCGACCGACGGCTCCGGCGACGGATCCGGCAGCGGCGAGGGCGAGGGCCAGGGCCAGGCTGCGGGGACCACCGGCTGGTTCGCCGACCTCCTCGGCCGCATCCACCCGGCCGACCGGCCCGAGATGTGCGTGCAGTCCTCGACCCCGATGGTCGTCGGCCGCTGCTCGCTGACCACCACCGACCAGCGCTGGGACATCAGGGACAACGGACAGGTGCTGCGGGAGGCGAACCCGGAGCAGGCGATGGACTACTTCCGCGAGTCCGGCACGGTGGGTGTCTACGGCACGCACGGCAATGCGCACCAGATCTGGAAGACGTTCGAGACCAGCGACAACGCGCTGCTGGCGTACCTCTCGTCCGACGCGCTGAGCGCGCTCTCGGCCGCGGGAGACCTGCCCGAGCCCGCCGAGCCGAGCGAGCCGGAGCAGCCCACCGAGCCCGAGAAGCCCGTCGATCCGGAGAAGCCGACCGAGCCGGAGGAGCCCGTCGATCCCGAGCAGCCGAGCGAGCCGGGTGACACCGACGAGCCCGGCGACGCGGACGGCGCCGAGGATGCCGACGACGCCGAGACCCCCGGCGACAGCGAGGGCTCCGAGGACGCCGACACTGCGGACGACCCCGTCGGCCCGAGCGGAGCGGACGACTCGGACGGCGAGTCCGACTCGTCAGCGCCTGCGGGCCCGTCGGCGCCGAACGATCCCGCCTCGCCCGCAGAGCCCACTCAGCCCACCCAGGCCGGCGCCGCCGAGACGGAAGGCTCCGATGCGCTGCTGGCGAAGACCGGCATGTCCGTGGTCGCCCCGCTGCTCCTCGGCGCGGCGCTGCTCGTGGCGGGCGGCGTGATGGTGGTGGCCCGCCGCCGGCGCTCGCAGCGCTGAGCCGGCCCTCGCGCCCGCACCGACAGAACGCGCGGCTCGTCCCGAGGGGGACGGGCCGCGCGTTCTTCGTGAGGCGTCGCGCGCGTCGCCCGGGAGGTGTGCGAGACCCGGGCGCGACCGCCGTGCGCCGTCAGCGGTACGCACCCCACGCCCTCAGGCGAAGGCGCTCACCCCCGTGATCGAGCGGCCCACGATGAGCGACTGCATGGTGTCGGTGCCCTCGTAGGTGTGCAGCGCCTCGATGTCGCTGCGGTGGCGCACCACCCGGTTCTCGAGCAGGATCCCGGAGCCGCCGAGCAGGTCGCGGGCGTTCGAGGCGATCTCGCGCGCGGCCCGGGTGTTGTGCACCTTGGCGAGGGAGGCCTGCTCGGGCCGGATGGTGCCGGCGGCCTCGAGCTCGGCCAGGCGCCGGCAGTGCAGCTGCATCGAGGTGAGGGTCTGCAGCATGTCCGCCAGGCGCACCTGGACGTGCTGCGCCTTCGCGAGCGGCCGGCCGAACTGGATGCGCTTCTGGGCATGCTCGAGCGCGGCCTCGTAGCAGGCCAGCGCGTGGCCGAGCGCTCCCCAGGCGACACCCGCCCGGGTCGCGAACAGCACCACGGAGGTGTCCTTGAAGGAGCGGGCGCCGGGCAGGCGCTGAGCGAGCGGGATCCGCACGCCGTCGAGGGTGATGTGGGCCTGGTGGATGGCGCGCAGCGCGACCTTCCCGCGGATCACCTCGGCGTCGTAGCCGGGCAGCGACTGGTCCACGAGGAAGCCGCTGACCTGCCCATGCAGCGCGGGCTGCGACTCGTCCTCCACCCGCGCCCACACCACGGACAGGTGACAGCCGGCGCCGTTGCCGATCCAGCGCTTCTGCCCGGAGAGCACCCAGCCATCCCCGTCGCGGCGGGCGACGGTCTCGAGGGAGACGGAGTCGGAGCCGTGATCGGGTTCGGTGAGGGCGAAGGCGGCGTGCTCGGTGCCGCGGGCGAGCGGCTCGGCCCAGCGCTGCTTCTGCTCCTCGGAGCCGAGCAGCATGATCGAGCGCAGCGCGAGCCCGCCCTGCACGCCGACCATGGTGCCGACGCTCCCGTCGATCCGGGACAGCTCCATGTTCACCAGGCCCGTCGCGAGCGGGGAGAGGGTGCGGTGGCCGGGCACGTCGAGGCCGTCGGTGAGCAGGTCGAGCTCGCCGAGCCGGGCGATCAGCTCGATCGGGTACTCGCCGCGGTCCCACCAGTCGTTGATCCGGGGCAGCACCTCGTCGGCCAGCGAGCGGGCGTCGGCCCAGGCCTGCAGGTCCTCTCCGGCCACATCCTGGAACAGGGCGTAGTGATCGGCCGCGGCGGGCAGCAGCGCGGCGGGCGTGGCCGCGGCGGCGTCGGGGGCGGAGACGACGGCGCGGTCGCTCACGACGGAGCCGCTGCGATCGCCCTCCACGCCCTCGACGGCGCCGCCGAGGGCGTCATGGCCTCCCGTCGGTGCCGGGACGTCCCACGGCGAGGAGCGGCGGTCCGGCTGCGGGGCGGACTGGTCGGTGGTGTTCGTGCTGGTCATCAGTTCATCCTCTCGACGATGAGGGCCATGCCCTGGCCGCCGCCGACGCACAGGGTCGCCAGGCCGTAGCGGCCCTCGCGCTCCTGCAGGCCGTGCAGCAGGGTGGTGGTCATGCGGGCGCCGGTGGAGCCCCAGGGGTGGCCGAGCGCGATCGCTCCGCCGTGCACGTTGAGCTTCTCGTGGTCGATGCCGAGATCCTCGGCGGCGGGCAGCACCTGCGCGGCGAAGGCCTCGTTGAACTCGACCAGGTCGATGTCCTCGATGCTCAGCCCGGCGCGTGCGAGCGCCGTCCGGGTCGCCTCGACGGGACCGAGACCCATGATCTCGGGGCTGATCCCGGAGACGGAGGTCGCGACGACGCGGGCCAGCGGCGTGATGCCGAGCTCCTTCGCGTACTCCGCCTCCATGAGCACCAGGGCGGCGGCGCCGTCGTTGAGCGGGCAGCAGTTGCCGGCGGTGACGGTGCCGCCGGGGCGGAAGACGGGGTCGAGCGCGGAGACCGCCTCGAGGGTGACGCCGGCGCGCGGGGAGTCGTCGGCGTCGACGACGCTGCCGTCGGGCAGGGTGACGGGGGTGATGTCGCGGGCGGAGAAGCCGGAGGCGATCGCGGCTTCGGCGCGGTTCTGGGAGCGCACCGCGTACTCGTCCTGCGCCTGCCGGGTCACGCCGCGCAGCTCGGCGACGTTCTCGGCGGTCTGGCCCATGGCGATGTAGGCGTCGGGCAGCTCGCCGTCCTCGCGCGGGTCGTGCCAGGGGGCGGGGATCTCCCGGGTGGCGCGCTTCTCGGTGCGCTCCCAGGCCTCCCGGAAGCGCGGGTCGCGGGCGTCCTCCTCCATGAGCTTGCCGGTGCTCATCGAGATCGACTCGACGCCCGCGGAGATCACGGCGCGGGCCTCGCCGGAGACGATCGCGTGGAAGGCGCTGCGGGTGGTCTCGATCGAGGAGGCGCAGAAGCGGGTGACCGTCGCGCCGGGCACGGTGTCCAGGCCCAGGCGGACCGCGACGGTGCGGGCGAGGTTCCCGCCCTGGCATCCCTCGGGGATCGCACAGCCCAGCTGCAGGTCGTCGATCATGGCGGGGTCCAGCTGCGGGACCTCGTCGAGTGCGGCGCGGATCATCTGCGCGACGAGGTCGTCGGGGCGGATGTCCTTGAGCGAGCCCTTGCGGGCGCGTCCGATCGGTGAGCGGTGGGCGGCGACGATGACGGCTTCGGGCACGAGGTCCTCCTGGGACGGCGTTGTCTGCGGACGAGTCCGGCGGCAGCGGACCGCCCGCGGTCGGGGACCGACGGGGCCGAGGGCTGCCGACGCACTCACACGTTAGTGATACTACGGGTTGCAGATACCTGGTGGGAAGCCGCGCCGGTCACGGCGGTGCTGCGCTGGCAGACTCGATGCATGACCGACCCCGCCCCTCGCACCGGCTCCGCCCCGCACTCCGACCCCGCCCCGCGCACCGACCCTGCCGCCCGCGGCGAGCGCCCGCCCCGCAGCAGCCGTGCCACCGCCGCTGCGGACCCGGCGCACGCCTTCACGATCGACGTCCCCTCTCTCGCGGATGCGCCGGCGCTGGCGCGGGTCCATGTGCGGGGCTGGGAGGTGGCCTACGGTCACGCGCTCCACGGCGAGCAGTGGTTCGGCGAGCCGGCGATCCGTCGCCGCCGGGAGCAGTGGACCCGCTGGCTCACGCCCGGCACTCCGGAGGCCGACGAGGGCCGGTTCCGGATCGGGCGCGACGCGACGGGCGCCCCCGTCGGCCTCGCCGCCTCCTGGGCGCCCCGCGAGCCGCAGCCGGTGCGGGAGCGCGAGCTGTCGATCCTGTACATCGACGAGGCCTGGTTCGGCAGCGGCCTGGGGCGCGCGCTCGTCCAGTCGCTGCTCGGCGAGGAGCCCGCGAGCGTGTGGGTCGCCGAGGACAACGCCCGCGCCCGCCGCTTCTACGAGAAGCTCGGCTTCGCGGCCGACGGGGCGCGAGAGGTGGACGAGCGCTGGCCTGTTCTCCCGGACATCCGGATGGTGCGCTGACCTCACGCGCTCCGCCCGGGGAGCGAGCGGTCACGCCCGAGGATCCCCCGAGGGATGACGTGGTCGCGCTCCGCGGAGGACGCGCCGCAGCCCCGGCCGCGACGACAGTGGATTCATGAGAAACGCGACCATCGCCACCAGCCGCACCCGAGCCACCACCGATCAGCTCATCGACTACCGCCCGCTGCCCGCCGAGTGGGGCGACCTCGAGGCGCTGCACGCCCTGCGCGCCGAGAAGTCCCGCGCCGCCGCGCACGGCCTGGACGCCAGCACGCTGGAGATCGAGCGCGTGCCGGCCGAGCGCTCGCACCGCACGGCCCGCCCCGGCCGCCTGCGGGGGCTGCTCGCCCCCCCCTGCGCCGCAGGCACGGCGCCCCGCGCCACCGCAGCCACGGCGGCGGTCACCTCGCCACGGCCTGACCGGCCACGGCAGCGGGCACCTCGCCACGGCCCGAGCGGCCGAGGCAGGACGGCGCCGCAGCTCCGGACCGCCTCGCGAATCCGACTCGCTTGACGGCCCGTGAAGTCACTTCTAGGGTTTCCTTCATGGAAAAGGACTCGGGACGTCGCGACCCCGAGGGTCTCGCGACCGATGCACCGACCGCCGCCGAGGCGCAGGCGGTGCTCGACTCCCTGGACGCCGACGCCACGCATCTCGCGAGCCGCCTGGTCACCCCGTGGTGGTACCACGTGCTGCTCGGGGCGGTCGCGGCGCTGGCCATCTCCTCGCTCAGCATCCTGGGGCTCTCCCCCGCCGCGGTGGTCCCGCTGGTCGTGATCTGGATGCCCTTCATGCTGACCTCCTACACCACCCGATGGAGGGTCTCCATATCGCGTCCCGCGGGCCGGCGCCACCGGCGCACGCTGCTGCTGTACGTCGTGGTGATCGGCGTGATCCTGGCCTTCGCGGTGCTGCTGACCATCACCTCGCTGTCCCGCTGGTGGGGGGTGCTGCCGACGGCCGCGGGCTTCGCTGCCACGGTGCTGCTCGGTCGCCGCTACGACGCGGTGCTGCGCGCCGAGGTCGCCGACCAGGACGGGCCGCGATGAGCGAGAGCCCCCGCAGTCCGGGTGATCGCTCGGCTGCCTCGGACGCTCCCGCCCCGGCGTTCCATGAGCTGATCCACTCCCCTGTGCGGCTGCGGATCTGCGGCATGCTCCGCCCTGCCGACGAGGTCGAGTTCGCGGTGCTGCGCGACATCCTGCAGCTCAAGGATGCGAACCTCTCGAAGAATCTCAAGCTGCTCGCCGAGGCCGGTCTCGTGGATCTGCGCAAGGAGTTCTCCCCGCGCCGGAACGACGCCCGCAAACTCACCTGGGTCACGCTGACCGATGCCGGCCATGCCGCTCTGGCCTCGCATCTGGCCGCGCTGCGGGCCATCGCCGAGGGCGATCCCCTGCTCGGCCCCTGACCTCCGAGGCGACCACCCGATCCCTGGCTCGACGCCTGACCCTGTCCCTGCTCACCCCTGGGCAGCCTCGAGCCCGCTCGGCCGCCACATGCCTGAGCCGTCCCGTCGGCGCTCCGCGCGACGGGCCGGGGCAGGGCCGTCCGGGCGCGGCAGGCTCTAGGATCACGCACATGACCGACAGCGCCGCCCACCGCCGCCTCGCCGCGGAGCGCACCGACTACCTCGCCGCCTCGCTGCCCGATGAGGCACCGGAGGATCCGCTGGCCCTGTTCGCCACCTGGCTCGAGGAGGCCTTCGCGCGCCGCGAGTCGCACGGCGCCCCCTCCGATCCGTCGGCCGTGGTGCTGTCCACCGTGGCGCTCGGCGAGGACGGCGCCCCGCGCCCGCGCTCGCGCACCGTGCTGCTGAAGGATCAGGACGCCGACGGGTTCGTGGTCTACACGAACCTCGAGTCCGACAAGGCGCACGAGATCGCGGCGACGCCCCGGGCCGCGCTGCTGATGCCCTGGTACGTGCTGCAGCGCCAGGTGCGGATCGAGGGCACCGTCGAGCTGCTCGCGGACGCCGACTCCGACGCCTACTGGGCCCAGCGTCCGCGCGGCTCGCAGCTGGGGGCGTGGGCCTCGCACCAGTCCCGCGAGATCGCCTCGCGAGAAGCGCTCGATGCCCAGTTCGCCGAGGTCAGCGCCCGTTTCGAGGGACAGTCGGTGCCGCGGCCGCCGTTCTGGGGCGGCCTGCGGATCCACCCGGAGCGCCTCGAGTTCTGGCAGGGCCGCGAGAACCGCTTCCATGACCGGATCGCCTACCTGCGCACCGCCGAGGGCACCTGGACGCGGCACCGGCTGCAGCCCTGATCGCACCGCCTCCGGCGCGCCCGTCGGGCACGCTGCGTCGCGGGCCTCAGGCGTCCTCGATCGGGTGGCCGAGGGCGCCCTCCCCCTCGGGGATCGCGGAATGGTCGCGCAGCACCTCGATCCGGGCGACATCGATGTCGACCCCGCCGCTGATCCCCGCGACGGTGCCGTCGAAGCGCAGCTGCCACACCGCCCAGTCGGCCTGGCTCGGTCGGTTCCCGGAGGAGAAGAGCCAGTCCGGGCGCGGATCGGTGACCGGCAGCCCGTAGTGGTCCCGCCACTCGGAGGACGAATAGATGAGCAGACGGCGGCCCCAGGCCTCCTCGACGGCGGCGGTGAAGGCATCGATCTCGGCCTGGACCTCCGCGGCCGAGGGCTTCTCCTCGCAGGCGCCGTCGAACTCGAGGTCGAGCGCCGGGGGCAGCGCGCGGTCGTCGGGCGGGGCGGCGGCGAGGAAGTCCGCGGCCTGCTCGGCGCCCGAGGAGCACAGCGTGAAGTAGTGGTAGGCGCCGGGGGTGACGCCCGCCGCCTGCGCCCCGTCCCAGTTCGCGCGGAAGCTGGCGTCGACGAAGTCCGCGCCCTCGCTGGCCTTGATGTACGCGAAGACCACCCCGTCGGCGGCCACCTGCTCCCAGTCGATGTCCTGCTGGTGGCTGGAAACGTCGATGCCGAGCACCTCGTCGGGCGCGAGCTGGGCGCCCTCGGGCAGGTTCGCGAGAGCGGCGGCGTCGTCCGGGACGGCGGGGACCGTCATCGCGGCGTCGTCGGCGCGGAAGGCGCCCTTCTCGGTGAGGGCCTGCGCCTCATCGCCGCCGCGCAGGGCCCCGATGACCGAGATCGTGCAGCCGCCGACCACGAGCAGCAGCACGAGCGCGAGCGCTCCGGCGACGATCTGGCGTCGACGGACCTGCTCGGGTGTGAATCGGGGCACGGTGCGGACGCTACCCGAGCAAGGGGTCGTGACGTGGGACGACGTGCCGGAAAGCGCTGATCCGACGGGGGCCGACGGGCCCGACGGGGTGGGCCGGCCCTGCGGGGCCGGCCGCTCAGCGGGCGAAGAGGGTCGCGAAGGCGCGCAGCAGCTTCGGGGGCTCGTCGGCGTTCTCGTGGCGCAGCGCGTCGAAGACGTCCTCCATCTCGTCGGGCGAGAAGTAGCCGTGGTCGCGGTAGGCCCGGGCCCGCTCGATGATCGAGGGGACGTCCAGCTCGGGATGGAACTGGGTCGCGTACTGGCGGGTGCCCACGCGGAACATCTGCACCGGCGAGGTCTTCCCGCTGGCGAGCACGGTCGCGTGCTCGGGCAGGGTGTGGACCGCCTCCTTGTGGCCGACCAGGCCGGTGAAGGTCTCCGGCAGCCCGGCCTCGCGGATCAGGGGATCCTCGCGGCCCTCAGCGGTGAGCTCGACCTCGACGGCGCCGAGCGGTTCGCCGTAGGTGCGGTCGATGCGGGCGCGCTGGTGGGTGCCGAGGGTGCCGATCCCGTAGCAGGCGCCGAGGAAGGGGATGTCCTCGGCGATCACCTGGTCGAGGACCCGGAAGATCTCCGCCTCGGCCCGGATCTGCTCCGGGGACTTGCTCTCCACCGGATCGGAGACGGTGAAGGGGCTGCCGCACAGGATGATCCCGGCGATCTCGTCGGCGGCGAGGTCCGGGAAGGGGTCGCGGTCGAGGCGGGCCCAGAGCAGCTGGTCCTCGTCGAGTCCGGTGAAGGCGAGCACGGCGTCGCGCTCGGTGCGGGCGACGTCGTCCTCGGGGCGGGTGGCGATCTGTACGAACGGTGGCACGGATGCATGCTAGCGGCCACCGGGCCCGCACCCTGCGCCGTAGTCTGCGAGTGGCTCCGGCACCGCCGCCGGGGCATGTGCCGCCCTCGAAGGAGACCAGATGCCCGCCCCGACCTCCGACCGCGCCCCGTCCCGAGCTGCCGGGATCGACCGCTCCGCCGTCGAGGACGTCGCGGGGATCCTGCCGGAGTGGCTCGAGACCGCGCGCCACCTGCGCCGGCAGTCCGGCTTCCAGGTGGCGGTGTGGCATGACGGCGAACTGGTCGCGGAGGTCGCCGTCGGTGCGGCCGATGAGCCCGCCGGGATCCCGCTGCGTACCTCGCACCGGCTGCGCATCGCCTCCCACTCGAAGATGCTCACGGCCTTCACGATCATGCGGCTGAAGGAGCAGGGACGGCTGCGGCTGGACGACACCGTCGGCGACCACGTGGCCGAGCTCGCCGAGACGCCCGTCGCCGACCGCACCCTGCGCGACCTGCTCTCCCACGGGGCCGGCCTGACCCGGGACTCCGACGATTCGCGCTGGTGGCGGCTCGGCATCCCCTTCGCCGATCGCGCACGGCTGCTGGAGATCGCCCGCTCCGGGGCGGTGCGCACAGAGCCCGGCCTGCACCTGCAGTATTCGAACATCGGTTACGGGCTGCTGGGGCTGGTCATCGAGGAGATCACCGGGACGGGCTTCGCCGAGGCGGTCGCCGAGCTGGTGCTCGACCCCGTCGGCGTGCCGGGGATCGGGCCGGACCTGCCCGATGCGCCGCCCGGCCCGGAGCAGGCCGACGGCTTCGCCCACGGCCACACCTCCCTGCTGCACGGCCCGCGCCGCGTGGTGGAGCAGATCGGCACCGGCGCGCTCGCGGCGGCCACCGGGTTCTGGGCGAGCGCCGGGGCGATCGCGAGCGTCGCCGGGAAGGTGCTCACGGCCGGGGAGCTGCTGGAGGCGGCGTCCCTGCGCGAGATGCGGCGCCGGGTGTGGACCCTGCACGACGGCGGGCAGTACGGGCTGGGTCTGCAGGAGGGCCGGCTGCACGGCTTCACGGTGATCGGGCACTCCGGGGGCTTCCCCACCGGGCTGTCCCGCACCTGGGCCGCCCCGGCGGACCGCCTGGTGGTGAGCGTCATCGGCACCGCGGTCGATGCGCCCAGCTCGGAGATCGCGCTCGGGATCCTGGGGCTGCTGTCCCTGGCGGCGGGGCGTCCCGCGCCACAGGCGGAGGAGTGGGAGCGGGCCGGTGCGCAGGGCGGCGCCTCCGACGGCCGGCCGCGCCCGCTCGTGCTCGCGGAGCAGGAGTCGGTGCGGCTGCGCGCCGCCGACGCGCCCGACGGTGCAGGCGGCAGCGCTGGCAGTGCTGGGAGCGCGCGCAGCACCGGCGGGGCTCCTCTCGGCTCGCTCTCCGCCCCGCAGATCGCGCAGCTGGTGGCGGGCACCTATGACTCGCTGTGGGGGCGGACGCGGCTGGTCCCGCTCGGCGGGAGGCTGTTCTCCCTGGACGAGTCCGCCGCCGACCCTGCGGCGAGCGCCCTCGAGCTGTCGGTGCGGGGCGTGCGCGCCGACCCGATCACGCCGGATCTCGAGGTCGTCGAGCTCGCCGCCTGGGGAGATTCCGGGTACGGGACGTGGGCGGAGCCGATCCTGGCACGTCTCGCCCGCGACGGGGCGGGCGGCGCGCTGCGCTGTGCGGCCCTGGTGGTCACGGGGCAGCTGCAGACCCCGAGCGCGGACTTCGTGATGCCCGAGCGGGTGACCGCGCCATGACCGCGCAGATCGCCGGCCACCCCCTGCCGGCGCGGCTGCGGGACAGCGACGATCCGGGCGTCGGGGCCTGGCGGGAGCAGCTTCCGGGGCTGGTCGAGGAGCTGCTGGAGCGGTGGCAGCTGAGGGTCGGGGCGCCCTTCGAGCCCGGCGGTTCGAGCGCCTGGGTGGCGCCGGTGCGCGATCGCTCGGGTGCGGAGCTGGTGCTGAAGGTGGCGTGGGCGCATGACGAGTCGCGGGACGAGGCGGCCGGGCTCCTCGCCTGGCAGGGCCGCGGCGCGGTGCGCGTGCATCGCAGCGAGTGTCGCGGGGAGACGGCGGCGCTCCTGATGGACCGGGTGCGCCCGGGCACGCCGCTCGCGCAGCTGCTGACCTGGCCGGAGCGGGACGAGGTGATCGCCGGGGTCGCGCACGGGCTGTGGCGGCCGCCGCGCGAGCTGATGGACGAGGTGGCGGCGGCGGGCTTCCGTCCGCTGAGCCAGATGTGCGCGTGGTGGGCCGACGAGGCGCAGCGGCGGGCCGATGACGGCTCGTCCCCGCTGCCCTGCGACCTGGTGGCGCACGGGCTGCAGCTGTTCCGCGAGCTCCCGCGGCAGTGGGATGGCGAGGCCGTGCTGCTGGCGACCGATCTGCACCCGGAGAACGTGCTCGCCGCCGGGCCGGGGCACGAGGCCGGGGACGATGCGGCGGCGGGCGGCGCCGACGCGGTCGTGGACGGGTCCGGACGTCGCTGGGTGCTCATCGATCCGAAGCCGTACGTGGGCGACCCGCACTACGACGTGCTGCAGCACATGTTCAACGATCCGGACCGCCTGCGCTCTCAGCCCGGCCATTTCGCCGATCGCATGGCGGCGCTGACGGGACTCGATCCGACCCGGGTGCGGCGGTGGCTGCTGGCCCGCTGCGTGCAGGAGGCGGGAGTGCTGGACGCCGCGGCGGAGGCCGCGCTGTCGCTCGCCGCCACCGACCAGGAGCTCTAGCGCCGCGGCCCGGGAGGGCCGTCGTCGCCCGTCACCTCGCCCGGCGGCCCTGCATCCTCCGGATCGTCAGCGCTCAGCTCCTCGGCGAGCGGCCGCTCGGGCGCTGCGGCCTCGCCCGGCGCCGTCTCCTCCAGCAGGTGCTCCTCCGTGGAGCGCTCCGTCGCCGAGGTCGCCGAGGTCGCCGAGGTCGCCGAGGTCGCCGAGGTCGCCGAGGTCGCCGAGGCAGAGTCCTCCCCCGGCAGATTCTCCTCCAGCAGGTTCTCCTTCGCAGGGCCCTCCTCCGTCGGGGTATTCCTTGGCCGTGGCGCGGTCTCCCAGAGCAGCGGGGTCGGGGTGGTGGTCCGGCGGACGCCGGAATGACCGGTCCACACCACTCGGTGCGTCGAGCCGTCCGTACCCTCGCTCCGTTCGACGCTCGCCGCGCTCAGCTCCTTCGCATTGCAGCGCACGCAGAGCCACTCGCCGTTGACCAGGCTGGTGGGCCCTCCGCGGGAGACGGGGACGATGTGGTCGCAGTGGCGGAGGGAGGCGTTGCAGTACGGCCCGCGACATGAGGTGTCACGCCAGGTGAGGAACCGTTTCATCGCGGCGGGGAACTCGCGGGAGGTGGCGTCCATCGCGACCAGCTCGCCCGAGGTCGGGTGCATGTACAGGCGGCGGAACACGGTGCGGACGGCGGGGCCCGCCTTCCCGAAGGGATCGTCGGCCGGATCCTTCGGCTCCGTCGTCGCCGCACGCAGCTGCTCGCGCACCGCCTCGACGGGCACGGCGCCATAGCCCTCGAGGTGGGCGGCGTCCCCGACGTCCGGGCGGAACAGGGCCCGGTCGGTGATGATCACGCCGAGCTCGAGGGTCAGCGGCGCTCTCGTACCGTCTCCGCGTGACAGGAAGGTGTCGAGGAAGGCGTCGGCCATCAGCGCACCATGGCCCTGCCGCCCACCCTTGCTGCGGCGCCGCTCGGCCTCGAGCGAGAGCTGCTTGTGGATCTGGCGGGCCTCGAGCGCGGGGACCCGCGCCGAGACGGTGGCCATGCCGTGCTTGCCGGGCGTCATCGTCACGTGGCGCTGGGCGCGGGCGCGGCGGTGGCGGATCTTCTCGCCGTCGGGGTCGAGCGCTCCGGCGAGGGTCGCGACGGCATCCCTCCAGCGCCGCGTCCCCGCGCCGTCGAAATCGGCGAGCCGCTCCCCCAGCTCACGGTCCACCTCACGCGCGAGATCCGGGTCGAGGACCGAGGCGGCATCGGCGACGGCATAGGCGGCGTCGCTGCCGATCTGTCCCGTGCGCATCGCGGTGAGCATGCGCGGCAGCGTCTCCACCAGACGCTGCGCCGAGGCGACCGTGCGGCCCGCCCGGTGCGGGGAGCGGCGGGTGATGAGCGAGACGTCCTGCGTGGTGATGCGGTCCGCCGTCTCATCGCTCACCGTGCGGGAGGGCTCGGCCGCGCTCTCGTGCGCTGCCTGGTCCCGTGCGGCGGCGTACCGCTCCCGACGGGTGATGTCCCGCAGCGCGACGACGGACCGCGCCTCGAGCGCGTCGAGCGCCCCGAGACATTCCTGCAGGGTGCCGAGCAGGTGGGTGAAGTCGCCGCGGGCCCGGCCCTCCAGCTCGAACACCGCCCCGGGGTCCCCCGCGAGCTCCCGCAGCAGGACGGCGAGATCCCCGAGCGCCTCGGCGAGCGCCGTCGTCCCGGACTCGCGCAGCGCATCGAGGAGCGCCTGTGGGGAGAACTCTCCCCCAGGGCCCGTCAGGTGCGGTGAGATGGTCATGCCCCCATCGTTCCCGCAGGTGACGGGTCAGAACAGAGCGTGCTCGGGATTGTGGATCACCGGGGTCTGTGGAGGAACGGAGGGCGCGGGGCGGTGCGGTTCTCGCGGCGCGGCAACCGTCCCGCGCGCCGTCACGGCACAGCCCTCATCGCGCGGAGGACCACAATGGGTCCCATGACGACTCTCGCCGACTTCACCGCCACCACGATCACCGGCCAGGACCAGCAGCTCGCCGAGCATCTGGGGTCCGTCGTGCTCGTGGTCAACACCGCCAGCAAGTGCGGCCTCACGCCCCAGTACGCCGGGCTCCAGGCGCTGCACGAACGGTTCCACGAGCAGGGCCTGACGGTGCTCGGCTTCCCGTGCGACCAGTTCATGCATCAGGAGCCGGGCACGGAGGAGGAGATCTCCGAGTTCTGCCAGGTCAACTACGGGGTCTCCTTCCCGATGTTCGCGAAGGTCGAGGTGAACGGGGAGGGTGCGCATCCGCTGTTCCAGTGGCTCACCGGCCCGCACACCCCCGGCGGGGACGTGCCCGACAGCGAGATCCCCGGCGGGGACATCGAGTGGAACTTCGCGAAGTTCCTGCTGGGCCGTGACGGCACCGTGCTGCGCCGCTACGCGCCGCAGGTGGAGCCCGCCGACCTCGCCGAGGACATCGAGGAGGCTCTCGCCGCCGGGGTCTGAGCGCCCCTGCGGACGACGAGCGCCGGCTGCGCTGCTCGACGGGCCGGGCAGCTCAGCCGGATCGGCTGCTCAGAGAGCCCGGCAGCCCTGGCGGACCGGCGGCTCAGAGAGCCCGGCGTCGCGCCTGGCGCACCTCGCCGATCCCTCGCGTCAGGATCACGAGACCGACCGCCGTCGCCACCAGGCGCGCGATCGACCCCACCAGCTCGAGCACGGACAGGAGGTCGACGGCCTGTTCCGCCGTGTCCGGCAGCATCGAGCCGCTGCCGGAGAACGAGAAGGAGATGACGTACCCGAACAGCGCGGTGGCCAGCAGCAGCGCCGCCCCGAGCCGCAGCTTCCCCTCCCCCTTGACCATCACCACGATCGAGAGGACGAGCGTCGCCACCGTCGCGCCGATGTTGAGCACGAGCAGCACGACCGCGACGATCGCCACCACGATGAGCAGCGCCGTGAGGTCCTGCGCGGCGATGAGGGATTCGACGTCCCCCTCGTCGAGGAAGAGGGCCGCCATGCCCACCAGCGCCATGAGCAGCCCCACCGCGGTGACCACGCCCAGGGCGATCGCGGACCGCAGCGGCTGCTGGTGGGGGGCGACCCGTGGGGTCTGGCTCGTCATCATCGTCTCCTCCTCGCACCGGTGCCGACTCTCGGCACGGCTCGGTTCCGTTCCCGCTCAGCTCTGCTCCGGCGCAGTTCTGCTCCGGCTCAGTCGCCGTCCCGCTCAGCCCCGTTCCCGCTCAGTTCCGCTCCAGCTCGAGCACCGGGACGCAGGCCGGGCTGAAGCCGAGCACCTGCCCGTAGAACGACAGCGACGCCTCGACGGCGCGCACGATCGTCTCCGCCCGGCGGAAACCGTGCTGCTCCCCCTCGAACAGGAGGTAGGCGTGCGGGATGCCCTTGGCGGCGAGCGCGTCGCGGAACAGCTCCGACTGGCTCGGCGGGACGATCCTGTCCTCATCGCCCTGGAGCAGCAGCACCGGCACCTCGAGCTGGTCGACGTGGCTGAGCGGGGCCCGGTCGATGTACAGGTCCCGCCGCTCCGGGTAGGGGCCCACGAGCCCGTCGATGTACCGGGACTCGAAATCGTGCGTGTCCAGGCGGAACTGCTCGAGCTCGGCCACGCCGAAGCTGGAGACGCCCGCGGCGAAGGTGTCGGTGCGGGTGAGGCAGGCGAGCGTGGTCCAGCCGCCGGCGCTGCCGCCCTCGATCGCGAGCCGGTCCCCGTCGGCGATGCCCTCGGCGACCAGGTGCTCCATCACGGCGACGGTGTCCTGCACGTCGACCACACCCCATTGGCCGCGCAGGCGGTCGCGATAGGCGCGGCCGTACCCGGTGGAGCCGCCGTAGTTCACGGCCACCACGCCCAGCCCGCGCGAGGTGTAGTACGCGGTGGGCAGCGACAGCACCGGGGAGACGTGGCCCGTCGGCCCGCCGTGCACCTGGGCGATGAACGGCGGCAGCTCCCCGTCACGGCCCGCGAAGCCCTCCTGGCGCGGGCGGTGGACGATCGCATGGACCACCCCGCCGCCGGGCAGCGGCACTTCGATGCTCTCCGCCTCGGGCAGGAGCCCGGGATCCGGGGCGTCGTCGCGCGAGGAGCGCAGCAGGGTCAGCGGTGACAGGGCCGGCGCGGGCCCGTCGAGGTCGAGGCGGGCCACGTGGATCGCCGCGAACCGGGTGGGCGAGGCGCCGGCGAGCACCAGCAGGCCGTCCTCGCGCCGCTGGGCGGTGCCGATCTGGGTGAGGGGGCAGTCCAGGGGCGCGAGCTCCCCGGTGCTGATCCGCAGCACGGACAGCGAGGTCGCCGCGCGCCCGTGCTGCACGAGCGCGCGGTCGGGATCGAGCACCTGGTACCAGGTGCTGCCCAGCGCCCACATGGCGCCGGCGAACTCCTGGTCGAGCTCGAGCAGCTGGCGGGCTCCTCCGTCGGCCGACCACACCCACGGGTTCCACCAGCCGGAGCTGTCGGCGAGGAACATCAGGCGCTGGTCGTCGAGCCACTCGGGCTGCAGCACGGAGACGTCCTCGCCGCCGGCGATGATCTCGCCCTCGCCGGCGCTGCCGTTCATCAGCGGGGCGAGGTGCAGCCGGGTGCCGTCCCATGGCATCAGCGGATGCTCCCAGCTGATCCACGCGATCTGCGAGCCGTCGGGGCTGACGCGCGGATGCGCGACGAAGCGGGAGGAGGGGGTGACGCGGCGCAGGGCCGAGGGGTCCTCCGCGGCCGAGCCGTCCAGCGGCACCGCCACGACGTAGCGCTCGATGTGGGGTGCGCCGTCCTCGCCCGTACGCGGGCCCTCGGCGCCGCCGGTGTGGTCCTCGCAGATCCACCACACCTCCGTGTCGCCGCCCGCGAGGGTGACGACGGTCGGGTCGGCCCAGCGCAGGGAGGGTCCGTGCGCGGCCTCGACCTCGGGGCCGACGGGCGTGAGCGGGCGCGCCTGCTCGCCCTCGCGCAGGGCGTGCACACGCTGGTCCTCGAAGTCGACGAAGACGACCAGCGGTCCGAGGTCGTCCGCGGTGCTGCTGTCGGGTTCGGGCACGACGGTCCAGCTCGCCCCGCCGTACTCGTGCACGCGGGAGCGGGCGTTGTAGGGGGCGGGCAGCACGGTGACGGTCTCGGCCGGGGCGGGATCGTCACCGTCGGCGGAGCCGCCGGCCGTCGCCCGCGGGACGGGCCCCGCGGTGCGGACGATCGCCTGGCGACCGCCCTCGGTGGCGATCCCCTCGGTCCACCACACGGCGTCGCCGACGAGGCGCGGAGCGCCGAGCTGCGTGCCACCGGTCGCGAGGAGCTCGGCGGTGAGGGGCGAGGGCCAGGAACCGTACGGCAGTGTCGTCACCATGGGGCCAGCGTATGCACTGCAGCGGCGCGGGTCCGGTGGAACGACGGGACCGGGGCGGGCCGGGCGGGCGGCCCATCTCACAGCAGCAGCACCATCGCAGGTCATCACCGGGTTCTCCCGCCACGGGCCCGTGAGCGGCGCACCGCGTGCGAAGGCCTCCAGCGTTCCCACTGCGGAACCCCGCCCGCGTGCCTGCGGGCCTCGTGAGACACTGCTCGCGGAGAGCCGGGAAGTCTGGTCGGCACGGGGGCGGCCCCGTTCACCCGTCATCGATGCTGTGAAGGGACCAGTATGGTTCTCCAGTTCCCCTCCCCGCGTGCCGGTGTGGGGGTCGGCTCCAACTCCGCGCGGCCTCGGCGCCAGAGCGTGACTGATCCTCACCGGCCTGGCCCCGAAGGTGACGTGATCCGCGATGGACTTCCCCGTCTGGACCCTCATCCCGTTCGTGCTGATGCTGCTGGGCATCGCGGTGTTCCCGCTGGTCCCGCAGCTCGCGCACCTGTGGGAGAGGCCGCGCAACCAGCTGCTCTACGCCCTCGTGCTGGGCATGCCGGTGGCGATCGGTCTGCTGGTGGCCGCGCATCCCGAGCTGGTCGCCCACGCGCTGATCGAATACGTCCAGTTCATCGTGCTGCTGCTGGCGCTGTTCACCGTCTCCGGCGGGATCGTGCTGCGCGGCGACCTGGCCGCCACGCCGCGCACGAACACGGCGTTCCTGGCCGTGGGCGGGCTGCTGGCCAGCTTCATCGGCACCACCGGTGCGGCGATGCTGCTGATCCGCCCGATCCTCGCCACCAATGCGGAGCGCCGCTACCGGGCGCACACGGTGGTGTTCACGATCTTCGTGGTCGCCAACTGCGGCGGCCTGCTGACCCCGCTCGGCGACCCGCCGCTGTTCCTGGGCATGCTGCGCGGTGTGCCGTTCACCTGGACCTTCTCGCTGCTGCCGATGTGGCTGTTCGTCAACGCGCTGCTGCTGCTGAGCTACTGGGCGCTGGATCGCCGCTTCCACGCCCGGGAGAAGCCCGAGGCGCTCGAGATGGACACCGAGAACCGCACCCCGCTGAGCGTGGCGGGTGCCTCGAACCTGATCTGGTTCGCGGTGATCATCTTCGCCGTGGCGCTGATCCCGTCGCTGGACATCGACGCCGTGGCCCACGGACAGCTCGAGGGCGTGAACTGGGTGCCCTGGCGCGAGCTGACGATGCTGGCCGCCGCGGCCTGCTCCTTCGTCATCGGCTCGAAGGCGATCCGCTTCGAGGAGAACGAGTTCACCTGGGCGCCGATCCAGGAGGTCGGGGCTCTGTTCGTGGGCATCTTCCTCACCATGGTCCCGGCGCTGCAGGTGCTGCGCGCCGCCGCCCCGAACCTCCCGCTGAACGAGATCACGCTGTTCGTGTTCACCGGCGGTCTCTCCTCCGTGCTGGACAACGCCCCCACCTACGTGACCTTCTTCGAGATGGCCACGCAGATCGCGGGCGAGCCGCGGGTGGCGAACGTGCCCGAGGCGCTGCTGGTCTCGATCTCGCTGGGCGCGGTGCTGTGCGGGGCGCTGACCTACATCGGCAACGGACCGAACTTCATGGTGAAGTCCGTCGCGGAGGACGGCGGCGTCTCCATGCCGACGTTCCTGGGCTACGTGCGGGCCGCGTTCATCTACCTCGCGCCGGTGCTGCTGGCGATGCTGCTGCTGTTCATCGCCGAGCCGTGGTGGGCGAAGGTGCTGGGCGGCGTGACCGTCGCCCTGATCCTGGTGCGCGCCCTCCGGCACGCCACCGCCCGTCCGCCCCAGGTGCTGGGCCGGGGTGCCCGGCGCACCGAGCCGGAGGCCCCGGCGCAGGAGTGAGCGCCGCAGGATTCCACGCCTGCGCAGTGAGCGCTGTGCGCGGGGCCGCCGGCGCATCCACCGACATCGACCTCGTCCACGACCTCGACCCGCAGGAGATCCGAGCATGACCTCCCCCTCGCCCGCCGTCCTCGAGCACGGCACCTTCCGCACCCGGCACCCCCTGGAGGAGTGGGTCACCCGGGCGATCCCCGGCGGTGGACTGCTGCTGCTGGCCACGGTGCTCGCCCTGCTGCTGGCCAACACCCCGGCGTCGGACCTCTACTTCACGGTGCGCGACGCGCACCTCGGGCTGGACCTCGGGCCGCTCTCCCTCGACCTCTCCATCGGGCACTGGGCCTCCGACGGGCTGCTGGCGGTGTTCTTCTTCCTCGCCGGGCTCGAGCTCAAGCAGGAGTTCGTGGTGGGCGACCTGCGCTCCCCCTCGAAGGCGCTGGTGCCGATCGCGGCGGCCTTCGGCGGTGTCGCCGTGCCGGCGCTGCTGTACGCCCTCGTCAACCTCGGCGGGCCCTCCGGCTCCCTCGGCGGCTGGGCGATCCCCGCGGCGACCGACATCGCCTTCGCCATCGCGATCCTGGCGCTGCTCGGCTCGAGCCTGCCCACCGCGCTGCGCACCTTCCTGCTCACCCTCGCGATCGTCGATGACCTCATCGCGATCACGATCATCGCGGTCTTCTACACCTCGGACCTGCGGCTGTGGTTCCTCGCCGTGGCCCTGCTGCCGATGGCCGCGTTCTGGTGGCTGACCAACCGGCGCGAGGCCTGGTTCAAGAAGCACTACTGGACCGCCTGGGTGCTGCTGCTCCCGCTGGCGCTCCTCACCTGGGCGCTGTTCCTCAACTCCGGCGTGCACGCCACGATCGCGGGTGTGGTGCTCGCCTTCCTCGTGCCCACCCGCGGGATCTCCGAGTACGGCCGGCAGCATTCCCTCTCCCACACGCTCGAGCACCGGCTGCGCCCCTTCTCGAGCGCCGTCGCGGTGCCGCTCTTCGCGTTCTTCAGCGCGGGGGTGGCCGTCGGCGGGGTCTCGGGCCTGCTGGAGGCGTGGCAGTCCACGGTCGCGCTCGGCATCATCGTCGGCCTGGTGATCGGCAAGATCATCGGCATCGTGGGCACCGCGTTCGTGCTCACGAAGTTCACCGGTGCGACGCTCGATCCCACGCTGCGCTGGCTGGACATGATCGGCATGGCGGCGGTGGCCGGGATCGGCTTCACGGTCTCGCTGCTGGTCTCGGAGCTGAGCTTCGTCAGCGGCGATCCGATGTACGACTGGGCGAAGGTGGGCGTGCTGACCGCTTCGACCCTCGCGGCCGTGCTCGGCGCGCTGATCCTCGTGCCGCGCAACCGGCTCTACGCCCGGCAGCAGCGGGACTCGGGCGCCGGGCCCGACGGTCTCGATCGCGGGCGCGGCTGGGGCGACGACGGCTGATCTCCCCGCCGGCGACGGCGGGCACCGGGGGTCGTCACGGCGGTGACGGCCCCCGGCGGCGTTCAGAGCTCCTCGTCCGTCTCCGGGGACTGCGCCGGCTCCTCGCCCGCGGCCGGGGCGTCCGCGCCCGCGCGCCGGCGGGAGGCGACGAGCGCCCCTCCGGCGCCGAGCAACCCCGCGGCCACGGCGGCCGGGGCGAGCGCGCCGACGCCGGTGCGCGCGAGGTCTCCGCGGTCTCCGCGGTCGCTGTGGTCTCCGGTCGACGGCCCGCCTCCGGTGTCCCCGCCCGGGCCGCCTCCGGTGCCCGTGCCGGTGCCGGTGTCACCCCCGGCGCCGCCGCCGTCGCTGGGCTGCGGCGCGGTGGTCGGGGACGGCTCGGGCGTCGGCTCGGGCGCGAGGCTCGGCGCCGGATCCGGATCGGGCGTGGGCTCGGGATCCGGGGCGGGTTCCGGGTCCGGGTCCGGGGTGGGCTCCGGCTCGGGGTCCGGCTCTGCGAGGGCGGGCAGGACCTGGACGATGCACGGCTTCGGCCCGGTCTGCTCGTACTCCGGGAAGAAGGAGGTGTGGGCTCCCCACTCCCCGTTCTCCCCCGGGTGCTGCACGGCCACGAAGGCGGTGCGATCCTCGTCCCGGATGACCGGTCCGCAGGTCTCGGCGTCGCGCGGCACGGAGAGGAACTGCTCGACGCGGCCGCGGGCCTCCCCCTCGAGGGTCACGCGGAAGAGGCCGTCGTTCTTGCCGATCCCGCCGGGCTGGCCGTCGGTGGAGATCCACAGGTTGCCCACCGAGTCGAAGGCCAGGTTGTCGGGGCAGGAGATCGGCGAGACCTGCTCCGGCGGGAAGCCGGAGAAGTAGGTGGTCTCGTTCTGCTCCGGATCGCCGCACAGCAGCAGGATCCGCCAGCCGAACTCGGTCGACGTCGCATCGTCGAGCTCGTCCAGCTCGATCACGTGCCCGTCGCGGTTCTCGGCGCGCGGGTTCGCCTCGTCGACCGGGGCCTCGCCCTCGGTGCCGCGGTCGCTGTTCTTGGTGAGCGCGATGTAGACCAGGCCCGTCGCCGGGGAGGGCTCGACGTCCTCGGGGCGGTCCATCTTCGTGGGGTGGAGGACGTCGGCCGCGAGGCGCGTGTTCACCAGCACCTCCTCGACGGAGAAGCCGGGGACCTGGGACTCGCCGTCGAGGACGAGCGGCAGCCACTCGCCGCCGCCGTCGAAGGCGCCGTCGGCCGGGACGCCGCCGGAGCCGTCGATCTCGGCCGACGGGGAGTTCCCGTCGAAGCGGGCGACGAAGAGGTCGCCCTCCTCGAGGAGCGTCATGTTGTGGGCCCGGTCGCCCTCGATGTAGGTGTCGCGGGAGACGAACTTGTAGAGGTAGTCGAACACCTCGTCGTCCCCGGAATAGGCGATCGCACGGCCGTCCTCGGCGAGGCGGACGTTCGCGCCCTCATGCTTGAAGCGCCCCAGCGAGGTGTGCTTCTTCGGGGTGGAGGTGGGATCCCACGGATCGACCTCGATGATGTAGCCGAAGAGGTTCGGCTCGTTCTCGAAGCCCTCGTTGGTCGTGTCGAACCGGGGCTCGACGTCGTACCAGCGGCGCGCGGTCTCGTCGCCGACGCCGTAGCGGGCCTGCTCCTCGCCGCCGTTGCCCTGGAAGTACTGGTGGAAGTTCTCCTCGCCGGAGAGGAGCGTGCCCCAGGGGGTGAGGCCGCCGGCGCAGTTGCTCATCGTGCCCTTGACGGTGACGCCGTCCGAGCTGGTCCCCGTGACGAGCAGCTCCGAGCCGCGCGCCGGGCCGGTGAACTCGAAGTCGGTGTCGAAGGTGAAGCGGCGGTTCAGCTCGCCGTCGATCACGTAGGAGTAGGGATGCTCGCGGGACTCGCGCTCGAGCTCGACGACGGTCAGGCCGTGGGCGGCCATGGAGATCGTGACCACGTCCTCGTGGGAGGTGTCCGGCGGGAGCATGATGTTCGCGTTGTCGTACTCGTGGTTGCAGAACATGACGGCGCGCAGCCCGTCGCTGCCCGGGATCTCCTGGATCTCGGTGTAGTCGTTGTTGTAGCCGAACTGCCCCTTCTGCGCCTCCGCGGTCTGGTTGTCCCAGTCGAACTCCGGGACGTCCGAGAAGAGGGGATCGCCCCATGTGATGACCGGGTGCCACTCGAAGCCCTCGGGCACCGTGAACTCGTCGACCTCCGCGTCGACCGGCGCGATGGCGGCGAAGTCGAGCGGCGTGCCGCCCGGGGCGAGGGCCGGGAGCGGTCCGCGCGCAGGGGCGCCGGGCGCAGCGGGGGCGCCGGGGGCGGCGACCGCGCCCTGGGTGCCGGCCACGGCGATCGCGACGGCCGTGGTGCCGCCGAGGAGCATCCGGCGGGAGATCGCGGTGGAGGCGATGTCGGTGAACGACGAGGTCTCGGTGCGGTTGCACGGGCCGAGGGCGCACTGGTTGCCGCACTTGAGCGCGCAGGTCACCGCGGAGCGCTTGCCCCGCACGGCGTGCTTCATGAGGAGCGGGAGGTCGATCAGGGCCATCGGGACAGTCCTTTGCAGTGGCGGGGAGAGACCGGGCCGGGGAAGACCGGGCCGAGCTGACGATGCGCCATCAAGATGAGGACAACGCCTCCCCGAGGCGACGGGACCGTGAACACGGATCGGCCACGACGCGACGCGGAGGCGGCACACCGCCTCGTCCCCGACATGACAGGAGCCCGACCCCTCGACGGGACCGGGCTCCTCCCGATCGGACTCCTCGCCGCCGCGCCGGGCTCGGACCCCCGCAGCGCTCAGGAGCCGCAGCGCTCAGAACCGCGTGGGCGGCACGAACCCCTCGGGCTTGACCAGCACCACCGGCACCGGGCTCTCGATCGCCACCCGCTGGGAGGTCGAGCCCAGCAGGATCTTCCCGATCGGGGTGCGCTTGCGGATGCCGAGCACCACGAGCGCCGCGCCGTCGTGCTCGACGGCGTCGAGGATGTCGTCGGCGGGGTCGTCGCGCTTGGGGACCGTGCGCAGCTCGAACTCGAGCCCGGTCTCCGCCAGGCGCTCCTCGAGCGGGCGCCGGTCCGTCACGTCGCGCGCCTTGCGCGGATCGGGAGCCCGCTCGGAGGCGAGGACGAGCAGCGCGGCATCGCGGCGCCTCGCCTCCTGCACCGCGAACTCGAAGGCGGCCTCGCTGGTCGCACTGGGGACATAGGCCAGCAGAACGGTGGACATGGGATCTCCCTCGGGGACGGGTGACGGATGCGGTCAGCGCAGGTCGTCGGGGTGGCGGAAACGGGTGCGTCGGGCCTTCACGGCGCTGTTGTAGAACCAGGTGATCACGAACAGCAGCAGACCGATCGCGAGCAGGCCGCCGCCGATCACGTAGTTCTGCACCGGCTGGGCGAGCGGGGACACGAGCGCGAGGGACGTGAGCGCACCGATCACCGGCAGCGCGGTGGGGGTGCGGAAATGGCGCACCTCGACCCTGTCGCTGCGCAGCACGAGCACGGAGACGTTCACCAGGCCGAACACCGCCAGCAGCAGCAGCGCGGTGGTGCCGCCCAGCGCGGCGATCGTCTCCTCGGCGAGCACGTAGCGCACCGACAGCACCAGCGCGAAGGCGAGCGCGGTGGAGAAGAGGATGCCCGCCCACGGGGTGCGACGGCTGCGCAGCACGCCCCGCAGGAAGCCGGGCAGCACGCCCTGCTTGGCCATGCCGTACAGCAGGCGGGAGGCCATCATCATGTTGATCAGCACCGTGTTGGCCACGGCGAAGATCGAGATGAACGCGAAGATCGTGTCGATCGGGATGCTGGGCGCCCCCACCTTCACCACCTCGAGCAGCGGGGTGGTGGAGTCCGTGAGCTGCCCGATCGGCACCACGGCGACGGCGAGGATCGAGATCAGCACGTAGATCACGCCCGTGATCGACAGGCCCGCGATGAGCGCGCGGGGGAAGTTCTTCACCGGGTCCACGGTCTCCTCGGCCATGTTCACCGAGTCCTCGAAGCCCACCATCGAGAAGAACGCCAGGGCGGTCGCGCCGATGACGGCCATGAACACGCTCTTGTCGTCCTGCGTCTCGAAGAGCACCACGCGCGAGAGGTCCGCCTGCCCGCGGCCCAGGGCGTAGAAGCCCACCACGATCACGAGCGAGAGGCCGGACAGCTCGATGAGGGTGAGCACCACGTTCGCCTTCACCGACTCGGCGACGCCGCGCAGGTTGATCAGCGCCACGAGCGCGAGGAAGAACAGCGCGATGCCGGTCGCGACGGGGCTCGCCGCGGCGCCCAGCGGCTCCTCCAGCGCGAAGGCCTTGAGCACGTTCTCGGAGAGGAAGATCGCGCTGGTGGCGGCCGAGGTGACGCCCGAGGAGAGCACGGCGAAGGTGACCATGAAGGTCAGGAAGTGGATGCCGAAGGCCTTGTGCACGTACAGCGCCGCCCCCGCGGCCTGCGGGTACTTCGTGACCATCTCGACGTAGGACAGCGCCGAGACCATCGCGACGGCGAACGCGATGATGATCGGCACCCATCCCGCACCGCCCACCTCGCCGGCGACCTTGCCGGTCAGCGAGTAGACGCCGGTGCCCAGGATGTCGCCGACGATGAACAGCAGCAGCAGCTTGGGGGTGATCGCCTTCTTCAGCGCCGGCTGGTCGTCGGGCACGTCGGGGTCGGTGGCGACAGGAGCGGTGTCGTGGGACTCGCTCATGGGATCCTCCAGGGACGGGGACGGGAACCCGCGCACGGGGGCGGAGGAGGCCTGTGAGCAGGCCCGACCTTCGCGAGGAGCCGCGTGCGGTGGAGGAACTCTACCCTCCGGTGACTGCACTCACAGCTCGCGGGAAGCGGCCGTCTCCCGGTCGGCCCGGGCGCGCCCGTCGGCCGCGTCCCCGCCGTCGTGCTCCGTGACGTCGCGCTCCGTGATGGCGCGTTCCCCGTCGGCCTCCGCGTCGGTCGCGTCGCCGGCGTCGCCTGCATCGCCGGCGTCGTCCCCGTCCTCGTCGGCCTCGAGGCTCTGGGAGTCCAGGCGCAGGGTCTGCACCCACTGGCGGGAGGCGTCGGAGCTGATCGCCAGCACGCCGAGCGCGGAGGCGCCGGCGCCCACCAGCAGCGAGTGCGCGACCCCGCCGGTCATCGAGGTGGCGACGGCGAGCCGGGCGAAGGCGTCCGCCGTGAACACCGCCATGAGGGCGATCCGGGCCCAGCGGCTGCGGCGCACCACCCCGATCTGCAGCAGCAGCAGGCCGGCGGCGAACACGGTGGCCAGCACGATCTCCTCGCTGCCCGGCAGCACGAGCCCCGCATCGGGGTAGAGCGCCACGAGGTCCACGCCGCTCAGCTGCGCCACCCACTGGGTCGCCACCAGCGCGGCCTGCAGCAGCACGAGCACCCCGGTGAAGACCACCGTGGGCGGCGGGAGGTGGTGGTCCGCGGCGCGGGAGATGACCTCGTGGAAGTCGTCGACCGTCTCCTGCCACTGGGCGGTGAGCTCATCGGCGACCTCGGCGGGCGAGCCCGCCCCACCGGTGCGCCGCGCCGCCGCGAGCGCGCTCTGGGCGGCGGCCCGCGCCCGCGAGCGCATCACCGAGGTGCCCGTCGGCCGGTGGCGCGCCAGCATCATCGCGGTGGCGCCGTCGGAGCGGGCCGCCGCGCCGCCCACGTCGATCACCGGCAGGTCGCCGTCGGTGCGGATCCGGTCGCCCTGGCCGTTGCGGTGGTGGTAGGAGGTGGAGAACTCCCGGATCACCTCCGCCTCGATCTGCGGATCGGCGTAGCGGACGGTGTCGATCACGAAGTCCCGCTCGACGTCGATGTCCTCGTCGATCCGGTGCGTGATCTGCAGGGTGAAGAACGAGAAGCCGACGGCCCGGTCGTAGGTGCCGGCCGCGAGCCAGTCCGCCCGGTACCCGCCCGGCAGCACGAACCCCGGGGCCATGCGCCAGAACCGCACGTGATGGCGCTTCGTGGTGGTGCCGCCCACCTCCTGCTGATAGGTGAAGTCGTGGCGGCGCCCCATCAGGTACAGATCAGAGACGGGCGCGGCAGGGTAGGAGCGGCGCAGCAGCGTCGAGCGCACCATCGACCACGCCGAGGCCAGGGTGCGCTCCTCGGCCAGCACCCAGCCGGCCCGGCGCATCGCCACGTGCAGATCGCGCTCCGAGCCGTCGAAGGCGAGGTTGATCGGGTCCGAGAGCACGCCCTCGGCGGTGCGGGTGCGGCCGAAGAAGTAGTCGGGCAGGTAGATCCACGTCATCAGCTGGTGCAGGCGCGGCAGCGTGATGTAGGTCAGCAGCACCCAGAAGCCCAGCAGGTACAGCAGCCGCACCGGGGTGAGCGAGAAGCCCTCCACCAGGTACAGCAGCGCCAGCCAGATCGAGACCACCACGCCCGCGACGATGAACAGCGTGTCCAGCAGCCCGTAGAGCTCGAAGCGCGACCCCTGCACCGTGCCGCCGCGGGCATGGTCGTACGTGGGCGGCGTGGTGGGGACCGGGCGGCGCAGGGGCACCAGCCGTGGTGAGCGCGCGGGAGTCACCCCGTCGGCTCCGTTCTGCGCTCCGTCATGGGCGACATCGTAGGCGGCGCGGCTGAAGGCTTCCGCCCCGGCGCCGCCTCCCGCCCGGGCTCACTCCGCGGCGTCGTCGCCCTCCGTCGGCGCGGACCGGGCCGCACGCCGCACCGCGACCGCTCCCACCAGCCCCAGCAGCAGGAACATCGCCGCGCCGGACATCGCGATGCGGGTCCCGTCGGTGAACACCAGATCCAGCTGGTCGAGGATCCTCGGGTCCATGCCCTCCGCCCGCAGCTGCGGGAGGATCGAGCCGGAGGAGGCGGTGAGCTGCGCACCGAGCTGCGCCGCCTCGCCCTCGAGCGCGCCGGTGCGGGCGGCGAGCCCGGCGGCGAGCAGGGCACCGGCCACGGCGGTGCCGAGCGCCGTGCCGAGCTGGCGCACCGTGGACTGCGTGGCCGAGCCCTGCCCGGACTGCTCGGGCGGGACCGGCGCGAGCACGGTCGAGGTCAGCTGCGCCGAGGCGAGGCCCAGGCCGAGCCCGTACGGGACCAGGAGGCCCACGATCAGCAGCACGGGGGACTCCGGCCGCAGCGCGAGGGCGAGCGCCCCCACCGCGAGGACCTCGGCGCCGAGCCCCACCAGCACGGTCCCCGGGGCGCCGATCGCGGCGGCGAGGTGCCGGGCGAGGGTGCCCGAGAGGAACGCGCCGCCGGCCATCGCGGCGAGCACGAGACCGGCCTCGAGGGTGCCGAGGCCCTGCACGTCGACGAGGTAGAGCGGCAGCACGAACAGCAGCCCGAACTCCCCCACCGCCACGGCGCCCGCGGTGAGGTTGCCCCAGGCGAAGGCGGGCAGCCGGAACAGCGTGAGGTCCAGCAGCACCGCCTTCCCGCGCAGGGCGCGGCGCCGCTCCCACAGCACGAAGGCGGCGAGCAGGAGCGCGCCGACGGCCAGCAGCAGCGGGCTGAGGGACAGTCCGGCGGGGCCGTGGAGGTCGCGCCCGCCGACGGTCAGCGGAGCCTTCTCGCGCCACCAGCCGAGGGTGGTCGCCTCGATGATCCCGAACACGAGCAGCCCGAGCGCGAAGGCGCTGAGCACGGCGCCGAGCACGTCCAGCCCGGGGATCTCGTGCCGCTCCCGGCTCTCCCGCACCCAGGCCACGGCGCCGACGATCACCGCGATCCCCACCGGCACGTTGACCAGGAAGATCCACGGCCAGGAGAAGGAGCTGGTCAGCCAGCCGCCGAGCAGCGGGCCGAGCGCGGCGGCACCGGCCATCACCGCGCCCCACACCCCGAAGGCCGCCGCCCGCTCCCGGCCGCGGAAGGTCGCGTTCACGCTCGAGAGGGTCGAGGGGAGGATGAGCGCGCCGCCCACCCCCTGCAGCAGGCGGGCCGTGATGAGCGCGGCCCCGGAGGCGGCGAGGGCGGCCAGCACGGAGGCGAGGACGAACAGGCCCACGCCCACGACGAGCAGGCGCCGCCGCCCGATCCGGTCGCCGAGCCGCCCCGCGACCAGCAGCAGCGCCGAGAGGACCACGGCGTAGCTGGTGGTGACCCACTGGGCGTCGGTGAGGTCCAGGGAGAGCTCGCCGATGATCGTGGGCAGGGAGACCGCGACGATCGAGCCGTCGATGACGATCAGCGCGAGGCCGGCGGCGAGCACGCCCAGGGCCTTCCAGCGGTGCGGGTCGTGCGAGGGATCGGCGTCGGCGGGAGGAGCGGGGCGGGCGGCGTCCGACGGGGCGACGGTGGACGCCGGCGCCCTGCGGTGCGAAGGGCTCGGAGTCGTCATGACCCGAGTTTATGACGCAATGTCAGATCCGGCATCCACCGAACGGTCGATCCCGCCCCGGCGCTCGCCGGACCGCCGCGGCGCGCACGTAGGCTGGACAGGACCCCTGAGAGAGGAAGTTCCATGACTGCATCGCACCCCGACGTGCCGACCATCCCCTTCCACGACGGCCACACGATCCCGCAGCTCGGCTACGGCGTGTTCAAGGTCGAGCCGGATATCGCCGCCGATGTCACCGCCCAGGCCCTCGCCGCCGGGTACCGCCACATCGACACCGCGAAGATCTACGGCAACGAGGAGGGCGTGGGCCGCGCGATCGCCGACTCCGGCATCCCGCGCGAGGAGCTCTTCGTGACCACCAAGCTGTGGAACGACGCGCACGCCTTCGACGACGCGATCGCCGCGTGCGAGGCCTCCCTCGAGCGGCTCGGCCTGGACCACGTCGACCTCTACCTCACGCACTGGGCAGTGCCCTCGCAGGGCCAGTACGTCGAGGCATGGAAGGCGCTCATCGAGCTGCAGAAGCGCGGGCTGACCCGCTCCATCGGCGTCTCGAACCACCCGCTGCCCCAGCTCACCGAGATCATCGAGGCGACCTCCGTGGTGCCCGCGATCCACCAGATCGAGCTGCACCCCTACTTCCAGCAGCGCGAGCTGCGCGAGGCCCATGGCGAGCACGGCATCCTCACCCAGTCGTGGGGGCCGCTCGGACAGGGCAAGTCCGATCTGCTCGAGAACGACGCGATCACCTCGATCGCCGCGGCCCACGACGCCTCGCCCGCGCAGGTGGTGCTCGCCTGGCACCTCGCCCACGGCATCGTCACCATCCCGAAGTCGGTGACGCCCGCGCGCATCGTGGAGAACCTCGCCGCGGCGGAGCTGACGCTGACCTCCGAGGAGATCGCCGCGATCGACGAGCTGGACCGCCCCGACGGCCGCGGCGGCGCGGATCCGGCGGCCAAGACCGCCTGAGGCCCGGCGAGACGAAGGCGCCCGGGCCCTTCCCCCTGCGGTGGCGCCCGGGCGCGGACTCCGCTGCTCCGCGACGTTCGTCGATCGCGCGAGGCGGTGCTCAGCCCGCAGACGACCCCCGATACGGGGCCATGTACTCGCTGAGCAGCACCTCGTGCGACCCCCGCTCGGCTCCCACCGGGTCCTGTCCTGGGTCTCGGCTACAGTGTGCCGAGTTCGGGGCAGACACGAGGGGGCAATGCCGTGGAAGGTGTCGAAGCAGGTCAGGGCGGGGGCAGGCCGCGGCGCCTGGCTCTGATCATCACCGCGACGGTCGCGACCCTCGCACTGGTGATCGGCGCGATAGTCGTGGGGTTGCCGTGGCTGCGTGAGTCGGCCTCCGCCGCGGACATGGGCACCACCGAGATCTCCGGCGCCGATCCCTCCGACTCCGAGGACTCCTCCAGCATCGAGCAGGAGCTCACCGCCGGCACCGCCGAGGTGCGGGTCGCCGACGCGGGCGTGCACCGCACCGCCCTCGCCCGCGTCACCGTCGACCCCACCGAGGACGTCGTGATCTCAGAACGGGGCTCCGCTGTGCTCACCGCTGCGGGTGGTTCCGGCCCGGTCTCCGCCACCTCCTTCGTCGCGGTGAGGGACGGTGTCATCACCGTGGAGTCCTCCTCCGCCGTCACGGCGCACCTCGAGGTCCTGGCACTCTTCGACGGCGGCGCCGAGACCGCCGGCTCGCTGCGGCTGCTGCCTGCGGCAGTGCAGGTCGTGAGCACGGAGTCCGAGATCGGCACAGACGACCTCACCGCTGCGCAGGACGTCTACGTGGGCGGCTTCGCCGTGCCCCAGGGCACGCCCCATGCCCTGGCCCGCATCACCGGCACCTTCACGGAGCCGACGCCCGTGACGCTCTCCGACCAGGTGCTGCACTTCCCGCGCGGCACCTCGACCACCACCACGGTGCTCAGCACCGTCGACGATGCCGTCACCCTCTCCGCTGCGAGCGCCGGGGAGCTCGAGATCGACGTGATCGGCTACGTGACCGCCGCCGACGCCACGGCTCCGGTCGGCGCCGACGTAGACTCGACGACGGCCGGGGCCGTGATGGGGGTGTCTTCGCAGGCTCCGCAACAGCTCGCATTCACCGGCGGCACCCGTGAGGAGATCGATCTGGGCGCTCTGCGCACCACCGCGGTGATCGGTCTGCTCTCCCCGGGATCCGGCACCGCCGGCGCCATCACCAGCACCTACGACGACAACGCCCACCACCGCGGCACCGCCGTGACCGCGGATGCCCCGCGCGCCGGCGAGCTGGTGATCGTCTCCGCGCAGGACCCGCAGCTCACCGCCGACGTGGACGTGCAGGCGGAGTTCCTGCCCGTCGCGATCGTGCAGCCGCACGAGGTCGCCCGCGGCGAGGACGTCGCCGTGACCATGGAGCCCTTCCCCGGCGGCGCGATGGATGCCGAACACGGGATCGTGCGCATCGAGGGGACGTTCCACGCACCACACCGGATCGCCTCGATCGCGGTCGCGGTGAACGGCGAGGAGGTCACACCGAGCGCCCCGCTCCGCCTCGATGGAAACGGCGGCACCTGGCATCAGGACATCATCCCCGCACGGAGCGGCCCGCTGGAGATCACGGTCACCGCGATGGACGTCGGCGGCGACACGGCGACCGCGACCTGGGACGGCACCGTGACCGTCCCCTCGGACGATGACCTGGTCCTCTCCCCGCAGGCGCAGATCCTCACCCCCGAGGCCACGGCCGAGATGACGCAGGAGAGCGCGGCGGTCCTCTCCTCTGCGGAGGCGCCCGGCTACGGGATCGGCGACGTGATCGTCGCAGGGGCCTCCGACGGCCTCCCCGACGGCACGCTCGGGCAGGTGCTCGCGCTCCGCTACGAACAGGGTCGCTGGCTCACCATTCTCGGGCCCGCCACCCTGGGCAACGTGATCCTCCAGGGCGAGTTCGACGTGGTCCTCGACCGTGGGGACTCGGACGAGATCGTGCAGCGAGGCGCCGACGGTGCAGAACAACCCTTGACCACACCGGCCCCCGGTGCCGTCCCTGTCGGCCCCGTCGGCGGAATCGGCGGCGGCGTCGGGGCGGCCGTCCCCGTCGCCCCGACCGGCGCCGGCCTCGTGGGCCCCGGCATCGCCCCCGCCCTGCCGAGCTTCCCGCGGATGGACGGCTCGGCGGGGAAGCCACGGGAGATCTCGACCGACGAGACCTACGACCTGCTCACGCACAGCTGCGACGAGGAGCTCGAATCGATCCCGCTCGCCTCTCAGGAGGGCAAGGGCACCTCGCCCGACGGGCGGTGGTCGCTGAGCGGTTCGGCGAAGCTCGATCTCTCCGTGACGTGCGAGGCGAAGCTGGGTGTGCGGGTGGCGTACAGCGCCGAGTACAAACCCGAGGGCGCGATCGCCGTGGGTCTCGACGCGGTCCACTTCCTGAACACGATCCGGGCCCTCGAGGACGACACCACGAAGCAGATCGACGGGGTTCTGACCACGGCCGGCTCCCTGTTCGAGAGCGACTGGACGATGAGCACCTCCCTCCTGGGCTCGGCGGAGATGGCCGTCGGACTGAGCGGCAGCGCGAAGGGCGACATCTCCACGGTCGACGACGAGTTCGACGCGCATCTGCCGCTCGCCCGGGCCACGTTCTTCCTCGGGCCGGTCCCCGTCACCCTCGACGGGGACGTGACCATCACCCCGCGCATCTCACTCAACGCGACCGGAGAGTTCGACCTGACCAGCACGTTCTCCGGTTCCGTAGAGGGCGGTCTCACCCTGCAGCGCAGCACCGGGATCACCCCGCTGTCCGCACTGGAGACCGATCTGACCACGACGATGTCAGGGACGGCGAGCGCGACCGCCACCGCGTCCCTCGCTGTGGAGCCCGCCCTGACCCTGTACAAGACGATCTCCCTGGGGTATTCCGCGACGCCCACGGCAGAGGCGACGGCCAAGGGCGAGTACTCGGCGTCCGATGGCAGCTCCTTCTCCCTCGCCGATCCCGACGCCACGGCGCAGAAGGCCGCCGACGACGGTCTCACGCTGACCACGACGGGCCGGCGTTATCTCGGCCTCAGCGGCTCCTTCACCGTCGGGCTCGACCTCGAGCGCGAGCTGGCGGCGTTCCCCAGCGTGCTGACTGCGCTCGAGACCGCGGGCGTCCCGCTCGAGGTCACCGTGGTCGACGAGTCGTTCGCAGCCGTCACCGTCGCGGAGAAGACCCTGTGGGAGTACTCCTACCCTGAGGATCTGGACCCCGAGACCTACGAGCCGGAGATCCCCGAGCCGGACTTCAGCGATGACGGCGCCGAGGTGCTCGCCGAGCTCGAGGGGAAGACCTTCGTGTTCGCCTCCGGCGCGGGCGGCTGGGGGACGGACTACGAGATGGGCGCCGACGGCACCTTCACCGGGACGTACCACGACTCCGATGTGGATGTCGTGCGCAAGGCCGAGTTCGAGGGGCGTTTCGAGGTCGGTGAGCAGATCGACGAGACCAGCTACGAGCTGGAGCTCGCAGAGTTCACGCGCACCTCACCGGCGAGCGGCACGGAGGACGCCGACGGGTACACGATCGAGTACCAGGACTCGGTGTACGGATTCGACCAGTGCCGTGACTTCCGCCTGCTGCTGCCCGACACACCCACCAACAGCCTGACCGAGGGCCAGAAGCTGTGGGCGGGCAGGCACTCCACGGACCCGACCCTGCGGGTCTTCGCCGTCACCTGCTACGAGACTGACCGCGGGGAGGACCTCCTGCACTACGAGATGACCTGAGCCCCACCGCGAACCGGCCACCTCCGGCTCAGTAGTAGACCGCGAGCGGTCCCGTCGGGCCGTCGATGACCTGCACCGGGGTGTCGAAGACGCGGCTGAGCACGTCGCCGTTCATGATCTCGCCGACAGGGCCGGCCTCGACCACGCCGCCCTCCTTCATCGCGATGATGTGGTCCGCGTAGTGGGCCGCGAAGTTGATGTCGTGCAGCACCACCACGATCGTGCGGTCCAGCTCGCGGGCCGCGTCGCGCAGGCGGCCCATCATCTGCACGCTGTGGCGCATGTCGAGGTTGTTCAGCGGCTCGTCCAGCAGCACGTACTCGGTGTCCTGGGCGAGCACCATCGCCACGTAGGCGCGCTGGCGCTGGCCGCCGGAGAGCTGGTCGAGATAGCGGTCCTCGAGCTCGTCGAGGTTCAGGAAGTCGATCGCCTCGGAGATCTTCTGCTCGTCGAGCCGGGTGAGGCGCCCCTTCGAGTAGGGGAAGCGGCCGAAGCCCACCAGCTGGCGCACCGTGAGCCGGGTGATGAAGTGGTTCTCCTGGCGCAGCACCGAGAGGATCTTGGCGAGGTCCTTCGAGGCGGTCGAGGCGATGTCGTAGCCGGCCACCTCGATCGCGCCGTCGTCGATCCCCAGCAGCCGGCCCGCCATCGTGAGCAGGGTCGACTTCCCGGCCCCGTTGGGCCCCACCAGGGCGGTGACGCCGCCGGAGGGGATCTCGACGGTCACCGGCCCGATCTCGACCGTCTCGGTGGCCGATGTGTACTGCTTCCGCACCGCGTCGATGGTGATCACAGGCGCCCCTTCCGCATGATGACGACGAGGAACACGGTCCCGCCGACGAGTTCGATGATGATGGACACGACGCCCTGGGCGTAGAACACGTGGTTCATGAGGAAGTACGCCCCGGCGAGCACCACGAAGCCGGTCAGCGCGCCGATCGGCAGCAGGCGGCGGTGGTCGTGGGTGCCGGCGAGCTGGAAGGTCAGCGTCGCGACGAGGAACCCGAAGAAGGTCATCGGGCCGACGAGGGCGGTGGAGACCGCCATGAGGATCGAGACCAGCACGAGCATGTAGATGGTCTGGCGCCCGTGGTCCACGCCCACGTTGATGCACACGTCCCGGCCCAGCGAGATGACGTTGAGCCGGTGCGCGTTCGCCCAGATGAGGGCGCCCGCGATGAGCACCATCGGGATCGCGAACGGCAGGTACTCGGAGCTCGCGTTGGTCACCGAGCCGAACAGCCGCGCGGTGAGGACATCGAACTCGCTGGGGGTGAGCAGACGCTGCATGAAGGTCGAGACCGCGCCCATGCCGCCGCCGATGATGATGCCCACCAGCAGCATCACCTGGATGTTCGCGTACCGGCCGCGCAGCAGCCAGCCGTACAGCAGCACCGAGAGCCCCACCATCGCGAGCACCTGCAGCAGGAACTGGCTCGTGCCCTGCAGGGCCACCACCCCGGCGGCGCCGAGCGTGTACACCGCGGCGGTCTGGATGACGGTGTAGAGGGACTCGAAGCCCATGATCGAGGGGGTGATGATGCGGTTGTTGGTGACGGTCATGAAGGTGATCGTCGCGACCGACTGGCAGAACGCGACCACCGCCATCACCACCAGCGAGGTGGCGCGCATCTCCGCGATCAGCCAGAAGCCGCGCGTGCCCACCGGCATCGGGTTGCCGATCGCGAGCAGGCCCATCGCGAAGCCGAGGGCCATCACGAGGAGCGCGGAGAGGATGATCCAGTAGCGCCGCCGGGAGCGGGCGTCGGGGAAGGCGCCGGAGCTGCTGCGGGTGCGGCGCGGGGCGCCGATGACCTCGAGATCCTCGACGAGGTCCGCGGGGGCGGTGCTGATCTCGGGGCTGACGGTCTCCTCCCCCACCGTGCCCAGGCGGCGGTCGGCGAGGTGGCGGTCCAGCAGGTGGCGGTCGGCCGCGTGCCGCTCCGCGACGTGGGGGTGGGCGAGCGGGGTGTCCGCGACCTCGCCCTCGGTGACGCGACCGGCCGCGGGGCCGGAGGTGGTGGTGCGCTCAGCCATGTCGACGCTGCCTCGTGAGAAGGACGATGAACACGATGGCGCCGACGATCCCGAGGATCAGGGAGACCGGCACCTCGAAGGGCATGATGATGGTGCGGCCGATGAGGTCGCAGACGGTGACGATCGCGATGCCCAGCAGGCACACCCAGGGCAGGTTCGAGCGCAGGTCGTCACCTCGCACCATGGAGACCACGTTGGGCACGATGAGCCCCAGGAACGGCAGGTTGCCGACCACCACCGTGACCACGCCGGTGGCGATGGCGACCAGCCCGGTGCCCAGCAGCAGCACCCGCTGGTAGTTCACGCCCACGTTCGTGGCGACGTCCTCGCCCAGACCGATCACCGTGAGCCGGTCGGCCACGATGAAGACGGCGACCCCGACCAGCAGCACGATCCACAGCACCTCGTAGCTGCCGCGCAGCACCGAGGTGAAGGAGCCGGCGAACCAGACGCCCAGGTTCTGCAGGGCGTCGAACTGGAGCGCCACGAAGGTGGAGACCGAGCCGACGACGGCGCCGAGCATGATGCCGATGATCGGCACGATGAGGGAGCTGCGCAGGGTGACCTTCCGCAGGAACAGGAAGAACACCAGGGTGCCCACGAAGGAGAAGATGATCGCGACCGTCATCCGGGTCAGCAGCCCGGCGCCGGGGAACAGCACCATCACCAGGATGAGGCCCAGACCGGCCCATTCGGTGGTGCCGGTGGTGGTCGGCTCCACGAAGCGGTTCTGGGTCATCAGCTGCATGATGAGCCCCGACATCGCCATCGCGGCGCCGGCCAGGACCAGGGCGATGGTGCGGGGGATGCGGGTGATCGCGAACATCGAGGCGCCGTCGTCGGCGCCGAAGATGTCGTAGACGCCGGTGAACAGCGAAGCGGCCAGCAGCAGCGCGACCAGCACGATGCCGATCACCAGCTTGCCGTCGAGCAGGCGCTCGCGGCCGCGGCGTCGCACCGCCGGCACGTCCGGCGCGTCCGGTGCGAGGGAAGGACTGGACATCAGATCTCCTGGGGGAAGGCGTCGGGGCCGACGGGCGGGTGCTCGCCGGGCCCCGGGCCGACGCGCCGCACGGCGGGCAGGACGGAGAGGGTCCTGCCCGCCGTGCGGCGGTCAGCGGTGGCGGCCGTGGCTCAGGCCTTGGCCTCGAGCGCGTCGGCCAGCGTGGTGAAGTACTCGGTGTACGTCTGGATCGACTCGTTCGTGTACGTGTCCGCGGGCATGTAGATCACGTTGCCCTCGGTGATCGCGGTGACTCCGGCGAGCGCCTCGGAGGAGTCGAGGATCTCGTTGGCGGGGACGTACTCCGGATCGTCGGCGGAGATCGCGGCGTCACGGTCCATGACGAGGATCCAGTCCGGGTTCGAATCGGCGATGGCCTCGACGGAGATGTCGTCGCCCTGGTGGTCGTCGCTCGCGTTCTCGACCTCGAGGGCGGGCACGAAGTCGAAGGCCTCGAAGGTCCAGCCGAGGGTGCGGCCCTCGCCGGGGGCGATGTAGCCGATCTCGCCGCCGGAGGTGGTGACGGCCATGACGGTGGAGCTGCCGTCGTAGGCGGTGCTCACGCGCTCCATGGCGGCGTCGAAGTCGGTGCCGAGCTTCTCGGCCTCCTCCTCCTTGCCGAAGACCTCGCCGAGCACGGCGACCTGGCGCTTGAGCTCGTCGCCGAAGGGCTCGTCGTCGCGCGGGTCCAGCTCGAGGATCGTGGCGTCGGGCGCGTACTTCACGAAGTCGTCGTGGTACTGCGAGAAGCGCTGGCCGTTGACGATGAGGGTGGGCTCGGCGGCGACCACGGCCTCGAGGTCGGGCTCGCGGTGGTTGCCCAGGTCGATGATCGACTCGTCGTCCTTGTAGGGGTTGGTCGAGGGCATCAGGGTGCGCGCGGCGGCGGTGAGGGTCACGCCCCAGTCCGCGAGGGTCTCGAAGGTGCGGTTGTCGGTCGCGACCACGGAGGCGGGCGGGACCTCGACGGTCTGGGCGCCGTTGTTGTCCTCGATCTCGATGGTGCCCTCGGCGGCGCCGTCGTCCGCCGCACCGGCGGCGTCGGTCTCGCCGGAGGAGGAGCCGCACGCGGTGAGGGCGAGGCCGAGGGCACCGGCGGCGGAGAGGGCGCCGAAGTGGCGCCGGGTGAAGGAGGTCATGGGGAAAGGACTTTCTCTGAACGGCTCCGGGCGCCGCCGTCGGGGCGCCTCGCTGGACTCGTTACTGAGGCTAGCCTCACCTGCGCGGTTTTCGCCATTCGCCAGTTGCTTTATTGGACGTCTCACACGGAAAACCGCTGTGCGTCTGGTCACAGGGCGGTCGCCGGAGGCCGCTAGGGTGGGACCGGCGCCGCAGGGGGCGCGCCGTCGACGACCGTGCTCCGAGGGGGATCCGTGACCGACCGCAGCACCGACCGCAGCGACGCCTCCGGCCCGCCAACCCCGGAGGGCCGCGGCGCCGAGCCGGTGCCGGCGCTGCCGGATTTCACCGCCGGAGCGCGCGACGCGGGGCGCGACGGGCCGGGCGGGCCCGCCGGCCGCGACGACACAGGCGGGCACGACGACCCAGGCGCGCGCAGCGATGCCGGCCGGGGCCCGCTGCTCGCCCTGCTGCTGGGCGGCGGGGCGCTCCTCGTGGCCGTCGTCGCGGTCGTGGCGCTCGTGCTGTCGCTGACCGTCTTCCGCAGCGCCGAGGACGCTCCGGACGACGAGGGCGGGACCGCCGCCGCGACCGAGGAACCCGAGCGGGAGCGGCGCTCGGAGTACGTCCCCACGCAGGAGCAGAGCGACGAGGGTGAGGGCGAGAGCGAGAGCGTCCTCGCCGAGCAGCCCTCCGTCGACTGCACCGTGCGCGAGAACGTCGTGGAGAGCGAGCAGGTCGAGGGCGCCGTCCGCGGCGGCGGGCTCGAGTTCCCGCAGCCGGAGGGCTGGGAGGTGGGCAGCGACTGGTCCGGCGCGGACGCCTACCTGAGCGATCAGAGCTTCGCGCATCAGGCGGTGGAGAGCGGCTGGTTCGCGGTCTCCGGCGTGGGGGCGGTCGAGTTCCCGCAGGAGGAGGGCGGCTACCCGGGAGCAGAGGAGGCCGCCCGGGCGATCTTCCAGTGCGCGCTCACCCGGGACAGCGCCGAGGAGCTCTACGACGACCCGGCCGAGATGCGGGACCACCGCGACGAGGCGTTCACGGTCGACGGCCACCCGGCATGGATCGTCAGCGCCGACGTGCAGATCTCCGATCTCGCCCTGCTCCACACCACCGACGCCTGGCGCCTGGTGGTGATCGTCGTGGACACCCCGGAGGGGCCGGCCGCCTTCGACGGCGGCGCGGCGCTCGGCCACGAGCAGCAGGTCGCGGATCTCGACGCGATGCTCGAGGGGCTGCGGGTGCTGTGAACGGCGCGCCGCGGGCATGCCGCGGGCGCGCCGGGCAGAGTCAGGCCTTCGCGGACTTCCCGCCCTGCGACAGCAGCAGTGCCGCGGCGATCGCCAGCAGCCAGGTGTCCTTCGCGATCGCGGTGCCGTCACCGGTGGGGCGCACGCCGTCGGCCTCGGTGAGACCAGGGGTGCGCAGGTACATCGAGACCAGCGAGCCGGAGAACGCCGCCAGGCCCAGGCCGGCGACCTTCGTGGGCACGAAGGGCAGCAGCAGGGACGCGCCGACGGCGACCTCGCCGTAGCTGAGGAACTTCGCGAACTGCTCGGGCGTCAGCTTGCCCAGGGCCGGGACGCCGTGGGCGGCCATCCCCTGCATGCCCTCGGCCGCCTCGGCGGACATGCCGAGCTTGCCGATGCCGGAGTTGAGGATGAACGCGCCGGGGACGGCGCGGAGGATGGCGGTGCTGAGCGACATGGAGAACCCTTTCGAGACGATCTGTTTGCACTTTCAACCATACGGGGGTGGTGCGGACCTGTCGACCCCAGCGCCGCGGAGGGCATGACAATGGAGCGATGCCGTTCCTCGCCCGCCCTGCCCCGGGGGAGCCCCGATGAGCACCATAGCGCTGGCGATGGTGCTGGTCGCCGCCCTCTGCCATGCCCTGTGGAATCTCGCCGCCAAGCGCGTGGACACCGATGGCTACGCCTTCGTGTGGTGCTACGACGTGGCCTCCGTGCTGCTGTGGGCGCCGCTGGCGATCGCGTCGCTGGTCGCTGCGGGGCACAGCCTCTCCCCCACGCTGCTGCTGGCTCCGCTGGTCTCCGGCGTGCTGCACATCGCCTACCAGCTCACCCTGCAGACGGGCTACGCCCGCGCGGACCTCGGGGTGGTCTACCCGGTGGCGCGCGGGGTGGGCCCGGTGCTGAGCATGGCGGTGGCGATCCTGGTGCTCGGGGAGCGGCCCGGCTGGGCGGCGCTGCTCGGGGCGGTGGTGGTGATCGCGGGGATCGTGGTCGTCGCGACCGGACGGTCGGGCTCCGGGCGTCACGGCGTGCGCGCCGGGGTGCTCTGGGGCGGGGCGACGGGCCTGGCGATCGCGGCGTACACGCTGTGGGACAGCTGGAGCGTCACCACGCTCGGGCAGCCCCCGGTGGCGTACTTCGTGACGAGCTGCCTGTGGCAGGTGGTGCTCATGACGCCGACGCTGCTGCGCCGCCGCCGTCACGGCCTCGGGGGCGTGGTGCGGCTGCGGTGGCGGGAGATCGCGATGGTCGCGGTGCTCTCCCCGCTCGCCTACGTGCTGGTGCTCGAGGCCATGCGCACCGCGCCGGTGTCGCTGGTCGCCCCGGCGCGGGAGTCGAGCATCGTGGTGGGCTCGCTGCTGGCGTGGTGGCTGTTCAAGGAGCCCGACCCGCTGCGCAGGCTGTGCGGCGCCGCGATCGTGCTCGGCGGGATCGTGCTCATCGCGGTGTGAGCCGCCGTGCGAGGCCGCCGGGTGCGGCCCGGTGCTGTCCTCATGCGCGGGCGAGGATCTCCCCGTGCAGGAGGTTGAACCAGCCGTCGGGGTGCTCGGCCCAGGCGAGGAACTGCGCGGCGATCTCCTCCCGCTCGGCGGCGTCGGCCCAGCCCTCCCGGGCGAGCTGCTCCGCGAGGGCTCCGGCGGTGACGCGGCCCGCCACGGTCCCGGCCCAGGCGCGCCGGCCCTCCGCGGTCGCGTAGAGCTGGGTGGAGCTGGTGGCCTCGACGTCGGTGAATCCGGCCTCGTGCGCCCAGGCCAGCAGGCGCCGGCCGGCGTCGGGGGTGCCGCCGTTGGCGCGGGCGGCGCGCAGGTACAGCGCGAGCCAGCGCTCGATCCCCGGCCGCTCCGGCCACCAGCGGAAGCCCTCGTAGTCGCTGTCGCGCACCGCGACCGTCCCGCCGGGGCGGGTCACGCGGCGGAACTCGGCGAGCGCCCGCACCGGCCCGGGCACATGCTGCAGCACCTGGTGGGCGTGGACCACGTCGACGCTGCCGTCGGCGAACGGCAGGTGGTGGGCGTCGCCGACCACGACCTCCACCTCCCCGAGCCCCTGGCGGCCGAGCTCCGCGCGGGTGAGGGCGGCGGCCTCCTCGCTCACCTCGAGGGCGGTGACGTGCGCGGGGCCGACGAGGCGGGCGAGGCCCGCGGTGATCGTCCCGGCGCCGCTGCCCACGTCCAGCAGCTCCATCCCCGGCCGCAGGTGCGGCAGCAGGTGTGCGGCGGAGTTCTCGGCGGTGCGGGCGCGGTGGCTCTTCAGCACCGCGGCGCCGTAGCCGTGGGTGTAGGCGGGGCGGTGCTCGGCGGCGTCGGTCATGGCTCGACGGTACGTTCCTCGCCCTCGGAGCCGGCGGCGCGGGCTGCCCGGACGGTCCGTCGTGCCGCCCACCGGTCGCCGAGCGCGGCGGCGCTCACCACCGCGATGCCCACGAGCACGCCGATCACCGTCTCGAGCACGCGCGCCTCGAGCGTCGGCCCCACCGGCTGGGGGTGCGCGAGCTGCACCATGAGCAGGGCCAGCGGCGTGATGAACAGCAGCGCGAAGGCGTAGTTGCGCAGCACGTACATCTCCGCGAGGAACTGCAGCACCACCACCCACACCATCAGCTGCCAGGCCTCGGAGGGGAAGGAGAGCAGGAAGGCGGTGGTGATGATGCCGAGCGTCGTGCCGACCACGCGATGCAGGCCGCGCTCGATCTGGAGGGTCCGGCCCGGCGCGGAGAGCAGCGCGATCGCGGCGATCTGCGCCCAGTAGGGGAAGGGCAGGCCCGAGGCGAGGCCCAGCATCCCGGCCACCGCCGCGGCGACCGTGAAGCGGGCGAACTCGGCGCCCAGCTGGCGGCCGGTCCAGGTCTCCGCGGCGGCGCGGACGTCCGCGCCGGGGTGGCGCTCCCCGGCCCAGTGCCCCAGCAGGCCCAGCCCCACGCACAGGCTCGCGCACGCCGCGGCCGCCGCGAACGCCACCCAGATCGGCGCCGCGGGCGGGGCGGAGGCGACGGCCGCGATCGCGAACAGCGGGAAGATCGCCCCGCCCGGCTTCAGCCCGCGGGAGAGCACGAAGGTCGCGGCGAGGCCGGCGACGACCGAGCTGACCAGCAGGGTCGTCCAGGACTCGGCGGTCGGGCCCAGCACCTCGCCGAGCTGGGCGAGCGACGCCCCGGCGGTGACGCACAGGGTGAGCATGATCCCGGCCATCGACTGGCGGCGGAACCGCATCCGGGTGGGTTCGTAACGGGAGTAGATGCCGGTGAACGCGCCGAAGCCCACGAACATCGCCCAGTCCGTGCGGCCCGCCAGCAGCAGCACCGCCATCGGGATCGCGAGCCCGAGGGAGATCCGCAGCGCCGGGATGTGGTCGACCCGGCTGGGGCCGAGGCTCAGCATGCGCCGCCCGACATCCTGGATCGTGGTCACTGCGGGCACGGGTCTCCTTCCGGGTGGGCGCGGGCCCTCCAGCCTATTCCCGCTCGCGCGGTGCTCCCGCACGCCCGGCGCCCCTCACTCCCACCGCCGCACCGCGGCGGCCCCGCCTGCCCGTGGGAGACTGCCGTTGCCCCCGTTCCCCACCGTCCGGCCGCCGTCGGACCTTCTCCTGACCGGAGCATCCATGACCGTCCCCGAGCACATCCCCGCCCCCCGCGCCGGCGGTGCCGGCCTCATCGAGACCGCCGGCATCGAGATCATCGCGGAGTCCGAGCGGACCGCCCGTCCGCGCGACCTGTTCTGGCCCTGGTTCGCCGCGAACGTCTCCGTGTTCGGCCTCTCCTACGGCTCGTGGGTGCTGGGCTTCGGCATCTCCTTCTGGCAGGCCGTGGTGGTCTCCACGATCGGGGTGGTGGTCTCGTTCCTGCTGTGCGGGCTGATCGCGATCGCCGGCAAGCGCGGCTCGGCGCCCACCATGGTGCTCTCCCGGGCGGCGTTCGGCGTGCACGGTCAGAAGGTGCCCGGCGTCGTCTCGTGGCTGACGTCGATCGGCTGGGAGACGTTCCTGGCGATCATGGCGGTGCTCGCCACCGCGACCGTCATCACCCAGCTGGGCGGCGACGGCGGCAGCGTGGCGCTGCGGATCATCGCCACGGTGATCGTCGCGGCACTGATCGTCGCCGCCTCGGTGCTCGGGTATCACACGATCATGAAGCTCCAGTCGGTGCTGACCTGGATCACCGGCGCCGTGACGATCCTCTACGTCCTCCTCACGATCCCGCACATCGACCTCGCCGCGGTCATGGCCCAGCCGGGCGGCAGCCCGGGGCAGGTCATCGGTGCGCTGGTGATGGTGATGACGGGCTTCGGTCTCGGCTGGATCAACATCGCCGCCGACTGGTCCCGCTATCAGAAGCGCTCCGCCTCCGACGGCGCGATCATCGCCTGGAACACGATCGGCGGCTCGCTCGCCCCGGTGCTGCTGGTGATCTTCGGGACGCTGCTGGCCGGCTCCGACCCCGACCTCTTCGACGCGGTGGCCGACGACCCGATCGGCGCCCTCGCCACGCTGCTGCCGGTCTGGGTGCTGGTGCCGTTCCTCGTCGCGGCCGTGCTCGCCCTGGTCTCCGGCGCGGTGCTCGGCATCTACTCCTCGGGCCTGACGCTGCTGAGCCTCGGCATCGACATCCCCCGCCCCGCCGCCGCGGCGATCGACGGGCTGATCCTCACCGCCGGCACGATCTGGGTGGTCTTCTTCGCGACCGACTTCCTCGGCCCGTTCCAGAGCTTCCTCATCACGCTCGGCGTGCCGCTGGCCTCCTGGGCGGGGATCCTCATCGCCGACATCCTCACCCGTCGGGCCGATTACGACGAGCTGGCGCTGTTCGACGCCCGCGGCCGCTACGGCGCCTGGGACTGGACCTCGATCGGGACCATGGCGGTCGCCTCCGTGATCGGCTGGGGCCTGGTGATCAACCAGTTCGCCGAGGATGCGCCGTGGAACAACTGGCAGGGCTACCTGCTCGGCCTCGTCGGCGGCAAGGAGGGCGACTGGGCGTACGCGAACCTCGGGGTGTTCGTCGCGCTGGCGCTGTCGTTCGCGGTGGCCTGGTTCGCGCGGCGCGGGCGGATCCGCGCCCAGGAGGAGGGCGGGCGCGCGGCGGGCGCCTGAGCGCGGCAGGCGCCTGGGGTTCCGCGCTCGCGGCAGAGCGCGCGCCGGTCCGGTCAGCGCGTGCGCCCCGGCCCTTCGCCGGTGATCCGGCGCATCCCCTCCTCGAGCAGCGAGCGATCCAGCACCGTCGTGCCGGCGAGCTGGAGGAACCCCGCGCCCTGGACGAGCGCCGCCAGGAGCGCACCCATCTGCTCGTCGGCCAGCGCGCTGCCCGGCGCACGCTCTCGGCGCGCCACCTCGACGTAGGCGTCCAGCAGCGTGCGCAGCCGGCTCTGCAGATCGGGCCGGAGGCTCTCGTCCCGCGCCGCGACGGCGACGAACTCGAGCGTGGCCAGGGCGAAGCCCGTGCTCAGCGTCTCCTGCTGCTGTGCGCTGAGCCCTTCGGCGCCGGGTTGGGCATCGGAGTCCCGGAACGGATCCCAGCCCTCCTGGGCGGCTGCGCTGAGGTTCGCGTCCAGGACCGCGAGGAAGAGCGAGGCCTTGCCCGTGAAGTTCGAGTAGACCGCGCCCTTGGAGTACCCGGCACGGTGCGCGATCTGCTCGAGGTTCGCCCGGTGGTATCCCTCCTCGGCGAAGCTCTCGCGCGCCGCCCCGACCAGGGCGTGACGAGTCTGCTGCTGTCGATCGCGCCGAGAGGGCGGGGCGGGATGCGGGGACATGGATCGATGATACGAGCACCGGAGCCTTGACGTACCTCCGGCATCTGCATACCGTGAGCATCTCAATACCCACGGTATCTGGAGGCTGGGCCGATGACGACACCACGACCACGCGCCGAGGGGCTCCTCGCGGCCCCTCCTGACCGGGACAGCGCGCCGATCGGCGCGCAGGGCGCGGAGGTGCTCCGCATCGCCGGGCTGTCCCGCCGCTTCGGGAAGGTCCTCGCCAATGACGACATCTCGCTGCGCGTGCGCGGCGGCGACGTGGTGGCGCTGCTGGGCCACAACGGCGCGGGCAAGACGACCCTGGTCTCCCAGCTCGTGGGACTGCTGCGCCCGCACGCCGGGCAGATCCGGGTGGGCGGCGTCGACGCGGTGGCCGATCCCGCCGCCGCCCGCCTCCGGGTGGCGCTGCAGGCGCAGGCCCACGCACCCCTCGACGGGCTCACCCCGCGCGCCGCCATCGAGATCGCCGCCCGCCTGCGGGGCGCCTCGAGGCAGGAGAGCCGCTCCTCCGCCGCGGCCCTCGCGGAGGAGCTCGACATCGTGCAGTGGATGGACCGTCGGGCGCTGCCGGACGGGGCGGGGATCTCGGGCGGCGTGCGGCGCCTGGCCGCCTTCGCGATGGCGGTCGCCGCCCCCACCCCTCTGCTGGTGCTCGACGAGCCGACCAACGACGTGGACGCCTCGCGGCGGCGCCTGCTGTGGCAGGCGGTGCGGCGTCGCGCGGATGCCGGGGCCGGCGTGCTGCTGGTGACCCACAACGTCGCCGAGGCCGAGCGCATCGTCGACGAGCTCGTGATCCTCGACCACGGCCGGGTGGTGGCCACCGGGACGCCGGCCGGGCTGCGCGGCGCGCACGGCGGGGACCTGCGGCTGGAGCTGCGGGGCACCGCCCCGGGGAGTCCGCTGGGCACGGTCCGCGGCCTCGGCGCGCCGACGGTGCGACAGCGCAGCCGGCGGGGGCACACCGACGTGCTCACGATCTCCGCGCAGGACGCCTCCGCAGCAGTGGCCTGGGCACAGGCTCTGCGGGAGGTGCACGCGATCGAGGACTACTCCCTCTGCCCCGCCACCCTCGAGGACGTGTATCTCGCCCACACCGCGCCCGACCCTGCGGGCACCGATCCGTCCGAGGAGACCCCTCATGTCTGACCGCGAGCTCCCTTCCGCCATGGAGCCCTCCGCCGCGACCGCGCACCCGCTCGTGGCCGCCGGCCGACCGCCGGCGGCCCGCAGCGTCGTCGTCCTCACCAGCCTGCTCCGGCGGCAGGCGGCGCAGGCCGGCACCCTGTTCCCGCTGGTGATCGTCCTGCAGACGCTGATGGCGGCGGGCATCGTGATCGGCTTCGGCTTCCTCATCCCCGGCATGACGCCGGAGACCGCCCTCTTCCTCTCGACCGGCGCACCGACCATCCTCCTGTTCACCGTCGGGCTGGTGGTCGTGCCGCAGAGCGTGGCGCGCAGCCGCACCGACGGGACCTTCGAGCACCTGCGCACCTTGCCGGTGCCGCGACCGCTGCTGCTGCTCGCCGAGCTGCTTGTCTGGGCCGGGGTGGCGCTGCCCGGACTCGTGATCGGGGTGCTGGTCGGCGTGTGGCGGTACGGGCTGGAACTGTCCCCGCACTGGCCGGTGCTGATCGGCGCCGCGCTGCTGGTGACGGTGATGGCCACGTCCGTGGGCTATGCGATCGCCGTGAGCATGCAGCCGGCGCTCGCGCAGCTGGTCAGCCAGATGCTGGTCTTCTTCGTCCTGCTCTTCTCCCCGATCGCCTTCCCGGCCGCGCAGCTGCCGCAGTGGCTCCGCACCGTGCACGACGTCCTGCCGATCCGCCCCGGCGCCGACCTGCTGCGGGCGGGCTTGGCCGCGGACTCGTTCCCCACCAGCGGGCGAGACCTGCTCGTGCTGACCCTGTGGACGGTCCTGGGCGTGGTCATCACGCTGCGGGCGCTGATGCGCCGAGGCTGAGCTCCCGGACGCTCTGCGCCGGAGGCGGAGCGGTGGACGTCGTAGGGTGCCGCCATGACACGCTCCCCCGCCTCGGCCGCCTCTGCGGTCCGGCCCTGGCTCCTGGTCGTCGACGCACAGCGGATCTTCGCCGATCCGGCCTCCCAGTGGGCCGCGCCCACCTTCCCCGCCGCGATGGAGCGGATCGCGCAGCTGGCCGCGCACGCCGGCCCCGAGCGCACGCTGCTCACGCGCTGGCTGCCCACCGCGGACCGCTCCACCTCCTGGGGCGACTACTTCCGGGACTGGCCCTTCGCCGACGTCCCGCCCACCGACGCGCTCTACGAGCTGGTGGACGCCGCGCAGGGCCTCTCCGCCCGCCCCACCGTGGACGAGCCGACGTTCGGGAAGTGGGGGCCGCAGCTGGAGGGCATCGTCGGCCCCGCCCCGCACCTGCTGGTGGCCGGGGTCTCGACCGACTGCTGCGTGGTCACCACCGTGCTCGCCGCGGCCGACGCCGGCGCGCACGTCACCGTGGTGATCGATGCCTGCGCGGCGTCGACGCCGGAGAACGGCGAGGCGGCCCTGCACACCATGAGCCTGTTCCCGCCGCAGGTGCGGCTGCGCACGAGCGCGGAGATCCTCGGCGGCGCGCACACCGCAGAGGGCGGCGACGATGGCGGCGCCTGAGCATCCCGGCGAGGGGCAGGAGCGCTCCGGCGGGCAGCTGCTCACCCTCGGCCACGGCCGGCTGGAGCGGGAGGAGCTCGCCGCGCTGCTCACCGAGGCGGGCATCGGCCAGCTGGTGGACGTGCGCCGCTTCCCCGGCTCGCGCACGAACGACGCCGCCGCGCGGGGCGTGGTCGAGGAGATCTGCACCGCGGCGGGCATCGGCTACCGCTGGGACGAGCGGCTGGGCGGCCGGCGCCGCCTCACCGCGCAGGAGGACGCCGACTCCCCGGATCCGTGGTGGCGGGTGGCCCAGTTCCGCGCCTACGCCTCCTGGACCCGCAGCGAGGAGTTTCGTGCGGGGATCCAGGAGCTGCTCGGCGACGTGGCCCGCACCCGCACCGCGGTGATGTGCTCCGAGGCGGTCTGGTGGCGCTGCCATCGCCGCCTCATCGCGGACGTCATGGTGCTCGAGCACGGTGTGGAGGTCCTCGATCTCATGCACTCCGGGCAGCAGCGCCCGCACGAGCCGAGCGCCGGGGCCCGGCGCGACGCGGACGGTCACGTGGTGTGGGACCGGCCGGACGACAACGGCTGAGGCGGCCGGGCGAGGGAAATGGCTGGCCGTCGAGCCGGGGTGGCCCTACCGTCGGCCCCATGCATGCACCCTCCCCGCTTCCCCGCACCGCGCTGCTCACCGGCGTCGGACGTCGCCGCGGGATCGCCGCCGCGATCGCTCGCGGCCTCGCCGCCGACGGCTACGACCTGGCGCTGAACTTCCACAGCCCCTATGACCAGCGTGTCCTCGGAGAGGACGCCGACGTGGAGCAGCTCGCCGAGGAGCTGCGGGCCGGAGGCACCCGCGTGGCGCTGCTCCCGGGCGATCTCGAGGATCCCGCCGTGCCGCCGCGGCTCGTCGCCGCGGCCGGCGAGGCGCTCGGTCCGCTCGGCGCGCTCGTGACCTGCCATTGCGAGTCGGTGGACTCCTCGCTCCTCGACACCACGGTGGAGAGCTTCGACCGCCACTACGCGGTCAACGTGCGCGCCACCTGGCTGCTGCTGAAGGCGTTCGCGGAGCAGGTCGCGCCCGGCACGGACACCCCCGGCGGCGCCATGATCGCGCTGACCAGCGATCACACCGTGCACAACCTGCCCTATGGCGCGACCAAGGGGGCGCTGGATCGCCTGGTGCTGGCCGGCACCCACGAGCTGACCGAGCGCGGGATCCGCACGAACGTCATCAACCCCGGCCCGATCGACACCGGCTGGATGGACGACGAGGTGCGCGCAGCCTGCGCGGCCCGGACCCCGGGCGGCGAGATCGGCGGCACCGACACCGTCGCGGACCTGGTGCGCTTCCTGCTCTCGGCACAGGGGGCGTGGATCCGCGGGCAGCTGCTGCTGTCCAACGGCGGGTTCGCGACGCCGGCGCTGTGAGACCTCCGCGGCACGCGGGTCAGGCGCCGCCGGGTGACTCCGGTGCGCTCGGCGGCACCTGGTCCCGCACGGCGCCGCACCGCCAGCAGGGCACGCGAGGATCCTCCGCCCCCTCCCCCTCGGGCATCGCGCCGCACTCCGGGCACAGCCGGTCGAGCCAGCACACGGCCTCGCCCACCGGGCCGACGCCCTCCACCGCCGCCACGGGCCCGACGCGGCCGACCGGCTCACCGGGATCGTCCTGCTCGACGGGTTCGCCGGGGTCCGCAGCCTCGGGCGGCGCGTCGAGCACCCCGACCGTCCTCCACGCCTCCTCGACCGCGCGGTGCGGGGCGGAACCCTCGCCGTGGCGCTGTGCGGCCGCGGCGAGCGTCGCGGCGGCGAAGGTGCGGAAGTCCGCGTCCTTGGGCAGCCCGCCGCGGGTGAGCGCGTCGTACCAGATCGGCCCCGCTCCCTCGTGGGTGGCCCCGCCGATCCCGGTCGCGGCCAGGTAGAACGCCCGGTTGGGGATGCCGGAGTTGATGTGCACGCCGCCGTTGTCGTTCTCCTCGTCGTGCGGGAGATCGGCGTACCGGGCCATCGAGTCGGGCTGCGGGTCCTTCCCCAGCACCGGGTCGTCGTAGGCGGTGCCGGGCGCCTTCATCGAGCGCAGCGCGACGCCCTGGACCCTCTCGGTGAACAGGCCCTCGCCGATCAGCCAGTCCGCCTCCTCCGCGCTCTGGCCGAGCAGACGCTGCGTGACCATCGCGCCGAAGCAGTCCGCGATCGATTCGTGCAGCGCCCCGGGCTGGGCCACGTAGATCAGCCCCGCAGTGAACTGGACGACCCCGTGGGTGAGCTCGTGGCCGATGACGTCCACTGCCGAGGTGAAGGAGCGGAAGTACTGCCCGTCGCCATCGCCGAAGATCATCTGCTCGCCGTCCCAGAAGGCGTTCTGGAAGTCCTCGCCGTAGTGCACCGTGGCGAGGAGCTCCATGCCGGCATCGTCGAGGGAGTTGCGGGAGAAGGCCTGGTGGAACAGCTCCCAGGTGGCGCCGAGCCCGTCGTAGGCCTCGTCGGCGGAGGCGTCGCCGGTGGGCTCCTGCCCCTCCGCGCGCACGAGCGTGCCCGGCAGGGCGGTGCCGTGCTGGGCGTCGTGGATGCTGCGGTGCGGTGTCGCGCTCTCCGCCGCGGCGGCGGGGCCGGCCGCGCTCACCCCCTCCCGGCGGGCGCGCTCCGCGCGCAGCGCGGCATCCGGGGAGAGCTCGCCGCCGCGGAGCGGGCCGCGCAGGCGCTGCTGCAGATGCGGAGGGATCAGGCCGGGGGCCGAGCCGGGGGCCGGATCGGTGGCCGGGTCGGTGGCCGGACCGGTCGTTGAGCCGGTGGACGAGCCGGTGGCCGGACCGGTGTGCGAGCCGGTGGCCGGGCCGGTGAGGCCGGCGCGGCGGGTGCGCACCGCACGGACCTCGCGGCCGCGCGCCGCCTGCCGGCTGATCGCGAGGGTGCGCGCCGCCGCGTCATGTTCGGCACCGCTCGCCCTTGCATCGTGTTCGGCGCCGTTCTCCCCCGCGTCCTGCTCGGCGCCGTTCTCCCCCGCGTCCTGCTCGGCCCGGGCGATCCGCTGGAGGAGGTGCGGCGGGACGATGCCGCAGACGCTATGACGGGGGTCACTTCCGCTGTCCATGGCACCACTATGGACCCGCCTGCCGACGAACGGGAGCCCCGCCGCAGCGCAGGAGCGCGCGGCGGCCAGAGGCGGGCGGCGGCCACGGGCGAGCCGCGGCCTGGCGGCTGGCGATCGCCAATTGTGCGCTGAGGACCGGTGCACCGCCTGCTCACCGGTCCTCAGCGCACAACTGCCGGTCGCGGGCGGCGCGGGTGGCGCGGGCAGCGCGGGCAGCGCAGGCTGCGCGGGCGGCGGGGGCTCGCGGTCAGCGCAGCGTGCCGAGGACTCCCTCCACCGCGGCCAGCACGGTTCCGTCCCGCAGCCGTGCCTCGGCCTCGGCGATGTCCGGGGCGAGGAAGCGGTCCGGGCCGGGCCCCTCCACGGTGCGGCGCAGCACCGCGATGGCGGCGGCGGAGGCGGCCGACGCGGCCAGCGGGGCGCGCAGGTCGATCGCCCGGGCGGCGGTGAGCAGCTCGATCGCGAGCACCCGCCGGAGGTTCTCCACGCTGGTGCGCAGCTTGCGGGCGGCGTGCCAGCCCATCGAGACGTGGTCCTCCTGCATCGCGGAGGAGGGGATCGAGTCCACGCTCGCCGGCATCGCCAGGCGCTTCATCTCCGAGACCAGGGCGGCCTGGGTGTACTGGGCGATCATGAAGCCGGAGTCCACGCCCGGGTCGTCGGCCAGGAAGGGCGGCAGGCCGTGGGAGCGGGCCTTGTCGAGCATCCGGTCGGTGCGGCGCTCCGCGATCGAGGCGAGGTCCGCGCCCACCACGGCGAGGAAGTCGAGCACGTAGGCCACGGGCGCGCCGTGGAAGTTGCCGTTGGAGGTGACGGTGCCGTCCTCGAGCACCACGGGGTTGTCGATCGCGGCGGCGAGCTCGCGCTCGGCGACGCCGCGGGCGTGCTCGATCGTGTCGCGCACGCCGCCGGCGACCTGCGGGGCGCAGCGCAGCGAGTACGCATCCTGCACGCGGGAGCCCTCCGCGGCGACGTCGGCGATGATCGGCGAGCCCTCGAGCACGGCCAGGATGTTCGCGGCGGAGGCGGCCTGCCCGGGATGCGGGCGCAGCGGGGTGTGCAGCGCGGGGCGGAACACGGTGTCGCGGCCGCGCAGGGCCTGCACGGACAGGGCGGTGGTGAGATCCGCGGCGCGCACCAGCTCGTCGAGGTCGGCGAGGGCCAGCAGCAGCATGCCGAGCATGCCGTCGGTGCCGTTGATGAGCGCGAGGCCCTCCTTCTCCTCGAGCAGCACCGGCGCGATCCCGGCCTCGGCCAGCAGCTCCGGCACCGGGCGCTCGGCGCCCTCCCGGTCGCGGGCGCGCCCCTCCCCCATCAGCACGATCGCGCAGTGGGAGAGCGGGGCGAGATCCCCGGAGCAGCCCAGCGAGCCGTACTCGTGGACGATCGGGGTGATGTGGGCGTTCAGCAGCGCGAGCATCGTCTCGACCACGACGGGTCGCACCCCGGTGCGGCCGGAGGCGAGGGTGCGGGCGCGCAGCAGCATGAGGGCGCGCACCACCTCGGTCTCCACCTCGGGCCCGGTGCCGGCGGCGTGGGAGCGGATCAGGGAGCGCTGCAGGGCGTGGCGCATGCTCGGCGGGATCGACGTGTCGGCGAGCGCACCGAATCCGGTGGAGACGCCGTAGACGGGGGTGTCCCCGGCGGCGAGGGCGTCGATGTGGGAGCGCACGGCGGCGACCTGCTCGCGCGCGGCGGGGTCGAGCTCCACCAGGGCGCCGCGGCGGGCGACGGCGAGGACGTCCGCGGCGGTGAGACCGCTGGTGGACAGGGAGACGGCGGCAGGGGCGGCGGAACGGGTCATCGAGGTCCTTTCGGGGAGCGCGCGAGGGCGGTGCGCGGGCGCGGGTGCGGCCCGCGCGCTGTCACAGCAGCAGGTGCGCGAGCGGCGCGGCGAGCAGGATCGTGAGCATCACCCGCACGAACCACAGCACCACGAGGTGGCCCACGTGCACCGGGATGCGGGTGGCGAGGACCGAGGGGACCAGCGCCGAGAAGAACACGATCTGGGAGACGGCGGTGACGCCCACGGTGAAGCGCAGCACCTCCGACTCGTGGCCGGAGACGACGGTGGCGGGCAGGAACATCTCGGCGATGCCGACGGCGACCGCCTTGCCGGCCAGCGCCGGATCGGGCAGCTGCACGAGATACGCGACCGGCACGAACAGCCAGCCGACCAGGTCGAACACGGGCGTGTAGGTGGCCAGCAGCAGTCCGGCCAGACCGATCGACAGGATCGAGGGGACGATCGCGGCGGCCATCAGCACGCCGTCCTTGAAGGTCTCCCAGCTGCCGCGCACCACGCCCGGGGCGATGGCCAGCGCACGCATCGCCTCGTCCCAGGCCTGAGCCACGCGGCTGCCGCGCGAGACCGGCTCGGGCAGGTGCTCGACCCCCTCGAAGGGCACCTCCGGCACGCGGCTCAGCGGCGGGATCCGCACCGTGATCGCGGTGACCGCGAAGGTGATGACCAGGGTGAGGAAGAAGTACAGCGTCCAGTGGTGCATGAGGTCGAGCGTGCTGGCCACGATCACCATGAAGGTCGCGGAGACGGTGGAGAAGCCGGTCGCGATGATCGCGGCCTCCTTCCCGGTGTACCGGCCCTCGCGGTAGACGCGGTCGGTGATCAGCAGCGCGAGGGAGTAGGAGCCGACGAACGAGGCGACGGCGTCGACGGCGGCCCGGCCGGGGACCTTCCACACCGGGCGCATGATCGGCTGCACGAGCACGCCGATGAACTCCATCAGCCCGTAGTTGATCAGCAGGGCGAGGAACACGGCGCCGACGGGGACGATCAGGCCCACCGGGATCCCGAGCTTCTCCCACAGGAAGGGGCCGATGTCCGGGTTGGCGAGCGGTCCCGGGTAGTAGCCGAGCGCCGCGCACACCGCGACGCCGAGGCCGACGATGTTCGCGAGCGCGAAACCGGTGCGCACCGGTCCGCGGCGCCAGGAGCCGGTGGCGAAGGGGCGCACGGTGCCGAGCAGCACCAGGGCCACCACCACCCACGGCACCGCGGGCCCCAGCACGGCCATCACGGCGGTCAGGGCGTGGTCGACGAGGATCGTGGAGTCCCCGCCGATGTCGACGGTGACGAAGAACATCGCCAGGCCCATGGCGCTGTAGACGACGAAGCGCCAGCGGCGCGGCGGGATCGTCCGCTCCGTGCCGTCGGCGCAGATCACGGAGCGGGCGCGGCCGGCGGCGGAGTCGTCGAAGAGCCGCCGCTCGGGCCTCGAGCCGTCGCCGGCCGGGTCGTTCACTGCATCGGACGTCGTCATCATCGACGGTCTCCTCTGGTCAGGACTGCGAGGTCGGGGCCTGCGGGATGCCGTGCCTCCACACGCGGTGGGTGAGCGGCATGCCGGGCCGGTAGGCGAGGTGGATCGCGGCGGGGGCGTCGAGCACGTGCAGATCGGCGCGGGCGCCGACCCCGAGGTGGCCGACGTCGGTGCGGCGCAGCGCGAGCGCCCCGCCGCGGGTGGCGGCGCGGAGCGCCTCGGCGAGCGAGAGGTGCATCTGCAGCACCGCGGTGGTGACGCAGAAGGTCATCGCGCTGGTGTAGCTGGTGCCGGGGTTGCAGTTGCTGGCGATCGCGAGCATCGCGCCGGCGTCCAGCAGCTGCCGGGCGGGGGCCAGGGGTGCGCGGGTGGAGAGGTCGCAGGCCGGCAGCGCGGTCGCGACCGTCGGCCCGGCGCCCACGGCGAGCCGGCCCGGGCCGTCGCCGGGCGCGGTGGGGCGGGAGGCGGTCGCGGCGAGCGCGTCGACGTCGGCCGGGCCGAGGTGGTTCACGTGGTCCACGCTCGCGGCCCCGAGCTCGGCGGCGAGCGCGACGCCGCCGCTGCGGCCGAGCTGGTTGCCGTGCACCCGCAGCCCGAGGCCGGCCGCGGCGCCGGCGCGCAGCACCCGGGCGGACTGGGCGGGGTCGAAGGCGCCCTCCTCGCAGAACACGTCGATCCAGCGCACGTGCGGGGCGACGGCGGCGAGCATCTCCCCGGAGACCAGCTCGACGTACTCCTCGGCGCCCGGGCGGCCGTCCCGGCCGTCGTACTCCCCGAGCACCAGGTGCGCGCCGAGGAAGGTCGCCTCGTCGAGCTCCCCCGCCGTGACCAGGGAGGAGGCGAGCTCGGCGGCGCGGAGCTCGTCCGCGATGGTGAGCCCGTAGCCGGTCTTGGTCTCCAGGCAGGTGGTGCCGCCGGCGACCGCTTCCGCGATCCGTCCCCGCACCAGGGTGCGCAGGCGCTCGTCGGAGGCGGAGCGGGTGGCGTCGGTGGTGACGCCGATCCCGCCGGCGCTGTAGGACTGCCCGGCCATGCGGGCCTCGAACTCGGCGGCGCGGTCGCCGTCGAAGACGAGGTGGCTGTGGGAGTCGACCCAGCCGGGCAGCACGGCGCGACCGCCGAGGTCCTCGGCGGCGTCGGCGGGAGGCGCCTCGGAGGCCGGGCCGGTCCAGGCGATCCTGCCGTCCTCGATCACCAGGGCGGCGTCGCGCAGCACCTGGTCGCCGGTGACCTCTCCGGGGCGGGCGGGATCGTCGAGGGCGGGGTCGAGGGTCCACAGCTCGGAGATGCCGGTGAGCAGCGTCGATGCTCCCGCGGGGCGGGCCGCGGAACCTCCGTCGGCGGGACGGACGGGGCGGGCGGGGTGGGCGGGGGTGTTCGTCATGGTCGGTCCCGCCGCACCGGGGTCATCGGCACCCGCACGCCGCGCTCGTGGGCGACCTCGTCGGCGCGCGCGTAGCCGGCGTCCACGTGGCGGATCACGCCCATCGCGGGGTCGTTGGTGAGCAGCCGCTCGAGCTTCTGGCGAGCCAGCTCGGTGCCGTCGGCCACGCCCACCTGGCCGGCGTGGATCGAGCGGCCGATGCCCACCCCGCCGCCGTGGTGGATCGAGACCCAGGTGGCTCCCGAGCTGGTGGAGGTCAGGGCGTTCAACAGCGGCCAGTCGGCGATCGCGTCGGAGCCGTCCAGCATCGCCTCGGTCTCTCGGTACGGGGAGGCGACGGAGCCGGAGTCGAGGTGGTCGCGGCCGATGACGATCGGTGCCTTCACCTTTCCGTCGCGCACCAGGTCGTTGAAGAGCATGCCGGCCTTGTGCCGCTCGCCGTAGCCGAGCCAGCAGATGCGCGCGGGCAGGCCCTCGAACTCGACGAACTCGCCTGCGGCGTCGAGCCAGCGGTGCAGGTGCTCGTTCTCGGGGAACAGCTCCTTGAGCGCCGCGTCGGTGACGGCGATGTCCTCGGGGTCGCCGGAGAGGGCCACCCAGCGGAAGGGGCCCAGGCCCTCGCAGAACAGGGGCCGGATGTAGGCGGGCACGAAGCCGGGGAAGGCGAAGGCGCGGTCGTAGCCGGCGTGGCGGGCCTCGTCGCGGATCGAGTTGCCGTAGTCGAACACCTCGGCGCCGGCATCCTGGAACTCGACCATCGCCTGCACCTGGCGGGCCATCGCCTCGCGGGCCTTCTTCGTGAAGCCCTCCTCGTCGGCCGCGGCCTCGCGCTGCCAGTCCTCGACGGCGACCTCGGTGGGCAGGTAGCTCAGCGGGTCGTGGGCGGAGGTCTGGTCGGTGACCACGTCGATCGTGAGGTCTCCGGCCCGGTGCCGTGCGAGCAGGGCGGGGAACACCTCCGCGGCGTTGCCGACGATGCCGATCGAGAGCCCGCGCTTCTCGGCCTTGGCGGCGTTGGCGCGGGCGATCGCGTCCTCGAGGTCGTCGGCGACCTCGTGCAGGTAGCGCTTGGCGACGCGGCGCTCGAGGCGGGTGCGGTCCACGTCCACGATGAGGCACACCCCGTCGTTGAGGGTCACGGCCAGCGGCTGGGCGCCGCCCATGCCGCCGCAGCCGCCGGTGAGGGTGATGGTGCCGGCGAGGGTGCCCCCGAAGCGCTTCGTCGCCACGGCCGCGAAGGTCTCGAAGGTGCCCTGGAGGATGCCCTGCGTGGCGATGTAGATCCAGGAGCCGGCCGTCATCTGGCCGTACATCATCAGGCCCTCGGCCTCGAGCTTGCGGAACTCGGGCCAGGTGGCCCAGTCGCCCACCAGGTTGGAGTTCGCCAGCAACACGCGCGGCGCCCACTCGTGGGTGCGCAGCACGCCGACGGGCTTGCCGGACTGGACCAGCAGCGTCTCATCGGCCTCGAGGTCCTTCAGGGTGTCGACGATCGCGTCGAAGGCCTCCCAGGAGCGGGCGGCGCGGCCGGTGCCGCCGTAGACGACCAGGTCGTCGGGGCGTTCGGCGACCTCGGGATCGAGGTTGTTCATGAGCATCCGCAGCGGCGCCTCGGTCTGCCAGGACTTCGCGCTGAGGCTGGTGCCGCGGGCGGCACGGACGGGACGGGCTCCGGGGAGGGACATCTTCGGCTCCTGCGGTCGGGGGCTGTCTCGGTGTTCCCGACAGCTCACCACCGCTGACGAGGCGGGTCGAGGGCTTCCCCGCCGGTTCTGTCCGGTATCCCGGACGCCCCGGGGCTCACGCGCCGCGCAGCCGTCGGGCGGTCGCCCGCTGCTGGACCCGGCTGAGCCGGACCACCCACGGGGCCAGGCGGGCGGCGAGTCCCGGCACGAGGTCGAAGGCCCGGGCCTGCACGCCCCGCCAGCGGGGCACGGAGGTCACGGCGCGGGGGCGCCCGAGGATGCGCAGCGCCCGCTCGGCGATCTGTTCGGGCTGCAGCAGCACCCCGGAGAAGGACATCGAGGCGCCGGGCTCCTCGAGCTTGTCGAACAGCATCGGGGTCCACATCCCGTCGGGGCACAGGCAGCTGACGTGCACGTCCTTCTCCCCGGCCAGCCGCAGATCGGTGTCCTCCCGGGTGCCGAACAGGGCCCGCAGCTGGGCGGGAGGGAGCTCGGCGAGGATCGCGCGGCCGCTCGCGGTGAGGTGGGCGGAGATCCGCACGCCGACGTCGGTGACCAGGCTGGGCCGGTTCCGGGCCCGCTCCTCGACGACGTAGAGCACGTCGCGGCCGTGCAGCACCGCGAGATGCCCCGATTCGCCGACGTCGTCGACCATCGTCTCGATGACCCGTCGGCCGAACCGTGCCAGCGGCTCCTGGCGCAGATAGGCGCCGGAGAGCTCCTGCGCCGCGGGCCCCAGCCCGTACAGGCGCTCCTCCCCCAGGTGCATCACGTACCCGTGCCCGCTCAGGGTGGCCAGCAGGTCGTAGGTGGTCGAGCGGGCCAGGCCGAGCTGCTGCGCGATCCGGGCCGCGGCGATCGGGGCCCGCTGCGCGGCGAGGAAGGTGAGCACACGCAGCGTCGCGTCCGCCGCCGGCACTTTCGGGGTGGTCATGGTGAGGCCAGGATGCCATCGCCGGCGAGGCGCGGCGGGTGCCGTGACGGCGGCGGGTGCCATGATGGACGCCTCCACCCCTCCGAGGCGCACACGAGGAGTCCCGATGACGCTCTCCCCCGGTGCCGGGTCCCCCTGGACCGGACGGCACGACGGCGACGGCCCCGGCCATGCCCGCTGGCACCAGGCGGTGCAGCGGACCGACACTGCACCGGATCCGGCCGCCGCGCACGTGGCGCTGCTGGGGTTCTGCTCCGACGAGGGGGTGCGCCGCAATCGGGGCCGGGTCGGGGCGGCCGACGGGCCCGCCGCGCTGCGCCGTGCGCTCGCCCCGCTCGCGCTGCACGGGCCGCTCGCCCGCGGCGAGGTGGGTCTGCACGATCTGGGGGACGCCGAGACCGTCGGCGAGGATCTCGAGGGCGGGCAGGCCGCGGCGGCCGCCCTCACCGCTGCGGCGCTGGACCGCGCCGGGGCACGCCTGACGGTGGTGCTCGGGGGCGGGCACGAGACGGCCTGGTCCTCGTACCAGGGCCTCATGCGCTCCGGTCTCGGTCCGCGTGCCGGGCAGCGCTGGGGCGTGCTGAACCTCGACGCGCATTTCGATCTGCGCGAGGAGCCGCGGCCCAGCTCCGGCACCCCGTTCGCGCAGATGGCGGTCGCCGAGCAGGAGGCGGGCCGTGCGCTGCGCTACGCCGTGCTGGGGATCGCGGAGCCGTCGAACACGGGCGTGCTGTTCGAACGCGCCCGGGAGCTGGGCGTCACCTGGTGGACCGACGAGCAATGCCTCGCGGCCGGGACCGAGGGGATCACGCGCTTCGTCGAGCAGTTCGCCGCCGAGCTGGACGTCCTGTACCTCACCATCGACCTGGATGTGCTGCCGGCGGCGGTCGCCCCCGGGGTCTCGGCGCCGGCCGCCCACGGGGTGCCGCTGCCGCTGATCGCCGCCGCGGTGCGCGCGGCCGCCGCGAGCGGGACGCTCGCCCTGCTGGACGTGGTGGAGCTGAACCCGGGCCTGGACGTCGACGGCCGCACCGCCCGGGCCGCGGCCAGCCTCCTCGACGACGCGGTGCGCACCGTCTGCGGCGCCCGGCCCTGACCTGCGCCGACTCCGGCGGCGTGGTCCGCCGGGGAGCCGGTCATCCGGTGAGGGTCTGCACCAGGGTCACGGCCGCGACCCCGCCGAGCAGCGCCGAGAACGCCAGGGTGAGGGTGGAGGGCCGTGCCCTGGCGGACAGCGGCCCGCCGAGCATGCCGCCCGCTGCGGAGCCCGCGGCGAAGACCAGCGTGGTCACCCAGTCGATCTGCACCTCGGTGCCGATCCGGGCCAGCAGGCTCGCGGCGGTTGCGATCACCATGACCAGCAGGCTGGTGCCCGAGGCGCGGCGCATCGCCAGGCCCAGCGCGATCACCAGCATCGGCACCACGATGAATCCGCCGCCCACCCCGAAGAAGCCGGTGAGGAAGCCGGTGAGCGTGGCCGCGGCGATCACCAGCGGCAGGCGCGGCGAGGCCGGGCGGAGGGGGGTCAGCGGCAGCTCGGCCTCGCCGTGGTGGCGGCGCACCCCGTCGGCCGCATCGACCATGTCGGGCCCGGGCTGGTCGAGCACGGGGTCGTCGTGCGTGGCCACGGGCTCCTCGCTCTGTGCGGCCGCGGCCCCGTGCGCGGCCGCCTCGGCCCGCTCCTCCGTGCGGGTGCGCAGGCCGCGGCGCAGCATCGCGACGGCCACGGCCACCAGCATCACCCCGAACAGGGTGAGCAGGATGTGGGCGGGCACCAGCGCGGAGAGCCGGGAGCCCAGCACCGCGCCCACCACGGAGACCCCGGCGAACACCAGCCCGTTGCGCCAGTCCACGTTCCCGTGGCGGGCATGGTGCGGAAGGCTCGCGAGCGCCGTGATCAGCACGATGATCAGGCTCGAGGCGGTCGCGGAGTGCGCGGGCATGCCGAGCAGGAACACCAGCACGGGCACCGCGAGGATGCCGCCGCCCGCGCCGAGCGCCCCCACCACGATCCCCACGCCCACACCGACGACGACGGCGAGCAGCGCAAGTTCCATGAGGTGGTGTCCTTCATCGGTGGCGGAGGGGCGATCCGGCAGGCGGCGCGGCCCGGCCGGGCGCGCACCCGGCCGACGCGGCGGCGCAGGGCGCCGGCCCATCGTATCGGCGGCCCCGGCGCGGGCGGACCCCGTCTCTGCGCCCGCGCATCGACCCCCGTTCGCGAGGCGGCGTGCGCAGGCGGGACGCGGCGGGCGGGGCATGCCGCCTGCTCGATAGGATCGAAAGCCCCCGCGACAGGAGCGACGATGGCCCCCCACCAGAGCGAGCATCCCCCGGCGCTTCTGGATCCCGCCTCGCCCGCGATGGGCGAGCTGCTCGCCGAGGCCTGGCGCGCCGGCACCCTGGTGCTGCCCCTGCGCGACGAGACCTCCCCGGTGCGGCTGCCCGGCCTGCACCGCTCCGTGCTGCCGTCCTCGCTGTCGGGCCGGGCACGGGTGGCCCTCGCCGGGGTCGGCGAGCGCTTCGCCGCGTGGCGCGTGATCCCGCAGGAGAACGCCCCGGTGATCGTCCGCATCCCCCACGTCGCCCCCGGCGAGCTGCACCAGGACCTCGCGCACGAGATCGCGGCCCTCACCCTGCTGCCCACCGAGGTGGGGCCCGCACCGATCGCCGTGCACGACGACGCCGCCAGCAGCCCGCTCGGCCATCCGTACGTGGTGACCACGGAGATGCCGGGCACCGCAGCCGCGCCGCCGGCCTGGACGGCGGCGCACCTGCGAGCCCATGCCGCGCACCTCGCCCGCCTCCACGCCGTCCCCGCACCGGGCCGCGGCCCGGTGAGCCTCGGCGAGGATCCGTGGGCGGCGGTGCCGGCCGGCCCCCAGCACCTGCTGCCCGAGGTCGAGGCGGAGGTCGCCGCCTGGCGGGCGGCGCACGGCGCCGTGATCCGGGAGCACGGCCTGTCCCCGCTGCTCGAGGCCGCGCTCGAGACGGTCGCAGCGGTGGAGGGACAGTTCGCGCAGCTGGAGGGTTTCGTCCTCGCCCACGGGGACCTGTGCGCGACGAACATCCTCTGGGACGGCCGCGACGAGACGACGGGCCTGCCGCGCGTGCAGTACATCGACTTCGAGTGGGCGCAGGGCGACGACCCCGCCCGCGACCTCGCGATCCTCGGCGGCGCCGTCCACGGCGGCCCCTGGTACGTGCCGCTGGCCGAGGACCAGGTGGGCGAGTTCGTCGCCGCCTATGTGCGGGCCCGCGGCGAGCAGAGCGAGGTGCCCGCCTCGGTGACCGACGTGCCGTCCCTGCGGGAACGGATGCGGGCGTGGACCGCGTACGAGCGCACCGCGATGCTGGTCCACGTCGCCTCCCGGGCCGCCACCCGCGCCTCGCACCGGCGGGTGCTGCCCGTGCTGCGCGGCACCCTCGCCGACGAGCTCGGCGTCCCCGCCTGACCGCGCGCCCGCCCGGCGGCGACCCTGCCGCCGGCACCGCCCTGCCGGCATCGGATCCGTGCCCCGCGCAGCACTCGACGCGGGCAGGGCACGGGCCGGGTGAGGGCTTTCCTCGTGCCGCGCACCACCGCGGGTGGCGCGGAGGCCGCCGTCCGTGCATACGGTGGGCCCATGAGTGACTTCGTGAAGAATGCTGAGAATGCCCCGAAGGGCTTCGTCGCGGCCGAGGCCGCCGGACTGCGCTGGCTCGCCGAACCGCAGGCAGTGCCCGTGGTCGAGGTGCTCAGCGAGGAGAAGGACTCGCTGCGCCTGGCGCGGCTGGAGTCCGTGCCGCCGACGGCGGAGGCCGCGCGCGCCCTGGGCGAGGGCCTCGCGCAGCTGCACGACGCCGGCGCCCCGGGCTTCGGCTGGACCCCGGCCGAGGGCGCCTGGTTCGGTCCGCTCGAGAGCCCCTTCGCCGTCGAGAACACCTCGCGGGACGACTTCGGCCGCTACTGGGCCGACGACCGCCTGCGACCGCTGGCGGACGCGGTCACCCGCACCCTCGGCGCGGACGGGCACGACACCGTGGACGAGGCGATCGACATCATCGCCGACGGCGCCTTCGACGGGGTCAGCGGGCAGGGGCAGGAGGAGCCCGCGCGGGTCCACGGCGACCTGTGGTCCGGGAACCTAATGTGGACGGCGGAGGGCGCGACCCTCATCGATCCCGCTGCCCACGGCGGGCACCGCCTCGAGGATCTCGCGATGCTGTCCCTGTTCGGGGCGCCGTTCCTCGAGGAGATCTTCGAGGGCTACGAGGCCGTCCATCCCCTGGCGGGCGACTGGCAGCAGGATCTGCCCGCCCATCTCTTCTTCGGCCTGCTCGCGCACGTGCGGATCTTCGGCGAGGCCTACGTGGACCAGACCATCGCGACCGCCGAGTCGATCATCGCGCGGGCCGACCAGCTGGGCTTCTGAGCGCTCGGGCCGCGAGGGCCTGGAGGTTCCAGGAACCGATCAGCGGTCGTGGCCTTCGTGGTCGGCGTGGTCGTCGTGGGCCTCCGCACCGGGGGTGATCTCGTACTCGCCGGAGGCGGTGCCGGTGGTCACCTGGATCTCGTGCGGGACCACGGGCAGCTCGAGCTCGCGGTAGATCTCGCCGCTGGCCACGTCGACCATGGTGAGCGTCTGCGCGGCAGGGTCGACCACGAAGGCGGTGCCGTCGGCCACCGACATCATCGGGCCGGGTTCCTGCCAGTTCTCGGGCTCGCTCCACTTCTCGGCCACCGGCACCTCGTGGAGGATCTCGCCGGTCTCGGGGTCCAGGATGTTCAGCTCGCCGTCGGCGGTGAGCACGAGCGCCTCGCCCTCCGGTCCGCGATCCAGGGAGCGGAACCAGTACTCCGAGCCCAGGTCGACGACCTGCTGAGTGTCCGAGCGGGTGTCGATGAGCGCGATCTCGGTGGGGCGCTCGATGCCGCCGGCGGGGTCTGCCTCGACCTTGAGATCGGCCAGCACGATCGGGGAGTCCTCGTGCCCCTTCTGGTTGCCGGAGCGCTGGTAGTCGCCCTCGATCTCGACCTTGTGGAACTCGCCGTCGCGGTAGATCACCGAGCCGTTCTCGCAGCCGAGGCTGATCACGTCGCCGGCGTCGGTGGGCTGGGCGGCGGCTTCGCCGTGCACGCCCGGGCAGTCGTCGGTCTGTGCGGTGACCTCGCCGTCGGCATCCAGCACCTGGACGGTGCTGCGGGAGTCCTCGGTGCCCTGGGTGGTGAGCAGCCCGCCGTCCTCGAGCGGCACCGCGACACCGTGATGGGGATCCTCGGTCGCGGTCTCCTCGAGCACATCGAGCTCTCCCTCGCCCAGTGCGGCGGGGTCGATGAGCGTGATCGCGCCGGTGCCGTCGGCGAACAGGGCGGTGCGGTCCCCGTGGGGGACGACGTGGCCGGGCATCGGCGCCTCGACGGAGAGGTCGGTCAGCGCGGGGTCCTGCACGTAGTAGTGGAAGTGGTCGCCGTGGCCCTGGACCAGCAGGCCGGTGTCGTACATGGTGATCGCGTCGGAGGCGCTGACGGCGACGTGGCGGCCGTCGCCGGCCGGGTTCAGCCGCACGTAGCCGCCGACCTCCGCAGTGGCGAGGGTCGCGCCGTCGGAGGAGTCCAGGGTGGTCACCCCGCCTTCGTGGGCCAGGACGATGCGCGGGGAGAGCGCGCCCACCTCGGTGCGGTCGGAGGCCGGCTGCTCGTCGGCGCCACCGCCGTCGGACGCCCTCGCTCCGCCGTCTGCCCCGCTGCTGCACGCGGCGAGGGCGAGCACGCCCGCGCCGAGGAGAGCCGCGGCGCGCCGCTTCATGAAAACCGTTCTCATCAGATGCATGTCGGGAGATTAGCAGGTACTGATAATCGTTCGCATCTCACGGGGTTGTGCACTGGGTCACGCCTCGCGCACACGCCGTGCGGGCGGAGCGGGGGACGCGAGTGCAGCGGTGGTGACGGTCGCCGGGCTGCTGCTCGGAGCAGTGATCGTCGCCATCCTGCCGACCCTCGCCGTCACGGACCTGGCCCTCCTGAGGGGCGTCCCCTTCCGCCTCGACTGGCACTGGGCATTGATCGCCGCCTGCGGGATCTTCCTCCTGTGGTTCATCCTGTCGACGACGTCGGAGACGGCGATCCGTGCTGCTCTGCACAGGAAGCCGCGAATCCACCAGGAGATCGCCACCAACCTGCTCTCCTTCGTGCTCCTCGCGCTCGGGTACAGCCTGATCGTTGAGAGCTTCCGCGCAGGAGCCGCGCAGCTGCGTCAGCCACGACCCGGATGACGAGTCGCCCCGCAGCCTGCCGGTGCAGGCTGCGGGGCGACGTCGTGAGCGGCGCGAGCCGGCTCAGATCACGCCGAAGGCGATCATCGCGTCGGCGACCTTGCGGAAGCCGGCGACGTTCGCGCCCACCACGTAGTCCCCGGGCCGGCCGACCTCCTCGGCGGTCTCCAGGCAGGAGGAGTGGATGCCCTTCATGATCTCGGTGAGGCGCTGCTCGGTGTGCTCGAAGCTCCACGCGTCGCGGCTGGCGTTCTGCTGCATCTCCAGCGCGCTGGTGGCCACACCGCCGGCGTTCGCGGCCTTGCCGGGACCGAAGGAGATGTCCGCCTGGCGGAACACGGAGACGGCCTCGGGGGTGCACGGCATGTTCGCGCCCTCGGAGACGGCCTGCACGCCGTTCTTGACGAGAGTGCGCGCCGCGTCGATGTCGAGCTCGTTCTGGGTGGCGCCGGGCAGGGCGATGTCCGCCGGCACGTCCCAGACGCTGCCGCCCTGCACGAAGCGCGCCCCGGCGCCGCGGCGGTCGGCGTACTCGTGGATGCGACCGCGCTCGACCTCCTTGATCTGCTGCAGCAGCTCGAGGTCGATCCCGGCCTCGTCCACGACGTAGCCGGAGGAGTCCGAGGCGGTGACCGGGATGCCGCCGAGCTGGCGCACCTTCTCGATCGCATAGAGCGCCACGTTGCCCGAGCCGGAGACGACGACGCGGCGGCCGTCCACGGAGGAGCCGCGGGCCTTGAGCATCTCGTCGGCGAAGATCGCCGCACCGTAGCCGGTGGCCTCCTTCCGCACGAGCGAGCCGCCCCAGTCCAGGCCCTTGCCGGTGAGCACGCCGGCCTCGTACCGGTTGGTGAGGCGCTTGTACTGGCCGAAGAGGTAGCCGATCTCACGCGCACCCACGCCGATGTCGCCGGCGGGGACGTCGGTGTACTCGCCCATGTGGCGGTGCAGCTCGGTCATGAAGGACTGGCAGAAGCGCATGACCTCGCCGTCGCTGCGGCCGTGCGGGTCGAAGTCCGAACCGCCCTTGCCGCCGCCGATGGGCAGGCCGGTGAGGGAGTTCTTGAAGATCTGCTCGAAGCCGAGGAACTTCACGATGCCGAGGTTCACCGAGGGGTGGAAGCGCAGCCCGCCCTTGTAGGGGCCGAGGGCAGAGTTGTACTCGACCCGGAAACCACGGTTGACCTGCACGGTTCCCTCGTCATCCACCCACGGGACGCGGAAGATGATCTGGCGCTCCGGCTCGCAGAGCCGCATGAGGATGCCGTGGTCCTGGTACTCGGGATGGCGAGACTGGATGACCTCCAGGGACTCGAACACCTCCCGGACAGCCTGGTGGAACACGGGCTCCCCGGGGTTGCGGTGGAGAACCTGGTCATAGGTCGCCTGGAGCGTCGAGTCGAGCATCGCGGTCCTTTCAGGGGGCCCGGGGGCCCCGAATCACGGGGTCTCCGCGGGAGCGGAGGTCACGGCGCGGCCCAGAGTACGCGCCCATGCCCCGTCTGCGAACGGGGCGTTCGGTGAGTGAACATGCAGACCCCTGTCGAGGCGATGCACAGGGACGATGCTGTGCGCGGCGATGTCATGCAGGTCACTCGACCGCCGACCCTCCCGCGCCGACAGTCGAGCGGATGGCCGGTATGCGCCCGCGTACCCGCGAGACGCCCGTCCCACGGTGTGGACGCGCCCGGCGCCTCCTCTGTACGTTCGTCCATATGCCTACGCCTTCCCCGACGCGGCTGCGGCGCGCCCGCGGCGCCGTCTCGGTCCTCTTCCTCACCAACGGCGCCCTGATGGCGAACCTCCTGCCCCGCTACCCCGAGATCAAGGCGGAGCTGGGGCTGGCCAACTCCACCTACGGGCTCGTGCTCGCCGCCTTCCCGGCCGGGGCGATCCTCGCCGGGCTGGGGGCGGCCACGCTGATCCGCCGCTTCGGCTCCGCCCCGGTGGCGGTGGCGACCACGATGCTCACGGCCGCCGGGCTCCTCGGGGCCGGCTGGGCGCCCACCGCGCTGCTCCTGGCGCCCGTCCTGCTGTTGGCCGGCGCGGCCGATGCGGTGACGGACGTCGCGCAGAACGCCCACGGCCTGCGCGTGCAGCGCGCCTACGGGCGCTCGATCCTCAACTCCTTCCACGCCGTGTGGTCGATCGGCGCGGTGCTCGGCGGGTCGATGTCGGCGCTCGCGATCTCGCTCGAGGTCCCGCTGCGCGTGCATCTGGCCGTCTCCGGCGTGCTCTTCTCCCTCCTCGCGATGTGCGCCCTGCGCTCCACATTGCCGGGCCTCGACCCCGCCCCGCCCGCGGAGGCGGCCGGGACTGCGGGGTCGAGGGCGACGGCGACGGGCGGGCCCGTCGACGGGCCGACGCGGGGACGTCTCGTGCTCCTGCTCGGCGCGCTGGTCGTCATCGCGATCGGCGGCACGCTCGTCGAGGACGCCGGGAACTCGTGGGCGACGCTCTTCCTCTCGCGAGACCTCGGTGCACCGGCGGCGATCGCGGCGACCGGGTACATCGCGCTGGTGGGTGCGCAGTTCGTGGGCCGGATGCTCGGCGATCCGCTCGTGGACCGCTTCGGGCAGCGCACCGTGGCCCGCGCGGGCGGTGCGATCATCGCCCTCGGCATGGGCACGGCGCTCCTGCTGCCGACGGTGCCGGGCGTGATCGCGGGCTTCGCGCTGGCCGGGTTCGGCAGCGCGACGCTGGTGCCGGCGGCGATGCAGTCGGCCGACGAGCTGCCGGGGCTGCGCCCCGGCACGGGCCTGACCGTGGTGTCCTGGCTGATGCGGCTGGGCTTCCTCGCCTCGCCGCCGCTGGTGGGCCTCGTCGCCGACCAGGCCGGACTGCGGGTGGGCCTGCTGGTGGTGCCGCTGGCCGGGCTGCTCGTGGTGGCCCTCGCCGGGGTGCTCGAGGGGCGCCGTCAGCCGCGGCCGACCCCGGAGCGGGAGCTGGCGGAGGTCTGAGCCTCGTCGCCCTGCTCCGGGGTGACGATCTCCTCGATCGGGCACTCGAAGAGCGTGGCGATCGTGAAGGCGAAGATCCAGTTCAGCGGCGGGAGCAGGGAGAGCTCAGCTAAAGCTGCAGCACGCCGACGGCGAGGATCGTCGCGGTGGAGACCACGAAGTCGAGCATCGCACGGCCCTCACCCGAGGCGCACGTCGAGCTCCCGCTGGGCCCAGGCCGGGTCGTCGGTGGTCACGGAATCCGCCTCGCACGCGAGGGCGATCTCGAGCTGCTCGGGCCGGTTGATGGTCCACGGGTTCAGGGCGAGCCCCGCCTCGTGCACGGCCGCGGCGGCGCGCAGGCAGAGGCCGGCGATCGACGGGCCGAGGGCGGCGGCGCCGAGCTCGCGCGCGGTCTCCAGCACCCTCTCGTCGACCTGCTCGACGAGGTAGGAGACGGGGGTGTCGGTGCGGCGGCGGACCTCCGCCAGGGCCTCCTCATGGAAGGAGATGACGGTCGAGGCGGCGGCCGGGGAGCCTGCCGGCAGCGCCTGCAGGTGCTCGGCGACGGCCGCGGCGGCGGTGGCGACCTTGACCTCGATGAACAGCGGGACGGTGGTCATCGCGAGCAGCTCCTCGAGGGAGGGCACCCTCTCGCCCTCTCCCAGCAGCACGCGGTCCAGCTCGGCGCGGGTGAGCTCGCCGATCGCGCCGCTGCGCAGCGGGGAGTCCGCGGCGGCCGTGCGATCGATGGTCCGGTCATGCATGACCACCACGTGCCCGTCGGCGCTCAGGTGCACGTCGCACTCCAGCAGCTGCGCGCCGTCCTCGATCGCCCGGCGGAAGGCGGCGAGGGTGTTCTCGGGTGCATGGACGGAGGCGCCGCGATGACCGACGATCGCGGGGCGCTGCGGGGTGGACGGGCGGGACTGCGGGGTCATGGTTCTCCTGGGGTGCGGGGACGGAACGGAAAGCGGCGCGAGCAGGGACGGGATGACGCGGGGCGGCGCTCCGGCGGCAGCCGGTCGGTCGACACCTCTGGACCCCCAGCATGACCGAGGTCACACTGGAGTGCAGAACTCCGACACGAACGCGCTGTGCCGGCCCCGCCCGGGGCGGGCACCGACCGGGCCGCGGGCCCGCGAAGGGGAGAGCGATGAGCGACGGCGGACGACACCACGGACCGGCGGGCACGCGGGCCGGGAGGCGACACGGCGGTGAGGGCCGGCGAGCGCTCGCCCCGTTCGCAGGGGCGGCCCTCGCGCTCGCGCTCCTCGCCGGGTGCGGTGATGGCGGCCAGGAGGCCCCCGAGCAGGAGCCTCCCGCCGAGACCACGGCGCAGGACGAGACCGACGGCACCGCCTCCGAGGAGGAGACCGACAGCGGCGAGGAGGCCGACCCCACCGACGAGAGCACCGCCCCGGAGGGGGACGATCCCACCGATCCCCCGCCCGGGGACGAGCCGAGCAGCGACGCCCCCACGGATCCTCCCACCAGCGAGGACCCGCCCGAGGAGGAGCCGACCGACGACTCCCCCTCCGGCGAGAACCTCTTCGAGGGCACCTGGGGCTTCGGCCACGACTCCAAGGTGCTCAGCGCCGGGGAGCTCTCGGCCCTGCTCGAGCAGGAGGCCGAGGCCCGCGGTCCCGAGGAGATGAGCCTCTCGGTGGAGTGCGGGGACGGGGTCGACACCGGGGCGGGGGACGACACGGCGGAGTGCATCGCCTACGCCGACGAGGGGGTCGAGCACCTCTGGGCCATCACCGTCGGCCCCGCCGATGCCGGCCTCGAGATCGAGGTCGAGAACATCGGCTGACCCGCCTCTCAGGCGGCGGCCCGGCGCGCGATCTGCTCGCGCGCCCAGGCCGGGTCATCGACGGTGAGCGTGTCGCAGCCCAGCTCGAGGGCCCGGTCGAGCTCCTCCTCGGTGCGCGCGGTCCAGAGGTTCAGCGAGGCGCCGATCTCCGCGGCCCGCTCCACGTCGGCCTGGCGGGCGTCGGCGATCCGCACCCCCACGTGCGCGACCCCGAGGTCGCGGCAGGACTGCCACCACTGCGGGGAGGTGGCCTTCGTGGTGCGCATCAGCGGGATCTGCGGGGCGAGCTCGCGGGTGCGGCGCAGCGGCTCCTCGTGGAAGGAGAGCACGAGCGCGGGCGCGCCGGAGGAGTCCTGCCAGGAGGAGGGCTCGAAGCGCTCCTGGAGGATGCGCACCACCAGGTCCGCGGCCTCCGGGGCCTTGATCTCCACCATCACGGGCACGCGGGTGCCGTCCTCGCGCACCGCCGCGTCGAGCACCTGCGGCAGCGTGGGGATGTGCTGGTCCTCGCCCACCAGCACCCGGTCCAGCTGGGCGCGGGTGAGGTCGGAGACCGCGCCGGTGCGCAGCGGGGACTCCGCCTGGGCGGTGCGGTCGAGGGTGGCGTCGTGGATGATCGCGTCCTGTCCGTCGGCGCTGAGGTGCACATCGCACTCGAGCCAGTGCGAGCCCTCGGCGACGCCGCGACGGAAGGAGGTCACGGTGTTCTCGGGCGTCACGGCGGCGGCGCCGCGGTGCCCGACGATCACGGGGTGGTGGGGTGTCATGGTCTCGGTCTCCTCGAAGGGTGGGGCGGTCCGCAGCATCCGGTGGCTCAGTTCCAGCCCTCGAACGCGACGGCCTCGTAGTCCTCGCGGTTGTCGTCCAGTGTCTCCTGAAGCGTGGCGGCGAGGGTGTCCAGCACCTCCTGCGGGTCGGCGGCGTCGCCGAAGACCTGCCCCATGGCGGCACCGATCTCGGTGATGGAGCCCTGGTCCCAGTTGGTGTAGTCGGCGGTGCGGGCGTTCTCCAGCTGCGCGAGGGCGACCCCGTAGTTGGGGTTCGCGGCGACCTGGTCCTTGACCGCCTGGACCTCCTGCGCCGCCTGGACCACGGGCACGTAGCCGGTGCCGAGGTGCCAGGTGGCGGACTGCTCGGGCTGGGCGAGGAAGCGGAACAGCTCGGCGCAGGCGTCCTGTCGGTCCTGGGAGTCGGAGCGCACCAGGGAGAGGCCGGAGCCGCCGGTGGGCACCTGCTTCTCCTCCCCCTCGCGGGCGAGCATGTAGGCGGTGCCGATCTCGAAGACCCCTTCGGTCGCGTCGGTCTGGCCGGTCAGCGAGGCGGTCGAGCCGCGCCAGCCGGCGGCGAGGCCGGAGGCGAAGTCGGTCGCGGAATCCTGGGCGAGGTAGCCGTAGCCGTCGTCGTGGATGAAGGAGCGCATCCACTCCAGCCACTCCGCACCGCGCTCGTCCTGGATCGTGACCTGGAAGTCCTCGGTCGCGTTCGCCCCGCCGAAGCCCCACAGATCGGCCTGGCCGAGCCAGGCGTCGCCGCTGAACGCCATCGCGGACAGCGGCCGGCCCTCCACCTGGATCGCGGCGAGCTCGGGGGCGAATTCGGCGAGGTCCTCCCAGGTCTCGGGCCCCTCCTCGGGCAGACCGGCCTCGATGTAGCGGGTCTTGTTGTAGTAGAAGAGCGGGGTGGAGCGGGCGAAGGGCACCACGTACGTCTCCCCCGCGGCCTTGCCCTCGGCGACGTAGCTCTCGATGAAGATGTCGAGGTTCCAGTCCTCGTCGAAGTAGCCGTCCAGCGGCGCGAGCGCGCCGGCCTGGTGGAACTGCAGCCACTGCATCTCGGGGAAGCAGACGATGTCCGGGACGGTGCGGGCCTGCAGGGAGGCGGTGAACTTCTGGTTGAGGTCCTCGTAGCTGCCCACCGATTCGGCGATCGCGACGATCTCGTCCTGGGACTCGTTGAACTCGGCGAACAGGGTCGAGAGCACCTCGTAGTTCTCGCCGGTGAAGGGGGCCCAGAACAGGATCGGGGTGCGGTCCTGGTACTCGGAGGGCACGGTGAGATCGGCCTGGGAGAAGCCGTCGCGGACGGGGCTCTCGGAATCGCCGCCCCCGCCGGGGGCGCCGCAGGCGGCGAGGCCGGCCGCGCCGGCGCCGAGCCCCAGAGCGGCGAGCAGGCTGCGACGGGAGGGGGTGAGAGGGCTGCGGGACATGTCGGTGGCTCCTTGGGAGGGTGCGGGATCGTGCACGGGCGGGGGTGCGGCGCGGAGCCGACGGGACGGCGCGGCCGCGGGGCTCACTTCATGGCGCCGGCGGCGAGGCCGCCGATGATGCGCTTCTGGGCGAGGAAGAAGAGGATCAGCATCGGCAGGGAGACGAACACGGCGCCGGCCATGATCACGCCCCAGTTGCTGTAGCCCTCCTGGCTGCGCAGGAAGAGCAGGCCGATGGGCAGGGTGCGCATGTCCGCCGTGGAGGTGACGATCAGCGGCCACACGTACTCGTTCCACTTGCCGATCATCACGATCAGCGTGGCGGTGAGGATCATCGGGCTGGACAGCGGCACCACGATGGTGACCATCCGCCGCAGGTGCCCGGCGCCGTCGATCTCCGCGGCCTGCAGGATGTCCTTGTCGATCGTGCGCATGTACTGGAACAGCAGGAACATCGCGAAGGCGCTGGCGATGCCCGGCAGGATGATGCCGGCGTAGGAGTTCAGCCAGCCCAGGTTCGCCACCGTGATGTAGTTGACGATCAGGGTGACGTGGCCCGGAAGCATGAGCGAGCCGACGATCAGCACGAACGCGACCTTCTTGAACCGGAACTCGACGAACACGAAGGCGTAGGCGCACAGGATCGCGAGCGTGAGCTCGAGAGCGGTGCCCACCGAGGTGGTGATGATCGAGTTGAGGAAGAAGCGGTCGAAGGGTGCGCTGTTCCAGGCCTGGGTGAAGTTCTCGAGGGTCAGCGCCTCGGGGATCCAGCGCAGGGGCCAGGTGTAGATCTGCTGGTGCGGCTTGAGCGCGGAGGAGAACAGCCAGTACAGCGGCACGAGGAACACCGCGATGGTGGCGAGCACGCCGCCGATCAGCAGGCCGGTCGCCCAGCGCGGGCGTCGCGGGCCGCGATCACGGCCGCGGTTGCGCACGGCGCCGCCGGGGGCGGGGGCGCTGCCGGTCGAGGAGTCGTCGCCGGGGGCGGAGGGGGTCCCGTGCGGGTCCTGGCCGAGGGTCAGAGTGCTCATGAGTCGTAGTTCACCTTCTTGTCGCCGTAGCGGACCTGCACGTACGTGATGATCAGCAGCAGCATCAGCAGCACGGTGGCGGCGGCCGAGGCGGAGCCGATGTCGAACTTCTGGAACGCCTCCTCGTAGACCATCCAGCTGAGGGTGCTGGAGGAGGTCCCGGGGCCGCCGCCGGTCATGATCGAGATGATGTCGAAGGCCTGCGCGGCGGAGATGATCCCGGTGATGGACAGGAAGAACGTGATCGGGCTCAGCAGCGGCAGGGTGAGGTGGCGGAACAGCTTCCACCCGTGCGCGCCGTCGAGCGCCGCCGCCTCGTAGACGTCCCGGGGAAGGTCGAGGATCGCGGTGTAGCAGATGACGGTCACGAAGCCGAGCCGCTGCCAGGTGTAGGCGATGGTGATCGCCCACAGCGACCAGTCCGAGGTGGTCGTCCACGCCGGTGAGTCGGCGCCGAACAGGGAGAACGCCCAGCGGGAGAGGCCGTAGTTCGGATCGAACATGAACAGCCACAGGATGCCGACGGCCGCGCCGGGCAGCATGTGCGGGGCGAAGGCCATGGTCTGGGCGAAGCCTGTCAGCGGCACCTTCGTGGCCAGCAGGCTGCCCAGCAGCAGGCCGAGCACGAGGGAGCCCACCACGCTCACGCCGGTGAAGATCAGCGTGTTCTTCAGGACCTGGCCGAAGCTCGCGTCGGTGAACAGGTCGGTGTAGTTCTCCAGGCCCACCCATTCGGGGGCGGGGGCGACGAAGTCCCACTCGAAGAAGCTCAGCCCGATGTTGTACAGCGCCGGGTAGTAGGAGAAGACGAGGATCGCCAGCAGGTTCGGGGCGATCAGCGCGCAGAAGAGCAGGGCCTCGCGGCGGGTGCGCCGGCGGCGCTGCGGGGAGCGGCGGCGCGGGGTCGCACGGCCGGGAGCCGACGCGCGCCGCGCCTCGTCCCGGTGTGCGGGGCCGCCGGATCCGGGCGGGCCGGCGGGGGCCTCGGCCTGCGCGGCCCCGGCGGGGACCGCGGGGTCCGTGCGGGGGCTGCGGACGGTGATCGACATGGTGCGCTCCCGGGTTCCTGATCGGGCGAGGGCGGAGGCCGTCGCGAGGGTGAGGGCGGTGGCGGCGGGGGGCCGCGCCGACGGAGCGGGACGGGCCGGCTGGGACCCTCCCGGCCTCGTCGACAGCCACACCGTAGAGAGCCGCGGGCCGTGCCGCCACACGGGCATCCGTGCAGGTGAACCGGGTATGAACACGGTCTGTCAGCGCTGGTGGGAGCGCTCCCACAGGCGGGCTCGAGGGGGCTCCGCCGCCCCCTGGGATCCTTCGTGGGGGTGGGTGTCACCGGATGTTCATCGCGTGCTGGCCAAGAGTTCCCCGCTGCCTGGACCCCGGCTCGCGCGGCCGCACCCGGACTTCACCCGGCCGTCACCCGCCCGCCCCGCGAGGGGCTCTCGGGCGGGCTATCCTGCGCCGACGCGCCGCCCGTGAGGAAGGACAGATCATGGCCCGATCCCCGACGATGGAGGACGTCGCGCGCGAGGCCGGCGTCTCCCGCTCCACGGTCTCGCGGGTGTTCCACAACGGCGGCGAGCGCGTCTCGGCGGATGCGCTGCTCACGGTCCATGCCGCCGCGAAGCGACTGGGCTACGTGCACAACCTCGTGGCCAGCGGTCTCGCGGCGCGGAGCGGGCGCGAGCTGGGGCTGCTGCTGCGCGATGCGACCAATCCCGCCTACGGCCACCTCCACGCCGAGATGCATCGCGCGGCGCAGGCCCGCGGGCGCACCCTGATCTCGGTGACGGCCTTCCGCCATGGTGACGGCACCGCCGAGGTCGAGGGGCTGAACCGCCTCATCGGGCAGCGCGTGGCGGGGGTGTTCGCGGGCACCGGGGTGACCGCGGCGGAGGATCTGGCCCGCACCGTCACCGCGACGCCGATGATGATCGTCGGCCGTCCCAACGAGCACCCGCAGATCGAGTCGGTGAGCTACGACGAGCGCACCCACGGGCGCTGGATGGCCGAGGCGATCGCCGCGCAGGGGCACCGCCGGATCGCGGCGCTCACCGCCCCGCTGCTCTACTCGCGGGTGTTCGACCTGCGGATGCGCAGCCTCGTCGCGCGCTGCCGGGAGCTGGGCATCGCCGCGCTGCCGGTGGAGCTGCTGCCGGTCGAGCACGGTGTGATCCGCGCCCTCGAGGCCGCCCGTGAGGAGAGCCTGACCTGCATCGCCTGCCCGGTGGACTATGTCGCGCTCGAGCTGCTGCGGGCCGCCGGCGCTCGCGGGGTGCGGATCCCCGAGGAGGTGAGCACCGTCGGCTTCGACGGCCTGGGCGACGGGCTGGACCTCCTGGGCCTCGCCACGATCCGGCTCCCGGTGGCCGAGGTGGCGCGGGCGGCCGTGGCGCGGATGGAGGACCTGCTGGTCGCGGCGCAGCACGGGGCCGAGGACGGCGAGCGATCGTCCGGCGCCGCCCCGCGCCGACGCACCGGTCCGGAGGCATCCGGCGCGCGCCATACGGTCCTCCCCGGCCGCCTGGTCCCCGGCCGCACGCTGGGCCCGCCCCCGCCGCGGGCCTGAGAGCGGCGTCCCCGGCGCCCGGGAACCGGCTCGCGGAGCCGGTCAGGTTAGCCTGCCCGAAGTGCATCAATGCAGGTCAGGGCAGCCTTTCCATGGGTGACAAGGCCGTCGCGGAGGACTACCGTCATCCCCATGAAGATGAGCAATGACCTTGAGAAGAAGTTCCAGGACCAGATCACCCTCGAGTTCGCCGCGTCGATCACGTACCGGCAGCTCGCCATCGAAGCGGACGAGCAGGACCTCCCCGGCATCGCCGCCTGGCTGCGGCACCAGGCCGATGAGGAGATCGTGCACGCCAACAAGTTCATCCAGCACGTCTCGGATCGCGGCAACCACGCCGCGATCGGCGCCCTCCCCGCGCCCGGCGTGGCTCCCGGCCTGACGGTGCTGGAGATCTTCGAGGCGGCGCTCGCCCATGAGGAGAAGGTCTCCGAGTCGATCCGCGAGCTGTACCGCAGCGCCGACAAGGAGGGCGACTACGACGCCCGCCCGCTGCTGAACTGGTTCGTGGACGAGCAGATCGAGGAGGAGGCCACCGTCTCCGAGATCATCGGCCGCGTGAAGCTGGTCGGCGAGGACGGCTCCGGGCTGCTGCGCCTGGACGCCGAGCTGGGCCGCCGCCCCGCCGAGTCCACCGAGGCCGACGAGGGCTGATCCCGCCACGCAGGAGCGCGCGCCCCCGCTTCGGGTGGCGCGCGCTCCTCGTCGGGCGGCGGCTCAGCCGGCGCGGACCAGCGGGTCGCGGCGCAGCATCATCACCAGGGAGACCGCGAGCGCGAGGATCACGAAGATGAACGGCGCCGCGGAGAGCATCACCGCCGTCTGCAGCGCCTCCAGCCCGCCGGCGTAGAGCAGCACCGCGGCTGTCGCCCCGGTGAGCACGCCCCACAGGCCCATCAGCGGGCGGCTGGGGTGCAGGCGCCCGTCGGAGGAGATCACCGCGAGCACGTAGGTGTTCGAGTCCGCGCTGGTCACGAAGTACATGATCACCAGGACCACGGCGACCACCGAGGTGAGCCCCGTCAGCGGCAGCTGGTCGAGCAGGGCGAAGAAGGCGGTGTTGACGTTCTCCGTCGCGGCCTCGCCGATCCCGGCGTCGCGCTCGAGGTCCAGGAACATCGCCGAGCCGCCGAACACGGTGAACCAGGCGGAGAAGATCAGGCTCGGCACGCCGAGCACCACCAGCACGAACTGCCGGATGGTGCGGCCGCGCGAGATGCGGGCCAGGAAGATCCCCACGAAGGCGCCCCAGGAGATCCACCAGGCCATCATGAAGTAGGTCCACCCCTGCATCCAGGCCAGGTCCGCGCCGTCGGTGGGCAGCAGCAGGCTGATCTCGACGAATCCGCCGGCGTACCCGCCGAGCGAGCGGAGGAAGAGGTTGATCAGCCAGCTGGTGGGGCCGGTGGCCAGGACGAACAGCAGCAGCGCCGCGGCGATCACCATCGTGGCCTGGCTCAGGTAGCGGATCCCGCGCCCGATCCCGCTCATCGCCGAGGCGGTGAACAGCACGGTGACCAGCGCGATGATGATCAGCTGCACGCCGGTGGTGGTGAGGTCGAGGCCGGTCATCCGGCTCATCCCCTGGCTGATCTGGGCGGCTCCGAGTCCGAGCGAGGTGGTGGTGCCGAACAGGGTGGACAGGATGACCAGCACGTCGATCGCCTTGCCCGCGGGGCCGTCGGCGTGACGTCCGAGCAGGGGCCGCAGGATCGGCGAGACCAGGCCCTTGTTCCCGAGGCGGTGGGTGGAGTAGCCGATCGCCAGGCCGAAGGTGGCGAACACGGCCCAGGCGTGCAGGCCCCAGTCCAGGAAGGTGAAGCGCAGGGCGTCGACCACGGCCTCCCGGCTGCCGGGCTCGGTGAGGCCGTGCGGCGGGGTGACCAGGTGGGAGACCGGTTCGGCGACGCCGTAGGTGACCATCCCGATGCCCATCACCGCGCCCAGCAGCATCGCGATCCACGCGAAGGTGGGGTATTCGGGCCGGGAGTCGTCCGGGCCCAGGCGGAGGTCGCCGAAGCGGGTGCAGGCCAGGACCAGCAGCAGCGCGATCAGGCACAGCGGGATCAGCAGCAGGGACCAGCCGCCGGTGGTGGTCACCCACTGCATCGCCGCGTCGGCGGCGGAGGTCATCTGCGCCGGCCAGAAGCCGGCGGCGGCGAGGAGGGCGAGGATGAGCGCCACGGCCACCCACACCACGGCGCCGCTCGCGCTGCCGGGGACCTGCGGGGCGCTGGGGAAGCGGTCGGCCAGGCGCCGGGCGCGGCGCGGTCCCGGGTCGTCGTCGGCCTCGGCGAGGTGGTCGTCGTCGGCCTCGGCGGGGTGGTCGTCGTCAGCCTCGGCGGAGAGGTCGCCGGTCGGGGGATCGGCGAGATCGACCTCGCTTCCCGGACGAGGCTCGGCGGGAAGGGGGTCCAAGGGGGCGTCCAGCGGCATGGCGCGGTCCGTTCGGTGAGGGTGCCGCCCGCGAGGGCTGCAGCAGGGCGGGGGGCATGGCGGCGGAAGACGAGGGGCTGCCGCGGTCGACTTGCCTGCATGGGTGCGGCGCGGTTCCGGCGGCGAAGCGCCCCACCCTACGGGGAGGGCAGCCGTGCACCGGGTGCTCCGGCGGGGCATTGGGGCGCAGGTCTCGTCCGCACCGGCGTGCCGCATGACTACTTTATTTATCAATCATCGAGTAGGGTGGCGGCATGCGAGCCTTCGGATTCCTCAGCTTCGGCCACTACGGCGGCAGCCCCGCGCAGGGCGGGCTCAGCGCCCGCCAGATGCTCCACGACGCGATCGACATCTCCGTCGGCGCGGACGAGCTCGGCGTGAACGGCGCCTACTTCCGCGTCCACCACTTCGCCCAGCAGTCCGCCTCCCCGATGCCGCTGCTCTCCGCGGTCGCGGCGCGCACGCAGCGGATCGAGGTGGGCACGGGCGTGATCGACATGCGCTACGAGAACCCGCTGTATTTCGCCGAGGAGGCCGCGGCGCTCGATCTCATCGCCGACGGGCGGGTGGCGCTCGGCGTCTCGCGCGGCAGCCCCGAGCCGGCGGACCGCGGCTGGGAGTCCTTCGGCTACACCGGGTCGACGGACCCGCGCGGGGCGGACATCGCGCGCGAGAAGTTCGACGTGTTCCTGCGGGCCATCCAGGGCGAAGGCATGGCCCGCGCCGCGGAGCGGCCCTACATGTCCCCCGCCGCGCCGGGCTCCGATCTGCGGATCGAGCCCCACTCCCCCGAGCTGATCCGCCGGATCTGGTGGGGCGCGGGCTCGCGCGATTCCGCCGAGAGCACGGGCCGGCAGGGACTGAACCTCATGAGCTCGACCCTGCTCACCGAGGCGACCGGCGCCTCCTTCGGCGACCTGCAGGCCGAACAGATCGAGCGCTACCGCACCGCCTTCCGCGAGGCCGGGCACACGCACGCCCCGCGCGTCTCCGTCTCGCGCAGCGTGTTCCCGATCGTGACCGCCCAGGACCGCATGCTCTTCGGCATGCGCCCCGGGGAGGATGCGGACCAGATCGGCATCATCGACGGGCACCGCTCCACCTTCGGCCGCACCTACGCCGGGGAGCCGGATCAGCTCATCGAGCAGCTGAAGGCCGACGCCGCCGTCCAGGCCGCCGACACCCTCATGCTCACGATCCCCTCGCAGGCAGGTGTGGACCTCAACCTCCACATCCTGCAGAACTTCGCCGAGCACGTCGCCCCCGCGCTGGGCTGGAAGCCGAACACCGAGGGCCCGGTCCTGGGGGACACCGCCTGACAGCCCCTCCGCCCCCGAAGCTCGGGGCCGGTCAGGAGCCGGGCCGCCGCCACATGGTGCACCACCGCAGCACATGCTCCGCCGGGCCGTAGCGGTGGCGCTTCAGCCACCAGGTGCTCACCGCCACCTGAGCGGCGAAGACGACGAGCGTGAGCACGAGCAGCATCGGCGGGGACACCTGCCCGGCGAGGCCGAGGCCGACGCCGGTGAACAGGAGGACCCCCACGGCCGACTGGGCCAGGTAGTTCGTCAGCGCGATGCGCCCGACGGGCGCCAGGGCCGTGCGCAGCCACGCGCCCCGGGACGTGTGCATCAGCCGGACCAGGGTCGCCACGTAGGCGGCGGTCAGGAACGGGGCGGTCAGGACGCTCACCGTGGTCCCCCAGGTGCTGCCGTCGGCTCCGAGCGCGGCATAGACCGCTCCGCCGGCGAGGCCCACCGGGAAGCCGATCCACTGCATCCGTCGCATCAGCCGCCTGTGTCCGTCCACGGTGGAGAACAGGCGCCGGCGGGCGGCGACCATGCCGAGCAGGAACATCGCCAGCGCCGTCGGCCCCTGGAGGGACACCGCCTGGAGGACGAGCAGTCCGAGCCCTCCGACGTTGTGGCCGATGACGTCCGCCGGAGAGCCGAGCATGGCCTGGGTCTGTGCGGCCGCCGCGGCGAGCGCCTCCTCGGGGGCCGGCATGATCGCGGAGCGGTCGAGGAACAGGGCGCTGCCGACGAGGGAGGCGACCACCACCGCGTAGATCCCGGCGGCCGTGGTCAGCGCCGTCCGGTCCCGCACCCGGTGCAGGGCCAGCAGCACGAGGCTCACCACCGCGTAGGTGGTCAGGACATCCCCGCCGTACAGCAGGACGATGTGTCCCGCTCCGAGCGCGAAGAGACCCACCGCTCGGCGCAGCATGCGCGGCGCGAACGCTGCGCCGGCGCGCTCGGCGGCGTCTTCCTGCAGGACGAAGCTGTATCCGAAGAGGAACGAGAAGAGCAGGTAGAACTTCATCGAGAACAGGGCTGCGACCGCGAACCGGGCCGCCCCGTCCAGGGGCGAGGAGAACGCCGGGTCGTCGACCAGGTTGCCGGGATAGGCCGAGGCCATGAACGTGATGTTGACGGCGAAGATCCCCAGGAGGGCGAACCCGCGGAGGGCGTCGACGTCGTGGACGCGCTGGGCCGCCCGGGGTCGTCCTGCGACTGTGTGAGTGGTCATGCGCCAGAACGTACCACGTAAACTATATGCCGTATAGTTTACGTGGTACGCGACGTGTAGGCTCGCCACATGCCCACCGGAGGAGTGATCGCATGAACGACGCGGCCGTGCCCGCCGCCCTCCGGCGGCTCTGGCGCCTGCCGGTCACCCCATCGCGGAGAGGCCGCAGGTCCACGCTGGATGTCGAGATGGTGGTCGGCACCGCCGTGCGGCTGGCCGATGAGGGCGGGCTCGACGCCGCCACACTGCCCAAGGTCGCCGAGGAGCTGGGGGTGACGGCCATGTCGCTGTACCGGCACGTCGGCTCCAAGCACGAGCTGCTCCAGCTCATGATGGACGCCGCGAGCGAGCCGGTCGCCCCCGCGCCGGAGGGGCCCGTCGGCTGGCGCGCCGGGCTGAGGCGATGGGCCACCGACCTCTGGTCCCTCTACCGGGACCGGCCCTGGATCCCGCGCGTGCCCCTCCACAGCGCGCCGTCGGGCCCTCACCAGATCGCCTGGCTCGAGAGGGGGTTCGAGCAGCTGGCGTCCACGGATCTCGACTGGGACGAGAAGCTCACGGCGCTCACCCTGCTGAGCGGTTTCGTGCGCCAGTCCTCGCTGCTCCAGCACGAGCTGGAGGAGGGGCGCGAGGAGGGCCAGGCCCAGTCCGAGAGCGAGCGCGAGTACGGGCAGGCCCTCCATCACCTCGTCGAGGCGGAACGCTTCCCGCACACGGCGGCGATGCTCGCCTCGCAGGTGCTCGCGGCGGAGAGGTCCGGGCGGGACGACACCGATCGGGACTTCCTCGCGGGGCTGGAGATCCTCCTGGACGGGCTGGCGGCGCGGATCACCGCGGGCCGGGTGGGGGCGCCGGGAACGGAGGGGACCGTCGTCGACGAACCGCCGTCCTGACCGGCACGTACCCTCGGGCCATGCTCCGCATCGCCACCGCCAACATCAACGGGATCCGCGCCGCGCACCGTCGGGGCTTCGGCCACTGGCTGGCCGAGCGCGGCTGCGACGTGATCGCGCTGCAGGAGGTCAGGGCCCAGGCGGAGAAGATCCCCGCCGACGCCTTCGGCGACCACCACGTCGCCCTCGACACCGGCACGCTCCCGGGCCGCAACGGCGTCGCGGTGCTCACGCGCGAACCTCCGGCGGCGGTGCGCACCTGGTCCGGCACCGCGCTGGTGGGCGGCCCGGCGTCCGGCGGCCCCGCGCTCGCCGAGGTCCCCGCCTCGGATCATGTGCCGCTCACCCGGGGGCTCGGCCCTTTCGTCGACCAGGGCCGCTACCTCGAGGTCGATCTCGCGGACGCGCCGCTCACCATCGCCAGCCTCTACCTGCCCAAGGGCGGCCTGCCCGCCCATCTGCAGCGGCCCGAACGCATGCGGGAGGCGCCCGACGGCGGGGCCCGCTACGCGCGGAAGATGGGCTTCATGGCGGCGTTCGCCCGCCACCTCACCCGCACCCGCCGGGCCGCGGCGGCCCAGGGTCGCCAGTTCCTGCTGATGGGGGACCTCAACATCGCCCACACCCGGCAGGACCTCGCCGCGTGGCGGCGCAACCAGAACAACGACGGCTTCCTGCCCGAGGAGCGGGAGTGGCTGGGCGCGCAGCTCTCGCCGCGCACGCTGGTGGACGTGGTGCGCCGCCTCCATCCCCAGGAGGACGGCCCGTACTCGTGGTGGTCGTGGCTCGGGCAGTCCTTCGCCAAGGACGCCGGGTGGCGCATCGACTACCACCTGGCCACGCCCCGCCTGGCGCGCAGCGCTCTGCGGGCCGAGGTCGATCGGGAGGTGCGCGGGGTGCGGCTCTCGGATCACGCCCCCGTGGTCGTGGACTACGACCTGCGCTGAGACGCGCACCGGCTCGGGGGCGGCACGCGCGGACCGCCGCGGACCGGCAGGATCACGCCCGCCGACCCTGGCCCCGACCCCGAGGTTCCCCTAGAGTAAGAAGCTGTGGGGCGCCGACCGGTGCGCTCGTTCAGCACCACCGTGAAGGACCACGATGCCCTCGCCGCAGCCCGCCGCCGCCCCGGCCGCGCCTGCTGCACCCCTGCCGGCGGAGGGGACCTCGTCCCGGCCCGGCACGGACTCCTCCCGTCGGCTGCTCGCCCCCGAGGCGGAGGCGCGCCCGCTGACCCTGTGGGGCTCCTCCTCGATGAGCTCGGAGGGCGGTGCCGCCGCAACCCCGCTCGCCGTGCGGATCCATGAGCATCTCGCGCTCGCGGCCGCACCCGCGGTGGTGCATGCCTACGGAGTGGGGGCCACCCGCTCGGAGCACACCCTGCTGATGCGCGGCCTGGACACCCCGCAGCTGCGCCGTCTCGGCGACCCCGCGCCGCAGACCGGTGCGGTGAGGGTCTCCCTCGACTCGGACCTCTCCCCCGTCGGCACCCTGCAGATCCCGGGGGACCTGGCCGGGGTGCCCGGGGTGCTCGACGGCCGCGACCACGCCTGGCACTTCACCCCCGACGATCCCGCCCAGCCGCTCACCGACGGCACCTTCCGCTCGGCGCTCGCGGATGTCGCCGCGGGCTCCCGGCAGGTGCTGTGGGTCGGCAAGAACAACATCCTCGACGTCTCCGCCGTGCTCGAGCACACCCAGCGCCTGTGGGACGCCGCCGCGGAGCCCGCCCACGACACCCTGGTGCTCGGCCAGTGGCCCACGCCCCACGACCCGGTCGGCTCCTCGACGGCGGAGGCGGTCGCGGCGGTCAACGAGGAGCAGGAGCGCCGCTACGGCGAGCACTTCCTGGACCTGGGCGGGCTGCTCACCTCCGACGAGGGGCTCTGCTGCCCGCCGCTCGCCCCGCTGCGGCTGCTCGAGCAGGCCACCACGCAGGAGGCGCTCGCGCAGCAGATCGTGCCGGCGGCCCTGCGCGCCCCGGATGACATCCACCTCAACGGCTGGGGGAACCTCGCCGTGAGCTGGGCGATCGTGCGGCGGATGCGGGAGCTGGGGTGGCTGTGAGGCGACCTCCCGCACCGCATCTGCGCGCCGGCCGTCCCGGCACGCCGGTCCGCCCGGGACCGGCCGCTCCGGCACCGCTGAAGACCCCGGCACCGCCGACGACGCCCGCGCCGGCCCCCGCGGCACCGGCAGCAGGCCCGGCATGGCCCGGCCCCGCCCGCACGGGGCGCCGCGCCCTGCTGCTCGGCGGCGCCGCGGCGGCCGTCGGCGGCGCGGTGGGGGCCGGTGCCCTGCTGCGCCGCGGCGAGGAGGCGCTCCCCACCGCCGCCTCGCTGGGTGCCCCCGCCCCCGGGAGCACGGCCCGCGCCCCCTTCGACGACGTCCCCGCCGACGACCCGGCCGCCGACGCGATCCGCTGGGCGGACGAGACCGGTGTGCAGCCCGCGCTGAGCCCCGCCGAGTACTCCCCGCGCGGCACGGTGACCCGCGCCGACGTGGCGCTCGCGCTCCACCGCCTGGCCGGCGCGCCGCCGGTGGACGTCGACGCCGCCCCGGTGCTGCTGGCCGATCTGGGCGAGGACCCGGACCAGGTCGCGGCGCTGCTGTGGCTGCACGGCCGCGGCGCGCTGTGGGGCGACGCCGAGCTGCGGGTCCACCCCGAGGGGCCCGCCACCCGCGACTGCACCGCCTCGATGCTCACCGGGCTCGTGCGCCCCGCTCTCGCCGGCAGGGGCGTCACCTGGGACGCCTCGGCCGAGGCGTCCGTGCCGCAGGCGGAGGATCCCGGCTCCGCCGTGGCGGACGTCGCCTGGCTCGAGGCCGCCGGGATCGCGCCCGCCTCGCTCTCCCTCGCGGACTGGTCCGGCGAGGACGCCGTCACCCGTGCCGAGCTCGCGCTCTCGCTGCACCGCGCGGACACGGTGATCACCGAGGCGCTCGGCGCGGACGACTGATCCCCGGACCGGCCCTCCCCTCGGCCGCGAGAATCCGGTGTGCGCTGTCCCACGGCGGACATACAGTGGGAGGCATGTCGACGACGCCTGCCCATGCCGCGTACCTCCGCCACCCCGATGTGCGCGGGGACCTGCTCACCTTCACCGCTGCGAACGACGTCTGGCTGGCCCCGCTGGCCGGCGGCCGCGCCTGGCGCCTGACCGACGAGGGCGCACCGGTCGCCTACCCCCGCTTCTCGCCCGACGGCGAGCACATCGCGTACACCTCCCGCACCTCCGGCGGCCCGGAGGTGTGGGTGACCGCCGCCGAGGGCGACACCGCCCCGCGCCGGCTCACGGCATGGGGCCGGCCGGCCACGAAGGTCGTCGGCTGGCTGCCGGACGGCCGCATCGTCGCCTCCACCAGCTACGGCGCCCCGATCGCGCGGGACGCGCAGCTGTGGGCGATCGATCTCGAGGGCGAGACCGAGCTGCTGCCGCTGGGGCGCAGCGGCGAGGTCGCGATCCACTCCTCCGGCACCACCGTGGTCTCCACCCCGTGGCGCCGCGACCAGGCCTCCTGGAAGCACTACCAGGGCGGGACCGCGGTGAAGCTCTGGATCTCCCGGCAGGACGTCCCGCTGGACGCCCCGACGGCGGCGCACGCGGACCGTGCCTGGGAGCCGCTGCTGGACGAGATCCTCGCCTCGAAGCTGCGGATCGCCTGGTACGGCGACCGGCTGCTGTTCGCCTCGGACACCCCCGGCCCCGGGGCGGCGCTCACCGACCGCGCGTCCGCGAACCTGTGGTCGATCGCGCTGGACGGCTCCGATCTGCGCGCCCACACCTCCTTCAGCTCCGCGCAGGGGTATCTGCGCGAGCCGGCGACGGACGGCTCGACCATCGTGTTCAGCTCGCGCGGGCGCCTGTTCGCGATGGACTCGCTGGACGCGGAGCCGCGCGAGATCGAGATCCTCGCCTCCGGCGTCGGCGCCTCGCGGCTGCCGCGCCCCGCCTCGGCGAGCGAGAACCTGCTGGCCATGCGGCCGCTGCACGACGCCCGGGCGAGCGTGGTCGAGTGGCGGGGCAGCGCCCACGCCCTCACCCACCGCGGCGGCCCCTCCCGCCTGCTGGCCGGGGCCTGCGGGCTGCGGCTGCGCGAGGTGCGCCCGCTGGGCCGCACCCCCTTCGCCCTGTTCGTCTCCGACGCCGAGGCGCTGCGCGACCGGGAGGACGGCGGCGTCGGCTCCGACGTGCTGGCCCTCGCACGGCTGGACGGCGGCGGGGAGGAGATCCGGCTCGACGTCGGCGACGTGGGCCGCATCCTCCATGCGATCCCCTCGCCCGACGGCGCGAAGATCGCGATCTCCACGCACGACAACGTGGTGCGCCTGGTGACGCTGCGCGGCCTCGAGGACCCGGCCCGCAGCTCCGCCCCCGGGCCCCGCACCGGCGCGGCCGCGGCCGCGAGCGCCTGGGAGCAGGACGCCGAGCACGCCGTCCCCGCCCCGCAGCTGGACCACGTGCGCGAGGTGGGCCGCTCCACGGGCGGGGAGGTGCGCGACCTCGCCTGGTCCCCGGACGGCCGGTGGCTGGTGTGGGCGGAGCCGAACTCCTGGCAGCTCAGCCGCCTGATGCTCTCGGACACCGAGGACGCCGAGCCCACGGGCCGCGCGCTCACCTCGGGCAAGTTCCAGGACTCCGCCCCGGCGTTCAGCGCCGACGGGAAGCACCTGGCGCTGCTGAGCCTGCGCACCTTCGAGACGGTCTACGACGACATGGTCTTCGACCTCGGCTTCGTCAACGCCGAGCGGCCGTTCCTGCTGCCGCTCGAGCGCACCACCCCCGATCCCTTCGGCCCGCACCCCGACGGCTGGGGCGCCGCGGCGGAGAAGGACGCGAAGGACGGCGCAGGCGACACGGGCGGCGAGGGGAAGGACAGCCGCAGCACCGGCGAGGGCGGGACGGGCCCGTCGGCCGCCCGGCCGGTCTCCGCCCAGGGGGATGCCGCGCAGGCGGCTTCCGCGCAGCCGGCCACCTCCCACAGCGTCGCCGGCGCGGACGAGGCCTCGCGCCCGCCCGCGACCCGCATCGATCTCGAGGCGATCGAGTCGCGCCTGGTGCCGTTCCCGGTGGTCTCGGGCTACTACTCGCACCTCACCGCGGTCAGCGGCGGCTTCGTCTGGCTGCGCCACCCGCAGCAGGGGGTGCTGGGCAGCGCCCGCGCCGGGGTGAAGGACGACGCGCCGAAGCCGACGCTCGAGCACTGGAGCCTCGCCGACCGCAGGCTCACCGTGCTCGCCGAAGGGGTCACCGACCTGGCCGCCTCCGGCGATGGCGAGACCCTGGTCATCACGCAGGGCGAGCAGCGGGTGCAGGTGCCCGCCGCCCGCAAGGTCGAGGACGAGGACCCGGCGCGGATCGTCATCGACACCTCGCGGATGCGGCTGACGGTGGACCCGGTCAAGGAACGGCGCGGCATGCTCTGGGACAACTACCGGATCATGGCCCAGCAGTACTGGCGCGCGGACATGGACGGCATGGACTGGTATGCGATGACCTCCTGGTACGACCCGGTCATCGAGCGCCTGGTCACCGATGACGACTTCCAGGACATGATGTGGGAGGTGCAGGGCGAGCTCGGCACCTCGCACGCCTACGTGCAGGGGAAGGTGTACAAGGCCGATCCGCCGATGCTCCCCGCCTACCTGGGCGCGGACTTCGAGCTGCGCGACGGCCGCTGGGTGATCACCCGGATCCTGCCCGGCGACTCCTCCGATCCGGACGCCCGCTCGCCGCTGCTCGCCCCCGGCGTGGGCGCGCAGGTGGGCGACGCGGTGCTCCGCGTGGACGGCCGTCCGGTGCACCGCGAGGGCGTGGAGGCCGCGCTCATCGGCGCGGCGGACAAGCCCACCGAGCTGGTGCTGCTGCGCGACGGGGCCGAGCACCGGGTGGCGGTCACGCCGCTCGCCGACGACTCCGCCCTGCGCTACCAGGCCTGGGTCGCCTCGCGCCGTGCCCGGGTCGAGGAGCTCTCGGACGGCCGGCTCGGCTACCTGCACATCCCGGACATGGTCTCCTCCGGCTGGGCGCAGATGCACCGCGACCTGCGGGAGGCGACCACGAAGGAGGGGCTGGTGGTGGATGTGCGCTACAACAGCGGCGGCCACACCTCGCAGCTGGTCACCGACCGGATCGCCCGGCGGGTGCTGTCCTGGGACTACCCGCGCCACGAGCGGCCCGGCACCTACCCCGCCTTCGCGCCGCGCGGCGCGGTGGTGCTGGTGACGAACCAGGAGGCCGGCTCCGACGGCGACATCGTGAACGCCGTCTCCCGCGCTCTCGAGGTGGGCCCGATCATCGGCACCCGCACCTGGGGCGGGGTGATCGGCATCGACGGCCGCTACGACCTGGTCGACGGCACCGGGGTCACGCAGCCGAAGTACGCCAGCTGGTTCGAGGGCGAGGACTGGGCGATCGAGAACTACGGCGTCGAGCCGGACATCGAGGTGCCGCTGCCGCCGAACGCCTGGGTCGCCGGGCAGGATCCGCAGCTCGAGCGCGGCGTCACCGAGGCGCTCGCCCTGCTCGCACAGAAGCCCGCCGCGGTCGCGCCCCCGCTGCCCGCTCCGCGCTTCGGCCACCGGGAGAGCTGACCGCCCGCGCCGGGCGGGGGCGCGATGCGCCGAAGGTCCTCACCCCCGCGCGGAACACAGGAGCACAATGGCAGCACGACGCCCCGGAAGGACTGCCCGTGAACACCTCTGCCATCGACCAGCGCATCGCCGACCTCCCCGTCGCCGTCGACCGCACCGAGGACGCCGTGATCCTCGAAGTCGACCTCGCCGGCACCGGTGCGCAGATCTGGAATCACCTCACCGACCCGGAGCTGCTGGCGACGTGGTCCCCGCTCGTGCCCGAACGGCCCCTCACCGGGGTGGGGCCGGTGCTCGCCCGGACCACTCCCGAGGAGGACCCCGTCGCGGCCGACGTCCTCGCGACCGCCGGCGATCACGCGCTCACGCACCGGTGGGGAGATGACCTGTTGGAATGGCTCATCGACGAGGCGCGGCTGACCCTGCTGCTGAGACTCGCCGAGCCGGCGCACGCCCCCGCGCACCTGGCGGGCTGGCAGGTGTGCCTCGCGGTGCTCGATGCCCGGCTCGAGGGGCTCGACCAGGAGCGGATCGTGGGCCGGGACGCGCTCGCCCACGGCTGGGAGGCCCTGCGCGATCGGTACGCGGCGGAGCTCGGCCTCCCCGTCGGCCCCGAGGCCGGCTGAGGAGCGGATCCGGACCTTCGGCCCGTCCGCCGCCCGCCCGCGGGCCTACGATGGGGCCACCGGCGATGGTGGTTCCCGGGGCGGCATCGTCGGCTCCGCCGCACCCCCGATGCAGGAGGTCGAGATGCACGACGACGGCTTCACCTCGCAGGTCCCGATCCCGGAGAGCCCCGACGCGCGCCCGCTCGGCGTGCTCGTCGGCTACGACGGCTCGGACCAGGCCGTCCGCGCCCTGCTGTACGCGGCCCGCGCCGCGCAGCGCCTGGACACCATGCTCACCGTCGTCACCGCTTACACGGTGCCGACCCTCGCCTATGCCGACGCCGCCCTCGTCCCCACGGTGCCTGCGGCGGTGGCCCGCCTGGCCGCCGCGCAGACCCAGCTCGAGGAGGCGCAGGAGCATCTTCGCGGCTACCCCGGAGAGGTCGATCTGCGCACCGAGCACGGCGACGCCGCCGGGGTGCTGGTGAAGCTCTCCGACCAGGCGCAGCTCGCGGTGGTCGGCTCCCGCGGCCGCGGCGGCTTCTTCGGCCGGATGCTCGGCTCCGTCTCCTCGGCGCTGCCGGCCCACGCGCACTGCCCCACCGTGGTGGTCCCCCGCCAGTACGAGATGGGCGCCGCCGAGGGCGCGGCCCGCTTCACGCCGGTCGACGAGGACACCCCCGTGGTGGCCGGGGTGGACCGCTCCCCGGCCAGCCGGGACACGGCACGGCACGCCGCCATCGCCGCCCGCACCCGCACCGCGCCGCTGCACCTGCTGATGGTGATGCCGCTGCTGGAGGACTGGGGCGGCGCCTCGATGGCCTGGCTGCCGGACCCGGATCTCCTCGAACGCCACCGCCGCGAGCTCGCCGATCAGCTCGAGGCCGATGCGGAGACGCTGCGGGGCGAGTTCCCGGAGCTGACGATCACCAGCGAGACGGTGCTGGCCGAGCCGGTCTCGGCCCTGCTCGAACGGACTGCGACCTCCCAGCTCACGGTGCTCGGCACGCGCGGGCACGGGCGCGTGGCCAGCACGCTACTGGGCTCGGTCTCGCGCGCGGTGCTGCAGCGTGCGGAGGGCCCGGTGATGGTGGTGCCCGCCCCCGTGCCCGGCGATGCGGCGACGGAGCCCGCACCCACACGCTGAGCCGGGACGTGAGCGGATCCGCGCTGCGCAGGAAAGCGGGGCAGACTGAGGGCATGACCTCGAGCCGCTCCCCGCTGCGCCTGCTGCGCGGCGGCATGGCCGCCTCGCTCGCCACCGCGGTCGCCCTCGGCGGGCACGTGGTGGGCGGCGGGGCGATGCCCTCGTGGCTCGGGGTGGCGGTGCCGTGGTGGCTCGCGGTGACGGTCTGCACGGTGCTGGCCGGCACCCGCTTCTCACTGCCCCGGATGGGGGCGGCGGTGCTCGCCAGCCAGGCGCTGTTCCACGGCCTGTTCGCCGCCGGCACGCCCGGCGGCGGCCACCTCGCGCTCGTGGACCCGCCGGGCGCGCACCTGGGCCACGGCGGGCATGCCGGGCACGGGGCCGACGGGGTCATGACGGCCACCGCCCCGGCCCTGCACGGCGGTCACGCGGATCTGCGGATGCTGCTGTGGCATCTCGTCGCCGCCGCGGTCACCACGGTGCTGCTGCAGCGGGGAGAGAGCGTCCTGCTGCGCTGCGCCGGGCTGGTCGGCGCGGTCCTGGACACGCTGCGCACCCCGCCGGGCGCCCTCGCGGTCCCGGTGCTGGTGCTGCCCCGCCGTCCCCAGCCGGTGCCGCCCAGCTCCCCGCTGCGCCATATCCGACGGGCGGTCCTCGCCCCGCAGCTGCGGCGCGGTCCTCCCCCGGTCCCGGCCGTCTGACCCGTCGTCCCCTCCACGGTCCTGCCCCGGCGCCTGCGGCCCGGGCCCTGAGCGTGCCCGCGGCACGACGGTCGCCCTCGCGCGCCTGTGCGGACGGCCCCGCCGGATGACATTCCCGCGCGCTCCGCCGCGCGGCTCCCCCTCGCGCCCTGCCGCCGCGCGCATTCCTCGCCCTCGGCCGCCGGCGCCCCCGAGACAAGGACCTCTCATGTCCCGCAGCACCTCCCTGCCCACCTCCACCCGCCGCGCGGCCTCTCTGCTCTCCGCGCCCCTCCCGCGCCGCGCAGCCCTCGCGGCGCTCCTGCTCCCCCTCGCGGCCTGCACGGGCGGCGCCCCGGACAGCACCGCCGACGGCGACGACACGGACTCCGCCGCCGACGGGGACGCCGGCCCCGAGACCGCGCTCACCGTCTCCGATCCCTGGGTGAAGGCCGGCGAGGAGGGCATGACCTCCGCCTTCGGCACCCTCACCAACGACACCGACCGCGACCTGCTGCTCATCGGCGCGCGGACGGAGGCCAGCGCGCACGTCGAGCTGCACGAGACGACCGACGACGGCAGCGGCGGCATGAGCATGCAGGAGAAGGAGGGCGGGTTCCCTCTCGCCGCCGGTGAGCAGCTGGTGCTCGAACCCGGCGGCCATCACCTCATGCTCATGGACCTCACCGCGCCCCTGCTCCCGGGCGACGAGGTGGAGCTGATCCTCGAGTTCGAGGACGGCACCGAGCACCCCCTCACCGCCACCGTGAAGGACTTCGCCGGCGCCCAGGAGCACTACGCCCCCGAGGACTCGGCAGGCTCCGACGCCTCCGACGGCGGCGGCGCGCACGACGGGCACGACGACCACGACGACCACGACGACCACGACGGGCACGACGGGCATGACGCTGATGGCGGTGACCGTTGACCGCCCCGGATCCCTCCCCGCACCGGCTCGGCCGGCGGCATCTGCTGCGCGCCGGGTCCCTCGGAGCGGGAGCGCTCGGCGTCGGCGCCGCCTCCGTGGGCCTGGACCGCTCGCTGCGCCGCCGCGGCGCGGAGACCGGACCGGCGGGGGACGGGCCCGCCCCGCACGCCGCCGCGGTCATCCCCTTCCACGGCCCGCACCAGGCGGGGATCGAGACCCCGGCCCCGGCGGCGGCGACGTTCCTCGGCCTGGACCTGCGCGAGGAGGTGGACCGTGAGGGCGTGCTGCGCCTGCTGCGGCTCCTCACCGATGACGCCGCCCGCCTCACCCGCGGCCAGAGCGCCCTGGCGGACACCGAACCGGAGATGGCCGCGGAACCGGCGGCGCTGACGGTGACCGTCGGCTTCGGGCCCGGGCTGATGGAGCGGGCCGAGCGCGCCGTGCCGGACTGGCTGGCTCCCCTGCCGCCCTTCGGCATCGACCAGCTCGAGGAGCGCTTCACCGGTGGTGACCTGCTGCTGCAGGTTGCGGCCGAGGATCCGCTCACCGTCTCCCACGCGGCGCGGATGCTGCTCAAGGACGCCCGCGCCTTCACCCGGGTGCGCTGGGTGCAGCCGGGCTTCCGGCGCTCCCCGGGCACGCAGGCGCCGGGCACCACCATGCGCAACCTCTTCGGGCAACTCGACGGCAGCGCGAACCCGCGCCCGGGCAGCGACCACTTCGCGAAGGTGGTGTGGATCGACGAGGGCCCGTTCACGGGAGGCACCTCGATGGTGCTCCGTCGGATCCGGATGGACCTCGACGGCTGGGACGAGGCGGATCGCAGCGCCCGGGAGCAGTCCACCGGCACCCGGATGGACAGCGGTGCCCCGCTCACCGGCGGCACCGAGTTCTCGCCCCCGGATTTCACGCAGGTCTCCGCGAACGGGTTCCCGGTGATCGGGGAGTTCTCGCACGTGCGCCGCGCCCGCGGCGTCGACGAGGGCGAGCACCAGGAGATCTTCCGCCGGCCGTACAACTACGACGAGGCGCCGCCGCCCGGCAGCACGGCGCTCTCCGAGGCCGGGCAGATCTTCGTGTCCTTCCAGGCGGACGTGCTGGGCCAGTTCGTCCCGATCCAGCAGCGGCTGGACGCGCTGGACCTGCTGAACCAGTGGACCACCCCGATCGGTTCGGCGGTGTTCGCGATCCCTCCCGGCTGCGCCGAGGGGGAGCATCTCGGGCAGTCCGTGCTCGAGTGATCACGGGGCGGGGCCTGGCAACCGGTGGCGAAGCCTCGGCCGGGCCCCGCCCCCCTCGTATGCTGGCCGGACCGCCCGCGGCGCCGCGTCCCGGCACCGGCTCGACGCCCCGTGAGCACCCACGCACCGACCAGCGCAGGAGACCCCGATGCCCCGATTCCACATCTCGGCCGAGGACGCCCAGGGACCGCTCGTGGTCGGGGTCGACATCGGCTCGGGCGGCACGCGCGCCGCCGTCTACGACGTCTCCGGCCGGGAGGTGGGGGCGCTGCACCACAAGGTCTCCCACACCTTCACCGTGGACGACGACGGCACCAGCACCATCGACGCCGATCAGGTCGTCGAGGAGATCCGCACGGCGCTGGCCGCGGTGCTCACCGCCGGGCCGCTGCCCGGGCAGGTGCGCGCGATCGGGTTCGACACCTTCGCCTCCTCCCTCGTCGCGGTCGATGCCTCCGGCGCGGCGCTGACCCCGTGCATCACCTACGCCGACACCCGCTGCCAGCCGCAGATCGAGCGCCTCGCCGCGACCCTCGACGTCGACGACCTCCATGAGCGCACCGGCGCGCGGCTGCATTCCTCGTACACCGCGCCGCGCCTGGCCTGGCTGCGCGAGGAGCACCCCGAGGTGTTCGCGCGCACCGAGCGGTTCATGGCCCTCGGCGAGTACGCGGCGCTGAAGCTGCTGGGCACGGCCGCGCTGGGCACCGCCTCGGCCGCCTGGTCCGGCATGATCGACCGCCGCACCGGGCTGTACGAGCCCGAGCTGCTCGAGGCCGCGGGGGTGGGCGCCTCCGCGATGGGGCCGGCGCTGGATCCCTCCGATGCGCTGCCCGTGGACGGCACCCCGCTCGCGGCCGAGTTCCCGCAGCTGAAGGACGCCGTGTGGCTGCCGGTGATCGGCGACGGGCTCGCCGCGAACCTCGGCATCGGGGCGCTCGGCTCCGGCACCTGGGGCATCTCCACCGCGACCTCCGGTGCGATCCGCCAGCTGCTCTCCACGGAGATCCCCACCCTGCCCAGCGGGCTGTGGGCGTACCGCGTCGACCAGCAGCGCACCCTCGTCGGCTCGGCGATGAGCGACTGCGGCCGGGTGCTCGACTGGTGCCGCACCGAGCTGGCGATGCCGCACGACGTGGGCAAGACGGACACCGCGTCCCTGTTCTCCGGTCCGCCCTCCGACGGGACCCCGCTGGTGATCCCGTTCTTCTCCGGCGAGCGGGGTACGAAGTGGCGCGGCGACTCCCGGGCCGTGTTCGCGAACGTCGGCGCCTCCACCACCTGGAAGGACATGCTGCGCGGGGCGATGGAGGGCGTGGCCCTGTCGTTCCTGCGCATCGCCGATCAGATGCGGGAGGCCGGCGGGGAGCCGGAGCGGATCGTGCTCTCCGGCGGCATGACCGGTGTGGTCCCCGAGTGGCTGCACCTGCTCTCCGATGCGCTCGGGATGCCGATCGACCACGTCGCCGTCTCCCGCTCCACGATGCGCGGCGCTGCCGTGATGGCCCTCGAGCAGGCCGCGCCGGGTGAGGCCGTCGCCGAGGCGCCGGTGCTGACCCATGTCGAGCCGGTCGCCGCCCACCAGGACTACTACCGCGAGCGCCTCGAGCGCTTCGAGAAGCTCGCCGACCTGGCCTGACGCACCCGCGAGCGGGCGCCCCGCCCCCGCCCCACCCCACCCTCGCCACCCCGCACCTCACCCCCTCACCCCCTCACCCCAGGGGGCTACCGGCCAGTTATGTGCAACTGGGAGCCGCGAACGGAACTGAGCGACACATAACCCGACGCGGCACGTCGCCGACGAGGGTGCGAGGCTCTGCGAGTGCTGGTCCTCGGTCTCGAAGCACGGGACTCACGCCCCGCGCCACACCCCGACCTCGAGACACGCGACTCGCGCACACCGCGCGCCCTGGCCTCAGTACACGGGACTCACGCTCGCCACGCCCCGACCTCAGTAGGCGGGACGCGCGCGCCGCTTCCACGACCGCTTGGCGTCGCTCCCGATCCGCCACCGCGTCACCTGCCCTCCCCACGCCCCGACCGTCCCCATCCCCGTGCGATGCTCCGTCGGCTGGGGCGCGCCCCGGTACGGTTCGCGGGCATGGCTCCTCGCTGGTCACCGAATCCCCACAGCCTGCACAGCCGTGCAGAGCTGAGGCAGCGCGGGGTGCACGCGCGCCGCCTCGCCTCCGACGAGTTCCGGGAAGCGGTGCCTGGATTCTGCACTCCTGCGGCGGCGCCGGCCACGCTCGAGCTCGCGGCGCGCACGCTGCAGCGCAAGGTGCTCCCCGGGGCGGTGATCAGCCACGCCTCGGCCGCAGAGCTGCTCGGCATCCCGCTGCCCAGGGAGCACGAGTACTCCGCCTCGAAAACCGTGCACTGCTCGCTGCCGCACGATCGGCGTCGGCGGCCGGGACGCGGCATCCACGTCCACAACAGCACCGATGCCTCGACGATGCGGCTCCGCGGAATCGTGGTCAGCGGCCCGGTGCAGCTGTTGTGCGAACTGGCGAAGGACCTGGGGCATGATCAGCTGGTCGCCTGCTGCGACCACCTCGTGGGCCCCGCCTCCCGCGCCCGGCCCGCACTCTCCCTGGCACGCCTGCGCGCGCTCGTCGCGGACGCGGGCCCGCGCTACCGGATCGCCGCGGTCAGGGCCGCCGTCGCCGACGCCCGGGAGCGGGTCGAATCGCCGAAGGAGACGCAGACCAGGCTCCTCCTGCGCCGCGCTGGTTTCGCCGAGCCGGAGGTGAACCGCACGCTCCGGGCGCCGGGGAGCGACGAGACGTTCCGGCTCGACCTGTCCTACCCCGCCCTCCGCGTCGCGATCGAGTACGACGGCATCTGGCACTCCACCGACCGGAGTCGCCACCGCCGGGATCGGCGGAAGGACGACGTCCTCCATCAGCTCGGCTGGCGCGTGGTGCGCCTCGCGGACTCGGACCTGCTGTCCCCACGACACCTCCTGGACCGCCTGGTCTCGCTGGGTGCCCCCGGCCAGCCCGGCATCGTCCCCGGTTACCACCGGGTTTTGAACCCGTGAGTGCCGTTGACGGTACCCATCTGCACATAACCAGGCAGTAACCGCCTGGGGGTGCGCCTGGGGGTGCGCAGGGAGCCTGGCGACGGGCTCCGCGAGCACGGGCGAAGCCGGGAGCTCGCACACGTTCCGCGAGCACGGGCGAGACCGGGGAGCTCGGGCACGCTCAGGGAACACGAGCGATGCCGGAGAGCACGGGCATGCGCAGGGAGCAGGCGAGCTCCTCGAGCTCGGGAGCGGTCAGGGGCGGGGCAGGCGCTGCTCCTCGGCGAGGACGGCGTCCACGAGGGGGTCGATGGCCGGGACGTCGAGCAGGGCGAGCAGGGAGCTCACGCGCTCGGTGGTGTCCTCGAGCGAGGCGGCGGCCGCGATCGCCTCGGACTTCGGGTCCTGCACCTCTTCGCCGGCGCGCACGCGGTCGGTGACCCAGGCGGTCCAGGCCGCGACGGCCGCGACCTCGCCGGGGGCCTGCTCCGGGCCGCCGCGCTCGGCGATCACGGGCAGGGCGCGCACCGGCAGCTTCACCGAACCATCGGCCGCGATGCGGATGAGGTTGTCCGCCAGGCGCGGGTTGCGGAACCGCTCCTCGAGGGCGGCGGTGTAGGCGTCGAGCTCGGCGGCCGGCAGCGGCAGCGTCGCGCGGGCCTCGGCCCACAGCTGCTCCACCAGGGCCCGCACCTCGCGGTGCGCGATCGCCTCGTCCACGCGCTGCACCCCGGCCACCTGCCCGGCATATGCCATGAGGGTGTGGGCGCCGTTGAGCAGGCGCAGCTTGCGCAGCTCGTGCACCTCGAGGTCGTCGGTGAACTGCACGCCGGCCTTCTCCCACTCGGGGCGGCGGCCGCGGAAGCGATCCTCGATGACCCACTCGGTGAAGGGCTCGGTGACCACCGGGACGCTGTCGGCGAGACCGGTCTGGGCGCGCACGGTCTCCGAGGCGTTCTCGTCGGCCGAGGGGGTGATGCGGTCGACCATGGAGGAGATGACGTCGACGTGGTCCGGGAACCAGGCCTTGGTCTCCTCGTCGAGCTCGGCGAGCACGGCCTGGCCCAGCACCTCGCCGTTGCCGGTGAGGTTGTCGCAGGAGACCAGGGCGATCGGCTCGGTGACCCCGGCCTCGCGGCGGGCCTTCAGGCCCAAGGCGATGCGGGCGGGGGCGGAGGTGGCGGGGTCGCTGCCGGCCGCGTAGCCCTTCTCGGTGATGGTCAGGGTGACCACGGCGGTGAAGGGGTCGGCGAGCAGTCGCACCAGGGTGTCGACGTCGGAGGCGGGGTGCACCTCGTCGATGACGTCGACCAGGCTGACCTCGTCACCCTCCGCGCCGCGCACGATCAGGCCGTACCGGCCGCCCTGGGCGTTGAGCGCATCAGCCATCGTGGCCGAGCGGCCGGTGAAGGCCACGACCGACCAGCCGCCGGCCACGTCGGTGGCGTGCAGGGTGTGGGCGCGGGCGAAGTTGCCGATGCCGAGGTGGACCAGGCGGCCGACGTCGGAGGGGCTGGGGCTGTTCATCAGTTCTTCTCTCCTGCGGTGTCGAGGCGGAAGACCTCGCGCGGCTGCTGATCGGGCAGGGTGGCCACGAGCTCCTCGGCGTCCTGGAGCCGCATGCGGTGCTCGGCGACCAGGCCCGCGAGGTGCGTCGCATCGAGGCGGCGGGACATGTCGTGCCGTGCCGGGATCGAGCAGAAGGCGCGGGTGTCGTCGATGAAGCCGCTGGTGCGCGAGTAGCCGATGGTCTCGGAGACGGCGCGGCGGTAGCGCAGGATCGCGTCCGGCGCGTCGATGAACCACCAGGGCGCTCCGGCGTACACGGAGGGGTACACGCCGGCCAGCGGGGCGATCTCGCGGGAGAACACGGTCTCGTCGATCGTGAACAGCACGGTGCGGAAGTTCGGCGAGTGGCCCACGTCGTTGAGCATCGGGCGCAGGTGGTGGACGTAGTCCACGGCGACGGGGATGTCGAAGCCGACGTCGGGCCCGAACTTCTCGAAGACCCAGTCGCTGTGGTTGCGGTGCACGGCGGGGTGGAGGGTCATGACCAGGCCGTCCTCGGCCGCCAGGCGCGCCTGATCGCCCAGCAGGTGGCGGCGCAGCGCCACGGCCTCGTCGGCCCCGATCGCGCCGTCGCGCGCGGCGGAGTAGAGGCGGCGGGCGTCCTCGTCGCTCAGGCGTGCGGTGCCGGGATCCATGTGCGCGTGGTCGGAGGAGACCGCGCCGTGGTCGCGGAAGTACAGGCGGCGGGCGCGCATGGCCTCGTGGTAGCCGTCGTAGGTGCCGGTGTCGATCCCGGCGGCCTCGCCGAGCGCGTCGGCGAGCTCGCGGAAGTCGGCGCGGCCGGCCTCGAGGTACTTGTCGGGGCGGAAGGTGGGGATCACGCGGCCGGTGAAGGAGTCGTCGGCGGCGAGCGCGGCGTGCGGGGCGAGGTCGTCGACGGGGTCGTCGGTGGTCGCCATGACGGTGATCTTGAACTGGTCGAACAGCGCGCGGGGGCGGAACTCGGGGCGGGCGAGCTTCTCGGCGATCGCGTCGTACATCGCGTCGGCGGTGCGCGGGTTCAGCACGGTCTCGAGGCCGAAGACCTCGTGGAACTCGTGCTCCATCCAGTAGCGGGAGGGGGTGCCGGCGTAGGCGTGCCAGTGCTCGGCCAGCAGGTGCCAGGCCGCGCGGGAGGCGGATTCGTCCAGCGGGCCCTGGCCGACGCCGAGATCGGCGAGGTCCACGCCGCGGGAGTGCAGCAGGCGGTTGACGTAGTGATCCGGGGTGATGAAGAGCGAGGTCGGGTCGCGGAACGGCTCGTCGTCGAGCAGCAGCCGAGGATCGACGTGGCCGTGCGGGGAGACGATCGGCTGGTCCTTCTCCAGCTCGTACAGGCCGCGGGCGATGTCGCGGACGGCCGGGTCCGCGGGCAGGAGGCGGTCGGGGTGCGGGACGTAGGCGTCGGCGTCGTTGCTCATGGCGCCATCCTCGCAAGACGGCCCTGCTCCTGCCCGCCGTTGTCATCGGTTGCCGGTGCGGCGAGGCCCGGACCAGCACGGCGAGGTCGAGGAGCGGGGTCGGCGCACGGTCCGACGGGCGGACTCAGCGGGCGGCGTCGGCGCACGGTCCGACGAGCGGGGTCAGCAGGCAGGGTCAGCCGACGGCGTCAGCGGGCGGCGTCGCGCGGGCCGGTCGTGCCGCGGGGCACGAGCCGCACCGGCAGGGAGCCCTCGACCGGGGTGCGGTGTGCGGAGGGGTTCTCGATCCGCCGCACGAGCCGTTCGATCGCGGCGCGGCCCTGGGCCCGCTTGGGGGTGACGACGGTGGTGAGCCCTCCGCCGACGAGCCGCGAGAGGTGGATGTCATCGTGCCCCATCACGGACAGCTCCCCGGGCACCCGGATCCCGGCGCGCAGCGCGGAGACCAGGAATCCGAAGGCGACGAGGTCGTTGTAGCAGACCACCGAGTGCGGGAGGGAGTCGCGCAGCTCCTCGAAGGCCTGCTCGCCGCCCGTGGTGGTGGGGGCGAAGGGACCGTGGCGCTGGATCTGCAGGCCGTGCTGCCGGGCGGCGACGCGGGCCGCGCGCCAGCGCTCCCCGTCGGACCACGAGTTCACCGGGCCGGCCACGTAGGTGACGGTGCGGATCCCGTTCTCCACCAGATGCGCCATCGCCTGGCCCATCCCGTGCTCGAAGTCAGGGGTGACCGAGTCGAGCCCGGCGACCCGACGGTTCAGCACGACCAGCGGTATGCGCTTGGTGAGGTGGTTGAGCGTCGCGTCGGAGAGGCGGGAGCCGGAGAGCACGATCCCGTCGACCACGTTGATGGCGCTCTCGAGGCTCGAGCGTTCGCGCACCTCGTCCTCGACGGTGTCGAGCAGGAGCAGCAGGAGGTCCTGCTCGTGGGCGGCCTCCTGCATGCCGGAGACGAGCTCGGCGAAGTAGGGGTTGGTGAGGTCGGGGACCTCGATGCCGAGGCGGTGGTGGCGCTCGGGACGCTCCTGCACGGCCGGGGAGGAGGTGCGGTAGTCGAGCTGTTTCGCGGCGGCCATCACGGTGGCGTGGGTGGCGGCGCTGACGCGTCCGGGGCGGGAGAAGGCGCGGGAGACGGTCGAGGGGGCGACGCCCGCGAGCTCGGCGACGTCGTAGATCGTCACTCGCTTCTCGGCCATCCTGCGGGCTCCGTCCTCGCCGCTGCCGGCGCTGCCTCGGTGCGGGCGCGCTGCGCCCTGGTGTCCAGGTCGAAGCCTACCCCGCCGATGGGCAACCGGCGGCAACCGGCCCGGGAAGCGGCGCGGCGACAAGTGGCGAGGAACGACGCGGCCGTGCAGCGCGCGCAGACCGTCGCGCCGAGGTCAGTGCGCCCCGCCGAGCTCGATGAGCAGCACGCCGAGGGCGATCAGGCCCATCCCGCCGAGCATCACCGGGGTGAGCGCCTCCTGGAACAGGGCCCGCGAGATCAGGGCGGTGAGCACGATCCCGATCGCGGCCCACAGCCCGTAGGCCACCCCGAGCGGCATCCCGGCCGCGAGTGCGCCGGACAGCAGCGCGAAGGCCAGCAGGTATCCGAGCACCACCAGCGCGCACCAAGCGCGTCGGCCATCGGTGGCCAGGCGCAGGGAGAGGGTGCCGACCACCTCTGCGAGGATCGCCCCGCCCAGCAGGAGCGCGCTCATCCCGCCTCCTCCGCCCGTGCGGTGCGGGAGCCGAGCTCGACGACCGCGACCCCGGCGGCGACGAGCACGATCCCGGCGATCTTGAGGGCGGTGAACGCCTCACCGAACAGCGCGGCGGAGAGCAACGCGGTGAGCACCACTCCGCAGGCGCCCCAGAGCCCGTAGGCGACGCCGAGGCCCATTCCGCGCTTGAGCACCTGCGCGAGCAGCACGAAGGAGATCGCATAGCCCGTCACGACGACGACGTAGAGGGCGGGGTGGTCGAGCGCGCCGCGCAGAGAGAGGGTCGCGGTCACCTCGCTGAGGATCGCGCCGAGCAGCAGCATCCACGGGATCATGCCGTCTCTCCGAGCAGATCGAGGGCCAGGCGACGCAGGGAGTCCGCCTCCGGCGCGGAGATCTCCAGCAGCCCCGAGGCCCGGTCGAACCAGGCGCCGTCGGCCAGGAGACGCACGGCGAGCAGTCGGCGGCGGCTGTCCTGACCGGTCCCGGCGGGCACCTCGAGCCACCGCTCCAGCTGCGCCTGCCAGCGCTCGGTGAGGGGGACGCGCAGCTTGGGGTCGGCGAAGATGACGAGGTCCGCCGCGGAGAGCGCGGCGTCGCAGGCCCAGTCGAGGTAGGCGAGGTGGCGCTGGGCGGCGGGGACGTCGGGCAGATCCGCGGCGCCGTCCCCGGCCCGGCGCCGGACGACCTCGAGCAGTTCGCTCTCGTACCGCTGCATGAGGTGTTCGAGCACGGCGGCGAGCAGCTCCTCCTTGGTGGGGAAGTGATACATCAGTCCGGCTTTGGTGACGCCGGCCGCGCGAGCGGCGGTCTCGAGGGTGAGGGTGCCGCCGGCGCCGAGATGGACCTCCGCGGCCGCGAGCATCGCCTCTCGGCCGGAGGGGCGGTGCGCTGGGCGCGGGGTGCGGGCGGACATGCACTTACTTTACCCACCGGATGGTGAAGTAAGGGAAGTTGTGGTGGGCGACCGCATTCATCCAGGTCTACGATCACGGCCAAGAGTCCCGAGCAGCGGGCACGCCAGCTCGGGCGGCCTGAGGAGGCGCCGAGCGGATGACGGTGGTGCGGATAGTGCCTGCGACAGCTGAGAGGTGGCCGGACCTGGGGCGGGCCTTCGGGCCGCGGGAGAAGAATCGCCACTCGTGCTGGTGCCAGCGGTTCCTCCGCCACGAGGAGCCCGACAACCAGAGCGCGCTCCAGCGTGAGATCCAGGATGCCGGGGAGCCCGTCGGCCTGTTGGCCTACTGCGGCGACGAGGTGGTCGGCTGGACCCGGGTCGTGCCCCGCTCGACGCTTCCGGGGATCACCACCAATCGGGCATTGACCAGGATTCTTGACGATGACCCGCGCGCATGGTGGGTGTCCTGCTTCGTGGTGCGGCGCGAGAACCGTGGGAGCGGCGTCGGGGGCTCGCTGCTCGGCGCTGCGGTGGACTGGGCTGCACAGCACGGCGCTTCCGTCCTGGACGGTCACCCCGTCGACGTGGACGGGCTGACGGGCACCCCCTCGCCCTCTGCCCTCTTCACGGGAACGCTCGCCATGTTCCAGCGGGCCGGGTTCACCGAGATCGGGCGCACCTACCGCACCCGCCCCGTGATGAGACACCAGCTCCAACACCACGCGCGAATCCGCTCTGCGAGCCAGCGCGATCGGCTCGCCACGTAGCAGCGGGCCCGGAGATCAGCGTTCCGGCGGGGGCGCCCAGCGCGCGATCTGAGCGGCGAGATGCCCTGCGCCGTAGCCGTTGTCGATGTTCACCACGCCGATGCCGGGCGCACAGGCGGAGAGCATGGTGAGCGCCGCGGTGACGCCGCCGCTGGCGACGCCGTAGCCCAAGGAGGTGGGCAGGGCCACCACGGGAGCGCTGATCTGGCCCGCGACCACGGTGGGCAGGGCGCCGTCCATGCCGGCGGCGACCACCACGCAGGCGGCCTCGCGCAGCTCGGGCAGCCGGGACTGGAGGCGGTGCAGCCCGGCGATGCCGATGTCGGCGATGAGCCGGGTGGGGCGGCCGAGGTGGCGGGCGGTGAGCTCGGCCTCGCGCGCCACGGGCAGATCGCTCGTGCCGGCGCAGGCCACGATCACGAGGCCCCCCGTCGGCTCCGGGGGTGCGGCGGGCCAGGCGAGCAGTCGGGCCGAGGGGTCGTGGTGCGCCTCCGGCAGCTCGGCGAGTATCGCCTCGGCCCGCTCCGCGTCGGCGCGGGTGAACAGCACCGGGCCGAGATCCTCGCGGCCGTCGGCCTGCAGTCGCGCGTACTCCGCGGCGATCGCCGCGACCTGCTCGACGCTCTTGGCGTCGCAGAGCACCGCCTCGGGGGCGCCGCGGCGGGAGGCACGGTCCAGGTCGAGGTCGAGGAACCCCTCGATCCGCCCGTCGGCCGCGCCGGTGTCTGCGCCGCCTGCGGGCTCAGCCATGCCCGCCCTTGCCCACGATCTGCAGCGAGAACAGACCCGAGCGGATGCCGTCGAGGTCGATCGTGACGTGCCGGAACCCGGTCTCCTTGCCGGCCGCGACGAGTGCGGTGCGGATCTCGGGCTCCATGGCGCGCGGCAGCTCCTCGGTGGGCAGTTCGATGCGGCCCACGGCGCCGTGGTGGCGCACGCGGCAGTCGCTGAAGCCCTGCTCGTACACGGCGTCCTCGAGGTCGTCGATCTGGCGCAGCTTCTCGGGCGTGACTTCCTGGCCGAAGGGGATCCGGGAGGCGAGGCAGGGGGCGGCGGGCTTGTCCGCCACCGGCAGGGAGAGCTGCCGCGCCACCTCCCGCACCTGCGACTTCGTCATGCCCACGACGGACAGCGGCCGCAGCACCTGGTGCCGGGTGGCGGCGCCGGCGCCGGGGCGGTCGTGGCGGGTGGCGTCGTCGGCGTTCTCGCCGTAGGCGACCGCGTCGAGCTGCTGCGCGCCGACGACGTCGTCGTCGATGCGGGTGAACAGCTCGTCCTTGCAGTGGAAGCAGCGGGTGCCGTCGTTCTTCTGGTAGTCCGGGTTCTCGCCCTCCCGGGTGGGGACCTCGAGCACTCGTGCGCCGATCACGTCGGCGACCTGGTGGGCGAGGCGCCGTTCGCGCCGGGCGAGGGACGGGGAGACGCCGAGCAGGGCGACGACGCTGTCCGCACCGAGTGCCCGCACCGCGAGGGCGAGCAGGCACGCGGAGTCGACACCGCCGGAATAGGCGACGCCGAGGCGCTGCACCCCCGCGAGTTCGTCGGAGACGGCGTCGGCGAGCGCGAGCGCCTCTCCGTTCAGCGCCTCGGGGGTCATCGCGGTGACCTCGAAGCCGGGATGACCGGGCGAGAACAGCGAGGCGGGGGCCGACGGGGCGGTGCCGAGGGTGAGCGGCACGGGCTGCGGGCGCTCGGCGGTGCGGTCCGTGGTCTGTGCGGAGGTCGTCACCTGTTCTGCTCCTCTCCCCCGTCGCGCTCCGCGGCGAGGCGGAACAGCACCTCGCCGGCGTGATCGATGACGAGGGTGTCGGGGTCCTTGCGCAGCGCGTCGATGTCCAGGGAGGCCGGGTCCATGTAGGGCACGTTGTACGCCGCGCACTCTTCGGGGGAGATCGAGGTGGCGAAGTAGCGGTTCACGCGCTGCTTCTCCTCCCCGGTGGCGGGGTCGTAGGTGCCCAGGCCCGTCACATGCGTGGAATGGGCGAGCTCGCCCCAGGGGTGGTCCTTGAACCGCTCCCACTGCTTCGTGAAGTACTCGATGTTGTGGTAGCCGATGTCGCGCAGTCCGGGGTGCATCGCGGCGACCTCGGTGATGTGCGGGGCGTAGATGATCACGTCACCGCCGTCGGCGCAGACGGGCTCGGACTTGTAGAAGCCCTTCGCCCCGGTCCACATGTCGTCGTACATCTCCGGCACCAGGGCGACGATGCGTTTGTACGGCTTGTCGACGTAGGTGATGTGGGTCTGTGCGGAGATCTTCGCCATCGCGGCCCAGGCGGCCTGCGGGTCGCCGAAGGCGATGGCGTTGAGCTCCTCGCCGCCGGAGAGGACGTCCATGGTGAAGGCGAGCTTCTCGGTGTCGATGAGCTCGCTCGCGGCGTCGATGAGCTGGCGCACCGGGGTGATGCCGAGCGTGCCGATGATGCGGCTGGCGGTGATGAGCGCGCCCACCCAGTGGGAGATGTCGATGACGTCGTGCACCGAGCACCCGGGGAAGAAGTACTTGTTGCCGCCGGAGAAGCCGACCACCTCGTGCGGGAAGACGGGGCCGACGATGAGGTTGACGTCGCTGTCGACGACGAGCTTGTTGATCTGCACCCGCATCGGGATGTCGGTGAGCAGCCCGCCGGTGAGCTCGGCGATCTGGGCGGCGGGGATCTCGCCGAGGTCGGCGATCTGGTCCGGGTCGTCCCAGGCGTGGTTGAGGACCGTCCATTCGGGGTAGGTCGCGGCGGCGCCCTTCTCGCTCGCGCCGAGGAGCCGGTCGATCGCGGCCTCGCTCATCGCGGCGTGGGTGCCGAGCGCGATGAGCACGGTGACGGAGGCGGCGCGGCCGGCGAGCGCGTCGTGGATCGCGGGCAGCACCTTGGGCAGCGGGACGGAACGGGTGCCGTCGGGGATGATCAGGCAGACGCTCTTGCCGTCGAGATCCTGGGCCGCGAGCTGCTCGGCGACGAAGCCGCGGATCTGCTCATCGCTGAGCACACCCTCGGGACCTCCGAGCAGGGAAGCCCGTTCGGCCAGCCCTTCGGGGATCGGATCGATGGTCGGACCCGGGCTCTGCGGCTGCGTCGTCGTCTGGCTCATCGCTCCACTATGCGCCGTCCCGGCTGAGCAGGACAAGGATGGCCAGGCTGTTGCCATGGGGGCGTGCGGCCGGCGGGCGCGACCTTCCGCGGACGCCGGTGCTCACGCGACGCCTCGCCGCGCACCGATAGGCTCGACGCCATGCAGCGCCGCAGCTCGAACCGGGATTTCTCGGCATGCAACGCCGCCCAGCAGGAACGGCCAGTGCGGCCCCTCGCCCGCCGCGCCGCGGAGCTGGCCGCAGACCGCTCGCGGGCCGACGCGCCGGCGACCGCGGTGGAGCTCGGATGCGGCATCGGCATCGAGGCGCGCTTCCTGGCCGCCAGCGGCTTCACCGTGCACACCGTGGACGAGGACGCCAGCATCGAGCAAGCCATGGCGACGCTCTCCACGCAGCTGCCGATCCATCACACCAGAGCCGACCTCGCCCAGCTGCCCGAGCTGCCGCGCACGGATCTCCTCCTGTCCTGCGCCACGCTGCCGTTCGTCCCCGAGCCCGCCTTCGGTGCTCTCTGGGCGAGGATCCGTGAAGCTCTCCGGCCCCGCGGGATCCTCGCCGTCGACCTCTTCGGAGAGCGTGACGACTGGGCGGGCACCGACGGCACCTACCTGCGCCGCGCCGACGTGGAGGCGCTCCTCGACGGGCTCGAGATCCTCGAGCTCACCGAGGAGGAGCGCGACGGCCGCTCCTTCAGCGGCCCCAAGCACTGGCACACCTTCCGCGTGATCGCCCGCGCGCGCTGACGGGAGGCGTCACCGCGCACAGGGACCGCCGTCGGAAGCGCCCCACCCCACGCCCGCTGACGGCCTACCGACCGGCCGACAGCTCGATCAGCTCCGGGTCGCTGCAGCAGCTCTCCGCAGCAGGCGCGAGGGCGTCGCAGCTGCCAAGGAGGTCTGTGGTGCAGACGCCGGTCTCCGGCAGATCGAGGTGGACCGCCTCAGCTGCCTCGTGGTCGCCGGCGAGCGCTGCCGCGATGGAACGGACCTGTTCGTAGCCGGTGGCCATGAGGAAGGTGGGGGCGCGGCCATAGCTCTTCATGCCCACGATGTAGAAGTTCGCCTCCGGGTGGGCGAGGACTCGCTCCCCGTGGGGCTCGACAGATCCGCACGAGTGGAACTCAGGATCGATCAGCGGCCCCAGCCGTGCGGGCGCTTCGACAGCCGGATCCAGGCTATGACGGAGCTCGGAGAGCATGGCGAGATCGGGTCGGAACCCGGTTGCGGGGATCAGCACATCCACGTCCACGGCTCGCTCACCGTCCGGGGTGAGGGCGCGGACCGTCAACGCGTCGCCGACGTCGAAGCGGGTGATGGTGAAGGAGGTGAGGACCTCGATGCGTCCGGAATCGACCAGCCGGCGCAGTCGGGAGCCGAGCGCTCCCCGCGCTGCGAGCTCGTCCTGGTCACCGCCCCCGTAGACGCGAGTGAGTTCCGCGGTGCGGACGGCCCAGATGATCGTGGTGGCAGCGTCCAGTTCTGCGAGGTCCAGCAGGGTGTTGGCGGCCGAGTGTCCGGCACCCGTCACCATGACGCGCCTGCCGGTGAAGCGGTCGCGATCACGGCCCTGCACATCGGGTAGCGGCGGTGTGATGTGCCCTGCTGTGAGGGCCTGCAGCTCACCAGGAGCGAGGAGCCCCGCCTGGCCCAAAGGGTTGGGCGCGGACCAGGTGCCGGACGCATCGATGACGGCGGACGCGAGGACGTCTTCGTTGTGCCCGTCAGCGGTCTCGATCCGGACGAGGAAGGGCGTCTCCTCGCGACGTGCAGTGCGGGTTTTATCCATGCCGGCGCGGGAGACGGCGGTGACACGCGCGTTATAGCGGATCGACTCGGCGAGCTGAGGCAGCTGCGCGAGAGGTTCGAGGTACTGCTCGCGCAGTTCGTGACCGGTCGGCAGAGCGTCGCTCTCGGGGGCGATCCAGCCGCTGGCCTCGAGGAGACGCTGTGCGGCGGCGTCGAGGTTGTACTGCCACGGGGAGAACAGCCGGGTGTGGCCCCAGTCGGAGATCGCCGCTGCTGCCGTGGACCCGGCCTCGAGGACGACGAAAGACAGGCCACGTTCGGAGAGTTGGGCGGCTGCGGCCAAGCCGATGGGGCCGGCACCGATGATGACCACGGGATGCGAGCTCGTTGCGGTGGTGAGCACGATGGGTCTCCTTGCTGCTGGTGAGGTCAGTTCGAGGTCTGGGTGAGGTCGGTCAGGAGCGCGCGGACGTGGGCGTCGATGTCGTCGCGGACCAGGCGCATGCGCTCCATCCCTTCGATGCCGCGTTGGGAGGGTTCATCGGTGTGCCAGGTGGTCACCGGAGCGGTCATCCCGTCGACCGGCTCGATGACGGCTTCGCCACCGATGACGATCACCTGATCGACGCTGCGCAGCAGGTCCGGGGTGACCTGCTGCGGAACAGCGGAGGACATGTCCGCACCGACCTCGGCGATCGCCTCGGCCGATTGAGCGTTGAGGGCAGCGCCGGGCCGGGTGCCGGCGGAGTGGACCTCGACGGCGTCTCCGGCGTGATGGCGCATGAGGGCGGCCGCCATCTGGGACTTGCCGCCGTTCTTCACGCACACGAACAGGACTGCTGGTCGATCGGTGCTCACCATGGGGTCGCTCTTCTGCTGGGTCATCGGGTGGGGACGGTGGTGTCGCCGGGGAACAGACGACGCCCCATTGCGATGGCGACGTAGACGAGGGCGACGAGGACGGGGACCTCGATCAGCGGGCCGACGACGCCGGCGAGAGCCTGACCGGAGGTGACGCCGAAGGTCCCGATGGCGACCGCGATGGCGAGCTCGAAGTTGTTGCCCGAGGCGGTGAAGGCCACCGTCGTGGACTTCGCGTAGTTCAGTCCGATCGCGCGTCCGAGCAGGAACGCGCCGAGGAACATGCCCACGAAGTAGATCAGCAGCGGCACGGCGATGCGGGCCACGTCCCCTGGGGCGGAGAGGATCGCGTCGCCCTGGAGGGCGAACAGCAGCACGATCGTGAACAGCAGCCCGTACAGCGCCCAGGGTCCGATCTTCGGGAGGAACCGCTCCTCGTACCAGGCCCTGCCCTTCGCCCGCTCCCCGAGGACACGGGTGAGGAACCCGGCGATCAGCGGGATGCCGAGGAAGATCAGCACACTGAGGACGATGGCGCCGATCGAGAACTCGGCAGAGGTGGTGGGCAGGCCCAGCCACGACGGCAGCGCCTGGAGGTAGAACCAGCCCAGCGCACCGAAGGCGAGGACCTGGAAGACCGAGTTGATCGCCACCAGCACGGCGGCTGCTTCGCGGTCACCGCAGGCGAGGTCGTTCCAGATGAGCACCATCGCGATGCAGCGCGCGAGCCCGACGATGATCAGTCCCGTCCGGTACTCCGGCAGGTCGGCCAGGAAGATCCACGCGAGCGCGAACATCAGGGCCGGGCCGATCAACCAGTTCAGCACCAGCGAGGAGACCATGAGCCGTCGATCCGCACCGATCCTGCGTGTCTCGTCATAGCGGACCTTCGCAAGGACCGGGTACATCATCACCAGCAGCCCGATCGCGATGGGCAGGGAGACGGAACCGATCTTCACCGCCTCCAGCGCCGTGTTCAGGCCGGGGATGAACCGCCCCAGCAGAAGCCCCGCAGCCATCGCGGCCAGGATCCATACCGGGAGCCAGCGGTCGAGGAAGGACATCTCCTCCATCACGCGCGGCTGGTCCACGTCCTTGGTGGTCGTGCTCATGAGGGTGGTTCGCCTTCCATCGATGGTTGTCGATCCGAACGCTATGCTTCACATTGATGACTGTCAATGTAAGGTGGTGGCATGCCCACGACCACCGCACCCACCGATCCCGGGGCCACACCGATGGCTGGTCCCGGCGAATGCTGCACGCTGTCCGCGGGCCCCGTCGGCAGCGCCGACGCGGAGCGGATCGCCTCGGTGCTGAAAGCACTGTCCGATCCCACCCGCCTCCGACTCCTCTCCCGCGTCGTCGCCCAAGGGTGCGATTCGGTCTGCGCGTGCGACCTCACCGAACCGCTCGGCATCAGCCAGCCCACCGTCAGCCACCACATGAAGAAGCTCGTCGACGCCGGCCTGCTCACGCGTGAACAGAAGGGCCGCTGGGCGCACTACTCCGTCGTGCCGTCGGCCTTCGCCGAGCTGCGCGCGTTCCTCGACCTCACCTGAGCCGCGCCCGGCGCGGCCGCAGCCGCCTACGCGTCGTCGTGAGGACAGAGCGTCGGCAGCGAGTTCCGCACCTCGTACGAGGGTCACCACGCGAGGACGGATCGGCTGAAGCGTCGGCAGACGTAGACGCGCGAGAACCGTTCGCGCAGATCGGCCTCGTCCTCGAGCCTCGCGTGGCAGAACGCCGCAACCGGGGCGGAGAGGGGAGCGGGGCTCGCCCAGCCCGCGTCCGGATCCCCCCCCAGGTCTTGTAGACGTGGAGGTAGTGCTCCGATTCGGCGAATCCCCGGGCGCGGTACCAGGCCAGTGCGGGCACGTCCTCCCGGGTCCAGGCGTCGATGACGGTCACCGCCGTGCGCTGTGTGTCAGGGCGTTTCCGGCACGCTGTCGAGCCCTCGGGAGGCATGATCGAGGGATGATCCCCGAGCGCTGCGTCTTCCATGCCCGCACGACGCACAATGCCGACGCCCGCGATCTGCACCCCCTCAGCGTGCTCGAGCGGACGGACCCTCGCGCCTTCGCGTCCGCGATCGCGAAGCACGACGACACCCCCGAACGCCAGCGGCTCCGCGAGACTTGGATCCCGGTTCTCGAGGCGACGTGGACCGAGGTGGTCTTCCTCTCTCCCGTGCAGCCGCGTGCGATCTGGGAGGCATGGCGCACCATCGCCGGGGTCGAGCTGCCGGGGCAGGAGTTCTGGGCGATCCCCGTCGAGGATCTCGGCCCCGCGGTCGTCTTCGATCGACACCTGAGCCGCACGGGTGATCCGATCGACCCGCGCGAGATCGACGCCCTCGACGTCGCCGCCTACCGCTCCTCGGCTGAGACGACGCCACGGAATGCTCGGTGGATCGACGAACTCGCCAGAGCGGGCAGGCGCGGGGCCTGGTTCAACGGGACCCCGCACATCCTGACTCAAGGCCCGGTTCCGCTCCGCTCGGCAGAGGTGATCGACTGGCGGCCGAAGAACGGTTGACCCAGGACGATCGCGGCCGGAGCATGACGGCATGCTCATGACGTCGCAGGACATCGACCCCCAGGCGGTCCTCGGCTTCATCGTCCGCCGACAGCAGACCCCGGAGACGGCGTGCGCGTACCTCGGCACGGATCCGTCGGAGATCCGTGCTGACCTGGAGGGCCTGGACCAGCACTGGCTGGAGACAGTCCGCATCTCCGCCTCGGCGGACGGCCGGATCCACGGTGCGGCCGTCGTCGAGTGGGACGAGGAGCTGGACCGTTCCTGGGTGCACGGCCCCTGGGTGGAGGAGGACGCGCTGCGCACGGCGGGCCCTGAGCTGCTCGCCGCGGTGACGGCGCAGGCCCCGGTCACCGCTCACGAGATGTACGCGGACGTCGCCCACGACGGCTTGGCGTGGCTCGCGCAGCACTGCGGGTGGCGCGCAGGCGAAGCCAACTTCGAGTACAGCCGCACCTCTCCCCCGCCCGCCGGTCCGCAGGCCTCCGACGCGCGTGCGGCCACCGGCGCGGACGAGCCGACGCTCCGCGAGCTCCACGAGCGCGAGTTCCCCGGAACCTACGCCACCACCGAGCAGCTCCTGGACCCGGACGGCACCTATTCGACGTCCGTGATCGACGGAGAGCGCGCGCCGGTCGGCTACGTGTCCTGGCAGCTGCAGGGCGAGGCCGCCGTGTACATCGACTTCCTCGCCGTGCACCCGGGCGCGCGACGGAAGGGGCTCGGACAGCGCCTGATCGCCGCCGCCCAGGAGGCCTCGGGCAGGAGCACGGTCGCACTGACGGTGGATGAGCACCGCCCCGACGCACGGGCGTTCTACGCCGCGCTCGGCTTCACGGTCACCGCCGCGACCCGGCCCTACCGGCTGCAGAGACCCGCCTGACCCCTCAGGCCGGTACGGGCTCGGGAGCGCTCTCCGCGGCGGCAGCGCGGGCCCCGATATGGACGGGCCGGCTCGCGACGATGCCCGCCGCGAGCTGCGCGATCAGCAGGGCACCGAGCACGACGAGGGGCACGTCCCAGCCGCCGGTGAGGGCGTGCACGGCCCCGAGCGCGAGGGGGCCGAGGCCCGCCAGGAGGTACCCGAATCCCTGCGCCATGGTGGACAGGTGCCCGGTGTGGTGCGTATCCGGCGAGCGCCACACGATGTACGTGAGCGACAGGCTGATCGAGGCACCCTGCCCGAGCCCCATCACCGTCATCCACGCCCAGGTGGCGCTGGTCGGGGCGAGCCCGAGGCCGAGGTACGCGGCCCCGATGAGCAGCACGGCGATCAGCACGGGGAGCCACCGGGGCTGCAGGCGCCGTGCGATCGCCGGCGTCACCAGAGCGGCGAGGATGCCCGGGAAGGCGGAGTAGGACAGCAGCCACCCGGCCGGCCCGGATGCCATCCCGGCGTCCTGGAGGATCGTGGGGACCCAGGTGAGCGCCGCGTAGTAGCTGGTGCTCTGCAATCCCATGAGCGCGGTCACCGCGAGCGCGGTCGGATCGGTGAACAGCGAGCGCAGCGGCGGCTCCCCCTGCTCGGAGGGCGCATCCGCGACGTCGCCGCTCGTCTTCATGCGGCCCGGAGCGCGCCGGATCTGCGGGATCCAGATCACGGCGGCGAGCACGGCCGGCACCGACCAGAGCGCCAGCGCGGCACGCCAGTCACCGCCCGCGAGCGGGAGCATCGGCACCGTCAGGCCGGAGGCGGCGGCCGCCCCGACGAACAGCGCCGTCGAATACAGCCCCATCATCAGGCCCGCCCGGTGCGAGAAGTCCTGCTTGATCGCGGGAGGCATCACGACGTTGCCGATCGCGATCGCCGCGCCCACGATCACGGTGCCCAGGAACAGGGCGAGGAGGCTGGGGTGCAGGCGCAGCAGGATCCCGGCGGCGAGCGCGAGGATCATCACGCCCAGCAGCCGGTGCATCCCGATGCGGCGCGTCAGCGCGGGCGTGAAGAAGGCGAAGGCCCCGAAGGCGAAGACGGGGATCGTGGTGAGGAGGCTGGCCATGGTCGCCGACAGCCCGAGCGAGGCGCGGATGTCGCCGAGCACCGGTCCGATGGAGGCGACTCCGATGCGCAGGTTCAGGCCGATGAGGATCAGCCCGGTCCCGAGCAGCAGGAGCCCCCGTCGGCCGCGCACGGGCTCGGGCGGGAGGCCGATCTCCGCAGGTTCCGGCGGCTGCCCGCCCGGGATGGGCTGGTCCTCCAGCGGGGAGAGCTCCTCGCTCGGCGAGGGGTCGTCAGCGGGCACGGATGGGGCTCCTTGTCGGACGTGAAGGCCACGGATGCTGCCGGCGGCGACGCCCGGACCCACTGGGCCTCACATGACGACCCCAGCGGCCCCTCCATTGGACCTCTCCAGCGCGAGGCGTTCCACCGGTACGCTGACCGGCGATGCTCGAATACCGCCTCCATTCTCTCGCGCCGGAGCAGATCCACCTGCTCGGGCACGACGAGCGCACGCCCTCACATGTCCATGAGCAGGGCCACCTCGTCTATCCCGCCAGCGGCGTGCTGTCGATCGTCACGGAGGACGGCTCGTGGATCGCGCCGCCGAACCGCGCGGCCTGGATCCCGGCCGGGTCGTTCCATCAGCATCGTGCGCACGGCGCGACGGACATGCGCATCGTGTTCATGGCGGATGCCGCCGCGGGGCTCCTGCCCGCGCACCCCTCCGTGCTCGCGGTGACACCTCTCGCCCGCGAGGCCACCCTCGCCCTGACCAGCGACGTCCCGCGCACTGCGGAGAGCCGGGAGCGGCTGCGGCGAGTGATCATCGACGATCTCACCGCCGCCCCGGAGCAGCCGCTCCACCTTCCCGAGCCCCGCGACGAGCGGCTCCGGGCGCTCACCCACCTCGTGGAGCAGGAGATGGAGGACCCGGCCACGCTGGAACAGCTCGGTCGGCGCATCGGGGCCGGGGAGCGCACCCTCAGCCGCCTGTTCCAGCAGACCACAGGCATGAGCTTCCGCCAGTGGCGCATCCAGCTGCGGATCCACCGCGCACTGCTGCTGCTCACCGACGGCCTCTCCGTGGTGGACACGGCGACCGCCTGCGGCTGGGCCAACCCCAGCGCCTTCATCGACGCCTTCACCGCGCTGGTGGGCCAGACCCCGGGCCGCTACCAGCGATCGCTGCGCGGCGCCTCGAGCCCGCTGCCGGAGACGCCGCCCCGCTGAGGAGCAGGCAGCCTCACCAGCATGTCCTCCTCCGCCGGGCGCGCGGCGAGCACGGCGGGGTCAGCTCCCCTCAGGCCTCCGGGATCTCGCGGTCGAAGGTCTCCGGCGTGATCGAGGCCGGTTCCGGGCCGCCGCGCACACCGGTGTCCAGCGCGTCGATCCGCGCGAGCTCGTCGGCGGTGAGCTCGAACCCGGCGACGTCGAAGTTCTCCGCGATGCGCTCGGGCCGGACGGATTTCGGGATCGCGGAGCGCCCCTGCTGGAGGTGCCACCGCAGCATCACCTGCGCCCGCGTCCTGCCGTGCGCCTCGGCGATCTCGCCGAGCACGGGGTCCTCGAAGGTGGAGCGGGGGCTGTCGCCGCGGTAGCTGGTGATGCCGCCGATCGGGGACCAGGCCTGGGTGAGGATGCCGTGCTCGGCGTCGGCCGCCTGCACGTCGGCCTGGGTGAAGTAGGGGTGCACCTCGACCTGGTTGACGGCCGGGACGACCGAGGTCTCCGCGAGCAGGCGATCCAGCACATCGGGCATCACGTTGCTGATGCCGATCGCGCGCACCCGCCCGTCGGCCAGGAGGGTTTCGAGCGCCTTGTACGCGCCGATGGTGCGTTCGAAGTCGGTGGGCACCGGCTGGTGCAGCAGGAGCAGATCGATCTGGTCCACGCCGAGCTTTCCCGCGCTCTTGTCGAAGCCGTGCAGGGCGCCGTCGTAGCCGTAGTCCGTGATCCACAGCTTCGTCTCTAGGAACACCTCGGAGCGGTCCATCTCGGCGCGGCGGAGGGCCTCGCCCACCTCCCGCTCGTTGCCGTAGGCGGCGGCGGTGTCGATCAGGCGATACCCGACGCGCAGCGCCTCGGCGACCGCGGAGATCGTCTCCTCCGGCGGGGTCTGGAAGACGCCGAAGCCCAGCGCGGGCATCCGGACGCCGTTGTTCAGGGTGAGGGTGGTGGTCATGTCGTGCTCCTGGGTGAGATGTCCTGGTCGGTGACGGCGAGGCTGCCGAGCAGCCGGATCCGCTCCTCGGTGGGGCTGCCGGGCTCCGCGGTGTAGGCGAACATGAACCAGTCCGGGTTCGCGGGCAGGTCCATCGCCTCGTAGCTGAGCTCGAGATCCCCCACCACGGGGTGGTGGATCCGCTTCGCTCCGGCGCGGTGGTGGCGCACGTCGTGCACGGACCAGCGCTGCCGGAAGGCGTCGCTGCGGGTGACGAGCTCGCCGATCAGGTCCGTCAGCCCCTTGTCCAGCGGGTTCTGCCCGGCATAGGTGCGCATGGTCGCCACGATGCCGTCCGCGTTCGCCTCCCAGTCGGGGAAGAAGAGGCGCGCGGCGGGATCGAGGAAGGTGAACCGTGCCGTGTTCGCCCGGCCGGAGGGGTCCTCGAACAGCGGCACGTACAGGGCGCGGCCCAGTGCGTTCGCGGCCACGAAGTCCATCCGGCGGTCCCGCACCCACACCGGAGCGCCGGTGACCGCGTCGAGGAAGCGCTGGAAGGCCGGGGTGACGCCCTTCTCGCAGGCCTTCTTGCGCCTGCGCATCGGGCGGGGTCCGGCCGCGCGGGCCAGATCGTCCAGGTGGTCCCTCTCCGCCTCGTCGAGCCGGAGAGCCTGTGCGACGGAGTCGAGCACCTCGGCGGAGACCCCGGCGAGGTCCCCGCGCTCCATCCGCGCGTAGTACTCGACGCTCACGCCGGCGAGCATCGCGACCTCCTCGCGGCGCAGGCCGGGCACCCGACGGCGGGAGCCGCCGATGATGCCCGCCTGCTCCGGGGTGATCCGGTCCCTGCGCGTGCGCAGGAAGTCCGAGACCGCTGTTCGATGATCCATGCGCCCACGGTAGGACCGGTCCCGTGCGGGAAGGAGGAACTGTCAGTACACGGATCAGCGGCCCCTCCCTCCTCCGGCGGCATCGCGCATAGAGTTCCCGGACCATCCCCGACCCCGTCCCGAGGACCTCTCCCCCGTGAACCGTCTCCTGGTGCCGACCTCCGCGCTGATGTGGGGGCTGCAGATCGCCTTCCTCAGCCCGTCTCTCGCGCTGATCCTGGCCACCCTCTACGGGGCCGGCACCACCGAGATCGGGTGGGTGCTGGCGATCTACAACGCGAGCGGCTTCCTCGCCTCGCTGGTGGTGCCCGCCTGGGCGGACCGCCGCCAGGAGTATCTGGGGCCGATGCTGCTCAGCGGCGTGCTCACGGTGCTGCTGGTGCTGCTGCTGGCCCTGGTCACCACCCTGCCCCTGGTGACCATCGTGCTGGTGGTGGTGGGCGGACCGGCCGGGGTGGGGGTCTCGCTGCTGTGGGCGCATCTGCGCCATGCCGGGGCGCGGCCCGCGCAGATCGTGAACACGCGCGCGATCGTCTCGGTCGCGTGGGTCGCGGGGCCTCCGCTCGCGACGCTCATCATCGGCTGGTTCGGGCCGCAGGCGATCCTGCTCGCGATCGCTCTGGTGGCGCTGGCGAACATCGGCACCACGATGCTCATGATCCGCGGCCACCGCACCGCCCTCGCCTCCGGCACCCCGCCGGCCCCCGCGCACGAGGAGGACGACGTCTCCCTCGGCACGGCGGGCATCGTGCTGGTCACCGCCGCGTTCGTGCTGCTGCAGGCCACGAATGCGACCGCCATGTCGTTCCTGGCCGTGTACGTGCCGCAGACGATGGGCGCGGACGTGGTGTGGGCCGGTGTCGCGCTCGGGGTCGCCGCCGGCCTCGAGGTGCCGGCGCTCATGATCGTCGCGCGGCTGACCACGCGGCACTCGAGCCTCGGCCTGATCCTCACCAGCTGCGTGGCCGGGATCGCCTACTACCTGGGCGTCGCCGTGGCGTCCGGGCCGATCCTGCTGATCGCGCTGCAGGTGCTCAACGCCTGGTGCTTCGCGGGGATCGGTGGGGTGGGGCTCACCCTGTTCCAGCAGATGATCCGTCGGCCGGGCCTGTCCACCGGGCTGTACATGAACACCCGGCGGGTGGGCGCGATCCTCTCCGGCCCGCTCATCGTGCTCGGCGGGGCGACCGTCCTCGGCCAACGCGCCACGTTCCTCGCCTGCGCCCTGCTGACCCTGGTGGGCCTGCTGATCATCGCCGTGGCGGGCCGGCGCAGCTCTCAGATCGTGGCCACCGAGCCCGCGTCGACCCGGTAGTTCGAGCCGGTGACGAAGGAGGCGCGGTCCGAGCACAGGAACGCGACCACGGCCGCGACCTCCTCGGGCTCGCCCCGGCGCTCGAGCTCGAGGTGCGGCCGCTGCTCCTGGAGGAAGGAGCGGATGGCCTCGTCCCGGTCGACGCCGAGCTGCGCGGCGCGCTTGTCCATCATCGCGTCGGTCATCGGCGTGTGGATGAACGCCGGGGAGACCGCGTTGACCAGCAGGCCCTCGCGCGCATAGGTGCGCGAGAGGCCCTTGGACAGCGCGAGCAGCCCGGCCTTGGAGGCGCAGTAGGGCAGCTCGTCGTCGTAGGGCTGCACGGCATCCTCCGAGGTGAGGAACACCAGGCGGCCCCAGCCGCCGCGCCGCAGGGCCGGCAGGAACTGCCGGGTGATGCGCACGGCGCCGAGCAGGTCCGTGGTCAGCGTGTCCACCCACCCCTGGTCGTCGATCTCGTGGAACAGCCCCTGCGCCCCGGTGACCCCGGCGGCGTGGACGAGGATGTCGATGTCGCCGATCGCCTCCTGGACCGCCGCGCCGAGCGCTTCGATCTCCTCGAGGCGCGTGACGTCGGCGGCGTGGTGCAGCACTCGGCCCGCGGAGGGGTCGAGGGAGTCCGCGGCGCGGGCGAGCTCCTCGGGGTCGCGGTCGGTGAGGAACACCGTGACCCCCGCGTGCAGGAGCTCCTGCGCGCTGTGCCAGCCGATCCCGGAGTCGCCCCCGGTGATCAGCGCCTTCTTCCCGGTGATGTGCAGGTCCATGGTCAGCCGATGCTCCCTCGCAGCAGGTCCCGGTCGGTGATCCGGTCGGCGATGACCGTGCGGGCGGCGTCCCGCGCGCCGTCGATCTGCCACATCAGCACGCCGACGGGCCGGCCCTGGTCATCGAGGTAGTAGACGACGCTGCGCTGGGTGTCGTGGTGGACCTCGAGCATCTCGAGGGAGGGGTCGAGGGTGCCGACGGCCTCCCAGCGCACCCCGTAGACCATCGAGTAGAAGTAGGGGGTGTGGTCGTAGGGGGCCTCGGCGCCGGCCATCGCGCGCCCGGCGGCCGCGCCTGATTCACGGGCGTGGTCGACGTGCTCGATGCGGGTGCGGCCGAGGATCGCGTCGGGGTACTCGATGATGTCGCCGGCCGCCCAGATCGCGGGGTCGGAGGTGCGCAGGTGCTCGTCGACCACCACGCCCTCGGAGACCTCCAGCCCTGCCTGTCGGGCCAGGTCGAGGCGGGGCTCGGCGCCGAGGCCGATCACGACGATGTCGCCGCCGACGGCGGTGCCGTCATCGAGGGTGACGCCGACGTCCGCATCGTCCTGCACGGTGATCTGTTCGGCGCGCCGCCCGGGCAGCAGCTCGACGCCGTGGTCGGTGAACAGCTTCTGGTACCGCTGGGCGAGGCTCGGCGGGAACTGGGAGGCGCCGAGCACGTCGTCGGGGAACACGAGGGTGACGTGGGCGCCGTTCAGCGAGAGGGACGCGGCGATCTCGGCACCGATGTATCCGCCGCCGACCACCACCGCGCGCGACCCGTCGGTGAGCAGGTGCCGCAGCGTGCGGTAGTCCGCGAAGCTGCGGAAGTGGATCACGCGCTCGTCCTCGGGGCCCTCGAGACGGCGCGGCTCGGACCCGGTGCCCAGCAGCAGCGTGCCGTAGCCGATGCGCTCCCCGCCCTCGAGCTCGACCTGCTTCGCCTCGCGGTCGATCGCGGTGACCACGGCGCGCACCCGCAGCTCGGCGCCGGTGTCCTCCGCGGTGCCCAGCGGAACGGCGTCCTCGCCGAACTCGGGATCGATCCACAGCTTCTTCGTGAGCGCGGGGCGGGTGTAGGGAGCGTCCTCGTCGGAGCTGAGGATGCCGATGCTGCCCGTCGCTCCGTGCTCGCGCAGCGCGCGGGCGGCGTCATCGGCGACCTGCCCGCCCCCGATGATCAGATGGTCGTACGAGGTCATCTCGGAGATCTCCTTCGTCACGGCGTCGGGATACCCCGAGTAGACCTGCTGGGCCGGAGAACGTCGAGCCCTGGGCGGAAGATCGACCGTTCGGTCCTGCCGCACGGCCGCGGGTGTGAGGTTCACGAAGACGCCTGCTCACCGTGCCCGCACCCGCCGTACCGTGTCAGAGGCACAAGAAGCCCTCCCGCCGTCCCCTCCCCCGGAGCAGCACCGCACGATGAGCACGACCACGCAGCCCTCCCCCGCCCCCGCGACGGCCCGTCGCCGGCCCGGTCTGAAGGCGCGCCACCTGCACTTCATCGCGCTCGGCTCCGCGATCGGGACGGGCCTGTTCTACGGCTCGGCCGGGGCGATCCAGGCCGCCGGGCCCGCCGTCCTGCTGGTGTATCTCGTGGGCGGCGCCGTCGTGTACTTCATGCTGCGCGCCCTCGGGGAGATGGCGGTGCGGATGCCGATCTCCGGCTCCTTCGCCGAGTACACGCGCCGCTTCCTGGGCCCCTGGGCCGGGTACATCACCGGCTGGATGTTCGCCTTCGAGATGCTCATCGTCTGCCTCGCCGATCTCACCGCGATCGCGATCTACATGCGGTTGTGGTTCCCGGACACCGCGCAGTGGATCTGGGTGGCGGCCACGCTGCTCATCGTGGGCGCCGCGAACCTCGCGAGCGTGCGCTGGTTCGGGGAGCTCGAGTTCGTGTTCACGATCATCAAGGTCGGTGCCGTGATCGCGATGATCGTGGGCGGCGCGGCGATCCTCGCCTTCGGGCTCGGCGACCCCTCCACCCCCACCGGGCTGGGGAACCTCACGGCCGACGGTGGCTTCTTCCCGCACGGTCCGGGCGGGATGATCAGCGCCTTCATCCTGGTGCTGTTCGCCTTCGGCGGCACCGAGATCATCGGCGTGGCCGGCACCGAGGCGGAGGATCCGGGCACCGCGATCCCGAAGGCCGTGAACACCGTGCCGGTGCGGATCCTGCTGTTCTACGTGCTCGCGATCGGGGTGATCCTGCTGCTGACCCCCTGGCAGCAGATCACCGGCGAGGAGTCGCCGTTCGTGCAGATCTTCTCCACCCTCGGCGTGAACTGGGCGGCGGCGCTGCTGAACGTCGTGGTGATCACCGCGGCGCTCTCGGCCATCAACGCGGACCTCTTCGGCGCCGGCCGCGTGGTCGCCGGCATGGCCCGGGAGCGCCTCGCCCCGCGGGCGCTCGCGAGCACGGTCCGGGGAGTCCCCGTCGTCACCACGCTCGCGATGCTGGGCGTGCTGGTGGTGGGGGTCGCGCTGAACTGGGCGCTGCCCGAGAGCGTGTTCACCATCGTCGCCTCGCTCGCCACCTTCGCGACCGTCTTCGTGTGGCTGATGATCCTCCTCGCGCAGGTCGCCTCCCGCCGCGGCATGAGCCGCCCGGAGCGGGACGCCCTCGAGTTCCCGGTGCCGCTGTGGCCCTACGGGCAGGCCTTCGCGATCGCGTTCATCCTCTTCACCTTCGGGATCATGGTGTGGCAGCGCGAATACCACACGGCGCTGCTGGTGGGAGTCGGCTTCGTGGCGGGGATGTCGCTGCTGTACGCGGCGACGGGCCGGCACCGCCGCTGACCGGTGCGGCAGAATGGGGGCCGACACCGCTGTCCCCGGGCGAGGAGGCCCCTCATGGACGAGATCGTGATCGTCGCCGCTGCCCGCACCCCGCAGGGCCGCCTGCTCGGGGCGCTGTCCTCCCTCTCCGCCCCGCAGCTCGGCGCCCGCGCCCTCGAGGGGGCGCTCGCGCGCGGCGGCGTCGACCAGGCCGCGGTGGATGCCGTGATCATGGGGCAGGTGCTGCCCGCCGGCTCGGGCCAGAACCCGGCCCGCCAGGCGGCGATCGGTGCCGGGATCGGCTGGGACGTGCCGGCGCACGGCGTCGACAAGGTGTGCCTCTCGGGCCTGACCGCGGTGATCGACGCGGCGCGGATGATCGCCGTGGGCGATGCGGAGGTGGTGGCCGCCGGGGGCATGGAGTCGATGTCCCAGGCGCCCCACCTGCTCATGCGCTCGCGCACCGGATGGAAGTACGGGGCCGTCGAGGCGCTCGACCACATGGCCCATGACGGCCTCACCGATGCCTACGACCGCGAGAGCATGGGGCAGTCCACCGAGCGGCACAACCCCCGCTTCGGGGTCACGCGCGAGGAGCAGGACCACGTCGCGGCCCTCTCGCACCAGCGCGCCGCCGCGGCCGCGGGCGCGGGCATCCTCGCCGAGGAGATCGTGCCCGTCGAGGTGCCGCAGCGTCGCGGCGATCCGCTCGTGGTGACCGCCGACGAGGGGATCCGCCCCGAGACCACGCCCGAGGCCCTCGCGGCGCTGCGCCCCGCCTTCGCCGAGGGCGGCAGCATCACCGCGGGAAACTCCTCGCAGATCTCCGACGGCGCGGCGGCGCTGCTGCTCACCACCCGCTCGCGCGCCGCGCAGGAGGGATGGCAGGTGCTGGCCTCGCTCGGGGCCTGGGGCCAGACGGCCGGGCCGGACAACTCCCTGCAGGCGCAGCCCGCCGACGCGATCGCCCGGGCGCTCGCGAGGCAGGGCCTCGCCGCCGCCGCTCTGGACCTCGTGGAGATCAACGAGGCCTTCGGGGCGGTGGTCGCCCATTCGCAGCGCGCCCTCGGCCTGCCCGAGGAGATCGTGAACCCCCACGGCGGGGGCATCGCCCTCGGCCATCCGATCGGCGCCTCCGGCGCGCGGCTCGTCGTCCATGCCGCCCATGAGCTGCGCCGTCGCGGCTCCGGCACGGCCGCGGTCGCGCTCTGCGGCGGGGGCGGGCAGGGCGAGGCGCTCCTGCTCACCCGCTGAGGGCGCGAGCCGCCCGCGGCCCCGAGTTCGGCGGCTCGAACTCGCAGGTTTGCTAGCGTTCGAGCATGTCCGTCTCCGAGCTCTCGATGAGCACCCAGAACTACCTCAAGGCGATCTGGAGCCTCGGGGAATGGTCCACGGACCCCGTCACCACCTCCGCGCTCGCGGCCCGCGTGGGCGTGCGGCTCTCGACGGTCTCGGACGCGCTGCGCAAGCTCACCGAGCAGGGGCTGCTCGAGCACACCCCGTACGGCGCGATCACCCTCAGCGAGCAGGGCCGCACCCACGCGCTGGCGATGGTGCGCCGCCACCGGCTGATCGAGACGTTCCTCGTCGAGGTGCTGGACTACAGCTGGGACCAGGTCCATGACGAGGCCGAGCACCTCGAGCACGCCGTCTCCGACTTCCTCGTCGAGCGGATGGACCAGCACCTGGGCCATCCCTCGCGCGATCCGCACGGCGACCCGATCCCCGCCGCCGACGGCAGCGTCGAGCGGCCGGACGCCGTGCTGCTGTCCGAGCTTCCCGCCGGGTCGACGGTTCGGGTGGAGCGGATCTCGGACGCGGACCCGCAGCTGCTCACCTTCTTCGCCGAACGGGGCATCGGGATGGGCACCGTGCTGGACGTGCGCCCCGGCACGCCGTTCTCCGACGCGGTCGAGGTCGCGGTCAGCGGAGCGCAGGAGAGCCTGACGCTGGGCCGCTCCGCGACCGGCGCGGTGTGGGTCACGCTCGCGCCGGGCTCGCCCTCCGGCGCCGACGCGCGCTGAGCGCCCGGCCCAGCAGCCCGCGCCGCGGCTCGAGCAGGTACACCAGGGCGAACACCGCGCCCTGCACGAGCACCACCAGCCCGCCCGAGGAGGCATCCACCCAGAAGCTGAGCAGGATGCCCAGCACCGCGGAGCTCACGGAGATCGCGGGGGCGATCAGCAGCATCCGGCTGAAGCGGTCCGTGAGCAGGTGCGCCGTGGCGCCGGGGACGATGAGCATCGCGACCACGAGCACCACCCCCACCACCTGCAGCGCGACCACCGCGGTGAGGGCCAGCACGCCCAGCAGCAGGCCGCCCAGGAAGCGGGGCGAGAGGCCGATGGCCCGCGCGTGCAGCGGGTCGAAGGCGTAGAGCGTGAGGTCTCGTCGCTTGAGCAGGAGCGTCACGAGCGCGACGCCGGCCAGCAGGCAGATCTGCAGCAGGTCCCCGCGCGAGACCCCGAGGATGTTGCCGAAGATGATGTGGTTCAGGTCCGTCTGGCTGGGGGTCACCGAGATCAGCACGAGCCCGAGGGCGAACAGGGTGGTGAACACGATCCCGATCGCGGCATCCTCCTTCACCCGGCTGGTGCCGCGGACCGCTCCGATGAGCACGACGGCGAGGAGCCCGAAGACGAGCGCGCCGAGGGCGAACGGCGCCCCGACCATGTAGGCGAGGACCACGCCGGGCAGCACGGCGTGGGAGACGGCGTCCCCCATCAGCGACCAGCCCACCAGCACGAGCCAGCAGGACAGCAGGGCGCACACGACTGCGGCGGCGACCGTCGCCAGGAGCGCCCGCAGCATGAAGTCGTACTGCAGCGGCACGAGGACCAGGTCGAGCAGGCTCATGCCGCGCCTCCCTCGTCGAGGCGGCCCAGCGGGTCGAGTCCGAAGGCGAGCGCGAGCCGCTCCGGTGCGAGGGCCTCCTGCACCGGTCCCTGGAAGAGCACCCGGCGCAGCAGCAGCACCGCCTCGTCGGCGAGCTGGGGCAGGGCGTGGAGGTCGTGGGTGGAGACGAGCACGGTGCATCCGTCGGCCGCGAGCTCGCGCAGCAGGGAGACCATCGTGGCCTCGCTGCGCTTGTCGACCCCGGCGAAGGGCTCGTCCAGCAGCAGCACCCGCGCCCCCTGCGCGATGCCGCGCGCCACGAAGGCGCGCTTGCGCTGCCCTCCGGAGAGCCGGCCGATCTGGCGGTCCGCGTACTCGGTGAGCTCCACCCGCTCGAGCGCCTCCGCGACCGCGCGCCTGTCCGCGGGACGCACCCGACGGGTGAGGCCCTGGTGGCCGTAGCGGCCCATCATCACCACGTCCCGGACGGAGACGGGGAAGGCCCAGTCCACGTGCTCGCTCTGCGGGACGTAGCCGACCAGGCCGCGGGCGCGCGCCGCGCGGGGGTCCGCGCCGCCGAGCGCTACCGTGCCGGCGTCGGGCCGCAGCATCCCCATGATCGCGGTGAACAGGGTCGACTTCCCCGAGCCGTTCATGCCGATCAGCCCGGTCACGCGCCCGGGGGCGACCTCGAGGCTCGCCCCGTCCAGGGCCGTCACCTCGCCGTAGCGCACCACGAGATCCTGCACGCTGATGGCCGTCATGCCGCGCCTCCCGTCAGCGCCTCGACGATGGTGTCGGCGTCGTGGTGCAGCAGGTCGAGGTAGGTGGGCACCGGGCCGTCCGGCGCCGAGAGCGAGTCGACGTAGAGGGTGCCGCCGAACTGCGCGTCGGTCGCCTCGACCACCTGCTGCATCGGCGCGTCCGAGACGGTGGACTCGCAGAACACGGCCGGGACGTCCTGGGCGTCGACGTGGTCGATCACCGCGGCGATCTGCTGCGGGGTGGCCTGCTGCTCGGCGTTGACGGGCCAGATGTACTGCTCGCTCAGGCCCACGTCCCGCGCGAGGTAGGAGAAGGCGCCCTCGCAGGTCACCAGCGAGCGCTGCTCCTCGGGCACGGTCTCGAGCTCGGCGACGAGGTCGTCGTGGACCTCCTGCAGCTGCGCGGTGTACTCCGCGCCCTGGGCGGCGTAGTCCTCGGCGTGCTCGGGATCCAGCTGGGAGAACGCCTCGACCATGTTCTCGACGTAGACCTGCACGTTCAGCGGGCTCATCCAGGCGTGCGGGTTCGGCTTGCCGGCGTCGACGTCGCCGGTGATGTCCATGACCTCGACCCCCTCGGAGACCACCACACGGGGCACGTCCACGGAGTCGACGAACTGGGCGAACCACGCCTCGAGCCCCAGGCCGTTGTCGAGCACGAGATCCGCCTCGGAGGCGGCGGCGATGTCGCGCGGGGTGGGTTCGTAGCCGTGGATCTCGGCCCCGGCCTTGGTGAGGGAGGCGACCTCGAGGTGGTCCCCGGCCACGTTCTGCGCGATGTCCGCGAGCACCGTGAAGGTGGTCAGCACCAGGGGCCTGTCCTTCTCGGCCCCGCTGGAGGCGATCCCGCACCCCGCGAGCACGAGCGCCCCGACGACAGCGGCGCCGAGCATCCTCCACCAGCGTGTACGCATCACAGCACATCCTTCTTCGTTGTCCCGCACTGCCAATGTTCGTTGCACCGAACTTGTCAGATCCTACCCGCCCGACGGAGAGCGACGCGCCGACGCCCGTCATCCATTCGTTGATGCATGCATTAGAGTGCCGGCGTGGAATCCCTGGAACTGCCCTGGCTCGATACGCCCGAGTCGCGCCCGCTCGCCGAGCGCATCGCCGCCTCCGTCGCGCAGCAGATCGCCGAGGGGGACATCGAGCCCGGCGAGCTGCTCACCGAGGTCGAGGTCGCCGCCCGGCACGGCGCGAGCCGCACCCCCGCCCGCGAGGCGATGCTGAAGCTCGAGCGATGGGGCCTGGTGCGCCTGGTGCCGAAGAAGGGCGCGCTGGTCACGAGCCCCACGGCGCGGGAGCGGCGTGAGCTGCTGTCGGTGCGTTCGATGCTCGAGAGCCACGCCGTCACCCGCATCGCGGAGTCCGAGCCGCAGCGCGCCGCGCTGCTCGCCGAGCTCGCCCCGCTCCTCGAGGCCCAGCGGGAAGCCGTCGGCCGCCCGGCGGAGTTCGCGCTGCTCGACCATTCCTTCCATCTGCGGATCGCGCTGCGCGACGAGAACCGGGTCGTCGAGGAGATCCTCCGCTCGCTGAGCCCGCGCCTGTTCCGGCTCACGCACCTCGCGGTCACCGCTCCCGCCGCGGATCTCGCCGCCCTCCACCGCGAGCACGCGGAGCTCGCCGAGGCGGTGCGCCGGCGGGACGTGGCCCGCTTCCGCACCCTCATCGACCGCCACCTGGTCGCCGGACACGAGCACTACGAGGTCATGCCGTGAGCCGCCGGGGCGTCGCGCCCTGGCTGCGGGTGGCACCGACCGGCTTCGTGCTCGCGTGGGGCGGCAACCACTTCACGCCGCTGCTGCACGTGTACGAGACGGTGGGCGGCTACGCGCCGTGGCAGGCGAATCTGCTGCTGGGCATGTACGTGGTGGGGCTGGTGCCCGGGATGCTGCTGGCCGCCGCGCTCTCGGACCGCCACGGCCGCCGGCCCCTGGCCGTCGTGGGCCTGCTCAGCGCCGCGCTCGCGAGCGCGCTGCTGGCCCTGGGGATGGGCAGCTTCCCGGTGCTGTGCCTGGGCCGCGCGATCGCGGGGATCGGGGTGGGCATCGGCATGTCCGTGGGCTCGAGCTGGATCAAGGAGCTCTCCGCCCCTCCGCACGAGGCCGAGGCGACCCCCACGGCGGGGGCCCGGCGCTCCTCGATGACCCTCACCCTCGGCTTCGCGATCGGCGCCGGGGCGACGGGCTCGCTCGCGCAGTGGGCGCCGCTGCCGGGGCAGCTCCCCTACCTCGCCCACCTGCTGCTGTGCCTCGTCGCGGCCGCGGCGCTGCCCACCGCCCCGGAGAGCCTCCCGCGCTCGCTGCGCGCCCGCGGCTCCCTGCGGGAGGACCTGCGCGTCCCCTCGGCCGGCCATCCGATCTTCCGGCGCCTCGTGCTGCCCGCGGCGCCGTGGGTGTTCGCCGCGGCGGGCGTCGCCTACGCGATCCTGCCCAGCACCGTCGAGGACCGCCTCGGCGACTCCGCGACGATCTACGCGACCGGCCTGACCGTGCTCACCCTCGGCGTCGGCGCCCTCGCACAGGGCACCGTCGCTCTGCTGAACCGGCTCACGCGCGGCCGCGCGCTGCTGGTGGGCATGAGCGGCATGGCGGTGGGGATGGCCCTGGCCGCGCTCGCGAGCACCCTGCACAGCCCCCTGTTCGTGGCGGGCGTGGCCGCGGTGCTCGGCGCCTCCTACGGGGTGTGCGTGGTGGCGGGGCTGCTCATCGCCCAGTCCCTCGCGACCCCGCGGGACCTCGCCGGCATCACCGGGGTGTACTACTCGCTCGCCTACCTCGGGTTCCTGCTGCCCACCCTCCTCGCGGCGCTCACGCCGGTGCTGTCGTACACCGGCGGGCTGCTCGGCGTCGCCGCGCTCAGCGTGCTGTGCCTGGCGCTCGTGGCCCTCGGGCTGCGCCGGCCCCCGGCGGTCCCGACGACCGCGCCGGACAGCGCGGCCCTCCCGGCCGCGGAGGAGGAGCTGGCGCTCACCCGGTGACGGTGCGGGCGATCTCGTGGATCTGCTCGAGCCGGCCCCACTCGTCGTCATCCGTGCCGGCGTAGACGTAGGAGATGCGGCCGGCGTAGCCGACGTCGCGCAGCACGGTGAGGGCGCGGGTCAGATCCTCCGCATCGAGCACGCCCGGCGAGGTCTCGCGTGCCTTGACCTGGGAGCACTCCGCGCCCCCGGCCACGGCGGCGATCTGCTCGTACTTGTCCTCGCCGGTCCAGTTGCCGGTGTCGATGAGCAGGCCCACCTCGCCCTCGAGCCGGTCGAGCAGGTCCCGCGTGGTGGCCGCGTCGACCAGCAGCGACTTCCAGTTCTCGGTGAGCAGGCGGAGGCCGGGATGCGCCGCGGCGAGCGCCCGGAGCCGGCGAGCGCTCAGCGCGAGCGTCTCCTGCGTCGGCGGCTGGTCCCCGGCGGGCACCCGCACCCGCGGGGCGCCGAGCTGCTCGGCGATCTCGATCCAGCCCGACAGCCAGCGCTGCTGCTGCTCGCCGCGCTCGGGGTGGGTCACGTCCCCGTCGTCCACGAGGAAGCACTCGAGGTCCACGCCGGCGGCGCGGAAGGCGTCGCGCACCTCGGCGAGATACGAGGCCTCGGTGCGCGGCAGGTAGAAGTGGCACAGCTGGGCGCTGGCGAATCCGTGTGCGGCGAGCTGCGCGGGCAGCTCGAGCAGGTCCAGACCGTCTGTGGAGGGGTTCTCGGTGAGCACGCCGGAGGGGGCGGAGCCCGGTGCGACGAAGCGGCCCATCGTGCGGAACAGGGACCAGGTGTGGAGGGACTTGGTGGGGTCGAGAGCGTGGGGCATGGGAGCTCCTGGGGTCGGGGCGGGGAGGCGGGGACGATCAGGCCTGCTGGCAGACCCATCCGGCCGGGAGGGTCCCGGTGCGCAGCAGCTCCCGCACCCGGGCGCCGTCCTCGGCGTCGAGATCCGCATCCAGGTGCGGGTAGATGACCGGCTCCTCCTTCGCGTTGTGGTCCTCGAGCAGGGAGAGCAGCTCCCGGCAGGCGGTCTCGAGCCCCTCGGTGCCGGTGGCGGGGTCCTCGAGGTCGGCGGCGAGGGCGTCCATGCGGCGCCACAGCTCGCCGTGCTCGCGCCGCATCACCATCAGCGGCATTATCAGCGGGCCGGGCGGCAGGCGCGGGAAGACGATCTCCTCCTCGAGGTAGATGTGGCGGCGCAGCGCCTCCATCGCTCCTCGCAGCGGTGCGGCGCGGCGGCGGGGCTCCGGCTCCGTCGCGGCGAGGTACGCCTCGATGCCGGCGTCGATCTCGTGGTGCTCGCGGGTGAATGCTGCGGCGAGGGAGGGCTCCTCCTCGCCTCGGGATGTGGTGTGCATACCGTGTCCTCCTGGCGCTGCGGCACGACCGTCGCCGCTCACGCTACTCCCGTCGCCAGGCTCGGCGCGGTGCCGGGTAGGAGGTCCCAGCTGGCGCATACCCCTGCCCGGTATAGTCGCCGGCGACCTGACATCACCCCCGGAGGATCGCCCCGTGCTCACCTCACGCCCCGCCCCTGCCCTCCCGCGCCGTGCCCTGGGCGGAATCCTGGCGCTGCCCGCCCTCGCCCTCGCGGGGTGCTCACGGGATGCCGGGACGGAGGCACCGGCTGATCCGGCGCAGGAGCTGCTGAGCGCCCACGACCTCGACGGCCTCGGGGCGCGGGAGATCATCGACCGCCTCGAGGCGCTGCCGCTTCCGGAACGCCCCCAGGACCTGCTCGCCTCGGTGCTGCCGGAGAGCCTCTCCCTCAGCGACGCCGCCGGCACGGAGGTCTCGCTGCCGCTGCCCGATGGGGAGTTCTACGTCTCGATCGCCCCGTTCGTGGAGGCCACCCACGAGTGCGTCATGCACAGCCTCACCACCTGCCTCGGCGAGCTGCAGGAGCAGGAGCTCGAGGTGTCGGTGACCACGGCCGACGGCGAGGTGCTCCTCGATGAGGTGCGCGCCACGGCCCCGAACGGCTTCCTGGGACTGTGGCTGCCGCGCGACCAGGAGCTGACCGTGACCCTCGCCCGTGAGGGCGCGAGCGCCTCCGGGCCGCTGCTGACCGATGCGGAGGCGCCCACGTGCGTCACCACGATGCAGCTCGACGCGTGAGCGCGGCGCTCCACCCGCAGGGGGACCCGGACCATCCTCCGGGCTGATCCGCCCGGCCCCGTCCCGTTCCTAGGCTGGCCGTGTCAGCACGACGGACGGAAGGAACCCCGTGACCACCTACGGCACGATCACCCACCACGGCACCGGCAAGGGCACCGCGAGCCTGCTGCTGGGCATCTGCTCCCTGCTGGCGGGCTGGACCCTCGTCGCCCCGATCCTGGGCGTGATCCTGGGGGTCAGCTCCCGCGGCAGCGAGCCGTTCGCTCGCGGCCGGGCGGGCTGGGGGATCTTCCTGAACCTCATCGCGATGCTGGGCTGGGTGATCGCCGTGGTCGCCGTCCTCGCCGCGGGCCTCGGCGCGACGGCCTGGCAGCTCGACCTGGGCGCCCTCTTCAGCGTCTGAGCGGCTCAGCGGGCGCGCCGGCCGAGCACCTTCTCGGCGCTGGCCTGCGGGCGCAGGTCCAGCCGGCGCAGCAGCTGCGCGTTCAGCGCCACCACCACGGTCGAGGCGGACATCAGCAGCGCCCCCACGCTCATCGGCAGCACGAAGCCGATCGGGGCGAGCACCCCCGCGGCGAGCGGCACGGCCAGCAGGTTGTAGCCGCCGGCCCACCACAGGTTCTGCTGCATCTTGCGGTACGCGGCGTGGGAGAGCTCGAGCACCGACAGCACCGAGCGCGGGTCGGAGGAGGCCAGGACCACCCCGGCGGAGCCGATCGCGACGTCGGTGCCCGCACCGATCGCGAGGCCGACGTCGGCCTGGGCGAGGGCGGGGGCGTCGTTGACGCCGTCGCCGACCATCGCGACCCGCCGCCCCTCCTGCTGCAGCGCGGCGACCTTCGAGGCCTTGTCCTCGGGGCGCACCCCGGCGAAGACGCGGTCGATGCCGAGCTCCTCGCCGACGCTGCGGGCGACGGCCTCGGCGTCGCCGGTGATCATCACGACCTGCACGTCCTGCGCGTGGAGGGCGTCGATCGCGTCGCTCGACTCGGTGCGGATCTCGTCGACCAGGCACAGCGCGCCGATCACCTCGCCGCCCGCGAGGACATGGAGGATCGTCGCCCCCTGCTCCCGCCACTGCGCGGCGACGGGCAGCTCGGCGAGCTCGTGCTGCTCGAGCAGGTACGGGCCGCCCACCTCGACGACGGTGCCTTCGACGGTGGCGCGCACCCCCACGGCCGGGGAGGAGCTGAACTCGTCCCCGGAGCGGTAGCGGATCTCGCGCTCCTCGGCGGCGCGCACGATCGCGCGGGCCAGCGGATGCTCGCTGGGGGCCTCCGCCGCGGCGGCCAGCGCCAGCAGCTCCTCCTCGGAGTGCTCGGCGGCGGGCTCGATCCCGGTCACGGCGGGCTCGCCGCGGGTGAGGGTGCCGGTCTTGTCGAACAGCACGGTGTCCACGGTGCGCATCTGCTCGAGCGCGAGCCGGTCCTTGACGAGCACGCCGCCGCGGGCGGCGCGCTCGGTGGCCAGGGAGACGACCAGCGGGATCGCGAGGCCGAGCGCGTGGGGGCAGGCGATGACCAGCACGGTGATCGCCCGGATCACGGCCTGGTCGGGGCTGCCCAGGAGCATCCATGCCACGACGGTGAGGATCGCGGCGCCGAGCGCGAACCAGAACAGCCATCCGGCGGCGGTGTCGGCGAGGCGCTGCGCGCGGGAGGAGGAGCTCTGCGCGTCGGAGACGAGCTTGCGGATCCCCGCAAGCGCGGTGTCCTCCCCGATGGCGCTCACCTCGAGGCGCAGCCCGGAGTCGGTGGCGACGGTCCCGGCGACGACGCCGTCCCCGACCTCGCGCCGCACGGTGGTGGACTCGCCGGTGATCATGGACTCGTCCATGCTGGCGGCGCCGTCGACGATCGTGCCGTCGGCCGGGACGGAGGCGCCGGGGCGCACGATGACGGTGTCGCCGACGGCGAGCTCGGACGGGTCGACGGTGACGATCTCCTCGCCCTCGACCCTCTCCGCCTCATCGGGCAGGAGGGCGGCGAGCGAGTCGAGCGCGGAGCTGGTCTGGGCCAGCGAGCGCATCTCGACCCAGTGGCCCAGCAGCATGATCACCACCAGCAGCGCGAGCTCCCACCAGAAGTCGAGCTGCGGGTCGAGCAGGCCCAGGGTCGAGCCCCAGGAGGCGAGGAAGGCGACGGTGATCGCGAGCGCGATGAGCAGCATCATCCCGGGCTGCCGCGAGCGGACCTCCGAGACGCCCCCGGTGAGGAACGGCCTGCCGCCCCACACGTACAGGACGGTGCCGAGCATGGGCGGGATCCACGAGACCCCGCCGCTCTCCGGCACGGAGTAGCCCAGCAGGTGCGCGAACATCGGGCTCACCGCGACCACCGGGATCGCCAGCACCAGCATGATCCAGAACAGCCGCCGGAATTGCGCGACGTGATCGCCGTGGCCGCCGTGCTCCCCGTGCCCGCCGTGGCCGCTGTGGTCGACATGCTCCTCGTGGGTGGGGGCGTGGTCGCCGTGGACGTGCGTGGACGAGTCGTGGCTCATGCTCGCCTGCTCCTCTCGCTCCGGGCTGTGACACCCCTGAAGGTATACCCCTAGGGGGTATCTGGCAAGGGGTGGCGGTTCCCCTCGTCGGCCCCGCGGTCTACGCTCGGATCGAGCGCCCGGCAGCAGGTCGGCGCGATGTCGAGGAGGACGTCATGCCCGCAGGTCTCCATCCCTATCTCAACTTCGACGGCAGAGCCCGAGAGGCGTTCGAGTTCTACGGCGGGGCGCTCGGCGCGATCCCGCAGTTCGCGACCTTCGGCGAGTTCGGCGCCGTGCCGGAGGGCGATTCCCACACCGACTGGATCATGCACGCGAGCCTCGAGGTCAGCGACCTGATCAAGCTCTACGCGGCGGACGTCATCGAGGGCATGGCCGAGTACCGCCCCGGCACCAATGTGACCCTGTCGCTGATGGGCGATGACGAGCCCCTGCTGCGCGGCGCCTACGAGAAGCTCTCGGAGGGCGGCACCGTCACCATGCCGCTCGAGAAGCAGCTGTGGGGCGACGTGTACGGCGCGTTCACCGATCGCTTCGGCATCGTGTGGCAGGTGAACATCTCCACCTCCCGCGGCTGAGCACGCGCGGAGCCGCCCGGCGGCGGTTGTATCCTGCCGCCCGGGCGCGGCGCGAGCCGCCCCCGCGGCGCACGCCCGTGCGCCGCGCACGCTCTGCCGAAGGATCTCCCTCATGACTTCTCCCCGCGTCACCGTCCAGCAGGCCTGGGATGCCCTCGCGGAGGGGAACGAGAGGTTCATGGCCGGGGATCTGCACCACCCCCAGCAGAACGCGGCCCGACGCAGCGAGCTGCGCGCCTCGCAGGCGCCGAACGCCGCGTTCCTGGGATGCTCGGATTCGCGCGTCGCGGCGGAGATCCTCTTCGACTGCGGCCTGGGCGACCTCTTCGTGGTGCGCAACATCGGCCAGATCGCGAACGAGAACACCGTCGCGACCATGGAGTTCGCCGTCGCCGAGCTGGGTGTCGCCGTGATCGTGGTGCTCGCCCACGGCACCTGCGGCGCGGTGAAGGCCGCGATCGACCAGACCACCTCGGCCCCGAGCGAGGTCACCCCGGCGATCCGCAAGGAGCTCGAGGAGATCCGCCCCGCGGTGCAGCAGGAGTGGTTCGCCACCCAGCAGGTCAGCCCCTACGTGGACCCCTCGCTCATCGACGTCGACGCGGTGGGTCGCCGCCATCTCGACGAGACCGTCAACGCTCTCATGCGGCAGTCCACGGTGATCTCCGATGCGGTCGCGGCGGGCGAGCTGGGGATCGTGGGCTGCCAGTACCAGCTCGAGGAGGGACGGGTCTCGCCGATCTCGTGGGTCGGTCAGCTCGAGATCACACGCTGAGGCAGATTCCCCGGCCGGACGGGCGGGGCGGCGCGGATCTTCCGCGAACGCTCCACGGCACCCCGCTCCCCCTCACTCCTCGAAGAAGGCGGTGAGGTCGTCGGTCGTGATGTTGGCGGCGGAGCCGGCGGGGATCACGTCCGTCGCCAGGACGCGCAGGCCGCGATCCCCCTCCGGATGTGCCTCGATCCGCACGAACGCGGTGCGCACCCGCGGCTGCTCCCGGTAGACGAGGTCGACCGTCCGCAGCACGCGCAGCAGCGAGGTCTCGACCGCCTCGCGCTCCTGCCCGGCGAGCACGAGCACGCCGGAGACGAAGGTGCCCGCGTTGGCGGAGTCCTGGAAACGGACCTCGCCGTCGAGGTGCTCGGGCAGCGCCTCGACCGCGTCGCGCAGCGCCGCGGCGACGGCATCGACGTCGCTGCGGCCGCCCATCCCACAGGCCGCGAGCAGGCTTCCGAGGATCCCCACGAGCACTCCTCTGCGTCCGATGCGGGCTGTCATCGTGCCATCATCCCGCACCCCGGGGTGGTCCTGCACGGCGTCAGTTCTCCCGGTGCACACCGGAGGAGTAGTGCTGGACGCTGTCCGGATCGGAGGTGAGGAAGGGCTGCAGGCTGGGATCCTGCGAGTACTGCGACAGCTGGGAGGACGGGTCCTGGAGCGCCTCCGCGACCGAGTTCTGGTATTGGGCGCTGCTGTGGTTGGCGCCGAGGTCCAGCGGGAAGCCGGGGTTGTCCAGTGTGACGACGGTGCCGTTCCCCGGCCCCCCGAAGGCCCCGCCGACGTCGACCCTCGGCACCACGTCGCCGCGGTGCTGGATGTTCAGCTGCTCCACCCCCGCGGGGACGTCGTAGTTGTCCACGGGGGAGCCGTAGGTCATCACATTGGTGACGTTGAACTGCGAGGCGAACTCCGGGGTCGACGCGAGGCTCGCCGCGATCATCCCGCCCTGGGAATGCCCGTTGAGCATCAGCGGGGTGCCCGGCGGGATCCCCTCCTGGGCATAGAGCTGCGCGATCGCGTCCGCCGCCGCCTCGGAGCCGGCGGACCATCCCTGGGCGCTCGCCTGGTACGCGTTCCCGGTGAGGTCCATCGGGTTGTCGCCCGCGGACGGTCCCCACAGCTCGGTGCCGGGGATGTTGACGATCACTCCGGTCGGAGGCTCGCCCACGACGGTCATGGAGACCTCGCCGCTCTGCTTCTCGCCGTAGGTCTCGTTCGTGTTCGAGATGATGTGCGCGAGATCGCTGGGGGGAAGGAGGCCCGAGTCCTCCCCGCGGACGGGGACGGGGGCGTCCGCGTAGCCGCGGCCGTCCTCCATGAGCTTCAGGTCGTGCCCCGTGAAGAACTCGACCAGGGCGTCGACGCCGCGCAGCGTGCCGATGCCCGCCCCCGCGATGACCTCCAGCACGCGCGGCCACTCGAGGTCCCGCACCGCATCGATCGCGGAGCCGATGAAGTCCGCTCCGTCGCGGACGCGGTCCCCGAGCCATCCGATCCCGTCCCCGATCCGGTCACCCAGCCAGTCCATGCCGTCCCCGAGCCAGTCCACGGCATCCCCCACCGCGTCGACGACCCCCTCACCGAGCCCGCCGAGCCAGTCCAGGACGTCATCGAACCAGTCGCCGCCCTCGGGCGCGGAGGCGATCTCCTGCTCCTGGACGTGCTGCTGGAGCTCGCGGGAGCGATCGCCGAGTCCAGGCACGACGATCGCGTCCGCCCTGCCCCGGGTTCCGGCCCACTGCTCGCGGAAGGCGTCCGCGTCGGGACCCGCCCAGGCGACCGACTGCACGCTCGCGTCGACCCCGCCGAGCAGGTCCTCGAGCCGGGCTGCGGCGCGCTCGAGCGCCTGCGACTCCTCGAGCACCTGCTCCGTGTCCATCCCCTGGAAGGTCATGAGGCGGCCCTCTCCCCGGCGCCGGCGGAGACATGGTCGATCGCGGCGATGACCTTCTGGCGCATCGCGGAGGTCAGGGCACCGGGAGCGAGGCCTCGGAGCACCGGGCCGTCCTCGTCCGCCCCGTCCTCGGCGGGAACGAGCACGGCCAGCTGCTCACCGCCCTCGCCGAGCGCGTACCAGGAGCCGCCGCCGGCGGCGGTGCCCTCCTCGTCGGGCGCGGAGACCACGAGCATCTGCACCTGTGCGAGGGCCGGGGCGTCGGCGAGCTCCTCCGCAGCGGGACCCGACGGTGCGGGGGCCGTCGCGGCGGGGGCCCTGCCGGTGAACGCGGGCCGCTGCGGGATGACGGTCTCGAAGGTGTCGCCCAGCGCTTCGATGGTGGTCAGGCCGAGGGTGACGGCGCTGCTGCGCCGTCCCAGGCGCAGCGTCTCCTCTCCGGCGAGGACCTCACGGACCTGATCGACGACGAGCACGAACCGCCCCGCGATCCGCAGCGCGGTGGTCCACCCCTCGGCGCCGTCCACGCACACCAGCTCCACGCCGACCGGCGAGCGCAGCCCTGTGCGCAGCACCTGTTCCCAGTGCCGCTGGACGCTCAGCGAGCCGTCGCCCTGCGGGGACTGGACGAGCAGGCCCGCCCGCTCGAGCTCGATGATCTGCTCCTCGGTGATCTGCGCCGGGGGCTCCTGCTCGAGCATCACGGCGCGCAGCCAGCCCCACGCCCCGTCGGAGATCCGCACGAGGGCGGAGCTGCCGGGCAGGGAGCCCAGCCGCGGGCGGCGCTCCGCCGTGGTCGATCCGTCCGTCGTCATGGATGCCCCCTCGTCCGCTGTGGGCGTGCGCGCCCGACGCCCTGGTCGAAGGCTAGGCCGCGCGGGACGCACCGCCAATGGGGAGTTGTCCCCATGGTCACGGGCATGATCGCGGGCGCGGGGCCCTGGCCGTCACGAGTCCGTGAGCACGGCCGAGCGCCACCCGCGTGCCGAGCTGATCACCGCGAGCTGCTCGGCCGCGCGCAGATCCTCGATCTCGAGCGGGCGCTCGAGGAGCTCGCCTCGTGCGAGCGCGAGCCGGCGGCCGACGCCGGCGAGGCAGCCATCGGCCAGCGGCGGGGTGCACCAGGTGCCGTCGATCCGGGCGGCGAGGGTCGCGATGGTGGTCTCCACCGCGCGGCCGTGCGCGCCGCGCAGCACCACGTCGTCGGCCTCCGGGTGGCGGGCGCGGGCGGCGTCGAGGTGCGCGCGCATCGTGGTCTTGTGGGCGCTGAGCTGCGCGGGGAACACGGTGCGCACCTCGTCGAGGGCGAGGCGCACGGGCCCGGGCGGCGTGCTCAGCGGCCGTGCCGTGCTCTCGAGGGTGCCGTCCTGTCCCAGGGCGAGGCGCAGCAGCGCGGCGGGCTCGTGCGCGCGGGCGGCGATCGCGTCCGCGACGGCGGCGGTGAGCGTCTCGCGCCGCACCGGGATCCCGAGCTGCGCGGCGGAGGCGAGCATCCGCTCCAGATGCGCCTCGAGGTTCTGCCCGGTCCCGTCCCGCACGGCGAAGGTCTCCAGCAGGGCGAAGGGCTCCCGGGGCCCTGTGGGCAGCACCGCGGCCTTGACCAGCAGCTCGTCGTACTCGCCCGCCGGGGTGGAGTCCCAGGTGATGCCGCCGCCCGCGCCGTACACGGCGGTGCCCGCCTCCCGGTCGATCTCGACCGTGCGGATCGCGACGTTGAAGCGGGCCTGCGGGGCGGGCCCGGGGGCGAGGTAGCCGAGCGCCCCGCAGTACGCGCCGCGCGGGGCGTCCTCGAGCTCGGCGATGAGCGCCATGGTGGAGAGCTTCGGCGCGCCGGTGATGGAGCCGCAGGGGAACAGCGCCTCGAGCACGTCCACGACTCCGGTGCTCGGGGCGGGCCGTCCCGTGACGGTCGAGGTCAGCTGCCACAGCGTCGGGTACGGCTCGGCGCGCAGCAGGTCGCTGACCTGCACGGTGCCCGGCGCGCACACCCGTGAGAGGTCGTTGCGCAGCAGGTCCACGATCATGATGTTCTCGGCGCAGTCCTTCTCGCTGGCCCGCAGCGCCTCGCGGGCGGCGAGGTCCTGCGCGGCGTCGGCGCCGCGCGCGGCCGTGCCCTTCATCGGCACGGTGCGCAGCTCCCCCTCCTCCCAGCGGAGGAAGGATTCGGGGCTCGCGCTGACCACGGCCGTCCGCCCCAGGTCGAGGAAGGCGTGGTGGGAGCCCTGCTGCCGGTGGGCGAGCTCCCCGTACAGCCCGAAGGCGTCCCCCGTGAAGCGGGACCGCAGGCGGGTGGTGAGGTTGCACTGGTAGGTCTCGCCCTCGGCGATCGCGGCGCGCACGGCCTCCACCCGGCCGGCGTGCTGGGCCCGGTCCCAGTCCGCCTCCCACGGTGCCAGCGTGAACCCCTCGCCGGTGGTGAGCGGCCGCGACGCCTCGTCGGGGGCGGTCGCGAGCCCGAACCACACCAGCGGCAGGCCCTCTCGCGGGGCGCGGACCCGTGCCTGCGCATCGAGACCGGCGGCCGCCTCATAGGCGAGCATCCCGAAAGCCCAGGCACCGCCCGCCACGGCCTCCTCGACGGCGGCGAGCGCGGGCCGCACCTCGTCCGGGCGCCACGCCTCGATCACCCGGTCCGCGCGGGAGAACTGCACGGCATGGCCGGCGGCGACGTCGTCGAAGCGGGCGACGGGCGCGGGGGCGGCGAGGGGCATGGCAGCGGCTCCGGGTCGTGACGGGGACGGACGCATCATGCCTGATCGGCCCCGCGCACTAGCATCGGGTCCATGGACTCCCCGCTCCCCCGCCAGGCCTTCGTCGATGCGACCGCAGGGATCGCGGGTGACATGCTGCTGGCGGCCCTGGTCGATGCGGGCGCCGACCTCGAGCGCGTGCAGCAGGTGCTCGACGCGCTCGTCCCGGGCTCGGTGCGCTTCGTGCGCTCGCAGGTGGATCGGGGCGGGCAGCGCGCGGTGAAGATCGACGTGGAGGTGCTCGTCGAGGACCCGCCGCACCGCACCTGGGCCTCCCTCCGCGCCCTGCTCGAGCAGGCCCGCGGCCGCGACGACGTCCCCGAGCGCACGGTGGACCTGTCGCTCGAGGTGTTCGGCCGCCTCGCCGAGGCGGAGGGCGCCACCCACGGCATCCCGGCCGAGGAGGTCCACTTCCACGAGGTGGGGGCGCTGGACTCGCTGGCCGACGTGATCGGGGCGTGCGAGGCGTGGCGCCAGCTCGGCATCACCGAGGCGACCGGCAGCGTGCTCGCCGTCGGCTCGGGCCGGATCCGTGCCGCGCACGGCGACATCCCGGTGCCCGTGCCCGCCGTGGCCCGGCTCGCGCTGGGCTGGCCGACGGTCGCCGGCGAGCTGCTCCCCGCCCGCGGACACCGCCACAGCCACGACCACGACCACGACCACGACCACGACCACGACAGCCACCACGCGCACCTGCCCGCCCACGCGCAGGGCGGTCCGCATGAGCACGGCGGGCGGCGGGTCCCCGCCGGGGTCGCGCCCGGCATCGGCGAGCTCGCCACCCCCACGGGGGTGGCGCTGCTGCGCGGCCTCGCCGGCAGCGCCGGGCCGCAGCCGGCGCTGACGACGGAGGCGCTCGGCGTGGGCGCCGGCACCAAGGACACCCCCGGCCGCCCGAACGTGGTGCGGGTGCTGGTGGGTCGACCGCTCGGTCCGGCCCGGGCCGCGTCCCCCGATGCGCACGACACCCCGACCGCCGCCTGGCAGCTGGAGGCGAACGTCGACGACCTGGATCCGCGGCTGTGGCCGGGCGTGCTCGACGAGCTGCTCGAGCACGGGGCGCTGGATGCCTGGCTGACCCCGATCATCATGAAGCGCGGCCGCCCCGCGACGACCGTGCACGCGCTGGTCAGGCAGGGTGCGGAGGTCGAGATGTCCACGCTGCTCATGGATCGCACGGGCAGCCTCGGAGTGCGGCGCCACCGGGTGGAGCGGGAGATCCGCACCCGTGATTTCACCGAGGTCACGGTGCGCGGGCAGCGGGTCGCGGTGAAGATCGCCCGCGACGGCGAGGGGCGGGTGCAGCGGCGCGAACCGGAGTTCCGGGACGTGGCCGCGGCGGCCCGGGTGCTCGGCATCAGCGAGCGCGCGATGCTGGATCTGGCGCGCGAATCGGCGGCCGGCCTGACGGATCCGGGTTCCTGACGGATACTGGGGAGGGACCAGCGTCGCTCACCAGGAGGTTCTCCGATGGTTGCCCTGACCGATGTGATGACCAAGGCGATCGACATCGCCCGCGAGGCGCCCAACGGCCGCCATGCCGAGCTGCTCGTCCATGACGGCCCGCTGCGCCAGAGCGTGATCGCGCTGCGGGAGGGTGCCGAGCTCCCGGAGCACAACTCGCCGCCGGCCGCCTCGATCCAGGTGATCCGCGGGAGCCTGCGGGTCACGGGGCAGGACCCGGTGGTGCTCGAGGCCGGCGCGCTCGAGGCCCTCACCCACTTCCGCCACGCCGTCGAGGCGCTCGAGGACACCGTCTTCCTGCTCACCACGGTCACCTCGCAGCAGGACACCGGCAGCCATGCCACCCCCACCGGGGAGGTGCCCGTGCTCAGCACCGAGGAGCAGGCCGCGGAGTACGCGGAGATGGACCACGAATCCGGCGGCGGCCGCACCGACGGCTGAGGCCGGCTGCGGCGCAGCATCGGCCTCAGGCGCGGCCGAGGATCCCCACCAGGAAGCGGTCGTCGGCCGGTCGCAGGTCCCAGGTGCTGAAGCGCTGCTCGAGGCGGAGCCCGGCCGCGGCGGCGTCGGCCGCGAAGTCGTCGGCCGCGTAGCCGCGGTCCAGGCCGAACCCGACCACGAGCCTGCCGTCCTCCGCGAGGTGCTCGGCGAGGCGGGCGAGCGCCGGCCGGCGCTCCGCACCGGCGAGGAAGGCGAGCACGTTGCCCGCGCAGAGCTGCAGGTCGAAGCGGGAGCGGGTGCCGTCCTCCTCCTGCAGGTCGAGGGCGGCGAGGTTCCCGACCTCCCAGCGCGCCCCGGGATGATCCGCCCGCGCCACGTCGATGAGGTGCGGATCGAGATCCACTCCGGTCACGTCGTGCCCGGCCCGGGCGAGGTGCCCGCCCAGGCGCCCGCTGCCGCAGCCGGCGTCGAGGATGCGCGCGCCGCGGGCCGCCATCGCGTCCAGCAGACGGGCCTCGCCGTGGATGTCCTGGCCGGAGGCCTCGAGGCGGCGCCAGCGCTCGGCGTAGCGGTGGGCGTGCTCGGGGTCGCGGCGCAGCGCCGCGGTCCAGAGGTTCTCGGCGGGGCCGTCGGTGGTGCTCATGCCTCTATCGTGCCGTGTCCTCGGCCAGCTCGCGGGGTTCGGGCTCCCCGGCGGGCCGCGGCGCGGTCGCCGGGGCGAGCAGCACCGCCACCAGCACCACCGCGAGGGGGACCACGAGCGCGCCGCGCAGCCCCACCTCCTCGCCGAGCAGGCCCAGGGTGGGCGGACCGACGAGGAACGCGAGGTAGCCGATCGTCGAGGCGAGGGCCACGCGGGCGGCGGGGTTCGGGCCCGAGTCCCCGGCGGCGGAGAGCGCCAGCGGGAAGCCCAGCGAGGCGCCGAGACCCCACAGCACCACCGCGACCAGCGCCACCGGCTGGCTGTCCACGAAGGAGATGAGCGCGAGACCGGTCGCCGCGAACAGGGCGCTGACCCCGAGCACGCGGGAGCGGCCCACCCGGGCCACGACCGGCCCGCCGGCGAAGCGGCCGGCGGTCATCGCGGCGGCGAACAGCGCGAACACGGTCGAGCCCATGGTCGCGTCGAAGCCGTGGCCGTCGACCATGACCAGCGGCAGCCAGTCGTTCGCGGTCCCCTCGGCCAGCGCCATGGCCAGCACGATCCCGCCGATGAGCACGAGGCGGGTGTCCTTCCAGATCGCGGGGCGCGGGGTGGTGGCCTGGGCGGCGCGCTCGGCGGCGTCGACCCGGCCGACGCCGGGGGCGATGGCCCGCATCGCCCACAGCAGCAGGGCGGCGCCGACCACGCCGGCGAGCACGAGATGGGCCACCACCGGGAAGGCCGCCGCGGTGGCGAGGATGCCCAGCACCGCCCCGATGACGGTGCCGAGGCTGAAGCAGCCGTGCAGCGCCGGCAGGAACGGCATGCCGCCGAGCCGCTCGACGTCCGCGCCCTCGACGTTCATGGCGACCTCGCCGCCGCCCATCCCGCCGCCGAACAGCGCGAGCCCCACCGCGGTCAGCAGCGGCATCCCGGCCGCCGCCCCGATCGCGATGAGGGGCATCGCCACCACGATCAGGGTGGAGCCGGTGGCGATCACCGGGCGGGTGCCCCAGCGCATCACCAGCGGGCCGGAGGAGAGGATCCCCGCCATGGAGCCGACGGAGAGGCCGAACAGCACCAGGCCCATCTGCGCGGTCGAGGCCTCGAGCAGATCGCGCACCGCCGGGGTGCGGGTGACCCAGGAGGACATGCACAGGCCGGGCAGCAGGAACAGCGCATACAGCGCCCAGCGGCGGCGGGCGAGAGGGACGGGCACAGGAGCTCCTCGGGGACGGACGGAACCCCCCAACCTACCGCTCAGGCCGCGATGCGCGAGTCGTCGCGGATCTGGCCCACCAGCTCCTCGAGCATGTCCTCGAGGGTGACCACGCCGATCACCTCGCCGCGCTCGTCCGTCGCCGCACCGAGGTGGGCGCCGGAGTCCTGCATCTCGGCGAGCGCCTCGCGCAGCGCCTGGTCCGCGCCGATCCGCGGCAGGGCGCGGATGCGCTCCTCCGGGATCGGGTCCTCGCGCCGCTCCTGCACGGAGTCCAGGAGGTCCTTGATGTGGACGTAGCCGGTCAGGCGGCCGTCGGCCGTGCGCACCGGGAAGCGGGAGTAGCCCTCCACGGCGGCGGCCTCCGCCTGCGCGGCGGTGACGCCCTCGGGCAGGGTGGAGACCTCCGCGAGGGGGATCACCAGGTTCGCCACGCTGCGGGCCTCGAAGCGCAGCGCCCCCAGCAGGAGCGCCTCGTCGTTGTCCTCGAGCAGCCCGCCCTCCCGGGACTCGCTGACCATCGCCGCCACCTCGTTGCGGGTGAAGGCGCTGGTCACCTCCGCCTTCGGGGTGACGCCGAGGATCCGCAGCACCAGGTTGCCGCTCGCGTTGAGCAGCCACAGCAGCGGGCGCAGCACGGTGACCACGCCCATCAGCACCGGGGAGAGGATGAGGGCCATCCGCTCCGGCCCGGCCAGCGCGATGTTCTTCGGGACCATCTCGCCGAAGACCACGTGGAGGTAGGTCACCAGCCCGAGCGCGCACACGAAGGCGATCGGGTGGGTGAAGCCGGCCGGCACCCCGAGCACCTCGAGCGGCACCTCGAGCAGGTGCGCGATGGCGGGCTCGCTGATCGCGCCGAGCGCGAGGGAGCACACGGTGATGCCCATCTGCGCACCGGCCATCATCAGCGAGACGTGCTCCATCGCGTAGATCGTGACCTTCGCGGCCCACTTCCCCTCGAGGGCGCGGGGCTCGATCACGGAGCGGCGGGCGGAGATCAGCGCGAACTCCGCGCCGACGAAGAAGGCGTTCAGGAGCAGCAGCAGGAGGGTGAGGCCGAGTCCGGTCGCGGTGCTCATCGCTCCTCCTCCTGCGGATCCTCGTCATCCTCGGGGGCGGCCTCGACCTTCACGTGCACCGTCTCGATGCGCATGCCGTCCACCTCGGTGACCTCGATGTGCAGCCGTGCGGGCTCCTCCCCGGGGACGGGGTCGGTGTCCACCTCGACCTCGTCGCCGATCTCGGCCAGGCGGCCCAGCTCCATCGTGACCAGCCCGCCGAGGGTGTCGTAGTCCTCGTGCTCGGGCACGGTCACGCCGAGCCGCTCGGTGGCCTCGTCGGGCCGCATCCGGGCGTCGAGGTCCCAGGAGCCGTCGGGCTCGGGGGTGTCGTCCATCTCCTCGTCGTGCTCGTCGCGGACCTCGCCGACGATCTCCTCGACGAGGTCCTCGAGGGTGATCAGCCCGGCGTGGTCGCCGAACTCGTCGACCACCACGGCCATCTGCAGGCCGCCGGCGCGGAGGGTGTCCATGAGGTCGTCGAGCGGGACGGTGTCCGGCACGAAGGTCGCGGTGCCCATCACGGCCCGGACGCTCGTGGTGGGCCGTTCGTCGAAGGGGACGGCTAGGCCGTGGCGGATGTGGGCGACGCCCACGATCTCGTTCTCGTCGTCCAGCACCGGGAAGCGGGAGTGGCCGGTGACCCGTGCGAGCTCGAGCAGGTCGGCGACGGACCGGTCCACCTCGAGGGAGTCCATGCGGCCGCGCGGCACCATCGCGTCGTGGGCGCGGCGGTCGCCGAAGGCGAGGGTGCGCTGCACGAGGGAGGCGGTCTCCTCGGCGAGCGCGCCCTCCGCGGCGGAGCGCTTGACCAGCACGGAGAGCTCATCGGCGCTGCGGGCGGAGCTGAGCTCCTCCTGCGGCTCGACCCCGAGGGCGCGCACCACGGCGTTGGCGTTGCCGTTGAACAGCCGGATCGGCAGGCCGAAGAGCGTGGTGAACAGGCGCTGGAAGCCGACCACGCGCTTCGCGGTGCCCAGCGGCGCGGCGATCGCGAGGTTCTTGGGGACCAGCTCGCCGAAGATCATCGTGATCCCGGTGGCGAGGACCAGGGCGATGGTCACGGAGACGGAGCGGGCGGCGACCGCGCTGAGCCCGGCGTCGACGAGGCCGGGGCCGATGAGCTGGGCGATCGCGGGCTCCGCGAGGAAGCCGATGCCCAGGTTGGTGACGGTGATCCCCAGCTGCGCCCCGGAGAGCTGTGTGGAGAGCGTCTTCATCCCCTGCAGGACCCCGCCGGCGCGCTTGTCGCCGGACTCGGCGGCCGCTTCCACGTCGTTGCGGTTGACGGTGATCAGGGAGAACTCGGCGGCGACGAAGCCACCGCAGGCGGCGACGAGCAGGAGGCCGATCGCCAGGGAGACGAGGGGACCGATCAGGTCCATGGACGGATCCCCCCGTGGCAGGTGAGTGAGTGCAGGCCCGAAGGCCTGGGACTGTCACTGGGGGCGTCGCTGGCGGCGCTCATGATCTCCTGGTGCTCCTCATCGTCCCGCCGACCATCGACGGGGATGCAGGAATGCTACAACTCGGTCCCTGGGTGTGGGGAGGATCCGGCGCGGCGCCGCAGGAAGGCGGCGAGCGCACGCAGCTCGACCTCGTCGACGGCGTGGCCCAGCTCCGGGCGGCGCTCCTCCTCGAGCTGCGTGTGGGTGCTGAGGAACTCGCGGGTCATCTCCTCGATCTCGCCCCCGAACAGCGGGTCCCGGCCGCCGTGGCCCCACAGCACGGGCGGCCGCGCCGCGGCGAGCGCCGCATCCCCCGGCAGCGGGGCGGGGAACGGCACCCCGGAGAGGTTCACCACGAAGTCGAGCGCGCGGGCGTCCCGGCGCAGCAGGTGGAGGGCGAGCAGCCCGCCCTGGGAGAAGCCGATCGCGCCGACGACGGGCTCGCTCTGCGCCGCGATCCAGGTCTCGACCGCCGCGGCGGCCGGGTCGATCGCCTCGGGGCGCTGCGGGTCGATCGGCATCTCGAACCAGGCGTAGCCGGGGCCGTAGGCGTGGATGCCGCGCAGGGACACGTAGCGGAAGTCCTCCGGGAGGTGCGGCACGAGGCCCGCGAGGTCGTGCTCGTGGCTGCCCAGGCCGTGCAGCAGCAGCACGATCGGGGCGTCCTGTGCCGCTGTCGGTGCGGGCTCGGAGCGCACCACGGCGTCCTCGTCGATCCGCGGGGAGAGCAGCGTGAACGGGGGCATCTGCGTCATGGGGGAAGGGTACCCGGGCAGGGAAGAACCCCCAGGTCGCGCGGTGCGCTGGTCGGAAGGACGAGATCCGACCCCTGGGGGTCCCGGCAGCTCGGTGGTATTCGCTGCGCGTCCGGATGAACGGTCGCCTCAGCGGCGAGCCACCTCACATGTCCGATCAGAAATCACTTCTCGGATCACCTCCTTCCCTGTGTGCCTCCACCGTAGGGGCGGGGGTGCGGTGGGGCAACGGATTATTTGACAGGATGGTGCGCGGCCCGTCCGGGCCTCCGACATCGCCGTCACCCGAGGAGCGCTTTCCGTGCAGACCGTCCTGACCGATTCCCTGGAGAAGGTGCTCGGCGAGTCCGCCCCGCGCCCGGCCGCGCCGATCGGCGGTGCGCACGCCTCGGGGTTCCTCGGCGAGGTGCTCTCGGTCCAGGTGGCCCTCCGCGCCGAGGAGGGCGAGGCCCCCGATCCCCGCTCCGCCGAGCACGCCGCGCTGCGGGTGCGGCTGGGCGGCGAGATCGCCGACAGCGCCCGCGTCCATGCCGTGCGCCGGGTGCCGGTCTCCTCCCCCGCCCCTGCGGAGGCCGACGAGCACTACCTGGCCACCGCCCCGGGCGAGTACCCGGACCTGCTCGAGCCGCTCGGCGGCGAGGAGGTGCGGGTGGGGCGCGGCCTCTGGGAGGCGCTGTGGATCGACGTGATCGACGCCCCGCCCGGCGAGCACACCCTCACGCTCGCGCTGACCGACACGACGGGCGAGCAGGTCCTCGCCGAGCACGCCGTGCAGCTGCGCGTCCACCCGCACCAGCTGCCGCCGCTGTCGATCACGAACACCCACTGGTTCCACGCCGACAGCCTCTCGACCTACTACGACGTCGAGGTGCTCTCACCGCAGCACTGGGAGCTCATCGAGGCGTTCCTCGCCTCGGCCCGGGAGATGGACGTGACCTCCGTGCTCACCCCCACGTGGACCCCGCCGCTGGACACCGCCGAGGGGCACACCCGGCCGTTCGTCCAGCTCATCGGGATCCGGGAGGAGGAGGGCGAGTACTCCTTCGACCTCTCCGCGCTCGACCGCTGGCTGGAGATCTGCGGGCGGCTCGGCTTCACCGGGATCGAGATCGCGCACCTGTTCACCCAGTGGGGCGCCCGCAGCACCCCGGCGATCCAGGTCGAGACCGGCTCCGGCCTCGAGCACCGCTTCGGCTGGCACGTCCCGGCGACCTCGCCCGAGTACCGCCGGCTGCTGGAGGCGCTGATCCCCGTGCTGCGCGCCCATCTGGAGGAGCACTGGGACGGGCAGGTGCTGTGGCACATCTCCGATGAGCCCCACGAGGATCAGCTGGACTCCTACCGGGCGGCGAAGGAGCAGGTCGCGGACCTGCTCGAGGGCGCCCAGGTGGTCGATGCGCTGAGCTCGCTGGCCTTCGCCGAGCAGGGGGTGGTGGACACCCCGATCGTCGCGACCAGCCACGTCGGCCCCTTCCTCGAGGCGGGCCGACGCCCCTGGGTGTACTACTGCGTCTCCCAGAACCGGGACGTGGCCAATCGCTTCATCGCCCAGCCCTCGGTGCGCAACCGGGTGCTGGGCCGGCAGCTGTTCGCCTTCGACGCGCCGGGCTTCCTGCACTGGGGATACAACTTCTGGTGGGCGCAGTTCTCGCTGCGCCCCATCGACCCCTTCGAGGAGACCTGCGCGGGCGGCCCCTTCTTCGGCGGCGACTCCTTCGCCGTCTACCCGGGCCCGGAGGGCACGCCCTGGCTGTCCCTGCGCCACCGCGTGTTCGCGCAGGCCATGGCCGATCACCGCGCCCTGACCTGGCTCGCGGAGCTCACGGACCGGCCGAGCGCGGTCGCGCTGGTCGACGAGGGAGGGACGCTGACCTACTCGTCGTTCTCCTATGACGTGCACGCGCATCTCGAGGCGCGGCACGCGGTCGACGAGAGGATCCGCGCCGCTCTCGCCGCCTGAGCGGGAGGGCTCAGCCGAGCGGGGCGCCGTCCTCGTCCTCGGAGCGGATGATCTCCTCGACGGCGGGGTCCTCCTCGTCGGTCTCCATCGCGTCCTCGTCGCGGTTGCCCTGCTCGGCCGCGGTCGCGTCATCGCCGCCGCGGGCGATGTCGTCGTCGACGCCGTAGCCGTCGGCGTTGCGGGAGTCGGCGCCCTCGGCGGCGACGCGGTCCGTCTCGAGGGCGTCGTCGATGCTCATGCGCGGGGTGTTCTCGCTCGGGGTGCTCTCGGTCATGGTGCTCCTCCTGGTGTCGGTGCCGCTCAGCGCAGCGCCTCGATGATCGCCGTGGTGAAGGCGTCGAGGTCGTCGGGGGTGCGGGAGGTGATGAGGCGGAAGCCGGCGGTGTCGTCGACCACCACCTCCTGGTCCGTCCATTCCCCGCCGGCGTTGACCAGGTCGGTGCGGATGGTGGGGACCGAGGTCAGGGTGCGTCCGTTCGCGAGCCCCGTCTCGACCAGGAGCCAGGGCGCGTGGCAGATCGCGGCGACGGGCTTGCCGGCGGCGGCGACGGAGCGCACCAGGAACTGGGCGGTCTCGTCGGCCCGCAGGGTGTCCGCGTTCAGGGTGCCGCCGGGCAGCACCAGGGCGTCGACGTCCTTGGCCTTGACGGTGTCGTAGACGGTGTCCACCGGGACGTCGGCGCCGGGTTCGCGGTCGCGCTGCAGGGTGGCCACCGAGCCGGCCTCGGGGGCGGCGACGATCACCTGGGCACCGGCCTCGCGCAGCGCGGCCAGGGGGTGCTGGATCTCGTCGGTCTCGGTGCCGAAGTTGCTGGTCAGGATCAGGATCGTACGGCCTTCGAGAGTGCTGGTCATGGGGCATCTCCTCACGTCGGATCGTCCGTGCGGCGACCGTATCACCGCGGCTGCGAGGCGACCCGACCGAGCGGACGCCCTCAGGTGCCGCAGAAGGTCAGGAAGTGCTCGCCGCCGTCGCCGGGGCCCTCGAGGTGCGCGAGCCCGGGCCGGCGCGTGAACGGGTCCCGCACCGCCTCGAGCATCTCCCGTGCCGGGGCCGGGTCCCCCAGGTGCGCCGCGCGCAGGGCCGCGTCGAGGTGGACGTTGCGGGGGATGTACAGCGGGTTCACGCGGAGCAGCTCCTCGGCGCTCGCGGTGCGCAGCGCCTCCCTCCGCCGCGCCCAGTCGCGGTATGCCGCGGGTTCGGTGAACAGCGCCTCCGCCCCGCCCTCGCCGAGGGCGCGGAAGAACCCGGTGTGGTCCACCGCCTGCTCCTCGAGCAGTGTGAAGAGCTCCTGGCCGAGCGCGAGCACCTCCTCGGGCGTCCCCGTGATGCCCAGCGCGCGGGCCAGGCCGCGGGCGTGGGCCTCGGCGTACCAGCCCTCGAACCGCTCGAGCACGGCGGTGGCCTGCTCGACGGCCGCGTCCGGGGTCTCCGCGTCGAGCAGCGGCAGGAGCGTCTCGGCGAAGCGGGAGAGGTTCCACAGGGCGATGCCGGGCTGGTTGCCGTAGGCGTAGCGCCCGCCGCGGTCGATCGAGCTGAACACCGCGTCGCGGCGGTGCGCGTCGAGCACGGCGCAGGGCCCGTAGTCGATGCCCTCGCCCGAGAGCGCCATGTTGTCGGTGTTCATCACGCCGTGCACGAAGCCGAGCAGCATCCACTGCGCCACCAGCTCCGCCTGGGAGCGGGCGACGGACTCGAGCAGGCCCAGCGGCCCCTCGGCCGAGGGGTGGTGCCGGGCGAGGGTGTGCTCGCACAGCGCGCGGGTGACGGCGGGGTCGTGGTGCCACGCGGCATATTCGAAGGTCCCCACCCGCAGGTGGCTCGCGGCGACGCGCACCAGCAGCGCGCCCGGCTCGGGTGTCACGCCCTGGCGCGGCGCGATCTGCTCCCCGGTGGTGAGCACGGCGAGCGCCCGCGTGGTGGGGGTCCCGGTGGCGTGGAGCCACTCCCCGATCACGGCCTCGCGCAGCATCGGCCCGAGCGGGGCCTTCCCGTCGCCGCCGCGCGCGTAGGGGGTGCGGCCCGCTCCCTTGAGGTGCAGGTCGCGGCGCCGGCCGCGGGTGTCGATCAGGTCGCCGAGCAGCACTGCGCGGCCGTCCCCCAGCTGCGGGTTGGGGCTGCCGAACTGGTGGCCGGCGTAGACCTGCGCGGTGGTCCCCTCGATCTGCCCGGTGAGCAGGGCCATCCCCTCTGCGCCGCGCAGCTGCTCCGGGTCCATGCCGAGCTCGGCCGCGAGCTCCTCGTTCAGCCAGACGATCTCGGGCTGCGGGGGCTGCTCGGCGCGCCAGGGGATCGACAGCTCGGGGACGGCGGCGGCGTAGGTCTGGTGGAGCGGCGGAAGGGACGGGGCGGAGCTCTCCATCTCTCCAGTGTCCCCCTCCCCTCTGTGCAATGTCACAGTTGACATGCTGCCTCGGGCGCGTCTACTGTAGCTCGCGTCACACCGCTGTGCCCTCGAAGGAGCGACCCGATGCGCACCACGCACGTCCACCACGCCGTGGACTCGCACACCGAGGGCATGCCCACCCGCGTCATCACCGGCGGCGTGCCCCCGATCCCGGGCACGACGATGGCCGAGCGCCGGCTGTGGTTCGCGGAGCACCGCGACGGGCTGCGGAAGCTGCTGATGCGTGAACCGCGCGGCCACGGCGCGATGAGCGGCGCCATCCTGCAGCCCCCCACCCGGCCGGACGCCGACTGGGGAGTGCTCTACATCGAGGTCTCCGGGCTGCTGCCGATGTGCGGGCACGGCACCATCGGGGTCGCCACCGTGCTGGTGGAGACGGGGATGGTGGAGGTGACCGAGCCCGTCACCACGCTCCGCCTGGACACCCCGGCGGGCCTCGTCGTCGCCGAGGTCGCCGTCCGCGACGGCCGCGCCGAGTCGGTGACGCTCACGAACGTGCCCTCCTTCCTGGTGCGCCGCGATGCGCACATCGACGTGCCCGGCCTCGGCGTCGTCCCCTACGACCTCGGCTTCGGCGGGAACTTCTACGCCTTCGTCGAGCTCGCGGACCTCGCCCTGCCCTTCGACCGCCGCGAGAAGGACCGGCTGCTCAGCGCGGGCCTGGCGCTCATGGAGGCGCTCAACGCCGAGGACGAGCCCGTCCACCCCGAGCGCGAGGACATCCGCGGCGTCCACCACGTGTACCTCGCCGCTCCCGGCTCGGACGCGACGCACTCCCGCCACGCGATGGCCATCCACCCCGGCTGGTTCGACCGCTCCCCCTGCGGCACCGGGACCAGCGCCCGCATGGCGCAGCTGCACGCCCGCGGCGAGCTCCCCCTCGAGACCGACTTCGTCAACGAGTCCTTCATCGGCTCGCGCTTCGTGGGCCGCCTGGTCGGCACCGCCCGCGTCGGCGAGCACGAGGCCGTCGTCCCCACCGTGACCGGCCAGGCCTGGATCACCGGCACCGCCCAGTACATGCTCGATCCGACGGACCCGTACCCCGAAGGCTTCGTGCTGTGAGCCTTCCCCGACAGGAGCAGCCATGACCTCCACCGACATCCCCCTGGGAGAGATCCAGCAGACCAGGAGCCTGCGCGCCTCCGTCACCGATGCGCTGCGCAGCGCGATCATCCTCGGCGACCTCGAGGAGGGGACCCTCTACTCCGCGCCCGCCCTGGCAGCGCCACTGGGCGTCTCCGCGACGCCGGTGCGCGAGGCCATGATGGACCTCGCGCGCGAGGGCCTGGTGACGACGATGAAGAACAAGGGCTTCCGGATCACCGAGATGACCGCCGCCGATCTCGAGGAGCAGACCCAGGTGCGCCAGCTGCTCGAGGGCCCCGCGATGCGCGCCCTGGCCGGGCACGTGCCCGCCGAGGAGCTCGCCGCCCTGCGCGACCTGGCCGACCGCATCGCCGACGCCGCCCGCGACGGCGATCTGCACAGCTATCTCCAGGGGGATCGCGAGCTCCACGCCCGCCTGCTCGAGCACACCGGCAACCGTCGCCTGGTGGACCTCACCACGCGGCTGCGCGGCCAGACCCGCATGCGGGCGCTGCGCGCACTGGCCGACAGCGGCCGCCTCGTCGACTCCGCGCAGGAGCACCACCGGCTGCTGGACCTGCTGGCCGCGGGAGACGGCGACGGCGCCTTCGCCCTGATCGTGCGGCACATCGGCCACGCCTCGCGGCTGTGGTCCACGGGCGATGAGGGGACCGGTGAGGTCGACTCGCCGCTGCTCGACCTGGTCCCCCTCCCTCCGGACGCGGCGACATGACGGGCTCGACCGCTCCGCGCGGCACCGACGTGCTCGTGATCGGCGCAGGCGCGATCGGCGCCGCGATCAGCTGGTACTGCACGCTCCTGGGGCTGTCCGTGCGGGTCGTGGACCGCGGTGCCCCGGGCGGCGGGACCAGCTCCCGCTGCGAGGGCAACATCCTGGTCTCCGACAAGGAGCGCGGCCCCGAGCTGGACCTCGCCCGCTACTCGCTCGGGCTGTGGCACGGCGAGCTCGCCGAGCACGGCCGGCGCTGGGAGCTCGAGCGCAAGGGCGGGATCATCGTCGCCTCCCGCGAGAGCAGCCTGGCCTCCCTGCGCCGGGCGCTGGCGGCCCAGCGCGAGCACGGCATCGAGGTGCAGGAGCTCGACGCGGCGGAGCTGGCCTCGCTCGAGCCGTACGCCTCCCCCGAGGCCGTCGGCGCGGCCCTCTATCCCGACGACTCGCAGGTGATGCCGATGCTGGTGGTCGCGCACCTGCTCGCCCTGGCGCGCGACCGGGGCGCCGAGGTGCTCGAGCACTGCGAGGTCACCGGGATGCTGCGCGAGGGCGAGCGCGTCGTCGGCGCCCGCACCACCCGCGGCGACCTGCCCGCCGGCGCGGTCGTCAACGCGGCCGGGCCCTGGGCCGCGCAGCTCGCCGCCCTCGCCGGGGTGGAGCTGCCGATCGCGCCGCGCCGCGGCTACGTGATGGTCACCGAGCCGCTGCCGCCGCGCGTGTTCCACAAGGTGTACGCCGCGGAGTACATCGACGACGTCGGCACCTCCGAGGCCTCCCTGCAGTCCTCGCCCGTCGTGGAGGGCACCCCGGCCGGCACTCTCCTGCTGGGCTCCTCCCGCGAGCAGGTCGGCTTCTCCGAGACGCTCGGCCGGGAGGCGCTGCGGCGCATCGCCCACAACGCCGCCGCGCTGTTCCCCTTCCTGCGCGAGGTGCGCGTGCTGCGGCACTACCACGGCTTCCGCCCGTACTCCCCGGATCATGTGCCCGCGATCGGCCCCGACGCGCGGGCCCCCGGGCTGTGGCACGCGAGCGGCCACGAGGGCGCCGGGATCGGGCTGAGCGTGGGCACCGGGAAGCTCCTCGCCCAGGCCCTCGCCGGGGACCGCCCCGATCTCGACCTCTCCCCCTTCGACCCCTCCCGCTTCGGCCCGGGAGGCACCGCATGAGCGACACCGTGCGTCTCGTGGTCGACGGCGTGGAGCGGAGCGTGCCCGCCCGCCGCACCGTCGCGGCCGCCCTGATGCTCGAGGGCGGGGAGCCCGGCTGGCGCACCACCCGCCGCCGCAGCGCCCCGCGCGGCGCCTTCTGCGGCATCGGGGTCTGCTTCGACTGCCTGGCCACGGTGGACGGACGGCGCGGCCAGCGCACCTGCCTGGTCGAGGTCGCCGAGGGGATGGACGTGCGGACGGGGGCGGACGATGAGTGAGCCCCGCGCCGCCGTGGTCGTCATCGGTGCCGGCCCCGCCGGGCTGGCCGCCGCCGTCGAGGCCTCCCGCCTCACCGACCAGGTGGTGCTGATCGACGCGGGCCCCCGCCCGGGCGGGCAGTTCTGGCGCCACGGCGCGGCGGACGCTCTGCCCGGAGCCCCCGCCCCGCGCTGGCATCACGGCTGGTCCACCTTCGCCGCCCTGCACGCGGACGTGCGGGCCGCGAGCGGCGCGGGACGGCTGCGCCTGCTGGCCTCCACCCAGGTCCACGCCGTCGACGTCCGGGCCGACGGCCGCTTCGCGGTCCACCTCGCCCGCACCCCCGAGGCCGCTCCCGCCGCCCCGCCGCCGGCGGTGCTCGAGGCCGAGACGGTGGTGCTGTGCCCCGGCGCGCACGACCGCCAGCTGCCCGTGCCCGGCTGGACCCTGCCGGGCGTGATGGCCGCCGGCGGCGTCCAGGCCTTCGTCAAGGTCCAGGAGGAGGCGCCGGGCCGACGGGTGCTGCTGGCCGGGACCGGCCCGTTCCTGCTGGCGGCCGCCGCCTCGGTGCTCGAGGCCGGGGCGGAGGTGGCCGCGATCTGCGAGGCGGGCGACCTCCGGGGCTGGGTGCCGCGCGGTCTGGCCGGGGCGCTCGTGCCCGGCAAGGGCGTCGAGGGTGCCGGATATGCCGCCGCGCTGGCCCGCCACCGGGTCCCCTACCTGCGCCGGCGGGTGGTCTCCCGGATCCACGGCGAGGACCGGGTGCGGTCGGTGGAGATCTCTCGGGCCGATCGTCGCGGGGCACCGCTGCCCGGCACCGCGCGCACGCTCGAGGACATCGATGTGGTGGGGCTCGGCTGGGGCTTCGTCCCGCAGGCCGAGCTGCTGCTGCAGACCGGCGCGGCGACCCGCCTGGACGTGGACGGCTCCCTGGTGGGCGTGGTCGACACCGACCAGGCCGCGAGCGTGCCGGGACTGTTCCTCGCCGGGGAGATCACGGGCGTGACCGGGGCGGGCGGGGCGGTGGCCGAGGGGCGCATCGCGGGCCTCGCCGCCGCGGCGCGGCACGTCGGCCGCTCGCCCGGGCCGTCCCTCCGCGTCCGCGCCGATCGCGCCCGCCACCGGCTCTTCGCCCGCGCCATGCACCACGCCCATCCGGTGCCGGAGGGCTGGGCCGACGCGGTCGAGGCGGCCACCGTGGTGTGCCGCTGCGAGGAGGTCACCCTCGACGAGGTCCGCACCGCGCGCGAGGAGCTGCACGCGAGGGATCCGCGCTCCCTCAAGGGCGTCACCCGCGCCGGGATGGGGATGTGCCAGGGCCGGATCTGCGGCGCCGCCATGCTCTGCCTGGGCAGCGACGAGAGCACCCGCCACGACGCGGCCCGCGCCGCCGCGCGACGCCCCCTCGCCCTCCCCCTGACCGTCGGCGCCCTCGCCGAGACCCCCGACCACCATCCACGACGAGAGGACCACCCATGACCACCGCGCTCCCCGACCCCGTCCGCACCCTCGCCTACCTCGACGGCGGCTTCGTGCCCGCCGTCTCCGGCGCGACCTTCGAGAGCATCGACCCGGCCACCGGCCGGAAGCTCGCCGACATCGCCGCGTGCGATGCGCAGGACGTCGACCGCGCCGTCGCCTCCGCGCGCGCCGCGTTCGACTCCGGCGTCTGGAGCCGCATGCACCCCTCCGAGCGCCGCGAGATCCTGCTGCGCCTGGTCGCGCTGCTCGAGGAGAACCTCGAGGACCTCGCGCTCACGGAGGCGATCGACGCCGGCAAGCCGCTCACCGACTGCCGCGAGTTCGACCTGCCGGACACGATCACCTCGATCCGCTGGTACGCGGAGGCGGCCGACAAGCTCTTCGGGAAGACCGCGCCCGCGGGCGACGGCGCCCTGGGCATGATCGTCCACGAACCGATCGGCGTGGTCGGTGCGGTGCTGCCGTGGAACTTCCCGCTGGCCATGCTCGCCTGGAAGCTGGGCCCGGCCCTCGCCGCGGGCAACTCCGTGGTGGTGAAGCCGCCGGAGCTGACCTCGCTGACCACGCTGCGCTTCGCGGAGCTCGCCACCGAGGCGGGCCTGCCCGACGGCGTGCTCAACGTGGTGCCGGGCCTCGGCCATGTGGCCGGGAAGGCGCTGGGCCTGCACGGCGACGTGGACGTCATCTCCTTCACCGGCTCGAACGAGGTGGGCCGCGAGTTCCTGCGCTACTCCGCCGAGTCCAACCTCAAGAAGATCGTGCTCGAGCTGGGCGGCAAGGCGCCCCAGATCGTCACGGCCGACAACGCGGACCGTCTCGCCCTGGTCGCCGAGGACCTCGCGGAGGCGGCGTTCGGCAACATGGGCCAGAACTGCACCGCGGGGTCGCGGATCCTGGTCGACGCCGCGCTCTTCGAGGATTTCGTGGACGAGCTCGTCACGGCGACGGAGAGGTTCGTGGTCGGCGACCCGCTGGATCCCGCCACCACGATCGGCGCCCTGGTCGAGGAAGCTGCCCTCGAGCGCGTGGTGCGGTACGTCGACGAGGCGGTGGCCGACGGCGCCCGCGTGCGCACAGGCGGGGCACGGGTGCGCGAGGACTCCGGCGGCTGGTTCTACCCGCCCACCGTCGTCACCGATGTGCGGGAGGACATGGCGATCGCACGCGAGGAGATCTTCGGCCCGGTCGTGGTGGTGCTGCCCGTCGACGGTCTCGAGGACGCGATCCGCCTCGCCAACGACACCCCCTACGGCCTCGCCGCGACGATCTGGTCCCGCGACATCGACGACGCCCTCACCGCCGCGCGCGCCGTCCGCGCCGGGACCGTCGCGATCAACGGCTACTCCGAGGGCGACATCACCACGCCCTTCGGCGGGTACAAGGAGTCCGGCTTCGGCGGCCGCGACAACGGCCTCGAGGCGTTCGCGCAGTACACCGAGACCAAGACCATCTGGATCACCCTGCGCTGACCGGCGCCCCCGACCGAGAGGACCTCTTCCATGACCGACACCCCGATGCGCGGCGTCTTCGCCGTCTCGACCACGCCCTTCACCCCGGTGGGCGCGCAGGATCTGGACATCTGCGGCCGGAGCGTCGAGCGGGTGCTCGAGGCGGGCGTCGACGGCATCCTCGCCCTCGGCGCCACCGGCGAGGCGCTCGCCCTCGAGGACCACGAGCGCGAGGCCCAGGTCCGCCACCTCGTCGAGGTCGTGGACGGCCGTGTGCCGGTGGTCGTCGGCTGCATGGCGTACCGCCCGCAGGCGGTGTCGACGATGATCGCCCGCGCCGCACGGTGGGGCGCCTCCGCCGCGATGGTCACGCCCTCGTTCTACGGCGGGCTCTCCGCGACCGATGCGGTCGCCGCGCTCTCCCCGGTCGTGGAGCGCTCGGAGCTGCCGGTGATGGTCTACAACAATCCGCACTCGACCGGCGTGGACCTGCTGCCCGAGGATCTCGTCCCGCTGCTGGAGCACGAGGCGATGTGGAGCGTGAAGGAGACCTCGGGCGCCGCGACCCGCGTGCGCGAGCTGCGCGCCCATCTCGGCACCGAGGTGGAGGTGCTCGTGGGGGCCGACGGGCTCGCCCTCGAGGGGTTCACCCAGGGCGCGAGCGGCTGGGTCGCCGCCTCGGCCTGGCTCGCACCGGCCCGCTGCGTCGAGCTCTGGCGCCGCGCCGATGCCGGGGATTGGGAGCGCGCCGTCGCGCTGTGGGACCGCCTGGCCGGGCCGCTGGGCCAGATCGAGGCCGATCCGGCGTTCATCTCGCTGATCAAGCGGTCGCTCGGCGAGCTGGGCCTCCCGCAGGGCGCGGTCCGCACACCCCTGCCGACGGCCTCGGACGAGGCCGTGCGCTCCCTGCTGTCCGCTCTCGACTCTTGACGCTCGGGGCCAGGGAGAGCAGACTGGCACCGCACATTGTGCAACCCCCTTATGTAATCACGGTGGGGGCCCCCGGAGCGAGAGGGACCGATGGCGATGCCACCCCCGAACCCCTCGGCGATGCGGCGCGCCAACGCGCGGGACTGCACGGTGGTGCTGCGTGAGGCCGAGCGTGCGCTGACCCTCGCCGAGATCGCCGCGGCCACCGGCCTCTCCCGGCCCACGGTCGATGCGGTGCTCGAGGAGCTCCAGGCGACCGGCATCGTGGTCCCCGCCCCGGCCGCGGCCTCGGGCAGCGCGGGCCGGCCCGCGCGCCGGTTCCGCTTCGCGCCCTCCGCCGCGACGGTCGCCGCGCTCGACATCGGCGCCCGCACGGTGCGCTGCATCGTCGCCGACGCGGCCGGCCGGGAGCTCGCCCGAGGAGAGGCGCCGATGCAGGGCTCCGACCCGATCGCGCCGCTCGTGCAGGCCGTGCGCGGCACCGGCCGCGCCCCGTCGGCCGTCGGCGTCGCCGTGCCCGGCATCCTCGACCCCGCCGGCCACGTCAGCCGCAGCCTCGCCGCCCCCGCCCTCGAGGGGGTGGATCTCGCCGGTGCCCTCGCGGAGCGGCTCGGTTGCCCGGTCGAGGTCGACAACGACATCAAGCTCGCGGCCCTCGCCGAGCACCATCTCGGGCCGGCCGCCGACAGCATCGTGCTGATCCAGCTCGGGCACCGCGTCTCCGTCGCCGTGATCGTGGGCGGCGCGATCCTGCAGGGCGCCCATCGCCTGGCCGGTGAGCTGGGCAGCCAGCGCGGCATGCGCTGGACCGACAGCTCCGTGCGCGGACGGCTCACCTGGTCCACGGGCGACGACGCCCAGGAGCTCCTCGAGCGAGCCGCCGCCGGGGACCCCGGCGCCGTCCAGGAGGTCGAGGAGTTCTGTGCGCAGATCGCCCCGCGCCTGGCCACGGTGCTGCTCACCGTCGATCCCGAACGGGTCGTCGTCGGCGGCGGTCTCTCCCGCGCCGGCGAGACCCTGCTGGCCCCGCTGCGCCGCGCCGTCGGCCGGCTGCTGATGACCGAGCACGCCCCCGAGGTGGTGCCCGCCCGGCTCACCACCGACGGCGCCCTCGTGGGCGCGCTCGGCCTGGGTTTCGCGCACGGCTCCGCCCGCCTCACCGGCGTCCCCGAGGTCCCCGCCCCCTGGCATCGCTTCGATGCCGGCCTGTCCTGACCGCACACCACCGATCACGAAGGACCCCTCCATGACCGCCGACATCACCTTCGGCTTCAGCTCCTACAGCTTCCACTCGAAGCTCTCGACCGGCGAGATGACGCTGCCGCAGGTCATCGACTGGGTGGCCGCGAGCGAGGGCGAGCATCTCGAGCTCGCCGTCCTCGGCGACGATCCGGACTCCCCGATCCCGAACATCGCCTCCGACCCGGCGTACGTGGACAGCATCCGCGCGAGCGCCGACTCCGCCGGGGTGCCGCTGACCAGCCTCGCCATCGGCGCGGACCTCTCCATCGAGGATCCCGAGGAGCTGCGCTCGCAGGTCGCGCGGGTGAAGGAGTACGTGGACCTCGCCGAGCGGCTCGGCATCACCCGGATGCGCCACGACGTGGTGCCCCATGCCGCCCAGCCCGGGGACGACACCCCGGCGTTCGAGCGGGCGCTGCCCTCGATCGTCGCGGCGAGCAAGGAGATCGCGCAGTACGCCGCGGGCCGCGGGATCACCACGAGCCTCGAGAACCACGGCTTCTTCGTGCAGGCGGCGGACAGGGTGCGGCGCATCATCCACGCGGTCGACGAGCCGAACTTCCTCACCACCCTCGACGTGGGCAACTTCGTGTGCGTCGACGAGGATCCGGCGGTGTCCGTCCCGCAGAACCTCCCCTACGCGATGGTCGTGCACTTCAAGGACTTCTACATCCGCCCGGCTGACGCCGCCCCCGGCGAGGGCTGGTTCCGCAGCCGCGGCGGCAAGCACCTGCGCGGGGCGGTGGTCGGCAACGGCGACATCGACCTGCGCGCGGTGGCCCGCGCGATCCGCGAGTCCGACTTCTCGGGCTATGCCGCGATCGAGTTCGAGGGCTGGGAGGACTGCCTCCTGGGCTGCGAGCGCGGGATCGCGTTCGCCAAGAGCCTGTTCGCCTGACCTGTAACCCCTCACAACCGAAGGATCTTCTCCCCATGACGACATTCCGAGTCGGCGTGATCGGCGCCGGCAGCATCGCCCAGTCCCACCTCTCCGCGTACGCGGAGAACGCGGACGTCGAGCTGATCGCAGTGGCCGACATGAACCTCGAGCGCGCCCGCGCGGTCGCCGACCAGTACGGCGCCCCGCGCGCCTACGCGGATCCGCACGAGCTGCTCGCCGATCCCGAGATCGACGGCGTCTCGATCTGCACCTGGAACAACTCCCACGCGAACTGGGCGATCGCCGCCGTCAAGGCGGGCAAGCACGTGCTCGTCGAGAAGCCGATCGCCCGCACCCTCGCCGAGGCCGAGGAGATCCAGCGGACGGTGGAGGCCAGCGACCGCGTGGTGCAGGTGGGCTTCGTGCGCCGCCACTCCCCCAACTGCCAGGTGCTGAAGTCGTTCATCGACGCCGGCGAGCTGGGAGAGGTCTACTACGCCAAGGCCAGCTGCCTGCGCCGGGTGGGCAACCCCGGCGGCTGGTTCGCCGACAAGGAGATCTCCGGCGGCGGCCCGCTGCTGGACATCGGCATCCACGTGCTGGACCTGTGCTGGTACCTGATGGGCTCGCCGAAGGTGGTCTCCGTCAGCGGCAACACCTACGACAAGCTCGGCAGCCGCGGCAATGTCACGACGATGCCGCGCTACAAGGCGGCCGATTACGACCCGTCGAAGAACACGGTGGAGGATCTCGCCAATGCCGTGATCCGCTTCGAGAACGGCGCCTCGCTGCTGCTGGACTGCTCCTACTCGCTGCACGCCACGAAGGATTCGATCGAGGTCTCCGTGTACGGCGAGCAGGGCGGCGCCGAGCTCGAGCCGGCGCTGCACATCGCGACCGAGATGCACGATTCGGTGGTGAACATCGAGCCGCAGATCGCCTCGCGCACCTTCGAGTTCGGGGTCGGCTTCGCCCACGAGATCCAGAACTTCGTGGACACCTCCCTGGGGCGGGCCGAGTCGATCGCCCCGGCCTGGCACGGGGTGGAGATCGTCCGCATCCTCGAGGCGATCTACGAATCTGCCTCGACGGGCCGCGAGGTCGAGCTGGGCTGACCGGGCTGACGCCGCGGGCCGACGAATCGGCAGGCCAGCGGGCCGGTCCCGTTGACTTCGTGATCCGCGTCACGGAGTCTGTGGGGGTCGGTCCGCGTCAGCGGGCCGCTCGAGGCAAGGAGGCCCCGCATGACCAGCAACCGCGCCATCGCCTACAAGGGACCGGGCAGCGTCGACGTCATCGACATCGACTACCCGACCTATGAGCTCAAGGACGGCCCGGGCGTGCACCCGGACAACATCGGCCGCCAGCTCCCCCACGCCGCGATCCTCAAGGTCGTCACCACGAACATCTGCGGCTCCGATCAGCACATGGTGCGCGGGCGGACCACCGCGCCGGTGGACCTGGTGCTCGGGCACGAGATCACCGGTGAGGTGATCGACACCGGTCCCGGCGTCGAGTTCATCCGCACGGGCGATCTGGTGTCGGTGCCGTTCAACATCTCCTGCGGCCGCTGCGAGATGTGCAAGACGCGTCGCACCGAGATCTGCCTGAACGTGAACCCGTAGCGGCCCGGCAGCGCCTACGGGTACGTGGACATGGGCGGATGGGTCGGCGGCCAGGCCGAGTACGTGCTGGTCCCCTACGCGGACTGGAACCTGCTGAAGTTCCCGGACAGGGAGCAGGCCATGGAGAAGATCCTGGATCTCACGATGCTCTCGGACATCTTCCCCACCGGCTTCCACGGCGCGGTCTCCGCGGGCGTGGGCCCCGGCTCCTCGGTGTACATCGCGGGTGCCGGTCCGGTGGGCACGGCGGCGGCCGTCGGCGCCCAGCTGCTGGGCGCGTCGGTGGTGATCATGGCGGACATGAACGCGGACCGCCTGGCCAATGCCGCGAAGTTCGGCTGCGAGACGATCGACGTGTCGAAGGAGGATCCGCGCGAGGGCATCGCCCGGATCCTGGGACGCGAGGAGGTCGACGCCGGCGTGGACGCGGTGGGCTTCGAGGCCCGCGGGCACGGCAAGGATGCGCAGGAGGCGCCGGCCACCGTGCTGAACACCCTGATGGACGTCACCCGGGCGGGTGGCGCGCTGGGCATCCCCGGGCTCTACGTGACGGGTGATCCGGGCGGTGTGGACGAGGCGGCGCAGGAGGGGTCGCTCTCGCTGCGGCTCGGCCTGGGCTGGGCGAAGGCGCTGGCCTTCACCACGGGCCAGTGTCCGGTGATGAAGTACCACCGTCAGCTCATGGAGGCGATCCTGCATGACAAGGTGCAGATCGCCGATGCGGTGAACGCGGCGGCGATCTCGCTCGACGACGCCCCGGCCGGCTACGCGAAGTTCGACTCCGGTGTCGCGACGAAGTACGTCATCGATCCGCACGGCATGACCGGCAAGGTGCAGCCGGTCTGAGGTCCGGATCGCCTCTCCGCCCGGCCCGGGCGCGCTGTTCAGCGCCCCGGGGACGGGTGGAGATGGCGCGCACCTGACATGGATGTGAGGGTGAGCGCGCGAGCATGCCGCGTAAGGCTGTCCGTACAGGACACGACGGTCCTCACACGCATGTCAGGCAGCGCGGCCCCGCGTACGACCTGTCAGAAGGGTGGGTCGCCGGGGTCGGGTGGTGGCTGTCCGGGTGGGATGATGCGGCGGGTGTAGCGGTGGGGGTGGGCGCGGGCGAGGGCGTCCTGGCGCTGTTGGGCGGCGCGTTCGGCGCGGGGCCGGGCTTTCTGTTCGGCGTGCTGGCGCTGGGCTTCGGCGTGGAGGTGTTGGTGGAGCTGCCAGGCCCGGTCGAGGGCCTGGACGCTGCGTGCGGTGAGCAGGTCGGTGTGTTCTCTGCTGCGGGTGCGGATCTCCTGATCGAGGGTCCAGGTCGTCACCAGCGGCCCGGTGCTGGTGTGGCCCGCGCGGACGGGATCTTCCGCCTGGTCGCGCTCGGGGTCGATCAGGCCCGCTGTTTTGGCCTGGTGGTGCTGCCAGCACAGGCGGTGGAGGTTCCACAAACAGGTCTGCCCGCCCCGGGAGGGGTTCTGGTGGTCGTATTCGATGATGTGGTCGTCCTCGGCGGCGAGGACGGTGGGGCGGGTGCAGCCCGGCACCGCGCAGACGGGGTGGCGCAGCCGCAGCTGGAGCCGCATCTGGGCGGTGGGGTGGTAGGTCTGGGCCGTGACGGGCAGGTGCGCGCCGGTCAGCGGGTCGGTGAGGATCCGCTGCCAGGTCGGCTCCCCGGCGGCCAGGGCCCGGGCCAGCTCCGCCGGCAGGGGCGTCATCCCCTCGAGCATCGCCGGGGCGTCATCGAGGTGGAGCAGGGTGGTGGCGGGGACGGTGACGAGGATCTTGTAGGGGCTGCGGGTCTCCTGGACCGGGTCGATGTCCAGGACCGAGTGGGTCAGGATCGCGTAGCGCAGGGTCCGCAGCGACAGGGGCCGGCCCCGCTGGGCGAGGTCCTGGTCGATATCGAACGGGACCGGGCCCTCCGCCCCGTCCTCGAGCGCGGCCCGCTGGGCACGCTGCACGGTGCGGGCCTGGACGTCCAGCCGGTGCGCCAGCCCCTGGATCTCCGGAATCGGTCCCGTCACCAGCAGCGACGCCGTCCCGGAGGCGGTATCCACATCCACGATCTCCACATCCCGCGCCTGTGACGGCGGACGGGTCAACGCCCCCGCCGTCGCCAGCTCCACCGCCAACCGCACATGCTTCTCGAAGGTGCGCAGCGAGATCGAGGGCAGTTCGAGGGTCGCCATGTGCGCGTCGACCTGCCGTGCGTGCTCCTCGCTGAGGCGGCGCGTGTGCCGCAGGAGGTAGTGGTGCATCCCCTCGGTGAGATCACCCCGGCGCAGATACTCGAAGGTCAGCGGCATCCAGGTCACCGCGAGATGTGCGTCGCGGACCTGGCTGCGGGCCTGGGGGTAGGTGCAGCGCAGGCCGGCGGCGATCTTCAGCGCTGTCACGTCAGCCTCGTCCATCAGGCCGCGCACTTCAGGGTCCTCGACGAAGAAGGTGGACAGCTGCCGCAGATGATGGGCATACAGGCGCGTGCGGGTCTTCATCGTGCGGTGCAGGGCCAGCACGCGGGTGGCCTCGATGCTTCCGGGCTCGACCTCCTCGAGGAGGTACTCCTCCGACAGCGCGCGCCGGGCCTTCACCGCCCACCGCGGCAGCTCGGGAGTGGCCAGCACGGTCGGCGCCTCGGGCTGCCCGGCCGCGGCCGGGGTGGTGGGCGGCGACAGCGCGGCATCGCGTCCGGGCCGGGGGCATAGGGCCCCGTCGGCCGCCGGGTCGGCGGGACCCCGCCGAGCAGAACCGGTCTCCTGGAATTCTTCGCCCATCGATGCCACCCCCTTCGCTGTCCGCACCATTCGCCGCATGGCGTGCGAGATATGCCTCGATCGTATTCCTCATCTTCCCGCGACGGAAAGCCCCCACACACAATGGGGATGATTGTGTGGATAACCCACCACTGGGGAGGAAACGCGGTGTGGACAACCCCCAGGTGTGGAGGAACGGTGGCGCGTGCACGTGCGTGACCAGCGGCGGAGCCGCTCATGGGGCGGGTCGACGCACGGGAGGCCGGCTTGCGGAGAGAACGCTGTCGCACCGCTGGTCAGGAGCACGAATTCTGGATGACATACCCTCACGACGGCATTGCCAGATTCGCTCTCACGCGCATTTGTCAAGCGCGCGGGAGAAGATGTGCATGAGCCCGTGCTGGGGAGGAACGATGGACCGCTCTCGGCATCTCGGACGCGGCGCGCCCGGCCCCCGGCCACCCGGTGCCCGCGCGAGCGCGTAAGGTCGACCCATGACGGAACGCACCACGTATCTCCTGGTGGACGGCGAGAACATCGACGCCACGCTCGGGGTCTCGGTCCTCGGCCGACGCCCGCACCCCGAGGAGCGCCCTCGCTGGAACAAGCTCCTCCACCACGCGGAGACCTCGTGGCAGCAGCCCGTGACCGCGCTGTTCTTCCTCGCGGTCGAGGACAGCCTGCCGTCGGCCTTCGTGCAGGCGCTGCTCGCGATGGGCTACAAGGCCGTCCCGCTGCGCGGCGAGGGCAAGATCGTGGACATCGCGATCCAGCGCACCGCGGAGGCGCTCCAGTCGCGGGAGGCCGACGTGATGCTGGTCAGCCACGACAAGGACTTCGTCCCGCAGATGGAGGACCTCGCCGGGACGGTGGACCGCCGCACCGCGATCATCGGCTTCCGCGAGTTCATGGCCGCGGATCTGCAGGAGATCCCGGGCATCGAGTTCCACGACCTCGAGTACGACGTCGCCGCGTTCACCAGCCGCCTGCCGCGCGTGCGGATCATCGACATCGACGAGTTCGATCCGCTCGAGTTCATCTGAGCCGCGTGCGGGGCGCTGTCACCCGCGCACGCTGAGCACGCCCTGGACGAAGCCGATCACGTCCGCGATCACCTCGTCGCGGTGGGTCTCGTGGAAGATCTCGTGCTGGGCGCCGGGATAGGTCTTCGTGAAGGTCCGGGGCCCGCGCAGCTCGAGCAGGCCCATCCAGCTGGCCGGGAGCGGGACCAGGCGGTCGTCCTCCCCGTGCAGGTACAGCAGCGGGTGCTCCCCGATGCTCCCGTCGGCCGAGATCGTGCGCATGGCCTCCTGCATCGCTTCGAGCGTGGGCCGAGCGAAGTCGCCGTGCCAGACGAGCGGATCCGCCGCGTAGGCCTCGCCCACGGCGGGGTCGCGCGAAAGGGTGCCGGGGTCGATGGGGGTGGACGGGATCTCGTCGAGGGCGAGCAGCGAGTCGACCGTGACCCAGGAGCCGAGCACGGGGCCCGAGAGCACCGTGGCGAGCAGGCGGTCCGCATGCCGCTGCGTGTACCGGGCGGCGATCATGCCGCCCATGGAGTGGCCGATGAGCACGATCGCCAGGCCGGGGTGCTGCCCGGCGGCGTGCTGCACGACGAGGTCGAGATCCTCCACCACCGGCTCGTAGTCGCCGATCAGCACGCGCTCACCGTCGCTGCGCCCGTGGCCGAGATGATCGGCGGCGTACACCGCGGCGCCGGCCTCGTTGAGGCGCTCGGCGACCCACTGGTAGCGACCCACGTGCTCTCCGTAGCCGTGGGAGATCACGGCGACCCAGTGCGGGTCGGGAACGGGCCAGGAGCGGCCGACGAGTGCGCCGGCGTGGCCGGTGAGGGTGAAGTCCGTGGGGTCCGCGTCGCTGCTCATGGGTCCATCATGCCCGGTGAGGTCCGGCCCGCCGCTCCCCGCACGGCGCGCCGCCGCTCGCCCTGCCCCGCCCCGGAATGCGGAGAACCCCGGCTCACCTGGGTGATCCGGGGTTCTTCCTCGCGGTGCGCAAGGGGGGACTTGAACCCCCACGCCGTCGCCGGCACACGGACCTGAACCGTGCGCGTCTACCAATTCCGCCACTTGCGCGAATCTTCGGCACCGGGTTGTGAAGCTCCAAGGCCGAAGGTCCCCCTAGGTTACCCCCGGAGAACCTTCATCCCAAACGCATCGTGCGCACAGTAACGAAGACCACGTCCACGGCCGTCGCGGCGCCGTGCTCAGCGCATGCTCTCGGCCTCGTCGAAGGCCTCGTCGATATGGGCGGGGTCGATCCTGCCGCGCAGCACGGTGAAGTACAGGACGGTGGCCAGCACCACGGCGGGCCCGCCCACCAGGGCCGCGATCTGCATGCTCGAGCTCACGGTCACCGTCGCGAACACGGCCAGCAGCCCGAACAGTCCCACGGCGGCGGTCACGGAGCCTCCGGGCATGCGGAACGTGGCACCGGTGATGCCGCGCCGGCGGTAGGCCACGTAGGTGACGAGGATCAGCGCCCACACCATGAGCACCGCGAACACGACCAGGCTCATCATGTAGTTGAAGACCCCGCCCACGCCGCTGAAGGCGAGGACCGCCGCACCGATGAGCCCCACGGAGCTGGCGACGATCCCGACCATCGGCACCTTCCGTGCGGTGGTGGCGGCCGCGATCCGCGGGGCGAGCCCGTCGCTCGCGAGCGAGTGGAGGATGCGGCTGCCGGCGTAGAGGTTCGCGTTCGCGGCCGACAGCGCCGCGACGAGCACCAGCAGGTTGGTGACATGGGCGGCGCCGGGGATCCCCACCCGGTCGAAGACCATGACGAACGGCGAGGTGGCGACGTCCTCGCGGGCGCCGGCGGCCTGCTGCCACGGCACCAGGCACAGCACGATCCCGATCGCGGCGACGTAGAAGAAGGCCAGGCGCACGATCGTGGTGCGCGCGGCGGTGCGGATCGAGCGGGCAGGGTCCTTCGCCTCCGCGGCGGTGATCGACAGCAGCTCGATGCCGCCGAAGGAGAACATCACCACCGACAGCGCGAGCCACACCGCGCCCCAGCCCATCGGGGCGAAGCCCCCGTCGGCCGTGAGCTCGACGATCCCGGCGGCGGGCTGCGAGGGCAGGCCGACGAACACCAGCACGGCGCCGACGAGGATGAACACGAACACCGCGATCACCTTGATCGAGGAGAGGAAGAACTCGATCACCCCGAAGGAGCCGACGCTCGAGAGGTTGATCGCGATGATCACCGCGGCGAAGATCAGGATCCCCGCCCAGATCGGGATGGCGGGCACCCAGTACGCGAGGTACGCGGCGCAGGCGACGAGCTCGGCGCCGGTCACGCACACGGTGACGATCCAGTACAGCCACCGCGACAGGTAGCCCCAGAACGGGGAGAGGTAGCGGGCGGCGAGGGTGCCGAAACCGCCGCGCACCGGATGGCGCGAGGCCATCTCGCCCATCGCCAGCGCGATGGTCGCGGCGATCAGGGAGCCGATCGCGAAGGAGAGGATGACGGCGGGGCCGGCGATGCCGATCGCCTCGCCGGAGCCCAGGAAGAGGCCGGTCCCCAGCGCGGACCCCATGGCGATCATCGCCATCTGGCCGTGGCCGAGGGAGCGGGCGAGATGCCGGTCCTGGTGGTGGTCGGTGTCGGTGGTCGAGGTGGTCACCGTATGAGCGTAGTCATCACCGGGGCGGAATGCCGCCAGGACTCTCAGGCGCCCTCGCGCAGGCGGTCGATCGCGTCCTTGGCCTCCTTGAGCCCGGCGCCGGTGTGCTCGCGGTACGCCTTGATGGCCTCGATGACCTTCCCCTCGGCGACCAGGCGCCGGCACTCCTCAGGGGCCAGCGCCCCTGCCCCGCCCCGCAGCTCCTCGAGCTCGGCACCGGTGACACCGGCCCTGTCGGCGAGGGCCTGCACCAGGCTCTCGAGGTGTCGGATCCTCGCGTGGAGGGTCTCGATCTGCTTCTGATGCCGTGCTGCGCGTCCGAACATGAGGGGGACCCTATCGGGACGCCGGCGGCCGGCACATCCGCCGGAGGTCGCCGGCGCGGCCTCGAGCGCAGACGACTGCGACCCGCGGCACGACTCCCGGAGGGGAGAGGTGCCGCGGGTCGCAGTCGAATGGGGCCGATCAGGCCTTCGCGGGCGCGCCCTTGGCGGCGATGACCTGGATGACCAGGTTCGCGAAGATGTCGTCGTGCAGGCGCACGGTCGCCTTGTGCTCGCCGAGCGAGCGGATCGGCGTCACGAACTCGACGGTGCGGCGGTCGATGTCCTTGTCGAACATCTCCTTGACGGCCTCGGCGACCTCCTTGGAGGAGACCGCGCCGAAGAGGCGGCCGTTCTGACCGGCGCGCTCGGCGAGGACGAGGGGCTTCGACTCGAGCGAGGCCTTCAGCGCCTGCGCCTCCTCGATGCTGGCGATCGCACGCTTGCCGCGGGCCGCACGGATCTGGTCGAGCTGACGCTGACCGCCCTTGGTCCACGGGGTCGCGAGACCGCGGGGCATGAGGAAGTTGCGAGCGTAGCCGTCCTTGACGTCGACGACATCGCCGGCGGCGCCGAGGCCGGTGACCTCGTGGGTGAGGATGAGCTTGGTGGTCATGTGCTTCCCTTCCTCGCTCAGCGACCGGAGGTCGAGTACGGCAGGAGGGCGATCTCGCGGGCGTTCTTCACGGCCTTCGCGATCTTGCGCTGCTCCTGGACGGTGACGCCGGTGACCCGACGGGCACGGATCTTGCCGCGGTCGGAGATGAACTTGCGCAGCAGCGCGGCGTCCTTGTAGTCGACGGTCTCGAGACCGGCGGCCTTCAGCGGGTTCTGCTTCTTCTTCGGCTTGCGAAGAACAGGCTTGGCCATCGTGGTGCTCCTTCTTTCTGAGGGGAGCCCGGGCATGGACCCGGGATGGAGTGGATCAGTGGAATGCAGCGATCGCCGGAGCGATCAGAAGGGAGGGTCGTCGTACCCGCCCTGGTTGCCGCCGCCGGCCCACGGGTCGGCAGCGGGGGCGCCCTGCGGGGCGCTGTTGTAGCCGCCCTGACCGCCCTGGCCGCCGAATCCACCCTGGCCGCCGCCCTGGGGGGCGCCGCCGAAACCGCCACGGCCTCCGCCGCCGCGCTGCACCTTGTTGGGCTTCGCGGTGGCGTACTTGAGGGAGGGACCGATCTCGTCGACGTCCAGCTCGATGCTGGTGCGGTTGTTGCCCTCACGGTCGGTGAAGGAGCGCTGCTTGAGACGGCCCTGCGCGACGACGCGGGTGCCCTTCTCGAGCGACTCGGCCACGTTCTCCGCGGCGTCGCGCCAGATGGAGCAGCGCAGGAACAGCGCCTCGCCGTCCTTCCACTCGTTCGCCTGACGATCGAACATGCGGGGGGTCGACGCGATGGTGAACGACGCGACCGCGATGCCGGACTGCGTGAAGCGCAGCTCGGGATCCGCGGTGAGGTTGCCGATCACCGTGATGACGGTGTCATTCGCCATGGGTGCTCCTCTGCTCCGGGGTGGGGTGGGGTGGTGCGGGGGTCAGCGGCCGCGGGTCACTTGTCGTCGAGACGCATGACCTTCGTGCGCATGACGGACTCGTTCAGGCCGAGCTGACGATCCAGCTCCTGCGCGGTCGACGCCTTCGCCGTGAAGGACAGGACGATGTAGATGCCCTCGGTCTTCTTGTCGATCTCGTAGGCGAACTTCCGCTTGCCCCAGACGTCGACGTTGTCGATGGTGCCGCCCTCGGTCGGGATGACCTGGACGAGCTTCTCGAAAGTTCCGGTGACGGTCCGCTCATCGACGGACGGGTCGAGGATCACGACCATTTCGTACTTGCGCATGTTCTGGTACCCACCTCCTGTGGTCTCTGCGGCCACGGTCTCTCCGTGGCAGGAGGGTTCATGCCACCCGCACGGGCATCGGCGATGCACGTCACGGACCGGCTCAGCCTACCGGGGCGCCGGGGCGGGGGCCAGAGGGCCGAGGGCGGGTGCGCGGCGCATCACAGGTGCGGGCCGCGCGGGCGGCGCCTCAGCCCTTCGACGACCGGCCCATCGCCCGTCGGACCCGGGCGTACCAGCCGCCGGTGCTGCGCGCGGTGCCGAGACCGCCGCCGCCGACCGCGCCGGCGGTGCGGCCCTGGAGCCGGGTGCCGCAGCGGTCGCAGAGCTTGCGGCCGGTGATGGAGGTGTACACCTTGCCGCGGATCTTCCTGCTGCACTGTTCGCATCGCATGTCTCGATGGTGCCATCCGGGCCGACGACGCACGACCGATCGGTCCGATCCGCGCCCCGCCGCACCTCTAGTGTGGGCCGATGACCAGCACCGATGAGGGCACTGCCCTGCGCCGCACCGTCACCACCACGGGCCTGTTCCTGTTCATCCTCGGGGATGTGCTCGGGGCCGGCGTGTACGTGCTGGCCGGGGAGATCGCCGGGATCGCGGGCGGGGCCCTGTGGGTGCCGCTCGTGGTGGCGCTCGTGCTGGCCCTGCTCACCGCCGGCTCCTATGCGGAGCTGGCCACCAAGTACCCGCGGGCCGGCGGCTCCTCCCACTACGCGACCCGCGCCTTCGGCCCCTTCGCCGGCTTCCTCGTCGGGTTCTGCATGCTCTCGGCCGGCATCGTCTCGGTGGGCACGCTCGCGCTCGGCTTCGCCGGCGACTACCTCGGAGCCTTCGTCAGCCTGCCGACGGCGCTGGTGGTGCTGGTCTTCCTCGGTCTGCTGGCGGCGCTGAACATGCGCGGCATCTCGGAGTCGCTCGGGGCGAACCGGGTGGCGACCCTCATCGAGGTGGGCGGGCTGCTGCTGGTGATCGCGCTGGGCACGATCGTCATCGTGCGCGGCGACGGGGACCTCGGGCGGCTCACCGAGCTGGGCACCCCGGAGAACGGCCCGGTCGCGGCGGTGCTGGCGGGCACGGTCCTCGCCTTCTACTCGTACGTGGGGTTCGAGACCAGCGTGAACATCGCCGAGGAGACGAAGGATCCCTCCCGCTCCTATCCGCGGGCGCTGTTCGGGGCGCTGCTGGTCACCGGGGTGGTCTACGCCCTGATCGGCGTGGTCGCCTCCGCCGTGGTGCCGACGGACGAGCTCGCCGGCTCCTCCGCCCCGCTCGCGCTCGTGATCGAGGCGGCGGGCATCGTGCCCCCGGTGGTGTTCAGCGTGATCGCGCTGGTCGCCGTCGCGAACGGAGCGCTGCTGACCGGGATCATGAGCTCGCGCCTCGCCTACGGGATGGCGACCGACGGTCTGCTGCCGCGCGGGCTCGCCCGGGTCCTGCCCGGGCGCCGCACGCCGTGGGTCGCGATCGTGGTGACCACGGCGCTGTCGATCCTCCTCGCCCTCACCGGCACCATCGACGTGCTCGCCGGCACCATGGTGCTGCTCCTGCTGGTCGTCTTCCTCGCGGTCAACGGGGCCGTGCTGGTGCTGCGCCGCGACCGCCCCGCGCACCCGCACTTCCGGGTGCCCCTCGTGCTGCCGATCGGGGGCCTGGTCTCGTGCGTGCTGCTGATGACCCAGGTCGAGTGGGCGGTATGGCGGCTCGGCCTGCCGTTCCTCGCGGTGGCGGCGCTGCTCGCCGGCGTCGCCGCGTGGCGGCGCCGGCGCGCCTGAGCGCTCACGCCCGGGCGGGGAACCGCTCCCAGACCCGGTGCGCGGCCAGCAGCTCGGTGATGCCGTCCAGCACCTCGAGGCCGTCGTCGCCGACGACGAGGCCTGCGCCGCCCGGGACGGTGCGGGCCTCGAGCGCCTCCCGGCCCGGCCCCCAGGCTCCGATCGCCTTCGCATGGTGCCAGCACTCGTCGATGAGCGTGCCTGCCCTCGGCTCCAGCCCATCGGCGCTCGAGGGGCGGGAGTCGGGGGCGAGCCGCGGAGCGCCGGCGAGCAGCAGCGCGTCGAGCTCGACGGAGGCGGCGGTGGCGAAGGTGCGGCCCACCGGCACCCCGGCCACCTCACCGCCGCGCGGCGCGATGACCACGGGTGTCATCGACGCGGCGGCGATCGCCTCGTGCAGGTCGAGCAGACCGCTGTTGTCGGCCTCCGGATCCACGAGGATGCCGATCGTCCGCCCGTCGACGGGCCAGGCACCGCCGAGCTGGGACAGCGGGGCGCTGAAGGGGACCTGGCCGGCGGGATCCTCGGCGGCGACGGTCGACTCGGGGGCGGGCATGCCGAGCGCCTCGGCGACCCGGGCGCAGAGCCGGCCGTCGATGTTCGCCAGGCACTGCAGCTGCCGCTGGCGGATGGTGGCCTCGTAGCACTTGCCCAGCTCGAAGGAGTAGGCGTCGACGATGTGGTCCTGCTCGACCGGCGTCATGCTGCGCCAGAACAGCCGGGCCTGGCTGTAGTGGTCCTCGAAGGTGGCCGAGAGCGCCCGCTCCTTGATCCCCTCCGGCACCCGCACCGGCAGGTCCGTCACGGCGCCGTCCTGCTCCCCGGCGGTGAACGGGCAGCCGCCGTCCAGGGAGTTCGGGCGGTAGGGCGCGACCCCGGCATGGTCGCCCTGCTGGCCGTAGCCGTCGCGGAGCATGTCGTTGACGGGGGCGTGGGCCCGGTTGATCGGCAGCTGTGCGAAGTTCGGCCCGCCCAGCCGGGTGAGCTGTGTGTCCACGTAGGAGAACAGCCGCACCTGCAGCAGCGGGTCGTCGGTGACGTCGATGCCGGGCACCAGGTGGCCGGGGTTGAAGGCCACCTGCTCGGTCTCGGCGAAGTAGTTCGAGGGGTTGCGGTCCAGGGTGAGGCGCCCGACCGGCTGCACCGGTGCGAGCTCCTCGGGCACGAACTTGGTGGGGTCCAGCAGGTCGATGCCCTCGAAGGTCTGCGCCTCGGTGTCGGGGAACACCTGGATCCCCAGCTCCCATGAGGGATGGGCGCCGGACTCGATCGCGTCGGAGAGGTCCCGGCGGTGGAAATCCGGATCCGCTCCGCCGAGGAGCTGCGCCTCCTCCCAGGTCAGGGAGTGCACCCCGAGGGCCGGCTTCCAGTGGAACTTCACCAGCGAGGTCTCCCCGGCGGCGTTGGTGAGCCGGAAGGTGTGGATGCCGAAGCCCTCCATCATCCGGTAGGAGCGGGGGATGCCGCGGTCCCCCATGAACCACAGCGTGTGGTGCTGCGCCTCGGTGTGCAGGGAGACGAAGTCCCAGAACGTGTCGTGCGCGCTCTGGGCCTGTGGGATCTCCCGGTCGGGATGCGGTTTGGCGGCGTGGACGACGTCCGGGAACTTGATGCCGTCCTGGATGAAGAACACCGGGATGTTGTTGGCGACCAGATCGAAGGTGCCCTCCTCGGTGTAGAACTTCGTGGCGAAGCCGCGGGTGTCGCGCGCGGTGTCCATCGAGCCGCGGGAGCCGACCACGGTGGAGAAGCGCGTGAACACCTCGGTGCGCCGCCCCTGGGCGAGGAACGCGGCCCGGCACACCGGCTCCGCCGTGCCGTACCCCTCGAAGACGCCGTGAGCGGCGGCGCCGCGGGCGTGCACCACACGCTCCGGGATGCGTTCGTGGTCGAAGTGGGTGATCTTCTCGCGCAGGTGATGGTCCTGCAGCAGCACCGGACCGCGGGCACCGGCCTTGAGGGAGTGGTCCGTATCGCGCAGACGCGCCCCCTGCGAGGTGGTGAGATGCGCGCCCTGCTGGGCGTTCGTGGAGCGGTCCGGGCTGGGATCCGCACCGGTGGGGGTGCGGGGCTGGACGCCCTGCTGGTCGGGCTTCGGAGGCAGCGGGCCGGTGGGGCGGGCGGGCTCCTCGAGGGAGGGCGGGGCGCTGCCGGGCCGGCCGGGCGCGGGCGTGGGGGTGTTCTTCGCGGATGTCATGACGGGCTCCTCCTCGAGCGGCACGCACTGGTCCTGCCTGACCGCTCTCACGCTAGGCCTCGCGCGCGCCCGGCGACAGGCCCGGCAGCTCCCGCGCAGGGGAACGGGAGAGACCGAACGGTCCGTCCGCACCGCGTGATCGGTCCGTTCCGTGGCGGACCGCGTGCCAGGTGCTTACCGTGGGGACGCATCGAGGCGTGAGGAGGCGACATTGACGACCGACCCGATACCGCGGTCTGCGTGCTGGTGCTCAGCGATCCCGGGCAGTGCACCATGCGGGCCCAGGCCGTCAAGGAGCGGTTCGAGGAGGAGCTCGCGGGGGTGTTCGGCAGTGCGACGGTGCAGGTGCGGCCCGAATTCTTCGGGGTCAGCGACACCCACACCCTCGACTTCACCCCGATCCAGACGCTGCGCAACGACTACGAGCGGGTGGACGCGGTGCTGATCCTCACCGAGATGCCCCGCCTGTCCCAGGGGCGGCCGGAGATCGCGAAGATCTTCCCGCAGGAGGGGGCGGCGGCGCTGTCGCATCCCACGCTCGGCGTGCTCGCCGGGAAGAAGCGCCTGGTGAACCTGTTCATGTCCTGCGTGCTGCGGCTCGTGGACGGCGCTCCCGTCCAGGAGCGGGAGCGCTACGAGCTGCCCTGGAACCGATGGACGGAGCCGGAGGACGGCAACCCGGGGTACCTGCACTCGCATCCCCTCACCGGCATGCCCCGCACGGTGCTCGGCATGGTGGCGACCAACGCGCCGTGGCGCACCGTCCCGCAGCTGTCCACGGCGATGGCCGCCGCTGCGGCGGCCGGTGCCTTCGGCATCTTCTACAACTCGATCTGGCAGATGTCCGCGGCGCTGCCCACCCCGCGCCTGCTGCTCATCGGGCTGCTCGCCATCACGCTGATGGTGCTGTGGCTGCTGCTGAGCAACCGGCTCTGGGAGCGGGCGGGACACACCGCGGCCGCCGAGGTGTTCGTCTACTACAACCTCTCCACCCTGCTCACGCTGTTCCTGTGCGTGCTGGGCCTCTACCTCGCGCTGTTCGTGGTGATCCTCGCGGCGAGCCTGGTGGTGATCGACCCGGATTTCATGGCCGAGATCATGGAGGAGCCGGTGGGGTTCAGCAATTACGTGGACATCGCCTGGCTGAGCGCGGCGATGGGTGTGGTCGCGGGCGGGCTGGGCACCAGCTTCGACGAATCCACCGACCTGCGCCAGCTGACGCAGGGCCGCCGCGAGATGCAGCGCCGCCCCGACCACGGTCCGAAGCGCCGCTGACCCGGGCTGGGCCGGACCGACCGGTCGCACTGTGAGGGCCCGCCGGCGCATCGCCGAGCGAGCATGGCGGTCTCCTCCCGGGACGCGTGGTCGGCGCTGGTCGCGCCGGCTCGCACCGCCCCTGCTCGAAGGCTAGGACCGCGGGTCGCCCTCCACCATGGGGCGGTCCGGTCGGTCCGCCGGCGGCGCGCCCGAGGCTTCGGAGTCGCTGGAGTCGTCGGACTCGCCGCCGCCCTGCTCCTCGTTCGTGTCCTCGGCGCCCTCACCCTCGTCGCTCTCGCCCTCGGGGTCCTCCGGCGGGGATTCCTCCTCGCTCGGCTCGTCGCTCGGCTCGTCCGAGGGCTCCTCGCTGTCGTCCTCGCTGGGCTCCTCCTCCGAGGGCTCCTCCTCGCTCGGCTCCTCCGAGGGCTCCTCGCTCGGCTCCTCCGAGGGCTCCTCGCTCGGCTCGTCGGAGGGTTCCTCGCTGGGCTCCTCGGAGGGCTTGGGCTCCGTGGTCGGCGGCGGGGGCGGCGGCGTGTAGCTGCGCTCGCGGGTCTCGTTGTCCAGCCGCACCTGGCCCGGGAAGTCGAGCACCTCCTTCCCCTCGAGGGAGGCGGACATGATGTCGCCCCAGATGTCGGTGGGGTGGGAGCCGCCGGTGATGTTCTGGACCCCGCCGAAGGAGCTCAGGGTCTGCTCGGAGCCGTCCTCGCCGGGCTGGAACATGCCCACGGCGGTGACCAGCTGCGGGGTGAAGCCCACGAACCAGGCGGAGCGGAACTTCTCGGAGGTGCCGGTCTTGCCGGCCACCGGCCGGCCGTCCATGGCGGTGCGCAGGCTGCGGGCGGAGCCCTCCGTCGGCGGGCCCTGGAGCGCGACGGTCGCGTTGATGGCGACCTCCTCGTCCATCGCCCGGGTCTCCTCGGACTCGTGCTCGTAGCGGGAGGAGCCGTCGGGCCGGGTCACCGACTCCACGATGTAGGAGTCGCGGTGCATGCCGCCGGCGGCGATGGTCGCGTAGACCTCCGCCATCTCCGCGACCGTCGGCGAGGCGGAGCCCAGCACGTTCGAGGCATCGGCGGAGAGACCCGGAGTCTTCTCCGGCAGGCCGAGCTTCACGGCGGTGTCCCGGGTGCGCTCGGGGCCGATCTCGATGTTCGCCTCCGCGTAGGCGGTGTTGATCGAGTTGGTCGTGGCCTTCTGGAGGGTCACCCGGCCGTAGTCGATGTTGTTGAAGTTGTTGACCTCCCAGCCGCCGCGGAACGACTTCGGCGAGTTGCCGTCCCAGCGGGAGTCCAGCGGGAAGCCGTCCTCGAGGGCGGCGATCAGGGTGAAGGTCTTGAAGATCGAACCGGCCTGCATCCTCGACTGGGTCGCGTCGTTCTGCGCCTGGGCGACGTAGTCCGGGCCGCCGTACATCGCGCGGATCGCCCCCGTGTCGGGGTCGATCGTCACGGTGCCCACGCGGTTGTTCTCCGGGCGGTCCTCGGGCATGTCCTCGATGGCCTGGACCGTGTTCTCCTGGATCGAGGGATCCACCGTGGAGACGATCGTGAAACCGCCGGTGTTGATCTCGTCGTCGGTGAAGCCCTGCGCGACCAGCTCGCCGCGCACCTGCGCCAGCAGGTAGCCCTTCGTGCCGCCGAGGGAGTTCTCGCTCTTCGGCTCGATGGTGTCGGGGAACTCGAGGGCGTCGGCCTCCTCCGGGGTCATCTGCCCCTCGCCGACCTGCCGGGTGATCACCCGATCCCACAGGGACACGGACTTCTTGGGGCTGTTCGCCGGGTCGTAGCCGGAGGGGGCGGGGATCACCGCGACCAGCAGCGCCGCCTCGGCGTCGGTGATGTCGGCGGCGTCCTTGCCGAAGTAGGCCTGGGAGGCCTCCTGCACGCCGTACGCGCCGCGGCCGAAGTAGATGGTGTTGAGGTAGCGGGAGAGGATCTCGTCCTTGCTGATCTCCTGGTCGATCTTCAGGGCCATGATCGCTTCCTTGGCCTTGCCCACATAGGACGTCTCGGTGCCGGTGTAGTACCGCTCGACGTACTGCATGGTGATCGTCGACGCGCCCTGCCGGTCGCCGCCGCGCAGGTTGTTGACCACGGCGCGCAGGATGCCGCGCGGGGAGACGCCGCGGTTCTCGTAGAAGCTCGAGTCCTCGCTGGCCACGACGGCCTGCTTGACGCTGTCGGGGATCTCGTCCGCCGGCAGCTCGGTGCGGTTGACCTCGCTGAACTGGCCCATCTCGGTCTCGCCGTCGGCGTAGTAGACGCGGCTGGTCTGGGCGAGGGCGAAATCGGAGGGCTCGGGCACCTCGGTGTCGGTGTACAGCCACACGGCGAAGCCGAGGCCGGCGAGGACCATGAGCGCCATCGCGCCGACGATCATCCGCAGCGAGGGGATCCAGCGCCAGGGGTTCTTCGCCCCGGCGCGCGGATAGTTCAGGAAGTTCGTGGCCGCGGCCTTCTTCGCCCGGCCCTTCCCGCCCGCGGCGGCCGCGCCGACGCCCGCGTGGCGGGCGTTCACCGAGGTGCGGCTGCTGGGCCGCTTCGCGGCGCCGGCCGCGGGGGCGGCCCGGCCGGTGCGGCTGGTGCCCTTCGGGGCGGACGAGGCGGAGGACTTCGCGCCGGAGGCGCGGCGCACCCCGGCGGCGCGCCGAGCACCGCCGTTCGTCGATGAGGTCGATCGGGAGGATCGATCCGACGAGCCGCGGGACGAGCGTCGTGAATCGCTCATGGCTGCTCCTGGTCCTTCGGGGGCACGGACGGGTCCGGGCGCGATGCGGCGTGGAGCCGCAGGGCGCTCAGCCACTCAGTATGAGCATGCCCGGGCGCCGGACGGAACGACCTGGCGGTGAAGCACACAGGGTGTGCACGTCCGGTGCGGCGCCGCTCACACCGTGTCGCGCCGTGTGCACAGGACCGTCACATCGGGCCCTCAGCGCTCCTGGCGGGCATCCCACCAGGCGTGCAGCTCCTCGATCGCGCGCTCCTCGCCGAGGGGGCCGTGCTCCATCCGCAGCTCGAGCAGGTGCTTGTACGCCTCGCCGACGGTCCGACCGGGCGGCAGGTCGAGGACCTCCATGATCCGGTTGCCGTCCAGGTCAGGGCGGATCCTGCCGATCTCCTCCTGCTCCGCGAGGTGGTCGATGCGGGCCTCGAGCTCATCGTAGGCGCGGGCGAGGGTGCGGGCCTTGCGGCGGTTGCGGGTGGTGACGTCCGCGCGGGTGAGGCGGTGCAGGTGCTGGAGCAGGTCGCCGGCGTCGGTGACATAGCGGCGCACCGCGGAATCGGTCCACGGGGAGTCGACGTAGCCGTGGAAGCGCAGGTGCAGCTCCACCAGGCGGGCCACCTTCTTGGTGGTGTCCTTGTCGAAGGTCAGCGCCTTCATCCGCCGGGTGGTCATCTTCGCGCCCACCGTCTCGTGGAAGCGGAAGGTGACCACGCCGCCCTCCTCGAAGCGCCGGGTGGCGGGCTTGCCCACGTCGTGCATCAGGGCCGCGAGGCGCAGCACGAGGTCCGGCCCCTCGCAGGGGCCGCCGGAACCGGCCGGGCTCTCGAGGTCGATCGCCTGGTCGAGCACGGTGAGGGTGTGCTGGTAGACGTCCTTGTGGTGGTGGTGCTCGTCGATCTCCAGCTGCAGCGCCGGCAGCTCGGGCAGCACGTGCGCGGCCAGCCCCAGCTCCGTCATCAGCTCGAGCCCGCCGCGCGGGTGGGCGCCCAGCATCAGCTTCACCAGCTCCTCGCGCACCCGCTCCGCGGAGACGATGGTGATCCGCTCGGCGAGCTCCTCGACCGCATCGGCCGTGGCGTCCTCGATCCGGAAGCCGAGCTGCGCCACGAAGCGCACCGCGCGCATCATCCGCAGCGGATCGTCGCTGAAGGACTGCCCGGGGGCGACGGGGGTGCGCAGCAGCGTGCGCGCCAGGTCGCCCAGGCCGTCGAAGGGGTCCACGAACTCGAGCGAGGGCAGGCGCACCGCCATCGCGTTGACGGTGAAGTCGCGCCGCGAGAGATCGCCGACGAGCGTGTCGCCGTACTCCACCTGCGGTTTGCGGCTGGAGGGGTCGTAGGACTCGGTGCGATAGGTGGTGATCTCGACCTTCACCCCGTCGCGCACCCCGCCCAGCGTGCCGAAGTCGCGGCCCATGTCCCAGATCGCCCCGTCGTGCGTCCACTCGCGCAGGATCGTCTCGGTCTGCTCGGGGCGGGCGGAGGTGGTGAAGTCCAGGTCGGCGCTCGAACGGCCCAGCACCGCGTCCCGCACCGGTCCGCCGACGAGGGCCAGCTCGTGGCCGGCGGCCGCGAACAGGCGACCCAGCTCGTGGATCTCCGGCGGCAGGGCCTCGAACATCGAGGCCGCGCGGCGGCGAGCGGTCTCGAGCCGCTCGGCGGTGGCGGTGGTCTCGTCCACGGGATCGGTCACGGGTGGTCCTGTCCTGGTTCGGGATCGATGCGGCGGCGCCATGTAGAGGTCTCGTGCACCTGAAGGCCTCTACGGTAGCGGCCGCTTACAGTGTCACCATGCCGTCGTCCCCGCCGTCCGTGCGCCCGGTGCTCGCGGCGCTGCTGACGGCACTGGTCATCGCGTCAACAGTGCTGGTGAGTGCGCCGCCTGCCACAGCTTCCCCTGCTCACACCGCGAGCGGGAGCCTCGGCGCAGCCTCCCCGGCGGCGCCGCCGCAGGCCCCGGAGGACTCCCCGGTGAGCATGGATCTCGTCTCCCTCACCCCCACCTCCCTGGCGCCCGACGGCACCCTCGAGGCGCAGGTCGACGTGACCAACACCTCCTCGGAGCCGCTGTCCACGCTCGCGCTCGAGCTGCGCACCCGCACCGCCCGGGTCACGGACCGCGACGTGCTCACCGCCTGGCAGTCGGACACCACGCCGTCCTCCACCGGCGCCGCGCTGGCGAGCTCGTCGGCCCATGAGGAGCTGGCCCCGGGCGAGTCGACGGTCCTCACCGTGCAGATCGCGGCGGAGGACCTCGGCTACTCGGAGGAGCCCTACTACTGGGGCACCCGGCGCCTCGCCCTCACCGTCACCGCCGAGGAGCAGCCGCTGTCCACGCTGCGCACCTTCGTGGTGTGGCGCCCCGCGGACGCGGAGGCCACGATCACCCAGTCGGTGCTGCTGCCGTTCGCGGCGGAGGACCCGGCGGCCATGGTGACCGATCCGGAGGAGTTCGCCGCCTCGGCCGAGTCCGGTCGGCTCGCCGCGCTGCGCACCCTCTCGCAGCGTGAGGACGTGGACTGGTGGCTGGACCCGGCGCTGCTGGATCCCCCGCTCCTGGCGGTGGACCCCAGCGACGGCGAGGATCCCAGCGCCGTGCGCGAATACACCCCGGAGCCGCTCTCCGCCGAGCTCGCGGGCGTGCTCGACGAGGCCGTCGGGCAGCGGACCGTGCTGGCCATGCCGTACGCCCAGGCGGACACCCGCAGCCTGGACGCCGCCGGGACCGACCAGCTCTCCACCGCGGTGCGCGAGCAGGGGCACGAGGTCTGGACGGAGACCGGGATCGTGCCTCGCGCCGCGCCGCTGCAGATCGATCCCGCCACCGCCTCTCCCGACACCCTCGAGGAGGTGCTCGCCGCCGGCGGGGACACGGCGATCGTGCCGTCGAGCTCGCTGCGCACCGATCCCGATTCCGCCGTGACCCCCAGCTCCGTCGGCGTCTATCCCTCGAGCCGCCAGGAGGGCGAGGAGCTCACCCTGCTCGCCCCGGATCCCACGCTCTCCTCCGAGCTCTCCCTGCTCACCGAGGATTCCGATGCGGAGCAGACCCGGCAGCGGGTGCTCGCCGAGACCGCGACCATCGCCTCGGAGTACACGACCGCGCCGCGCCACCTGCTCATCGCCCCCTCCGCCGAGGCGGAGCTGGATCCGGAGGCGCTCGACGCGACCCTCGACGCCCTCGCCGAGGCGCCCTGGATCGTCACCGGCCGCACCAGCACGCTGCTGGACGCCGCCGACCAGGGCAGCTGGACCACCGATCCGCGCAGCGAGGACGGAGAGCTGTATGCGCTCGGGCGGATCGGGGCCGACGACGTCCTCCCCAGCGGGCCCACCGAGAACGGCCGCTGGGAGCATCTGAGCAGCGCCGAGGACCCGCAGCTGCTGGACCCCGAGCCGCTCCACGAGCTCGCCGACTCCTGGGAGGAGCTGGACACGCTCGCCGCGGCGATGGAGGACGACTCCCCGCTCGAGGCGGCGCGGCGCGAGATCATCGCCGGCACCTCGGCGCGCTGGCGGGGCGAGCCCGAGATCCCCGCCGGCCGCGCCGAGGACGCCCAGGCCCTCGCCGCCGGGCTGCGGGAGCGGATCAAGGTGGTGCCCGCCTCGGGGTACAACGTCATCTCCGACGCGGTGAGCGTCCCGATCACCCTCAGCAATGAGCTGGACACCCCGATCACGGTGCGGATCGAGGTCACCTCCGACAAACCGCTGGTGCAGGTGGGCGGGCCGCAGACGGTGGAGGTCCCCGCCCGGGGCCGCATCGACGCGGCCGTGGACGTCGAGGCGATCGCGAACGGGACCGTCACCCTCACCACCGTGGTCACCACCGAGGACGGCCGGCCCCTGACCACCCCGGTCGACGTGCCCCTCACGGTGAACCCGTCGTGGGAGAACTGGACCACGCTGGTGCTGGTCATCGCGATGGGCCTGCTGGTCATCATCGGCGTGGCGCGGGCCCGGCGCACCGGCGCCGCCACCCGCGCCCCGGCCGTGCGCGGCCCCGAGGACCCGGAGGAGCTGGCACGCTCGGGCCGCTCGACCCTCGACACCCATGCGGCGCAGGAGATCTGGTCCCGGCGCTCGGAGGCCGGGCGCGACCCCGGTCCCGACCGCGACCCCCATCCCGACCCGACCGACACCGACACCGACACCGACCTGGATCCCGACCCGACCGAGGAGGACGGCGCACGATGACCACCGCCCGCCGGGTTCACCACGTGCCCCGCCATCGTCGCCGCGGCGCGCCCGCGAGCCGCTCCACCCTGCTCAAGGCCAGCATGGTGATGGCAGTCGGCTCGATGATCTCGAGGCTCCTCGGCTTCGTGCGCAACTTCCTGTTCGGCGCGGTCCTCGGCGGCTCGATGTCCTCCGCCGCCAACGCGTTCAGCGCCGCGAACACGCTGCCGAACACCATCTGGCTGCTGGTGGGCGGCGGCACGCTCAACGCGATCCTGGTGCCCGCGATCGTGCGGGCCGTGAAACGTCCCGATCGCGGCAGCGACTACATCTCGCGCCTGATGACGCTCGTCGCGGCGGTCTCCCTCGCCGTGACCGCGGTGTGCCTCGTGGCGGTCCCGCTGCTGCTGACCCTCACCAGCGGTGTCCTGCCCCCGGCGACGTACGCGCTCGCGGTGCAGCTGGGCTACTGGATGATGCCGCAGATCTTCTTCTCGGCGCTGTACGTGATGTGCGGCCAGCTGCTGAACGCCCACGACTCCTTCGGCCCGTACCAGTGGGCCCCGGTGATCAACAACCTCGTGGGCATCATCGGCGCCGCCGCCTTCCTGGGCCTGTGGGGCACCGTCGGCGACCCCAGCATGTGGACCATGCCGATGATCGTGGCGATGGCCGTGATCAACGTGGGCGGCTCCGCCTCCCAGGTGGTGTTCCTGTTCTGGTACGTCAAGACGCTGGACCTGCGCCTGCGGCCGAAGTGGGGCCTGCGCGGGCTGGGCCTGGGCAAGCTCAGCCGGATCGGGCTGTGGTCGCTGGCGATGCTGGGCCTCGGCCAGCTGGGCATGTGGGCCTCCCGCTGGGCGACCGGCGGGGCGGTGCGGATGACCGAGCAGTACCAGGGCCAGCCGGACCTGGCGGCCCGCTATCCGGCGCTGCTCACCATGGAGTGGGCCTATCTCGCCTTCATGATCCCGCAGGGGATCATCGCCGTCACCCTGGTCACCGCGGCCTTCCCGTCGATCTCCCGCTCCGCGGCGGACGACGACCACGCCGGGGCGCTGGCGCGCTACAGCGAGACGAACCGGATGCTGGCGGTGCCGATGGTGCTGTGCACGGCCGTGTTCGTCGCGCTGTCCGGCCCGATCATGTGGGTGATCGGCGGCGGCACCGGGGAGATCGGCGCCCGCGCGAACGGCACCGTGCTGGTGGCGTACATGCTCGGGCTGGTGCCCTTCGCCTCGCTGTACCTCATCAAGCGGGTGTTCTACGCCTATGAGGACGCCCGCACCCCGTTCCTCTCGCAGATCCCGATCGCGGCGATCACTGTGCTCTCGGTGCCGATCATCCTCACCACCGTGGATCCGCAGTACGCGGCGATGGCGGCCGCCGGCGCGACCAGCGTCGGCAACCTCGCCGCCTGGGTGATGGGCATGTGGCAGCTGCGCCGCCTCGCCGCCCGCCACCACACGGTGCCGCCCAGCGTCCTGTCCGGGGCCGTCCTCGCCGCGAAGCTCGGCGGCGCCGCGGTGGTGAGCTGGGCGGTGGGCACCGCTCTGGTGCGGCTGCTGGAGGACCAGTTCTGGAGCCACCGGGCGTACGCGGTGGTGCTCGGGATGCTGGTGGGAGCGGTGATGGTCGTGGTGTTCACGGCGGCGGCCTACCTGCTGAAGGTGCCCGAGGTGAGGCAGCTGGTGCACACCGCGCAGCGCGTGCTGGGCCGGTTCACGCGCCGCGGTCAGGGGGTGACCTCGTAGCATGGGCGAAGCACGTGACGGGCGCACCCCCGCCGGACGAGGAGAAGGACGGTCCGTGAACACGAACCCACAGCCGGACGCATTGCGTTCCCGGTGGACGCTGGCAGGGGAGATCCCCCTCTCCGGAGTCGCCGACGGCGCCGTATGGCGCCGCGCCCGCTCGATCTCCACCGGCGAGGACGTGGTGCTGTTCATCGTGCAGGGGGAGGCCGCGCTCGAAGCGGCCGACGCCGTGCGCCGCGCCTACCTGGTGGAGGATCCGCACCTGCTCCCGGTCCGCGACATCGTCGTGTTCGACGACCCGCGCGAGGACGGCGACAGCGCGCCCGACGCCGAGGTCGACGCCGCCGGCGCGCCGCTCACCGTCGTCGAGTACCCGCTGCCGCCCGCGCCGCCGCTCGCCGCGCTGCTGGCCGAGGGCCCGCTGCACCCCGAGACCGCCCGGGCGATCATCGGCGAGGCGGCGACCGGGTTGGAGACCGCGCGTCGGCGCGGTGTGCGCCACCAGCTGCTGGACTCCAACCGCGTCTTCGTCGACACCCGCTCCGGGGACGTGGTGCTGCTGGGCATCGGGGTGGAGGCCGCCGCCCACCCGGGTCTGGACCGCTCGCGCGAGATCGCCTCCTTCCAGGACACCGTCGCGCTGGTCGCGCTGCTGTACCGGGCCCTGACCGGCCGCAGCCCCCGACCGGACGAGACCGGGCACGTCCCACGGCCCTCCACGCTCGTGGACAGCGAGATCCCGCAGGATCTCGATCTGCTCTGCGACCTGGTGCTCAACGAATCCGCCGAGGACGTCCCCGAGACCACGCGCGGCCTCATCGAGGCGCTCGAGCCGTGGCAGTCCATCCCGGTGACCGTCGAGGCGTACTCCCGCGCCGGCACCGCGGCCCCCATGCCGGTGCCGGGGACGGCGAGCCCGGAGCCGGACGAGGACGAGCTGGAGAGCACCGCGCTCATGACGCCCGTGCCGGACGCCGCACCGAACCCCGCGGAGGAGCCGCCGTCGTCCGAGGAGACCGAGCTGGAGAGCACGGCCCTCATGGCGCCCGTGCCAGATGCCGCACCGAGACCCGCGGCGGAGTCTCCCTCCGAGGACGAAGGTGGGCCGGATGCCGCCGAGCCCGATGCCGCCGCCGACACCGCAGTGGCGGCGGGGGCCGCCGGGGCGGCCGTGGCGGGAGCTGGTGGAGCGGCCGCTCTCAGCGCCGCGCCCGTCGACCCTGCCGCTGCGGATCCCGGATCACGCGCCGATGACAGCGCCGGCGCGCGCGAGGGCGAGCCCTCGGAGGACGCCGCGGCCGCCGCGCAGGACGCCGCCGCCTCGCAGAAGACCTCCCAGGAGGCGAAGGCGCTGGTCGACGATCTCCAGCTCGACCAGAAGCGCGGCACGAGCCCCTTCCCCGGGCACCTGGACATCACGGTCCCGCAGGGCACGCAGCCTGCCCGCCCGAGCGAGGCCGCAGCACCCGCTGCTGGGACGGGCGAGGAGGGCGACGCCGGTGAGCAGGGCGCGTCCTCTCCCGTCGGCCCGGCGGCCGCCGGGGCCGCCGCGACGACTGCGGGAGCAGCCGCCGCGTCGCAGCCCCCGCCCGCCGAGGACGTCCCCGCCCGCACCTCGGGCACCCACTGGCCGCTCGCCCCCACGGCGTCGTCCGGAGGGGCCCCCGCCGGTCACGCACCTGCCGCGACGCCCCCCGCCGCCGCACCCGCCGCACCGGCGACCACCCCGGACTACTCGGCGCCGACACCGCCGAGCCCCGTCGCGCACAGCGCGGGCACGCCGTCGTCCGCCCCCGTACCGGTCTCCGGGCGCACGGAACCCGTGGCCTCGGCGCGGCCGGACGGGCCGATCGTGATCCACGGGCGCGACCGCTCGGTGCTCGAGGAGACGCCGGAGGAGTCCTCCGCCGCACCCGCCTCCCGCAGCTCGCTGCTGCGCGACGTGGTCGGCGTGGCCGTGGACGACGACGCCCCCGGGACGTTCGCGATGGGCCCGCGGGACCGGGAGAAGCGCTCGCTGCAGTCGCAGTGGATCATCATCGGCGGTGCCATCGTGGTAATGGTCGCCCTCGTCATCGCCCTGACATCGATCACGAGCGATGTGCGCGAGCTGCTGGATGACCCCCTGGCCACCTCGGCACCGCCCGCCTCTCCCACCCCCGAGGAGGAGGAGACCGGCGAGGCGCCCGTGGAACCCACCGCGGAGCCGACGGAGGATCCGGCTGCGCCCCCGCCGGAGATCGAGGACGTCGAACTGTTCGTGGAGGACAGCGACCGGGACCCGGACCACACCGATCAGCAGGACCGCCTCACCGACGGCGATCCTTCGACGTACTGGTCCACCAAGCATTACGGCAGCCCCGACTACGGCGGGCTCAAGGGCGGGGTGGGCATGCACCTGCACTTCGCGGAGACCTCCACCTTCTCCTCCGTCACGGTCACCACCGCCCTGAACAACGGCGGGACGATCGAGCTGCGCGCCCTGAACGATGACGGCTCGCTCGGGGACGTGCTCGCCAGCGGGGCGTTCGTCGCCGACGGCGAGGTGCGCCTGGACGCCCCGGAGCCGGTGGAGACCGACGAGGTGACGCTGTGGATCCCCGAGCTCCCGCCGGACAGCAATGAGGACGGGCGGTTCCGGGCCCGGATCGCGGAGATCCAGGTCGAATGAGCTCGTCGTCACCGGGACGCCCGCCCTCGCGGACCGGGGACGAGCGTCGATCACGCTTCGGCACCGTGCTCGGCATCCCGGTGCCGCTCGTGCTGATCGCGCTCATCGCCGCAGCCCTGCTGGGCCTCCAGCTCGCCGGGGCGCTCGAGCAGACCACCGCGAGCCGTTCCCGCTCCGCGTCCACCTCCTCCGACTCCCTCGGCGGTGCCGGGAAGAATTCCGCGGGCGTTCCCGTTGTCACGGAGATGAGCCTCGGCACCGAGGTGCAGCGCCTCGTCGACACCGGCACCATCCAGCCGATGACCAGTTTCGACGCGGCGCAGTGCCTGCGGGAGCAGGGGGTCTCGGAGTCGATCCTGATCATGGAGGAGGTCGCATGGGGCGGCGAGGAGACCTCGGGCTGGCTGCTCGTGCACGGTCCGATGGACCGCGAGACGCTGCGGGCCAACGGCGGCATCGTCTCGACCACCGTGGTGCGGCCCACCTGCGGCACCCAGGACGACGACCTCGCGCCCGCCGAGAACCGGCTCTGGTCCGGTGACGTGATGATCGGCGCGCTGTGACCTGCTCGACCCCTTCGGCCGCCACCCGCGGCCTGGCCCATACTTGACGGCGGTCCTCCCGCCGACCGCCCATCCACTCCACGGAAGGACATCCCCCATGTCGCAGCCCATCCAGGCCCTCAACATCCTCGGCGGCCCCGCCCCGGCCGCCCAGCCCGTCCCGGCCGCCGAGTCCCCGCAGGACGACACCGTCCACGAGGTCGTCATCGTCGGCTCCGGCCCCGCGGGATACACCGCCGCGATCTACTCCGCCCGCGCGGAGATGAAGCCGATCGTGATCGCCGGTGCCCTCGACGCCGGTGGCGCGCTCATGACCACCACGGACGTGGAGAACTTCCCCGGCTTCCCCTCCGGCATCCAGGGCCCGGAGCTGATGACCAACCTGCAGGAGCAGGCCGAGCGCTTCGGCGCCGAGGTGATCTACGAGGACGCCGTGGAGCTCGAGCTCGAGGGCGAGATCAAGACGGTCACCCTCGACGACGGCACCGTGTACCGGGCGAAGTCGCTGATCCTCTCCACCGGCTCCGCGTACCGCAAGCTCGGCGTCGACGGGGAGGCGCAGCTCTCCGGCAAGGGTGTGAGCTGGTGCGCGACCTGCGACGGGTTCTTCTTCAAGGACCAGGAGATCGTGGTGGTCGGCGGCGGCGACAGCGCCGTCGAGGAGGCCACGTTCCTCACCCGCTTCGGCAAGTCCGTCACCCTGGTCCACCGCCGCGACGAGCTGCGCGCCTCGAAGATCATGGCCCGCCGTGCCGAGGCCGATCCGAAGCTCAGCTTCGCCTGGAACAGCGAGGTCGTGAGCATCAACGGTGACGACAAGGTCGAGTCCGTGACCTTGCGCGACACCGTCACCGGCCAGGAGCGCGTGCTGGCGACTTCCGCCGTGTTCGAGGCGATCGGCCACCTCCCGCGCACCGATCTGGTGCGCGGCAAGCTCGAGCTGGACGACGAGGGTTACATCGTCTGCGAGGGCCGCACCACCTACACCTCGGTGCCCGGGGTCTTCGCTGCGGGCGACGTGGTCGACCACACCTACCGCCAGGCCATCACCGCCGCCGGCACGGGCTGCCAGGCGGCGCTGGATGCCGAGCGCTGGCTCGCCGACATGGCCGCCGGCATCGACACCGAGGACGTCCTGGCCGACGCCACCGCCCAGTGACCTCCGAGCCTCCCCGGGGGAGCGGGGCACCGCGCGGTGCTGCGGGCTCCCGCAGCGCCGGACTGCCGCGCGTCCCCGCGGAGGCGAATGGTCCCGCGCAGCCGCGCGCGGCCGTGGCCCTCGTGAGCGCGACGTGGGCGGGACCCTCGCGGCCCGCCCCGACCGTGCTGCGGGAGCTCGCCCGCCGCTGGGACGGCGCGGTGCACAGCCTCCTCGTCGAGGATCCTCCCGACGAGCTGCTCGAGGCGTGGAAGATCGACGCCCTGCCCACCTGGCTTCGTTTCCAGCCGGGCGTGGAACCTGCGCAGGGCGCCGTCGAGACGCATGGGGATGACGAGGTCGCGGAGGATCCGCTGGTCGTGCCCGAGCTCCGCGGGTTCGGACCCGACGGCGCAGCGCTCACGCTGCCCGGACCCTGGACTCTCACCCACCGACGCACCGGTGCACAGCCGAAGCATGTCGTCGAGGCGGAGTTCGGCCCGTACGCGCACCTCTCGTAGGCGGGCCGCGCCCGCCCGCCCTCCTGCACGGCTGCACGGCTGCACGGCTGCACGGCTGCACGGCTGCACGGCTGCACGGCTGCACGGCTGCACGGCTGCACGGCTGCACGGCTGCACGGCTGCACGGCTGCACGGACCAGCATGGGCAGGTACGTCACCGGCTGAGTACCGGCGCCGGCCCAGCGCACGATCCTGGTTCCCAGGGGATGTCGGCGCCCCCTGTCAAGTTCCGTGAGACGGCGTGCTCTGAAGTGCACAGGTAGCGTCATCCACACGGTTGTTCACACCGATATCCACAGTGTGGTGCGAGTACATCCACACCTTTATCCACAATCTAGTGTGGATAACCCTGTCCGGGTTGCCAATTCATACAGGCGCTACACAGGGCGCTGACCTGCACCGATGCGAGTGTCGCGGCAAACGGGGGCCCACCTGTCAGAAACCTTCGTGGCCAACTGTGTGTCCTGGCCCACATCTTGTACGTCTGTCATTATCTAGTTATCCACATGGTTGCGCACAGTGTGCATAGAGCTCGCGCATGTGGACCTGTCGGGTGATCGTGGAGTACCGATGGGGCTTTATGACGTACGCCGCCGGGCCAGGTCGCTGCGGTAGCCGCAAATGACTACCACCGGCGCACTGAGCGAACCGGCTCCCCACTCGACCCACCGGTCGACACTGAACTGAGTTTCGCGTGAAATGCGGGCGGTGCGCCTTGCCGGCTCGATCGCTCCACTCTGGACGGTCCCGGCAGATCGCCCGCGGTGGGCGTCGCCGAGCACTCTCGTGGAGGTTTCGCGTGGAACCCACCGAGCGCACACTTCGCCACCACAGCGCTGACGAAGGTCTGGGCATCGTGCATCCGGGAGCCCTGGTAGCACCGGCGGTCCGGTACCGAACCATCAGCCGAACATTCAGCCTGCCGATCTCATGGACTCCTGGACCGTGCGGGCCAACCCGACGAAGGGCTCCGCTGTGCGAGTAGTCGGTGATTCACGTGGAACGATACTCTGTGTACACCACCATGCGGGCCGAGTGTGCTCGGAATGGAGCGCACTGGACCTCCCGACCGACGCACAAGGCTCTCGAAGGACCGTTACGTCGCGTTTCACGTGCAACAGGATCGGTGAGGTCATATTTCTCAGGCGCCGGGCTACTCTCGGCTGCGATCCACGTTGACGCAGTGAGGAGTGTGCCTGGTTTCCCGTGAAACCCTGGACGCAAGGGCTTGCTTGACGCTGCCCTGTGCTTTCCGCGTAGCCGATGATGGGAAGTGTCTGTCAGCAAGAGCGTGTTTCCCGTGGAACGCACGGTTGCGATCAGTAGTGGGAGGTGTTCTCGGGTCCCCTCCCGGGAAATGGGGATGGTGCGGCCTTCACACGCGCCGGGCTGAGTACGTCCCTGCGGGCGACCTGCCGGACCGAGGCGGTCCCGCACGTCTCCGCCCACGAGCCCATACCGCGGTTCTCAGATCAAGCCTGTCGTGAGACCGAATTTCCAGTGAAACTGATCGCAGTGCGGCTTTGGCTCCCAACCCAAGACCACGTGGAGCAGTCAGCAACAGGGCACGGCCAGCCAACACCACGCCGGTACACCACGAGCACGCTCGAGAGACGGGTGTCTCGAACTCCGTCTGCTCTTCGCGCTCGACCGCGGTCAGGCGGCAGTTCCCCGTGAAACGCGTGCGCTGCCGATCGGTACTCCGACGGCGCGGGACTCGGTGCTCACACTGGGGGCGTGGACACTTAAGCATTCCTGCAAGCGTCAATCCCCTATATGGACGTCTGCCGCTCACGACGGGCGAGGAGCAGCAATTTCGCACAGGTTTCACGGGGAACATCGATCTATGCCAGGGCGCCGACATGCGTCGAGTCGGCACCTCTGCCGGCGGCGCTGAATGTCTTGCCGAGAGGGCTCACTTCGATGCGGCCCGATTCACGTGGAACATGCTTGAGAGCAGAGAGTCATCCTGCCGACTGCACTTCGGGGCGTGCTGCACCTGCATACACGTGTCCGCACCCTGGTCATCTCAACACCGTGCGTCGGGCTCTTGGCTCAGCTTCCCGTGAAACGAGCTGTTCTGCGGCGGCGAAGTCCTCTCGCGCGGTGCAGACGACCGCCACGCCCTGCTTCACGGGAAACGGACACCAAAAAGCCCCCCGCCCACTCCATCCGCAGCGCTAAGCACTAATAGCGTCCGAACGTAGTGGCCAGGCAGGTTTGCCGTGAAACTTGATATGACGACAGTGATTGGTGAGGAGAGTGGACCGCTGAGAGCGGGGCCCCGGCCGGAGCGCGCGAAAGCGAAGCATCAGCACCATGGTGGGCGTCGTCGTTCCCCGTGAAACGGTGAGACAAGCACTGGGCAGGCGAGGCGGGGAGCGTCGTGAGGACCGGAGCTACTGACAGACATGGAGGCATCGCTCTGCGGAAGCGATCGGAGGGGCAGGACGGATCTGTAGTGGACAGAGCGATATCCACAGAGTTGTGCACATCGGTGGATAAGCCGACGGATTGCGACGGTGGGGCGCTGACCTGCAGCGTCTTAGAGCCCGGGTGTGCAGAGGACTGTGACATGCGTCACCATGATGACGATGTCGACTGTTCTGTCATGTCCCTGACGGGCAAGTACCCGTCCCGCCGCCAACATGTCATATGCCGGGGAAGAAGCCCGTCCCCTGGGCACAGAAGAGGGGACCCGCGACATCGCGAGTCCCCCCAAGTGGTGGATCCGAGTCAGCCCTCGTGCGAATCGCCCGTCGGCAGAGGAACGTCGAGACCCATGTTCTCCACGAGCCGCTCGAGATCCTCGAGGTTCGTGAACTCGAGAGTGATGCGGCCCTTCCGCTTGCCCACATCGATGCGCACCGGCGCCTCGAGACGGTTCGAGAGCCGGCTGGTCAGATCGACGACGTGCGGGTCGTAGGTGCTGCGGCGCACGGTCCTGGTGGCCGTCTGCTGCTGCCCACCCCGAGCGACCAGGCGCTCCACAGCGCGCACGGAGAGGCCCTCCTGCACGATCCGCTGGGCGAGCTCCTCCATGAGTGCCGGATCATCGAGAGACAGCAGCGCGCGGGCATGTCCTGCACTGATGGCTCCGCTGGCCAGCCGGCGCTGCACGAGAGCCGGGAGGCGCAGCAGGCGAAGCGTGTTCGTGATCTGGGGGCGGGAGCGGCCGATGCGCTCACCGAGCTCGTCCTGGGTGCACCCGAAGTCCTCCAGCAGCTGCTGGTAGGCGTTGGCCTCTTCGAGGGGGTTCAGCTGGGTGCGGTGGAGGTTCTCCAACAGGGCGTCCCGGAGCAGATCATCATCGCTCGTCTCGCGGATGATCGCCGGGATCGACTGCAGGCCTGCACGACGCGCGGCACGCCAGCGCCGCTCACCCATGACCAGTTCGAACGATTCGCCGTCGTCGGTGACCGGGATCGGGCGCACCACGACCGGCTGGAGGACACCGACCTCGCGCAGCGAATAGGCGAGCTCATCGAGCTCGTCCTCGTCGAACATGGTGCGCGGGTTGCGTGGGTTCTCCCGCACCTCATGGATCGGGATCTCGGCGAACACCGCGCCCGGCACGCTGAGGAGACCGCGCTCCTCCAGGTCCTCCCCAGCGGCCGCGGGCGACGCCGACGGGCTCGGCGAGTCATCGCTGCCGGGTGCCGTCGGCTCGGCCGGTGAGGAGTCATCCGCCGCGCCGTGATCGACGTCGTGGTCCTCGGACGCGGTCACGTCCTTCGCCTCGGCGGGCTCCTCGGGATCGGCGGGCTTCTCGGGCTCGGCCGGGTGAGCAGGGGTCGGGGTGACCGGCTCGACGTCCACCACAGGGCTGGGCTCGCCTGCGGGGGCAGGGGTGGGGGCGGAGTCGTCGGCCGATGCTGCGGGCGCGGGAGCGGCCGTGTCCGGGGCTGCGGTCTCCTCGGCCGGAGCGGGCTCTGCCGCGTCCGTGGAGGTCGGGGGCGGCGTCGACGCGGGGGACTTAGGTGTCGAGGGGGCCGCGGGGGCCTGCGCCTCGGTCTCGGTGGTGTTCGTCGCCGGGGACGTCTCGGGAGTGGAGGTTTTCGCCGGGGCGCTCGTGGGCGCGGTCGCCTCGGGAGCGGCCGTCTTCGGTGCTGCGCTCTTCGGGGCAGCGCTCTTCGACGCGGAGGACTTCGGCGCCGTCGTCTTCTTCGCCGTGCTCTTCGTCGTCGTGCTCGTGGAACGGGCGGGCGTCGATCCGGTCGACGTCGAGCTCGTGGACTTCGAGGCCGTGGAGGACTTCTTCGCCGGCGTGCTCTTCGCCGGCGTGCTCTTCGCGGCGGTGCTCTTCGCGGCGGTGCTCTTGGCGGGGGAGCTCTTCGCCGCGGGGCGCTTCTTCGCGGTCGACGAGACCTTCGTCGTCGTCCCGCTGCCGCTCGAGCGGGAGGTGCGCGCCGGAGCCGAGGAAGTGGGCGCCTCGTCCGTGCTCTCGTTCGCCTCCGGGCCGCGGCTGGCGGAGCGTCGGGCGCCGGCGGCGGTGCGGTTGCGGCGCTCGGCGGCGGCCCGCGCCATCCCCGTGGCCAGGTCATGGGCGCCGGCGCGTTCGCGCTGTGCCCGCTCCTCCTCGTAGGAGGCCTTCTCCCCGGAGAAGAACATGTCCACCGGGCGCGGGTTCGCAGACCCGGTGCCGGCGGCGGAGTCGGGGCGCGTGCGCGTACGAAGCTCCTGCTCGGGGGCAGGCGTCGAGCCGGCACCCGGGATCAGGGCACCGAGTCCTCGACCGAGTCCTCGCTTCTGCGTCATGGCCGTTGTCCTTCCGAGAAATGTCGTCGCCGTCGGGGTGTGCACCGCTCCCGCGCGCTTCGTCGCGCGGTGGACCGGTGCCGCAGGGTCAGGGAGCGGGTCGCGTGTTCAGCTCGTAGGCCGCCGCGCGGTACGCCAGCGCACCGCTCGAACTGGGATCGTACGTCAGCACCGTCTGGCCGTAGCTCGGTGCCTCGGAGATCCTCACCGAGCGCGGGATGGTGGTGTCCAGCGTCTGGTCCGGGAAGTGGTCGCGGACGTCCTGGGCCACCTGCGCCGCGAGGCGGGTGCGGGCGTCGTACATCGTGAGCATGATCGTGGAGACCACCAGCTCGGGATTGAGGTGCTGACGGATCAGATCGATGTTGTTCAGCAGCAGCGAGAGACCCTCGAGCGCGTAGTACTCCGCCTGGATCGGGATCAGCACCTCGCGCGCGGCGACGAGGGCGTTGACCGTGAGCAGGCCGAGCGACGGCGGGCAGTCCACGAGCACGTAGTCCAGCGGCTCCAGGCCCTGCTGCTCGCGCTCCTCGAGATGGTCGCGGATGGCGTTGCGCAGCCGGTTCTCGCGGGCGACGAGGGAGACCAGCTCGATCTCGGCGCCGGAGAGGTTGATCGTGGCCGGGGCGCAGAACAGTCCCGGCATCTCGGGGACCTGCTGGATCACCTCGGACAGCGGAGCGGACTCCACCAGCACCTCGTACATGCTGGGCACCTCGGCATGATGCTCGATGCTCAGCGCGGTGGAGGTGTTGCCCTGCGGGTCGGCGTCGAGCACCAGCACGTTCAGGCCGCCCATGGACAGCGCCGCGGCGAGGTTCACGGTGGTGGAGGTCTTGCCGACGCCGCCCTTCTGGTTGGCGACCGTGATGATCCGGGTTCCGCCCACGCGGGTGAACTCGAGCCCCTCGAGCTGCTTGCGACGAGCATGATCCCGGGTCAGCTCCCGCATCAGCGGGGTGTCGTCCATCGCGCCGCGTCCCCGGGAGGAATCATCGCGCTGTTCAGCCACGTGCGTCTCCCTTCCTGGTCGCCTTCGCACGGCGACGCACTTGGACCACTGTAGTGGGAACCTCGACCTCGCCCACCCCGTAGCGGGAGATGGTGGGATCGACGCCTCCGAGCGTGGTGAGCACCTTCTGGGCCTTCTCGACCTCGTCCGGGGCCGAGGAGCCCTTCATCGCCAGCAGCGTCCCGCCGTCGGCGACCAGCGGCAGCGTCCAGCGGGCCAGCTTGTCGAGCGCGGCCACCGCGCGGGCGGTGACCACCTCGAAGCTGCGGTGTCCGTGCAGCTCCTCCGCCCGGGCGCGCACCACCTCGATGCCGAGGCCCAGCTCGGCGTCGACCTCTTCGAGCCAGGTGGTGCGGCGCTGCATCGTCTCGATGAGCGTGACCTGCAGGTCCGGGCGGGCGATCGCGATCACCACGCCGGGCAGGCCGGCACCCGAGCCGACGTCGGCGAGGGTGGAGGCCGACGGGTCGATCGCATCGACCATCAGGGCGCAGTTGAGCAGGTGCCGTTCCCAGAGACGGTCCACCTCGCGCGGCCCGATCAGACCACGCTCGGGGCCCTGGTCGGCAAGCAGCGCGACGAAGCGCTCCGCGAGCTCGAGACGCTCTGCGAAGAGACGCTCCGCCGTCGGGCGCAGGGATTCAGGCAGCGGCTGCACGGCGGGCCTCAGGACGCCGGGTAGATCACGACGTGACGGCTCTTGCCGTCGCCATCGGACTCCGAGCGCAGCCCTTCGCGCTTGGCGACGTCGTGGACGACCTTGCGCTCGAAGGGGTTCATGGGGCGCAGCGGCACCGGGGTGCCGGCCTCCTTGGCCTCGGCGATCGCCGTGGCGGCGAGCTCCTCGAGGTTGCCCTTGTGCTCCGCGCGGAAGCCGCCGATGTCGAGCATCAGGCGGGAGCGGTGCCCGGTGCGGGTCTGCACGGCCAGGCGGGCGAGCTCCTGCAGCGCGTCCAGCAGCTCTCCCTTGGGGCGGTTGAGGCGGGCGAGCTGGTCTGCGCCGCGGATCTCGACCGAGGCCCGGTCGCCGTCCACGTCGATGTCGATGTCGCCGTCGAGGTCGGAGATGTCCAGCAGCTCCTCGAGGTAGTCGGCGGCGATGTCGCCCTCCTCCTCGAGACGCTGCAGGCGCTCCTCGGCGCTCTCGCCGGCCTCGTCCTCCGTCTCCTCCGTGCGGTCCTCCGCGCCGGCGGACTCCGGGGACGCGGCGGCATCCGGGATCGGTGCCTCCGCGTCGGCGCTGTCGGCAGCAGCAGCGGCTGCGTCGGCGGGAGCCTGCGGGGCCGCCGTGCCCTCGGTCTCGACCGGCTGCGCGGCGGCGCTGTCCTCCGCGACGGATTCAGGCGTGGCGTCGTTGGCGTTCATTCGGGTCCTCCGGGGAATCCTGGGATGACGGGGATGCGCCCCGGGAGCGGCTGTGCTCCCGGGGGCCGGGTCACTTCTTGCGCTTCTTCTTCGCGCCCTTGTTCAACGGGTTCGACCCGGGCGACGGCGCGGGGGCCTCGCCCGCGGCCTCCTGGGCCCGACGGCGCTCCTCCGCGGCCTTCGCGCGCAGGGCGCGGGCCCGCTCGAGCTTCTCCTCGTCGGTGAGCTTCTTGCCTCCCTTGCCCTTGGTGGGCTGCACCCGGATCGGCGCCTCGGGCTCCGGCTCCGCGGAGATCTTCTTCGGCGGCGTGAAGTCCAGCGGCTCGAGGCCCTTCTTCTCCCGCTTGGCGTTGATGCGCGCCTGGCGCTCCTTCTCCGCGTCGGAGCCGGGGGTGGGGGTCGCACGGATGACGATGGCCTGCTGGCCGAAGGTCCACACGTTGGTGGTGAGCCAGTAGATGAGCACACCGATCGGCATGCCCGGTCCCGTGATCACGTAGATGAACGGGAGCATGTACAGCATCATCTTCTGCGTGCTGGCCATGGGGCCCTCGAGGGACGCCTTGGGCATGTTCTTCATGGTCAGCGACTTCTGGGTGAAGAAGGTGACCGCGCACATGCAGGCGATGATGATGCCGGCGAGGACCATCGTCACCGTGCCGCCGTCACCGGGCTTCAGGAAGCTGTTGGCGATGGTGACGTCGCCGAGGATGGTGGAACTCCTGGCGCTGCGGGCGAGCTCGGTGCTCAACGGGCCGAAGGGCGCCCCGTCGGCGGCCTCGGGCAGCTTGTAGAACAGCACCCGGAACAGGCCGAAGAAGATCGGCATCTGCAGCAGCACCGGCAGGCACGAGGAGAACGGGCTGGCGCCGGCCTCCTTGTAGATGGCCATGGTCTCCTCGGCCATCTTCTGCCGGGACTCCTGGTCCGTCTTGCCCTTGTACTTCTTCTGCACGGCCTGCAGCTCGGGCGAGACCATCTGCATCGAGCGCGAGGCGCGGATCTGGCGCACGAACAGCGGGATGATCAGGGTGCGGACCACGACGGTGAGGCCGACGATCGAGAACACCCAGGTGACACCGGAGTCCGGCTCCATGAACACGGACAGCAGCGCATGGAACTTCACCATGAGCCATGCGACGGCCCACTCGATGGGATACAGCGGATTCATCGGCCTGGTCTTCCTGCCGCACGGATGCGCATGTCGTTCATGCGAGGTGACGGCTGTGGTCGGGAGTCTCGGACAAGGGTAGGCCCTAGCGGGCTGGGCGCCGCAGTCGGCGTGGATTCCTCCACATGCCCGGAGCAGGCACCGGATCGAGCCCCCCGCGCGTGAAGGGATTGCAGCGCAGGATCCGCCCGGTGGTGAGCAGGAACCCCTTGACCGCGCCGTGCACCCGCAGGGCATCCATGCCGTACTGGGAGCACACCGGGTCGTAGCGGCAGGCGGGCGGGGTGTAGGGGGAGATGCCCACCTGATAGCCGCGCACGGGGAGCATCAGTAGCCGGCGCGGCAGGCGCAGCAGCGCGGTGCGCACGCTCACCGCACCCGCTTCCCGCGCCGGGCGAGCTTGCGCTGCGCGGCGGCCAGGGCGGAGTCGACATCGTGCTCCAGCTCGGAGAAGGGCTGGTCATCGATGCCCGGCAGGGCGCGCACCACGATCGCCGCTCCCGGCGGCAGGGCCGCCAGACGCGGCCGCACGATCTCGCGCAGCCGACGGGTCACACGGTTGCGCACCACCGCGTTGCCGATCTTCTTGGACACGACGAATCCCACGCGGGGTGCCTCGTCCCCCTGCGTGAGCAGGGCGAGATGCACGACCACGTGGGATCGGGCGCTGCGCACGCCACCGCGGGTGACTGCGCGGAACTCGTCGCCGGTGTGGAGCCGGCGACTGGACCAGTTCACGGCGCCACGGCGACTCGCACCTGGTCCGTCCGGCTCAAGCGGAAAGCTCGGAGCGGCCCTTGGCGCGGCGGGCGTTCAGGATCGCGCGGCCGGCGCGGGTGCGCATGCGGGCGCGGAAGCCGTGCTTCTTGGCGCGGCGGCGGAGGTTCGGCTGGAACGTGCGCTTGCTCATGGTTCTCCTCGATCGTGGGCACGAACGTGCCCCTCGCGGTGGTCTCTCGTCTGCTGCACGAACGGGAAGTCCGGGCGCACCCGACGTTGCGGGGCGGCTGCCGAGGTCCGATCCGATGCCGGAATGGGCCCGCAGTGGATCCGGGAACCGTATCGGGACGGCGCGCAGCGCTGACTGCACGATGTTAGGCGCGGGGGTGCATGGGGTCAACGGCACGGGGCCCCAGGAGCGGGGTTGTGGCCGGATTCTCACATCGCCGGCCCCGGATCGGCGCCGTCCGGGCGACGGAGGCGGACGTCACCGTGGTTGTCCACATTCTCGATCCACAATACAGGAGCTATTGTGG